>DATFFM010000156.1:0-24200 GCA_035250005.1 Vicinamibacterales bacterium | reverse complement strand
TCAGAAGCGCGGTCATCGCGCCGGCGCGCGCGTCGCCGGGTGCGCGATGGTCGGCGATGACCACCCGTTCCACAGGTCCGAATTCGGCCGCCTCCTCCAGGAGGCGGCCGAGTGTAGCCACATCGGAGATCAGCACCTTCGCGCCGATGTTCAGAAGATAGGGGCGCAAATGGCCGGCGGCGAAACGGCCGTTGATCGGACAGGCGACGCCGCCGGCCCGGACGACGGCCGCGATCAACACGTGGACGTCGAGATGATTCGTCTTGACGATGGCGACGCGATCGCCGCGGCAGATGTCGAGACGCTCCCGCAGCATGCGAGCGAGCAGCGCTGCCGTCGCCTTGATGCGCACGGCGCTCCATGTCCGCGGATCCGGGTAGCGGCCGGCGAGGGCCGGAACGCTCCAGGCGCAGGATTCGTCGGTCGTAAAGAGCGGCCTTTCACCATGACGGCGCGCGGCGCGGTCGGGGATGGCTTCGAGCGAAATCCTCCCGAGCGCCAGCGGGAGGCGCTGATGTACGCCGAGCCGCCACGCGAGAAAGAGCAGATAGACGGCCGCGACGCTGGTGACGCTGATCAGGGCCATGAGAGAGAGCCTAGATGGCGTCGCATGCCGAAGTCGTGAGAGCAGCCTGAGAAAAGGCTGAAGAGTGGTGAGGGGCGCCTGGTAGAGGATTTCGACCGTTTTGTGTCACCTTACTGCGGGATGACGAAGCGATGGCTGCCCGCTGCGGGCCTGGTACTCGCACTGGCGACGACGGCGTCGCTCAGCGGGCAGCAGTACTTTCCATCCGACGCCGCCATCCGGGAGATCGCCCAGCGCGCCGTCCTGGTCACCGGCAACATCGGCCTCGTGATCGGCGTGCTCGAAGCGGACGGCACCCGCCGCGTGATCACCGTCGGCAACATGCCGTACGACGGGCGCACGCTGTTCGAGATCGGGTCGATCACGAAGGCGTTTACGGGGATTCTGCTCGCCGAGATGGCGGAGCGGGGCGAGCTGCGCCTGGACCAGCCGATCGCGGAGCTGCTGCCCGCCACTGTGTCGATACCGTCGCGGAACGGCCGCCAGATCCGGCTCGTGGATCTCGCGACCCACTCGTCCGGCCTGCCGCGCATGCCCGACAACTTCACCCCGGCGGACAGGGCGAATCCGTATGCCGATTACACCGTCGCACAGCTCTACGACTTTCTGCGGCGGCATGAGCTGCGGCGAGACATCGGGTCGGAGCACGAGTACTCAAACCTCGGCGTGGGTCTGCTCGGTCACGCGCTCGCGCTGCGCGCGGGCACCTCGTACGAAGCACTGGTGACCGAGCGCGTGCTCCAGCCGCTCGGGATGTCATCCACGAAAATATCGCTCCTGCCCACGGACGGTGCCCGGCTCGCGCCTGGCCACAACGCACGCGGCGAGCAGGTCGGGGTCTGGGACCTGCCGACGCTCGCCGGCGCCGGTGCCCTCCGCTCGAGCGCGGAGGACATGCTGACATTTCTCGCCGCCAACCTCGACCCGCCCGCAACATCCACGCTGGGCCGTGCCATCCGGCAGTCGCACGCTCCGCGCTTCACGATCAGGGAGGGTCGTCGTGTGGGGCTGCTGTGGGGCCTCCCCACGACTCAGTACGGCCGCACCTTGATCGTCCACAACGGCGGCACCGGCGGTTATCGCACGTTCGCAGGGTGTGATCCAGACCGGCGCATCGCCGTGGTCGTCCTCAGCAATCAGACCGCGCAGAGCGTCGATCCCATCGGAATGCACCTGCTGGACCCGCGTCACCCGGTTTCGCTCGAGGGGCTGCGCACCGCCTTCGAGGTGATGGCCGTGACTCTGGCGGTCCTTCTCGTCGCCGGTCTATTTGCCGCCTGGCGACGCACCGGCGCGACCGTGCTGCGTTCGACGCTGGCCGCGTCTGGCATGGCCCTCGGCCTGGTCGTCTGGATGACTGCCACCTTCCTCGCGGCCGACATCGGCTTGCTGCATTTCGCCAGACCTCCGACCATGATCGTGCTGTTCATCCTGCTGTTCGCGCTGACCGGCGGCCTTGGTGTGTCGCGCGTCGGTGGCCGGCTCGCGGCCGGCCTTCCAGTTGCCGTGCTGGTGGGCGCGCAGTCGTTCCGCCTGCCGCTCGAGCTGATGCTGCACCGTGCGTACGAAGCCGGCCTCATGCCCGTCCAGATGAGTTACAGCGGCCTCAACTTCGACATCGTCACCGGGTCGACCGCGATCGTCGTGGCCGTGCTGGTGGCGACCGGCCGCGCCGGGCTCCGCGTCGTGCGCGCGTGGAACTGGCTGGGCACGCTCCTGCTCGCCAACATCATCGTGATCGCCTGGCTGTCGGCGCCGACGCCGCTGCGCGTGTTCAAGAACGAGCCTGCGAACGTCTGGGTCACCACGGAGCCTTACGTCTGGCTCCCCGCGGTCATGGTCGCGTTCGCGGTCCTCGGGCACATCGTGGTGTTTCGATGTTTGCGCTCTTCCCTGCATGAGCGGTGAAGTCATGGAAGTCTCCTCCCGCTTTCGCCTTCCGCCTCATGGTGCGCGAAATCCATACGTGCCGTAGCGACGAGGAACCATCATGCGGCTGTGGCCCCGGCGTTGCCATCTGCAAGGATCTGGACTTTCCCGCGCTCGGCCGGTCCTATGCGCAGGCCGGCGTCGGATTATTGCTGGTGCCGCATGGGACTTTGTCAACGATCGCTGGGTGCATAGCCGGATGGCCGTGAGCGAGCCTCGGACGATTCGGCGGAGGTTCTGCTTTCGTCGGCGGTGCGTGTCGGGCCGGGCGGCACGTTCTACAGTCGAAATGGGGATTGGTTCGGGTCGGTGTGCATCGCGATCATGTTTGCAGCATGGTCGGCCGCCGTACGAGAACATCCATTCTGAAAGTCGACTACACTCGGCGGCGTGCGCCAATGACGCCTCTGTTCAGGAATCTTCGGCTGGGCTACGCGATTGTGTCGATCGCCTCTCTATTCGCCTGTGGGGGAGAGGGGCCAAATCCGACCAGCCCGGCCCCGACCGCACCCGCATTGCCTCGCATCACGGTTCGCGTCAGTCCCACGCCACTCGTGGCTACGTTCCTGGGGACCACGGGCACGTCATCAACCTACCGCCTTGCCGCCGAAGTCACGCTCACGGAGTCGGCCGGCACCGGCGGCCAGATCGACCAGATCACCACGACGATCACCAGCCTGCGCAGAGTACAGGGATTGACGACATCGCTGAGCTTCTCCATCACGAAGAGCGCCGCGCTTCAAATTTCCCCGTCCGGGACTGTGACCTATACCGACAGCGGTGATTTTGGTGTCAGCAGTGATGTCGAGTCGGTGACATGGCGCGTCGCCGTTTCGGGCGTGGACAGTCAGGGCCGGGCGTTCACGGCATCCTCGGAGAGCATCGCCGTCAACCTTGAGCTTCCGTGACGAGACAACCATAGGCTCGATGGTCGCGGTGCTGCCAACTGCTCGCGCCGCCTCCGCGCCTAAGCCGTATGCGAGCCACCCTCCTGGCCAGCAGGCTGGCACTGGCGGTCACATCGCGTGAGCTCGGCCGTGCGCATTTGCTGACGTCCACCGACCTCGCCTCGGGGCATGCTCAACTGCTCTCACTGAGCACGTTCACCCCGGTCACGTGGAAGTGCCTCGCCGCTTGCAGGATGTGGCGGTCGTTTGTGTAGACCTGCTGGAAGCCTTGCTCCTCGGCGCAGGCCAGGTGGAGCGCGTCGCCGGACCGGACGAACACGGTGCTCGGAAGATCGAGGACGGCCTTGCGGGCCCTTTCCAGCAATTCAGAGGTCACACCAAACCACTGCCACACACCATTCTGCTCATCTTCTTCGAAGTCTTTCAGGATCGCCGTCAGCTCTCGGCGAGTCAGGTGGCGCTCTCGGACGTGTCGCTTGAGGATCGAGGCGAACTCCAGCCGCGCCAATTCACACGAAGCGAGGCCGTCAGCGCCATACGCGACCTCGCGCACTCGATCCGCGCCCGGCTCATTGAGGTAGCACTTGGCGATGTACGCGGCGTCGAAGTAGATCACCGATCCTCGCGCAGCTCGGACACGTACACGGCGGAATCGACCGGGACCTTCGACCGTTTGCGTATCGCCGCCTCTCGGTTGGGCAGAGGCCGACCGGTCATGGAGGCATCAAAGGGCTGAAGCGCGGCGACGCGTCGACCGCGATCGGTGACCACAATCGGCCCCCGACTGGCCGCATGTCGAACCCACCGGCCGGTCTTCAGGTGCAGTTCACGGATGGAGATCGTCTTCATGTGCACATTGTGACACATGGCCCTCAACTGAGGCAAAGACTCTCAACGGCAGCTGAGGCGAGGAACTCGTGCGGCTCGGGTTGCCCGGCGGTCGCCTACTCGTGGCGCAGTGGCAGAGTCCAGAGCGGTTCGCTGGCGATGATTTCTCCGCACGCTGGCGTGGCTATCGCGACCTCGCGAGAGCCTCCCGACGGCACTGTCCGTCCACCATCCGTCCACCACGGGACCGACGAGACGACTCGGGTGGGGTGAGTTCAGGAATTGTTTTAGGAAATCTGGAGCCGGCGCTCGGACTTGAACCGAGGACCTGCTGATTACGAATCAGCTGCTCTACCAACTGAGCTACGCCGGCTTGGGCGGGAAAACGAACCCACATTCTAGCACGGCGCACCCACGCAGCACGTCAGCACGTCGCACATCGCACGTGCTACAGCATCCGCAGCAACGCCTCCGCATAAACATAATCGAGCGTCTCCTGCCCCTCGCGGATCGACTGGACGACCGGCGCCAGGATCTCGCGCGCCTCGGCGTTCCGCCCCAGCGCCGCCAGGTGGTTCGCGTAGCCGCGCGCGGCGCGCAGCTCGAGCCAGCTCGCGCCCTGGTCGATCGCCGTGCTGAGCGAGCGCAGGTACGCGACCGCACCCGCGGTGGCCTCGCCGCGCGCGATCAGGAGCTCGGCCTGCAGCCGGTGGTGCTCGGACAGATACGCGACCTGCCCGGTCTCGTTCGAGACGGTGGTCGCTTCGTCGAGCGCCCGCTGCGCATCGTCGTGGCGCTGGCCGCGGAGCAGCGCGCCCGCGTAGAGGACGAAGTAGTACGGCCGCAGCAGCGCGGACCGGGTGAGCGTGTGCGCGGCGAGCGTTTCTTCCATTTCGCGCAGGCCCCGGTCCACGTCACCCATTTCCACGAGCGCGCGGCCGCGCAGCGGGCCGGCCCACTGCAGTTCCTGCGCGATCCCGTGCGCGAGGCACAGCTCCTCGAGCTCGTCGTACGTGCGCATCACCGCCGCCGGGTCGCGCCGGCCGAGATGGACGAACGTGAGAAACAGCAGCGCAAAGGCCCGCGGCTGCGGATGTTCGAGCGCCCTGGCCTGCGCGACCGCCTCCAGCGCCATCGCGAGCCCCTGATCCGGGTACCCGCGCAGCAGCAGCGTGCGCGACAGCTCCGAACGGCAGAAGACGCCCGGATCGATGCCCGTCTCCCAGACCCGCGGCTGATGAAAGGCGGGATCGTACAGCGCGAGCGCCCGCTCGAGGTGGGCATGCGCGACGTTCAACTCCCCCAGGTGGAAGAGCGCCGCGCCGAGCGACCACTCGCCGATCATCTGCAGATTGGGATCCCCGAGCCGGTTGAACAGGTCGAGCATCTCGAGCGCGACGTCGCGCGAGGTTTCGATCTCGCCTGACACGATATGGTGCGCCGACATGCCGATCAGCACCGGGACGACGCGGGCGGGGTCGGAGACCTCGCGGCACAATTCACGGGCGCGGGCGTAGGCGGCGCCGACTTCCGGGACGGCATAGCCCCGGCCGGTCTTCATCGCGAGGCCGTAGGTCATCTGCAGCGACAGCTCCGCCGCGCTCCGCGCCGGACCGGGCGGCTCCGATGCCAGCAGTGCGAGCCCGCGCTGGGCGAGCTGCGCCGACTCCTCGTGCGCGTACAGCCGCGCCGCCGCGTGCGCGGCCTGGTTGAAGTACTCGGCCGCCTTCACGTTGTCGCGCGCGGTCTCGTAGAGGAGGGCGATCCCGGCGGCGCAGTCGCAGGGCCGGTCGGTCAGCCGCGCGACGAGCTGGTCGGCGATCGCCCGCGCGAGGGCGGCGCGCCGCGTCACACGGAGCGACTCGTAGAACGCGTTCTGATACACCTGATGCGCGAAACGATAGTGCAGTGTCAGCGTGCGGCCGATCTCTCCCTCCGCCACGAACCGCACGAGGGCGTGTTCCCGTTCCAGCCGCTCGAGCCGGTCTTCGACCTCCTCCTCGTCTTGCTCGAGTGCAGCAGCCAGCAGCGCGGTATCGAAGTCGATGCCGTGCACGCTGGCCGCGCCGAGCAGCCGGCGGTCGGCACCGTTCAGCGCCTCCACTTTGCGCTGCAGGAGGCTGCGCACCGACGGGGGCATCTCGCGCTCCAGCCCTTCGAGGTCCGACGCCATGATCCAGCGGCCGTCCTGCTGCCGGATCAGATGCCGCCGCCGCAGATCGCGCAGCAGATCCGCGACGAACAGCGGATGCCCCTCCGTCCGCTGGTGAATGAGCGCCGGGAACCCTCCGGGGAACGCATGCTCGGCAAACTGCAGCGAGAGATAGCGCCCGATGGCCGATTCGTCGAGCGGCCCCGGGATGATCTCGCGGCACTGACCGTGGGCGAGCAGGTCGAGTTTCACGGCGAGGAAGGCGTGCCTTGCCTGCGCCAGATCCGATGGACGCAGCGTCGCGATGATCATCGTCCGCATGCCGTCCATGCGCCGCGAGAGGTACGAGATCAGGTCTGTAGTGGATGGATCCGCCCAATGGACGTCGTCGAACCAGAGGATGACCGGGTGCAGCCGACCGGCCTCCTCGAGGAGCGCCGCGATCTCGCGCTTGAGCCGCTCCTGCGATCCGCTGGCCGTCTCGGCTGCCAGCCGTTCGGCCGACGAGTCGTGCCCGGCCGGCGGCATGATCTGGGCGAACCAGCTGGGCGCGACCGCGCGAACGATCCTCGAGATGCTGCCGAGCTGATCGTGATGCTGCAGGCTGTCGAGCGCCTCGAGCACCGGGAGGTAGGCCTCGCTTCCGGCCAGCCGCTCCGAGCAGCGCCCTCGTCCCACCCGCACTGCCTCGCCGCCGTCTTCGATCGCCTTGATGAAGGCGTCGACCAGCGTGGTCTTGCCGGCGCCCGCTTCGGCAGACACGAGAACGAGCCGCCCGCGGCCATGCCGCGCCCGCGCGAACTCGTCGAAGAGCGCGGTCAGCTCGGCGTCGCGGCCGACCACGGCGCTGGCGGATGGCGCGGCGCGCGGAGCGATGTTGACCGCCGACAGTGTGGCCGAGACCGCGGCGTCGTGCACCAGGCCGAGCCGAAGCAGGACCTCGCCGGCTCCCGGCCGCAGCCGCGGATCCTTCTGGAGCATCTCCATCACCAGCTGGTCGAGCGCTCGCGGGAGCTCGCCGTTCAGCAGCGACGGAGGCTCCGGCGTGTCGCGCACCAGTGCATGCAGGGTCGCCATCTGTGACGGAGCCTTGAAGGGATGCTTGCCAGACAGGACCTCGTAGAGGACCACGCCGAACGCGAAGATGTCCGCTTCGGTTGCCGCAAGCTCCCCCCGCGCCTGCTCCGGGGCCATGTAGCCGACCGTGCCCATGATCATGCCGGGGTCGGTGCCGGGGCCGGTCGGGCCCATTGTGGCCATCGCGGAGTGCTGCCGGGCCAGGCCGAAGTCGAGCAGCTTCACATAGCCGTCGGGCCGCACCATCACGTTGTCAGGCTTGATGTCCCGGTGAACGACGTTGGCCGCGTGGGCCACGGCGAGCGCCTCGGCGACCTGCTTCGCGATCGCGACGGCGCGATCCACCGTGAGCCCCTGCGCGGCGAGCGCCCGCAGCGTCGTCCCTTCGACCAGCTCCATCGCCACATAGCGGTCTTCATCGACGACGCCCGTGTCATAGATCGTGACGATGTTCGGATGGTTCAGCGAAGAGGCAAGCATGGCCTCGCGCAACAGGCGGTCGAGCGCATCGGCCGCATCTACGAGCGACCGGCGCAGGACCTTGAGCGCCACTTCACGCCCGAGGCGCGGGTCGTGCGCGCGATACACCTCGCCCATCCCACCGGCGCCGATGGCAGACAGAACGGAATAAGGACCAATGGGTGAACCCGGGAGGATGGCCATGGATGCGGAGACGGCCATTCTAAGCCAGCCTCCGGCGCGGTTCAATACGACCCGAGTGGCTGAACAGAGGCGGTCGCGTCGAGCCGTGGCTCAGAAAGCGATCGTGGTGATCAGCGGGTAGTGATCCGAGCCAAGCGCCGACTCCGCGCGGCGGACACCCGCATGCCACCCCGGCCGGAGGCGGTAGAACACGTGGTCCAGCCGCAGAAGGCCGCGGAAGGTCCGGCGGCGATCGTCCACGCGCGTCTGCGGGAACGCCAGCGCGGTCTCGAGGTAGGCCTTGTCGGCGAAACCGAACCACGTATTGAAGTCGCCGGCAAGCACCATCGGGTCGTCGCCGGCAAGCGCTTCGCGAAGGCCGCGGGCCTGGCGGGCGCGGCCGTACTCGGTGGCGATCCAGCCGTGGCGCGCGCCGACCAGGTTGTCCAGGTGGACGCTGGCCAGCCGCAGCGACCAGGACTCGCCACCGGAGGTACGTCCGCGGACGGTCGCGGCGACCGCGACGCGGCGCTGGCGCTCGAACGGCAGCTCGATCGCGGCGAGATCCGCGAGCGGCATCGACGAGAGTACGGCGTTGCCGCGATCTTCATGGTGGCCGGGCGCGCCGTTCCTCATCGACGGTACGTAGTACAGCGAGAACCCGAGCGCGCGAGCGACGTCGTCGATCTCCCGCTCACGGCTGCAGCCCCCGAGATGCGCCGCGAACAACGCCTCTGCCCGGGAGGAAGGCACGTCGTCTCCGCTCCGGAAGACTTCCTGCAGCAGGAGCACGATAGGCCGGCCCGGCGCCTGCGCCTCGAGGCCGCGAACCAGCCGCACGACGTCACCGCCGTCGAGCGCAACGTTCCAGCTGACGACGGTGATCGCATCGACCGGGACCGACGCTCCATGCGCGGGGTTCGTGGAGACCAGCGGCGAGCCGACCGCGGTACGCCACCGGGCGATGGTCCGCGCGTCGCGCGCCTGCGATGGCGACATCCAGGCAATGGGTCCGGCCGCGAGGGGAGGGCTGGTCAACGGCGCGAGCGTGTGCGCACCGCCGCAGGCCGACACGCTCGCGAGCGCGGCGATAAGGCACAGCTCGCGCACGCGCAGCCCATAACGGATGAGGCGTAAGGGGTTACTCAAAGTGTGTTCCGCTGGAGAAATAAATTGTAGCACGCGCTCATGATGGACTTCACACGGACCGACCTGATGTGGCGAGGCTTGTGCAATGGCGAGCGCGTGAATATGCGCACGCCTCTGCTGTTTGCGGTGGTGGCTCTGGGATCGATCGCATGCGGCAGCTCTGCTACCACGTCCACCAACATCACTGCGCCGGCCTCCACACGCTGCGAAGCGACCGTCTCGGCCTCGACCACGGCGTTCGGTGCCGCTGGCGGGACCGGCTCGTTGTCGATCGGCGTGGCCCGCGAGTGTTCGTGGAAGGTCGTGTCGCCCGCCAGCTGGATCACGCTGACGTCGAGCGGTGAAGGGCAGGGAGACGCGACTGTCGGGTATCGCGTCGCGGAGAATCCTGATCCGGTCGCGCGGCAGGCAAGCTTGTCGGTCGCGGATCGTCAGGTGCCGCTGTCTCAGCAGGCGGCGCCGTGCCGGTACACCCTGGGAGGCGTCCCCTCGAGCATCGCCGAGCAGGGGGGCCAGACGACCATCGACCTGCGGGCGCATCCAGCCTGCGCATGGACCGCGGTCACCGAAACGGCGTGGGCGAGCGTGGCGCCGTCCGCCGGCAGTGGCGACGCGTCGCTTCGCGTGACCGTCGCGCCGAACAGTGGCCCTGAGCGTCCAGTGACGCTGACCATCGCGGGGCAGCGAGTGACCATGACCCAGCGGGCCTCTGCTCCGGCGCCGACACCCACACCAGCACCGCCACCGCCGTCACCCGAGCCGACGCCTACACCGACGCCAACGCCGACGCCGACGCCGACGCCCGAGCCGCCACCTCCGACGCCGACGCCCGAGCCGCCACCTCCGACGCCGCTGCCTCCCGTCCCGGTGAGCGAGATCGAGGTCAGAGGCTTTGTCAGCGAGCTCTCCGGCGCCTGTCCAACATGGACATTCGTGCTGGACGGCCGCGTGGTCTTCACCACGACCGCGACCACGTACCAGCGCGGATCGTGTCAGAACATGAGGAACGGCGTGGGGATCCGGGTCGAGGGCTGGCTCATGTCGGATACCCGGGTCCGTGCCGACCGGATCCGCTTCGAGGACAACTGATGCTCACGCGCGTCCGCCCGCTCCTGGTCGTCCTGTCCTTGTGCCTGTTCGCGCCCGCCGCGCAGGCCCAGCAGACGCAGCAGACCGTGGGCGACATCGTCGATTTTCTCGTCACCAACCAGGCGGTGCAGACCGGCGACTTCGAGCGCGACCGCGCCGCGGCGGAAGCCGCGCGCGAGGCGATCACGCGGGCGCTGCTGGTCAACCTCACCTCAGTGCCGCTGGCCTCTTCGTCGAGCGGATTCGTCTACCGGCTGAACTCCCAGCTCGGGACGATGGAGCGGGCGACGCAGAGCTTCGGCTCCTTCTTCGTCGAGCGGGCGCTGACCGCCGGCGCAGGGCAGGCCTCGTTCGGCGTGTCGGCCTTCACCACCGCCTTCGATCGTCTCGGGGACCTTCAGCTTCGCGATGGCAGCCTGATCACAGTCGCCAACCAGTTCGTTGACGAGACTGCGCCTTTCGATACGGAGGCGCTGACCCTCCGCGTGCGCAGCAGCACCATGACGATTTTCGGGAGCGTCGGCCTCACCGATCGTCTGGAGCTGGGGGCCGCGCTGCCGCTGATCCATCTCTCCCTCGACGGTCAGCGGTTGAACGTGTATCGCGGCGATCCGTTTCTTCAAGCCTCGGGCGCGGCGTCGGCGAGCGGCGTGGGTGACGCCGCGTTTCGCGCGAAGTTCACGCTCGCCCATTCGCACGCCGCCTCGCTGGCGGCCGCGGCCGAATTGCGCCTGCCGACCGGCGACTCTGAAAACCTGCTCGGCGCGGGGGCGACGGCGTACCGCTTTCTGGGGATCGGATCGTTCGAGAGCGGCCGCTTCACCCTGCACGGCAACGGCGGCGTCGTCTTCGGAGGGGTGTCGGACGAAGTGAACTTCGCCGGGGCCGCGGCGTTTGCCGTCCGCCCGCGGGTGACGGTGTCGGGTGAAGTGCTGGTGCGCCGGCTGAGCGAGCTGCACGACCTTCAGCTCGCTCCGGAGGCCCACCCCACCATCGCGGGGGTGGACACGTTTCGGCTGGTGCAGGGGAACACCGCCACGACGCTGTCGACCGCGGTCGCGGGGATGAAGTGGAATGTCGGCGGCACGCTCGTGCTCGCGGCCCACGTCGCGTTCCCGCTCGTCCGCCGCGGTCTCACCGCGCCGGTCACCCCCACCCTCGCGCTGGAGTACGCGTTCTAGCACGTGCGACGTGCGACGTGCGACGTGCGACGTGCGACGTGCGATGTGCGATGTGCGACGTGCGATGTGCCTTACGTGCGACGTGCGACGTGCGACGTGCTTCACCTGGCCTGGGCGTTGACGATGTACCAGGCGCCGTTGGAGGCGGCCAGCTCGAACTGCCAGCGACGGGGCTCGGTGCGGGTACCGCCGCCGACTTTTGGCGTCCACGTCGTGGTGCCGCTGCAGTCAGCACGGGCGGCGGTCCCGGTCAGGGAGATCGAACAGCGGCCGAGCGAGACACGTTGGGATTCGAGGCTCTCGAACGCCCGCGCGAGCGACCGGCCGTCAACCCCCGGCCACACGGCCTGTGCCGCCGGTGCGTCGAGGCTGCTGTAGGCCGATTCGAACTGTGCGAGGACGGCGCGCACTTTTGGCTCGGCTGGCTCGGCCGCCGCGGCCGGCGGTCGCGGTGACACGACGGGTTCCGG
Organism: Vicinamibacterales bacterium; assembly: GCA_035250005.1. Classification (GTDB taxonomy): domain Bacteria; phylum Acidobacteriota; class Vicinamibacteria; order Vicinamibacterales; family 2-12-FULL-66-21; genus JACDCA01. Next base: position 12,189 of record DATFFM010000156.1, on the reverse strand, counting down.
TGCCGGCGGACCGGGTGCCGGCGGACCGGGTGCCGGCGGACCGGGGACCGGCTGGTTCGGCATGCCGCTGAGCAGCCGATCGAAGGTCATCGACGGCAGAATGGTGCGGGGCAGGGCGTCGCTGGTCGTCGGTTGCTGGACCCGCGCATTCGGGTCCATCTCTCGGACCGCTGGCATTGGCGTCTGCTCGGCAGTTGGAGGACTGAAAGGTACGGTAATTGGCGCGGGTCCGGCCTGCTCGAATCCGGCGGTCGCGGCCGCGCCCGTCTGGCCCGGCTGTGTCAGGTTGGCCTTCACTTCGGCCAGCGGTGCTACACCGTCGGCTTGGGGGTCGGACGTACCGGGCTGAGGATCCGCGGTCGCAGGGGCAGTTTGCCCGACCTGAACGTCGGGGCTACCAGACGTGCCGGATTGAACATCGGGCGTGCCGGTCGCGGCCGAAGCAACCTGTCCGGCCGGCTCCGTCGGCCCGGCAGGGTCGTCGGCTGCCAACCATGTAAAAGCCGACCACACGGCACCGGAGCCGAGCGCCACAACCAGGACGGCGACCGCCGCCAGTCTACGCTCCTTCGCCCGCCGGTCGGCCGCCGCCGCGATGGCCTGGCGCTCGCGGACTGCCGCGCGCAGGCTCTCCAGGGTGGGCGTGTCAGCATTCAGCGTGCGTGCTTCGTCCAAAGCGGCACGCGCTTCCTCCTCCATCCCCGCCTCGAGCGCCGTTTGCGCGCGCAGTACGCACCGCTCGGCGCGGCGGTACCGCATCTTGATTTCGAAGCTCTGCCACTGCTGGCTGGAGGTGTGCGAGGCGGGGCGGGCGGACGCAGGCATCGGCATACCCACATCGGGCATGCAGCGCCTCATGCAAAAGGCAGCCCGTCAAGCTGACGCGGGCCGCTCCTCGAACATACGTTCTGATTCCTTATTCAGGAGTACCCACAGACCATAGGCGCCGAAGATCGTGCCGAGCGGGATATGGATCAGCTGAATGGCACAGAGAACGATGCCCAGTATGCGCGCCCAGGGCCTGAACGAGAGCAGGCCGAAGCCGGCGATCAAGCCCGGCAGCGAGACCGCCAGTAAAAAGATCACCAGAAACGAGCCGGTAATCCCGATGATCGGGATCGCTATCGCGGCCTCTTCACCCTCGGCCGTCGCTCCGACGATGCCGGCGGCGCTGCCGAATACCGCCATCATGCCCAGCGCGGCAAGCACGCCGAGCGCGCTGAACACGATGAACAACACCGCGAGCACTTTCACGTGCGTCTGCATGTCGGCTCCGTTGTGGGTTGAAGCGCTTACTGGTCGTCCCCTTCGTCGTCCGCTCCGGCTTTTTTCGCCGCTGCCACGTCGTCGGCATCGACGTCGACGTCGACGTCAGGATCGGCCTTGCTGGTCGCGATGTTGTCGAGCTCGACGTCGTCCACTTCGTTGCGCCAGTCCTCGTCGTTTTCGTAGAGACGGCTGACCGGCCGCTCCTTGATGGGCCCTTTGGGCCGACCTTCATCCTTGCGCTGTGGTTTCCGCTTGCCTTTGGGGGGTGCATCGGGCCCGAAGTTGCGGCCGCGGGGGCCGCCGCCCGGTCCAGAGTCCGCAGGGCGAGGTGAATACCCGCCCGGCCGTGGACCGCCGAAACCGCCCGGACCCGAAGGCCCGCCGGGGCGGGGCCCGCTGAAGCCGCCCGGGCGGGGACCCGGCGGGCGGTCTTCCCGCGGGCGCGCTTCGCTGACCGCGAGCGGGCGTCCCTTGAACGGCTGCTGGTTGAAACGCCGGATCGCTTCTTCCGCTACCGAGCGCTCCGTGTAGTCCACGAATGCGAAGCCGCGAGGCCGGCCGGTCTCCCGGTCAACTGGAAGGACGATCTGGGCAGGTGCGCCGACGCTCGACAGGTGTTCCCGCAGATCTGCCTCGTTCGCCGCGTAAGGCAGATTGCCAATAAACAAACGGACTGACACAGCCCCCTCTTTTTGGGTCCGGACCACGGGTCCGGGGACACCCCGGGTTGGTTCCAGAAAAGCCCCAACAAAATAGCACGGTTTGATTCGGTTCCCCTCATGCCTCGGGCCGCCGAGGTTGAACCAGGGGCGCCCTGCGGCTACCATGGACTGTTCAGGTTTCTTCAAAAGAGCAGACCGTCAGTAAATGGCAGCGACGACTCCAGAGCCGCGCCGCGGGCAGATCGTCATCCGCGGAGCCCGGACGCACAACCTCAAGAACGTGGATCTCACGATCCCGGCGCGGTCGCTCGTCGTCATGACGGGGGTCAGTGGTTCCGGGAAGTCATCGCTGGCCTTCGACACCATTTACGCCGAAGGGCAGCGCCGCTACGTCGAATCTCTGTCCGCGTACGCCCGGCAGTTTCTCGAGCGGATGGAAAAGCCCGACGTCGACGCCATCGAGGGGATCTGCCCGGCGATCGCCATCCGGCAGAAGAACAGCATCCGGAACCCCCGGTCCACCGTCGGCACCACCACCGAAATCCACGATTACCTCCGCCTGCTCTACGCGCGCGTGGGCCGCACATTCTGTCGCAGCTGCGGCCGCGAGGTCGTCCGCGAGACCGCCGAAGTGGTCGCGCGTGCGCTCGGCGCGCTCCCGTCGGGTACGCGACTGCTGATCGGGTTCGAGATGCCGCTGATCACCGCCGAACCGATGGCCGAGGCACCGGAGGTCGGTGATCTCGACGATGAGGATGCCGGCGGGGATACGGCGGAGGAAGCCGCGCCACCCCAGCCGCCCCTCCCGGATCTCACCGATCCCGTGGCCGAGGCGCTCGCGGCCCTTCGACGCAAGGGATTCGGCCGGCTGCTGATCGACGGCGCGGCGGTGTCGATCGAGGAGGCGGACCCGGCGATGCTGCGGGATCGCGGGACGCTGCAGGTCGTCGTGGATCGGATCAAGGTGGACGGGGAAATCCGGACGCGCCTGACCGATTCGATCGAGACGGCCTATGCCGAAGGGGGCGGGGCGGCCTTCGCGGTTGAAGTGCCTGAAGAAACCGGCACCGCCGGCGTCAGGCGCGAGTTCAGCGAACGGTTCGAGTGCCGCCCGTGCGGGATTCAGTACGAGGTCCCGCAGCCGCGGCTCTTCTCGTTCAACAACCCGTTCGGCGCCTGCCCGGTGTGCCACGGTTTCGGCAACGTCATCGAGCTCGACATGGATCTCGTCGTGCCGGATGGGTCGAAATCGATCCAGCAGAACGCGATCGAGCCCTGGAGCAAGCCGCATTACCGCGCGCAGCTGGCCGATCTGAAGCGCGCCGCGAAAGTGCGTGGCGTGCGGGTGGACGTCCCCTGGTCGCAGCTGACCGACGACGAGAAGCAGTTCGTGGTCGAAGGCGACGGTGCGGAGTTCGAGGGGGTCAAGGGGTTCTTCCGGTGGCTCGAGCGGAAGAAATACAAGGTGCACGTCCGCGTGTTCCTCAGCCGCTACCGGGGCTACCTGACCTGCCCGGAGTGCGCCGGGGCGCGGCTGCGGCGGGAGGCGCGCGACGTGCGTGTCGGCAACCGGACGATCGATGCGGTGTCTGCGCTCACGGTCCGTGAAGCCGAGCGTTTCTTCGCGGATCTCGAGCTGTCGGAGAAGGAAGCCGCGATTGCCGAGAAGGTTCTTGCCGAGATCCGCCGCCGCCTCGGCTTTCTGCGTGACGTGGGCCTCGACTACCTGACCCTCGACCGGCTGTCGTCCACTCTGTCGGGCGGCGAGTCGCAGCGCATCAACCTGGCGACCTCCCTCGGTTCGGCCCTGGTCGGCACGTTGTACGTGCTCGACGAACCATCCATCGGGCTGCACTCGCGCGACAACGAGCGGCTGATCACCATCCTGCGAAAGCTCCGCGATCAGGGCAACACGGTGCTGGTCGTCGAGCACGACGCCGACATGATCCGGGTCGCCGACATGGTCGTCGACATGGGGCTGGGCGCGGGCGACCAGGGCGGGCGCGTCATCTATACCGGTACGCTCGACGGGCTCATGCAGGAGCCGCGGTCGCTGACGGCGAAGTACCTGCGCGACGAGCTCGCGATCCCGCTGCCCGCCGTGCGACGCAAACCGACCGCGCAGAGAATCAAAGTCCTGGGCGCGGCCGAGCACAACCTGAAGGGTGTGGACATCGAGATCCCTCTCGGCCTTCTGACCTGTGTGACCGGCGTGAGCGGCTCGGGCAAGAGCACCCTCGTGCACGAAGTGATCTATGCCGCGCTCAAGCGGGCGAAGGGGGATTGGGACCGCCGGGTCGGCACGCTCGAGCGGCTCGAAGGAGGGGAGCTGGTATCGGACGTCGTACTCGTCGATCAGAACCCGATCGGCCGCACCCCGCGCTCGAACCCGGTCACCTATCTGAAGGCGTTCGATCCGATCCGCGAGCTCTTCGCGTCCACGAAAGACGCGCGCTCGCGGGGGCTGACGGCCAGCCACTTTTCCTTCAACGTCCCCGGCGGCCGCTGCGAGGCCTGCGAGGGGGAGGGGGTCGTCAAGGTCGAGATGCAGTTCCTTGCCGACGTGTTCGTGCCGTGCGACCAATGCGAAGGCAAGCGGTTCAAGTCGCAGGTGCTCGAGGTGAAGTATCGCGGCCGGGACGTCGACCAGGTGCTCGATATGACCGTGCGGGAGGCGCTGACATTCTTCGGCAGCTCCCCGAAGGTCCTCCGCCGCCTTCAGGTGCTCGACGAGATCGGGCTCGGTTACCTGCGCCTCGGCCAGCCCGCGACGACGCTCTCCGGGGGCGAGGCCCAGCGCATCAAGATCGCCGCCCATCTCTCGTCGCACAGCGGCGACCGGATTCTCTACATCCTGGACGAGCCCACCACCGGCCTGCACTTCGACGACATCGCGAAGCTGCTCGCCGCGTTTAGAAAACTGCTGCAGGCCGGCCACACCCTGCTCGTCATCGAGCATAATCTCGATGTCATCAAGACGGCCGACTGGATCATCGACCTCGGGCCCGAGGGGGGCGAGGAGGGGGGTGATGTCGTCGCGATCGGCACGCCCGAGCAGGTCGCGCAGGTCGAGGCGTCGCACACCGGCAGGTACCTGCGCGAGGTGCTGGCCGTCGGGCGGTCGAACGCCTACGGGGCGGCCAGGAACTGATTCGATGAAACGCATTCCATCAACCATATTCGCGCTCACCATCGCGTTCGGCGGGGGCGGCTTTGCTCAGCAGATGCGGTTCGACGATGTCGTCCGCAATCTGCGGAATCCGGATGCGCGGGCACGCCTCTCCGCGCTGGCCCTGTTGCGCGACGCGAAATACCTCGAGGCGATCGAGCCGATCGCGCCACTGGTCAACGACCCGGTCGACGAGGTCCAGCTCGCGGCGATCGACGCGGAGCTGTCGTTCTACCTGGTCGAGGATCTGAGCGGGCGCAAGCGGGTGGCTTTTCTCGTCGAGGTCCGCAACGCGGGCGGGGCCGAGACCGCGTTTGGGTCCGGTCCGCTGGCGGTGTGGCCGCGGCCCGCGCCTCCGGTGCTGACGTCGGCGCTCCTCGAGGCGGTCAACGACGCGCATCCACGAGTCAGGCTGGACGCGATGTATACGTTCGGCGCGATCGCGCGTCCGCCGGTCGCCGACAGCCACGCCGCGCTTCTGATCAAGGCGCTGGATCACTACGATCCGGCTATCCGCGCGGCGGCGGCCCGGGTGGCCGGCCGGCTGCAGGTGAAGTCCGCCGGGGCGGCGCTGATCAATGCGGTCAACGACTCGCAGCAGCCGGTGCGCTTCGCCGCGATGCGGGCGCTCGGCGAGATTCGCGAAGAATCCGCGGTGACGGCGCTGACGCAGCAGCTCGAGCACTATCGCAAGGGGGAGGGCGCCTGGTCGGCCCTGGACGCGCTGGCGCACATCGGGCACGGGTCCAGCGTGGCGCTGTTCAAGACCCGTCTGACCGATCGCGATCCGTACCTACGCCGCGCCGCAGCCGAAGGGCTGGCCCGTGCCGGCGACGCTTCCGTGGAGGGGGCGCTGGAGGCCGCCGTCGGCGATTCGTCGGAAATGGTCCGGGCCGCGGCCGCCTTCGCGCTGCAGGCGCGCGGCCGGAACGCGGTTGCCCAGCTCGTGGCGCCGCTCGACTCCGACCGGATGACACCGCAGATCGCCGCCTATTTCATCGAGCTCGGTCAGCCGGTCGCCGCGGAGCTCGCCTCGCACCTGAAGAATCCATCCGCCTCGATCCGCGGCAACGTGGCGCTGATCCTCGGCGCCATCGGTACGGCTGCCGAGGTCCCGTCGCTCGAACCGCTGCTCCGGGATCGCAGCGCAGAGGTTCGGCGCGCGGCGGAACGGGCGATCCGGCGGGTGAAGCTGCGCGGCGCGTGACCCGGAGTCTGCTGCCGCGCGAGTTCTATGCCCGGCCCACCCTCGACGTCGCGCGTGAGTTGATCGGCAAGGTCCTGGTCCACGACACGCCAGCCGGCACGACCTCAGGGGCGATCGTCGAAACCGAGGCTTACATCGGCGAATCCGATCCGGCCTGCCACGCGGCCCCCGGCCCGACCAGACGCAACGCGCCGTTGTACGGGCCGCCAGGGATCGCCTACGTCTATCTCAATTACGGAATCCACTATCTGGTGAATGCCGTCACCGAGCCGGACGGCTGGCCCGCGGCCGTGCTCATTCGCGCTCTGGAACCGCTCGAGGGGGAAGCGCTGATGCGCCGGCGGCGGGCGCGCGGCACGGGTCGGGGCGCGCAGTACTTCGAAAAGGCGGCGCTCTGCCGGGGGCCCGGCAACCTCACGCGTGCACTGGGCATCTCGCTGAATCAGAATCTGAAGGACCTCGTCTCGTCGGACCTGCGGATCGAGGATCACGGGCGTCCGGCGCCGGAGATTGCGACCAGCACGCGGATCGGGATCACCGTGGCGGCCGACCGGCCCTGGCGGTTCTTCGCTGCGAGGAGTTCTTCGGTGTCAGGCCGCCGATTCCAGTAGCGCAGGGCTTCAGCCCTGCCGCGTTACCCGAGGCAGCCCTGAAGGGCTGCGCTACGCCGCGTTACCCGAGGCAGCCCTGAAGGGCTGCGCTACGCCGCCTTATCGGTTGCGCCGCCGCGTGGGCTGCGCCTGCTCCACCGGCACCCGGACGGTCACGCTCCGGCCGTCGCGCACGACGGCAAGCGTCGCGGTGCTGCCGATTTCGGCCTCATCGAGCATCCGCAGGAATTGGGCGGCCCCCTCGATCGCGGCGCCGTTGAACGTCACGATGATGTCCCCCGCGCGCAGCCCCGCGTCGTACGCCCTGGAACGCGTATCGACACGGGTCACCACCACGCCACGCGCATCGGGCGCACCCAGCCGCTCGGCAAGCTGCGGGGTCATGGCCTGGAGCTGGATCCCGAGGAAGGTGCCCCGGAGCACGATCCCGTTCTTGATCAACTCGTTCATCGTGCTGCGAACCAGGTTGCTGGGCACGGCGAGGCCGATTCCCTGATAGCCGCCGGTCTCGCTGTAGATCGCCGTGTTGATCCCGACCAGCTCGCCTCGCGCGTTGATCAGCGCGCCCCCGGAATTACCGCGGTTGATGGCGGCATCCGTCTGGATGAAGTCCTCGTAGCTGCCGAGGCCTTCGACGCTCCGCCCGGTGGCGCTCACGATGCCGAGCGTCACGGTCTGGCTGAACACGCCGAACGGGTTGCCGATCGCCAGCACCCATTCGGCGACCTTCAGCTTCGAGGAATCGCCCCACGCGATCGTGGGCAGGTTTCGTGCCTCCACTTTCAGGACCGCGAGATCGGTCTGTGGATCGAGGCCGACGATCTTCGCCGGGAGCTCCCGTTTGTCGGCGAGGATGACCGAGACCTGCGGCCGGGTGTCGCCGATCTCGACGACGTGATTGTTGGTCACGACGTAGCCGTCGGCCGAGACGATGACGCCGGAGCCGAGGCTCTGGGCCTGGCGTTCGAAGATCTGGTCGCCGTAGAAGAACCGGTAGAACGGATCGTCCGACAGCCGCGTGCGGATCGTCGACGTCGAGGTGATGCTCGTGACGGCGTTGACGGCGCGTTCGGCGATACCGGTCAGGTCGGGCAGCGCCTGGGCCCCGAGCGACGGCCGGCCCTGGGGGGCGCTCTCGGCTTGCGACGCGGTCGCGTCCTCGGCGGTTCGCATGCGGCCGGTAATGACCAGGCCAGCCACGAGACCGGCAGTGAGGAACAGAAGCAAGACGATCAGCCGTCGCATCATGGGGCTCGCAGTCTTCATCGGACGTCGATCTTACGCCGGGGCGCCGGCGGGACTTTGGGCAGCGTGACCGTGAGCACGCCGTCCACGAGGTCGGCCGTCACGGCGTCCACGTCGATCTTGTCGTTGAACTCGAACGTGCGTGAAAAGGCGCCGTGGCCGCGCTCGACCTGGTGATAGTGGACGTTCTCGGCGGCGTGCTCCACGCGCTGGCCCTTGATGGTCAGGCGGGAGTCGGCCATTGCGAGCTCGATCTGCTCCCGAACGAGGCCTGGCAGTTCTGCCGCGACGACGTAGCGGTCCGAGGTTTCGTACACGTCGATCGGGGGCGTCCAGCTGTCGGCGTGGTGTGACGACAGTCGTTCGAGCCGTTCCTGCCAGGCCCGGAGATCCCGCCACGGATTCACAGGCATAGGTCCGATGGTATACGATTCGTAGGTTTTGGGGTCACGATGAGCTCACTACAGGCAACACGAATGAAGAAGGGCATGCTGATCAAGATCGGCGAGGACCTGTTCCGCGTCCTCGATCTGCAGCATGTGACGCCGGGCAACCTCCGGGGGTTCGTCCGCGTCCGCTTCCGCAACATCCGCAGCGGCTCGCTCTCGGACCAGAAGCTGCGGTCCGAAGATACCGTCGAACGGGCCGTGCTCGACGAGCGCCAGATGCAGTACCTCTACAAGGACGGGGACTCGTATCACTTCATGGATACGGAGAGCTACGAACAGATGCACATGTCGGCCGAGGCTCTCGGCGACTCGGTGCATTACATCATGCCCGACGCGACGATCGCCGTGGAGTTCTACGGCGCCGAGCCGGTGGGGATCGAGCTTCCCCCGACGGTGGACCTGAAGGTCGTCGACACCGTGCCGGGCATCAAGGGGGCCACGGCCAGCAACCAGATCAAGCCGGCGACGGTCGAAACCGGGCTGGTCGTCAACGTGCCCCCCTTCATCAATCCCGGGGACGTCATCCGGATCAGCACTGAGACGGGCGAGTACCTGTCGAGGGCCTGATGGACATCCAGGCGCGGCCGGGATCGGGATGGATCGAGGTCATCGCCGGCAGCATGTTCAGCGGCAAGAGCGAAGAGCTCATCCGCCGCCTGCGCCGCGCGCAGATCGCGAAGCGCAAAGTCCAGATCTTCAAGCCCAAGATCGACAACCGCTTCGGCGAGGATCACATCATCTCGCACAGCGAGATGCGGATCGCGTCGCAGAACCTGTCCTCCTCGCGCGACCTGCTCGAGCTGGTGCTCACCGACACCGAGGTCGTCGGCATCGACGAGGGGCAGTTCTTCGACGTCGAGCTGCCCGCAGTGTGCAACACGCTCGCGGACCAGGGGCGGCGCGTCATCGTCGCCGGCCTCGACCAGGATTATCTCGGCAAGCCCTTCGAACCGATGCCCCAGCTGCTGGCGATCGCGGAATACATAACGAAGACGCTGGCCATCTGCATGGTCTGCGGTTCTCCCGCCAACCACACGCAGCGGCTCGTGGCCAGCAGCGAGCGCGTGCTCGTTGGCGCGCAGGGCACGTACGAGGCGCGCTGCCGGCACTGTTTCGATCCCCGCCTCGGCCAGTAGACCGCTGCCACCCGGCATCGCGCGACCGCACCCAGGCGGCTGAGCTTCGCGGCCCCTCGCCGTGAAGCGGTGTCCAACGCTTCAGGTGGACGGGCATTTGGCCGCTCCGCCTTGTATCCTTATTTCAGCGTTCAGCGTTCAGCGTTCAGCGTTCAGCGTTCAGCGTTCAGCGTTCAGCGTTCAGCGTTCAGCGTTCAGCATTCGCATGGATCTGTCCCGCCTCTTGTTTCTGCTCGGCGTCGGTTTTCTCCTGGCCAACCTGCGCCTGTTCTATCAGTTCGTCCGCTTCATCAGGCTGAAATCCTCCGCTGTCCTGATCTGGCCGGGCCGGCGGCCGCCCTTTTACGGCCTCCTGCTTGGGCTCGGCGCAGTGCTCAGCATTCTCATCGTTTACAAGCTGGCCTTCCTGCAACTCCATCCGATCCGGGTATTCGGGGAGGCGATGATGCTCGTCTACTACGGGTACGCCGTGCCGCTCAGCCTGAAGATCGGGCGCGGGTTCTACCAGGACGGGATCTGGGCGGACGGCGGGTTCGTGCCGTATTCGACCATTGGCGGGCTCGCCTGGCGGGAGGGGGAGCAGCTGACGCTCGTCGTGATCGACCGGATGCGCCAGTTCGGCCGGAAGCTGACCGTGCCGGAAAGCTGCTACGGCGCCGCCCGGCGGGTATTACGCGACAAGATCGCCGCGCACGACATCCACTTCACCGGCAAGTCCCTGGACCTCGGCGTCCACGACGAGCGCGACGATGTCTAACCGGCGTTCAGCATTGCCATGACCCATCCGACTGGTCCGTTCCCCGACGCCATCGGGTCGCCGAGCCAGTCGGGCGGCGTGAGCCACACGAAGGCGAGGATCGCGACGACCATGACGTCGTATTGCCAGGTGGCGCGCTCGTAGGTCCAGAAAAACGCGCTCCAGAGAATCCGGGCGGGCAGCGTCACGGTCTTCATGCCACGGGCTCCGGGCCGGCGTCGCGCAGCTCCCGGTAGGTGTAGATGATCCGGTCAGCGACCGTGAAGACCGACAGCACGCCGATCACCCACATCACCGCGGCCATCCGGTTCGTGAACGCGCCGATCATGAACAGGACGATGCGCTCGGGGCGCTCCATGAAGCCGACCTTGCACTTGGCGATCAGCGATTCGGCGCGCGCCCGCGTGTAGCTGGTCATGATGGCGAACATCATCGCGATGGCGGTGACCATCACATAGTCGGTGCGGCCGCGCGTCGAATAGAGATAGATCAGCCCGAGAAACAGCGCGATGTCGGAAAACCGGTCGATGACCGAGTCCCAGAAACCGCCGAACTTGGTCTCGGCGTGGAGCTCGCGCGCCACCTTGCCGTCGATGAAGTCGAAGATATTCGCGACGATCATGATGAACCCGGCGGTGATGAACAGCGCCTGCCCGAGCGCGACCGCGGCGGCGACGTTGATCAGCACGCCGACGAAGGTCAGGATGTTCGGGTGAATCCGCAAGGCCACGCAGGCGGCGATGATCGCGCGCAGCGGCAGCATGCAGACCTGCCCGATGAGGCCGGTGAGAGTCATGGACGAGTCGGGCCTCCCTGGACCGCGCGATATAATAAAGGGTTCAAATCTGCGTAAAAATCGCAGTCTACTGTATGCCGATTCAGGACCTCAAGGCCCAGATGACCCGTTTGCCCCAGCAGCCGGGCGTTTACCTGTATTTCAACGGGGCGGGAGAAACCCTGTACGTCGGCAAGGCCAAGGTGCTGCGTGACCGGGTCCGGTCGTACCTCGCGGCGCACGGGATCAGTCCGCGGATCGATGCGCTCCTGAACGAGGCGCAGCGGCTCGAGGTCATCGTGACCGATTCGGTCGTGGAGGCGCTGGCGCTCGAGAACCACCTGATCAAGCAGCGGGTGCCGAAGTACAACATCCTGCTGCGGGACGACAAGAACTATCCCTACCTCCAGCTGACCGCCGGGGAGGCGTTCCCGAGGGTGCTCGTCGCGCGGCAGGTCGAGAAGGACGACCATTTCTACGCCGGCCCGTTCCTGCCCGCATCGCTTGCCCGCAAGACGATGTCGCTGACGCACAAGCTGTTCGGGATCCGCTCCTGCAGCGAGGTGATTACCGGCGAACGCGGCCGCCCGTGCCTCGAGTACGACATCAAGCGATGCGCCGCCCCCTGCGTGCGCGAGATCTGCGGTGAAGCGGAGTACCGCGTGGCCGTGGAGCATACGCGGCTGTTTCTCGAGGGGCGCAACGACGAGCTCGTCGGCACGCTGCGGGACCGGATGGCGCAGGCGGCGCGCGACGAGCAGTTCGAACGCGCCGCCCAGCTGCGCGACGCGATCCGGACGATCGAGACGCTCCAGACGCGGCAGCAGAAGATGGCGACGGCGGAGCTCGGCGACCGGGACGCATTCGGCGTGAAGCTCGGGCCCGCCGGCGCCGTCGTCCAGATCTTCC
>DATFFM010000155.1:0-26863 GCA_035250005.1 Vicinamibacterales bacterium | reverse complement strand
TGCCGGTGGGCCGGGCCGTGGGGGCGCGGGGCCTCAGGAGGGCGCAGGCGGTGCGGACAGCGCGTCCGGCGCCGGCCTCTTCGACCTGCGGCTCGTCCGATGGATGGATGCCGAGAAGGTGGACGGCTTCATCGCCTGGACGCCATTCAAACATCCGACGCTCGGCGACGTCGAGATCGGCGGCTTCCGCCCGTATGGCCTCAGCAACCCCGCCGCGGCGCGGATCTCCGACCTCGGAAAATCGCACACCGAGTTCGTGACGTATCTCTCGGGGCTCTTCCCGAAAGTGTCGATCGCAAGCACGTCGGCGACCAGCCTCGGCGGCGGTCTCTACCGGGTGAAGGCCGAAGTGGAGAACAGCGGCTACCTGCCGACGTCAAGCGCACAGGGGGTGCGCTCGCGCGCGGTCAAGCCGACGATGGTGCAGCTGGGCGTGGACCCCGACGACATCGTCTCCGGCGATCCGAAGACGAATTTCTTTCCGGCGCTCGCCGGCTCCGGCCGTCGTCAGACGTACGACTGGATCATCAAAGGCAAGGCGGGCTCTACGGTGACGCTGAAAGCCGTGGCCCAAAAGGGCGGAACGGCGACGGCGACGATCACGCTGAAGTAGTGCAGCCCTTCAGGGCTGCCATGGAGGCAGGTCTGACGGCGGGGCAGGGCTGGAGGCGGGGCAGGGCTGAAGCCCTGCGCTCCACGAATCATTTTGGGAACAGACATATGACGAACACGACCTCCTTTGCCGCACGAATCGCGATCTTGACAGCGCTCGTCGTCGTCCCGGCGTCCATCGGCGCGCAGCAGTCGCCCAATGGCTCGATGCGTCGGGCGCCGGCCGCCGATCCGTCAGGTTCCGATCCGCAGTTCAAGGTCCGCCTCGACTTCAATCGCTGGCACGACGTAGCGGAGCTGAAGGCCGACTTCCAGAAGCTCGAGAAGGCATTCCCCAAGTTTCTGAAGCTCTCGTCGCTCGGCAAGAGCCACGGCGGGCGCGACATCATCCTCATGACCATCAACAATCCCGATACCGGTGCGGAGATGGGCAAGCCCGCGATGTACATCGAGGCCAACGTCCACGGCAACGAGATCCAGGGGGCGGAGGTGTCGCTCTACACCGTTTGGTACCTGATGGAGAATTACGGCCGCATCGACCAGATCACCAAGCTCGTGAACGAGCGCGCGTTCTACGTCGTGCCGACCGTGAATCCCGACGGCCGCGACCACTTTCTCAAGGGGACCGGCTCCGGCTCGCGCACCGGTCACGTGCCGGTCGACGACGACAACGACGGTGTCGCCGATGAGGATGGTGACGACGATCTGAACGGCAACGGCGTCATCGAGCAGATCCGGAAGTACGTGCCCGGCGAGGGGAACCTCCGGAAGAACGCGCAGGACCCGCGGATCCTCGAGCCCGTCCCGGCGGGTCAGACCGGCGATTACATCGTGCTCGGCAGCGAGGGGATCGACACCGACGGCGACGGCCGCGTCAACGAGGATCCGGTCGGCGGCTACGACGGCAACCGCAACTGGGCGTCCAACTGGCAGCCTCAGTACATCCAGGGGGGTGCGATGGACTATCCGTTCCAGCTGCCGGAGGCGAAGGCGATCAACGACTTCCTGATGGCGCACCCCAACATCGCGGGCGTGCAGTCGTACCACAACAACGGCGGGATGATCCTGCGCGGCCCGGGCGCCGAGTGGCAGGGCGAGTACCCGCGCGCGGACGTGAACGTGTACGACGAGCTGGGGCGGCAGGGGGAGCGGATGCTGCCGTACTACCGGTATCTCGTGATCTGGAGCGGCCTCTACACCGTCCACGGCGGGTTCATCGACTGGACGAACGACGGCCTCGGCATGCTGTCCTTCTCCAACGAGCTGTGGAACGGCGGGCAGTATTTCAACAGCCCGCAGCTCCAGGAGCAGCAGCGCGATCCGAACAGCCCGATCAACAACCGTGTCGCCCAGTACTACTTCGACGACTATCTCGAGTTCGGTGACCAGTACGTCGAGTGGAAGGAGTTCGACCATCCGCAGTTCGGCAAGGTCGAGATGGGCGGTTGGAAGAAGACGCAGGGGCGCGTGCCGCCGCGCTTCATGAACGAGGAGCTGTGTCACCGCAACATGGCCTTCTCGCTCTACCAGACCGACGAGATGCCGCTGATGAAGAGCGGCGAGACGAAGGTGGAGGCGATCGGCGGCGGGGTCTATCGCGTCCGGGTGGACTTCACCAACCCGAAGCTGACGCCGACGATCCTGGCGAAGGCCGCCGAGAACCACGTCGTGCGTCCCGACCTGCTGATGGTTGAGGGGAGGGGGATCGAGGTGCTGTCGGCCGGCTGGGTGCAGAGCAAGTTCCGTCCGGGCGCGACCGACCTGATCGACCAGAAGCAGCTCGATCGGATCCTGCTGCGGACGGGTCACCCCGGCCGGACGACCCGCACGATCGAGTACCTGGTGCGCGGCACCGGCGACATGACGATCACCTACGACAGCCTGAAGGGGGGCAAGGCGGTCGCCAAGGTGGCGGTGAAATAGAGGGGTGAAAGAGATGGGGTCAGATCTCGATTTTTCGAAAGAGCGCCATGAAAAATGGTGGCGCGTTCGAAAAATCGAGATCTGACCCCAGACCTACCCGCGCGCGCGTTCCAGCAGGAGCATCATCAGCACACTGACCAGCGCCAGGCTGGCCGCCGCATCGTCAAGCGGCCCGACGCGCTCGATCTCGAATCGTCCCTCGAACAGCGCCGGCTTCTTCACGATGCGGAGCAGGGGCGAGCCCTCGGGAGCTGCCGAGACTACATACGCCGGGTGAAACAGGTAGCCGGAAAAAATGCCGAGGATGGGGATGCTCCCGAACAGGCCGTCGAGGACTTTGGTCCAGGGATTCTCCTCGCGGATCACGAGCGCGGACTGGCCGCCTCGCTCGATTTCATAGTGTGTCCGCCAGAAGGACCGCATTCCGTGGCGCTGCAGGACGCCGGTTTCCGCGCCGCCGGCGTCCTCGATGCGGTATCGGGCGGAGACGTCCAGGATCCGGTCCGCTTCGATTTTGAAGATCGGCCGCGTCTGCGCCTCGTCGGCGAAGACGGTGACCGCCTCTTTCAGTTTGAACGCCTTTTGGCGGACGTAATAGATGAGCGTGTCGCGCGAGTCGGTGACGGAGATCTGCGACGCGATCGCGAGCACCTTGAACCGGGCCGTCAAGGGAAAGTTCATGGCGGCTAGTTTAGCGGATGAGTCGCTGGGGTCAGATCTCGATTTTTCGAAAAACCCGCACCGTTTCGCGCGGGTTTTTCGAAAAATCGAGATCTGACCCCACCCCTCACGGCCCGACGGCTGTGCTGTCGAGCTTGGTTTCGGGCTTCGCTGCCGGCTCGGTGGTCCGCTCGACCTTGATGGTGCAGTCCTGAAGGACGGCGACCAGCGCCCCCACCGCCGCAGCCACCGGCGCGATCACGGCGCCGATGATCCCCGCGGTCAGCGGAAACTCCGCCACCGTCTTCCCTTCGTGCTCCACCACCACCCGGCGGACGTTGCCTTCGCGAATCAGGTTCTCGAGACGGTCCGCCAGGTTCGACCCCTCGATTCTGATGGTTTCCCAGATCGTTCGTTCAGTCATGGCGTCCTCTGTTTCTGTGCGCGATCGAGCGCGAACCCGGCCCCGAGCGCCACCAGCCCCGCGGCGATCACGCCAACCGCCCAGGCCGGACGGTCGAACCACTCGCGGTGCAGGGCGATCAGGAACAGCGCCGCGCCAAGGTTGACCAGCCCTGCGTAGTAGAAACTGCGACGCTGCCGGCGCTGGCTCAGAATCATTATTACGAGCGCGAGGCCGGCATAGATCCAGTCTATCCGGCGCGAGTATTCGTCGCTGCGGACGAGAAACCCCACCGGGTGCAGCACCGCAAAAGGCGCGACGGTCAACAGAAAGCCGGCAGCCAGCCCCGACGGCTCCGACCCGCGCCTGGCCAGTACCGAGCCGCACGCGTAGAACAGCCCTCCGTTGATCGTCATCGCCACGATCGTGTCGAGCAGCTGCGGATCGCTGACCGCGGCCGACTGCCACGGCGCGAGCGAGATGCCGAGATGCGCGAACGCCCGGCCATCCAGCGCCAGCAGCTCCATGACCAGCACGAACAGCGCCGCGCCCCCGAGATACAGCGGACGGCTGAACCAGGCCCGGCTGCAGCGCTCGGCCGCGCGGCCGAGCGCGCCGTAGGCCACGACCAGCGGGAACAGCTGCAGCGCGACACGGTCCCACCGCCCCTCCTCGATCGCCGCGCGCAGGCCGAAGTCGGCCACGACGGCGATCGTGAAGACCAGCATCAGGACGACGAACACCGTGCTCAGTGCCGCGGTCCGGGTGCGCATCGCCAGCCATCCGCACCAGGCGCTCGCCACCAGCGTCGTCACCTGCAGCTGCCGGTTGGAGACGGCGCCATTCTCGAACAGCTCGGAGGTCGATCCCGCGGCTGCCACCAGCCAGCCGGCTTCGTGAAAGAGGATGAGCAGAAACAGGGGCAGCAGCGCGATCGCCCCGAGGTAGAACGCGACCGCCACGGCCTTGTGGTCCCGCCGATACAGAAGGTGCGCCGCGGCATTCAGCCCGATGAACGGCAGCGCGAGAACGACGAACGGCCGGCCGACCCCTTCCACGTTCTCGAACCAGCGCGCCGCCGCGAAATAGAACAGGCTGCCGCAGACCAGCAGGAACGCGCCGAGGTACAGCGCGATCTGCGGGAACGACAGCACACGGCTCTCGACGATCCAGTCGTCCTCGCGGGCATCGAGCGCGCCGTACGCCGACGCGAGCCGCTCCGCCTCGTGCGGGTAGATGAGCCGCAGGCGCAGCCATTCCCGGATCTCGGCCACGTGCGGGCGGATGCGGGCGCCCAGCGTCGTCGCGTACACCGACGGACGCGCGAGCACGGCGCACCCGTCGAGATGCCGGCGCAGGTCCGCAGCCATGTCGAGCGCGGACTGATAGCGCCGCGCGGGATCGGCTTCCATCGCGGTCAGCGCGATCGCCTGCAGCGGCTCGGGGACCGCCGGGTTGATTTCGACCGGCAGCCGGGGCACGTTGCCCGACGGCTGGGCCCCGCACAGCAGCTCGTACAGGATGACGCCCAGGGCGTAGACATCTGCCCGCGCGTCGATCGGCCGCGATCGATCCAGTTGCTCGGGGGCGATGTAGGGAGGCGTGCCGATCAGGTGCCCTCGCGACGGATCGCCGGCGCTCAGCCCGAAGTCGAGGATGCGCGGCTGGAGCTGCGCGTCGAGCATGATGTTTGACGGCTTCAGATCGCGGTGCTGAAGCCCGAGGGTGTGGGCATGGTGGATCGCTTCGCAGATCTCGCCCAGGACGCGCGCCCTCTGCGCGACATCGAGCGACGGCCCGATTCGCCCGAGCTCGAACCCCTCGACCAGCTCCATGATGATGACCGGTGGATTGGCGTCCAGCCGCCCTTCGTGAATCTGAACGATCCGGCGGTCCGAGAACAACGCGAGCGCGCGCGCCTCGCGCAGAAACGCGTCGACGCGGGGGATCCAGCGGTCGCGCCCGTCCTGACGGATCACCTTCGCGGCGACGATCCGGTTCAGACGAACGTCCCTGACCTTGTAGACGTCGCCCATGCCGCCGGATCCGATCCGCTCGATGGTCTGGAAACCTTCGAACACCGGCATCGCACCGTCGGCACGTTGCGGCGGATCCGATGGCTCGCTTTCGAGCGATGCGGTGATCGACAGGTAGCGCTGGATCAAGGCCTCGAGCGGAGCGGCCAGATCGGGACGGCCGGCGCAGAGTTGATCCAGCGGAAGCCGTTCGTCGGTGAGGACGTGATGTTCGACGAACCGCCCGAGCAGCCGCTCGAGCTCGGTGGAGGTGCCGGTCACCGGGCCGGCTCCGCCAGCTTCAAGGTGAGCGCGGTCATGGCGCGGGCCAGCAGCATCCGGCACGCATCATCGCTCCGGTTCATGCGCCGGGCGATCTCCGCAAACGACAGCTCCTCGAACTTGCGGAGCAGGATCACCTCGCGATGCTCGGGCGCCAGCGACTCGAGCGCCACCTCGAGGCGCTGCGCCTGCTCGTCCAGGATGACGCGCGACAGCGCCGAACGCGTGGCCGCTGGCAGCGGTGCATCATCGTCCAGCGGCATCTCGCGGGCGGCATCGCGGCGGTGACGATGATGATAGTCGGCGCAGTCGCGGATCTCGTGATCGGCGATCCGCGCGAGCCACGCCATCAGGGATCGGGTCTCGTGGCCGCGGAGGTCTCCCAGGTGCTGGAGCGACTTGATCAGCGTCGCCTGGAGAATGTCGCGTGACTCGAGCCGCGCGCGCAGGTCCCGGCCGAGCCGCAGGCGGATGTACCCGAGCAGCCGTCCGGCCACCCGCTCGTAGAGGCGGTTCAGCGCTTCCGGCGAACCGGCCTTCGCCTGCTCCAGAAGCTGGGTGCTGTCAGCGGATGCCATCCGGCGGACAAGTTAGCACGCGGGACATCCGACGTGCGACAGCCGGCGCCGCCGAAGCGTTGACGCAGGCGCGTTCGGTTCGGCAGGTTGATGCCGTCTTCTGTGCAGGGGGCATTGATCCATGTTGAAAACAACCATCGTTCCAGCATTGCTGGCCACGGCCGCGCTGACGGCGGGCTGTCTGCAGAAAGACGCGGTCCACACGCTCTATCTGTCGCCTGACGGCGCCGTCCGCTGGGTCGTCGACGAGTCGACGGTCTATTCGGACGAAGCCGACGAAGGCAAGCGGGTCGCGGAGGAGCAGGCGTTCATCGGTCCGGCGTTGATCGGCACGCACACGGCCGCGCGCGCCCTTCAGGCCTTGGCAGCCGATGGCCTGGTCCGCACCACCGTCGTGCGCGACGAGCGTCCTTTCCATGTCATTACCGAGACCCGATTCTCCCGGGTCGAGCGCGCCCTGGAACGTCTGTTCACGGAGGCGGGTGTGAAAGCGTCCGCCAGGCTGGAGCAGGACGGTCGGCGTTCGACGCTCCGCATACGGCTGGACTTCGCGAAGGACCCGGAGGAGCGCGCCAGCCCGGTCGTAAAGATGCTCGAAGACGTGGACGACCTGCGATTCGTGCTCACCGACGGCCGGTTCGTGGCGGGCGGCGGCTTCGACATGCCGGACCGCCTGACGGCCACCGTGTCGCGCGCATGGATGGCAGCGGCGGAGAAAGCTATCGAGGCGAAGAGGGCGATCGAGCTGGCGCTGACCTGGGAGGCGGGTGCCTAGGCGATAGTGCCGTCGCGATGCGGCGAACGAACCGCAACCCGCCCGTCAGCGCCGCTCGAGCGCCCGGCGCGTGAACTGCTGCGGATCGAGACCGACGTTGTACTTCACGTCGGTCACGTCGATGATGGTCTTGTGCCTGGCGCGAAGATCGTCCATCTCGAGCCGCCTCATCGTCCAGATGCCGTCAGTGCGCGCGGCCGCGGTCGCGCGATAGCGCTTGGCGACTTCCCCCTGCCGGTAATACTCGGCGCGCACGACGATGGACCGTTCGCGATCGACCCAGCGGATCTGCCGCTCGTAAAACGACGGCTCGACCGGCCGCGCTTCGATCACGAGAGCCGCACGGTCGTCGACCGGTTCTTCGTGCAGGAAGACGTACTCGAAATCGTCGAGCGGGGATCCGGCGATGTCTTCGTACGAGAAATCGGTGCCGGCGAAACGATCGTGGCGCTCCGCGGATGCGATGCGCCGGCTGCGGCCGATGGCCGGCAGGTACAGGAACCACTCGCCGCGCGTCCGGGGCTGCTCGAGCACGAGCAGGGCGGTGCCCTGGATGTCCGGCGGATAGGTGAAGCTGACCACCGTCTGATCGTGTCCGGCTTCGGTTCGGCGGAGGAAGCTCAGGCCGCGCTGGCGTCTGCCGCCGGAGGCGTCGATGAGCACGACGTCCATCGTCATGCGCTGGTCGCGGCCGGTGCTTCGCCCATCGACCCGTTCGGCGATCTCGCGACCGCTGAGCGGGGCGCCGGCAGCAGCCCCGCCGCGGGCCTGGTCGGCCCCGGCCGGCACACACAGGACCGCTGCCGCCGCCATCCCGCACGCGACCAACCGCAGATCGTTCATGGCAGTCCCTCGATCGACGCCAGC
Source organism: Vicinamibacterales bacterium (assembly GCA_035250005.1). Taxonomy (GTDB): domain Bacteria; phylum Acidobacteriota; class Vicinamibacteria; order Vicinamibacterales; family 2-12-FULL-66-21; genus JACDCA01. Next base: position 18,748 of record DATFFM010000155.1, on the reverse strand, counting down.
CGCCGCGCGGTGGCGACCACGCGATCGACGAAGCCGTACTGCCGGAAGGTGTGGCCCATCAGGTACATCGCCAGCCGGTTCACCATGAAATCGCAGAGCGCGAGCTGGTAGCCGCGGCGCCATGTTCGGGGCTCGATCGCAGTGCCGGTCGCATCGGCCAGCGCGGTGCGGTGCAGCTCGAGGTAATGCGCGACTTCGTCGGGCTGGGCTGCGGGGCCGAGCACGAAGGCCAGCAGCTCCGCGGCGTCACGCTGCGGCACCTGCAGGGCGGCGAGCTCCCAGTCGTAGGCGCACAGCGCCAGGCCAGTGGCCGTGCGGCGGAACGCCAGGTTTCGCGGATTGAAATCGTGGTGGATGAGCGTGCGCGGCATGTCTTCGAGCTCCGCCCACCAGCGGCCGATGCTGCCGACGAGGCCCCGTTGAAACAGGAGGTCGTCGGCCGACACGTGATCCGGGAACTCTTCGGCCGCGTGGATGGCCAGGTTCTCCCACAACTCGGCCATGTCGGCCATCCGTCGCGCGGTCATCGTCGGCCCAAGCCACCCCTCTCGAAGCAGCGCCGCCTCGCGCCCGTACCACACCGCGTGCGCCTGCGCGATGCCGCGGAGCGCCGCCTCGATGTGCGTCGGCTGCCAGCCGCTGACATCGTCGGCCGAATCCATCAGATCGAGCCCGGCCAGCCGCTCCATGACGATGACGTAGGCTTCCCGCTCGTCATCCTGAACGGTGTCGAAGATGACGGGGAAGAGGGCGGTGAACCGGGGATCCTGCTGGCGATATACCGCCAGCTCGCGCGTGTGGCATCCCGCGAAGCCGACAGCGTCCTTGAAGCGCGTGTACGACGCGGCCAGGCGTCCGCCGCACATCGACGCGAAGCTGTTCGACGCGAGTATGACCTCGGTATCGAGCGGCTTGACCTTGACGATCAGATCCACGCTCTGCGAGTTCCCCCGCCCGGCCCGAAAGCGCACGCGGTACGGAAAGTGCCCGATCAGCCGGCGCACCGTCGCCGCCGTCAGCTCCGTGATGATGCTGTTGCCCGACGCCAGGTCGGCGAGCGGCTCGGCGGCCTCGACCTCGACGTCGCCGCCGTGGAGGCGGCGGAGCCCGGGCGCAAAGAACGCCGGCCCAAGATCGCTGCTGAGGAGCCATTGGACCGGCCGGTTGCGGCCGAGGCGCTCGTGCGCGGCCGCGAACTGCCCGCCGACAATGGCGGAAAGCGTCGAGAGGTCGAGCGCCAGACAATATCCGGCGATGATTTCGGCCAGCCTGGATGCGCCACCCGGTCCGGTGCATCCCATCATCTCCAGGAACTCGTGCTGGCGGGGCAGGTGCGTGCCGCCCCCGACCGAACCCACGATCAGGCTCGGCAGCAGCACGCTGGCGTACACGCCCTGGTCGGCGCGGCGGATGAAGAGGTGACCCACGCTCGACTCGTGCACGCAGGCGATGTCCTGCCCGGTGGCGGTGAACACCGCGGCGATCACATTGGCAAAATTGATGTTGAAGCCGACCATGCCGACCTGGATCGCGCCGGCCAGGCCGCGCTGGAAACCGTCGACCAGCTCCTCGGGGGTCGTGCGGAGCACCTGGCGGATGATCTCTCCCCCGATCACGCATTCGGCCGTCACACGGCTGCCGCGTCCGGCGATGAGCGACTGAAAGGTGACCTTCTTGTCGCCGCTCATATTGCCTTCGATGGCGAAGTTCTCGAGCTCGATCTCGTCGAGATACTTCATCTGCTGCATCAGCCACTGGCACGCATGCCAGGTGCAGCTGGTGGTCATGTTCTGGCCGGCCGCTTCTCCGGTGGTGTAGGTGAAGAACACGTTGACCGTGTTGCCCATCACTGCCGGCTCGATGGCCACGAGGTCGGCGTGCCGCGACACCTTGAGCGTCTGTTCCCGGATGGCCGGACGGTGATCCCTGACGAACTCGGCGAAACGCATCGCGCCGCGCATCGTCGAGAACCAGAAGGCCGGCACACGCATCATCTGCTGCCGGATGACCCGGCTCGAGACGCCGCCGGCCAGGCTGAGCGCGCGTGCGCCGCGCGAGGTCGACGCCACCAGCGCGCCTTCCGTCGTCGCCATCGGCAGATAGACCGGGCCCTGGACCTGATGGCCCCGGAAGATCAGGGGCCCCGCCGCGCCGACGGGGACTTCGACCGACCCGATCAGGTTCTCGACGTTGCCGGTGAGGCGGTCGGGCCGCAGGTCGAAGCGTTGAATCGACTCCAGCGATGCGCCCGTTTCGCCCCGGATGAACGCAAGCCGCTCCAGGCGGGCGTCTTCGGTGTAGCGTCCCCGGCGGGGGATCGTCGGGAGCGCGCCGGGGGCCGTGGTCACGGCGGCAATCTCCCCGGACTCCATCTTGACGAAGGCCAGCCACAGCCCGGCGCGAGCCTGATCGTCGTCGGTGGTAAACACGACGTGCGAGCCGACGCCGTCGATCGGCTGGAGACTCCGGATCTCGGCGGCCCGCAAATGGAACGGCAGCCCGCCGGGCGGTACCAGGACGATGTTCGCGAGGATCCGCCCTGGCGCCAGGCCCTCCGGCAGCAGCCTGTCAAAGTGCGCCGTGAAGCCGTCGACGCCCAGCTCGGTCACCCGGCCCTCGATTGCGAGCCCCTGCAGATCGACGACGGCCTTCAGGGCGGGTCGATCGTGATCGAGATGCAGCCGCCGGGGTCCGTCGGTCACGTCCATTACCTCCCGTCAATACTCGCCGTCCTGACGGCCGTCCGATGACGTACCGCGGGGAACACCCTCAGCAGCAACGGCAGGATGACCAGGTCGCCGGCGAGGCCGGCGACGGCCGCGATGCTGGTGAGAAGGCCGAAATAGTACACCGTCGCGACCTGGGCGAACATCAGCACGGGAAAGCCGGCCAGCAGCAGCAGCGCCGTCACCGTCGCGGGCACGCCGGCACCTTCGTGCGTCCGCTCGAGCGCACCGTGCCAGTCGAGCCCCGCCTGCTCCGCCCGGCGCCAGTGGTAGAGAAAGTGCACCGTATCGTCCATCGCGACGCCGATGACGATCGCGCAGACGGTGGCCGTCGCGACGTCGAGCGGGATCCCGAGCGCCCCCATGACGCCCAGCAGAATGAGGACCGGGAACAGGTTGGGGATCAGGCTGATGCACGCCAGCCGGAACGATCGCAGCCACAGGAGCATGAGGACGAAGATGACGCCCAGTGCGCCGAAGAACCCGCGGATCTGCGAGCTGACGATGTACTCGATGATACGGGTGTAGAGCGGCACGTATCCGGCAGCCTGTACTCGTGCCAGGCCGCCGAACGCGTCAGCCGCAATGTGCTCGACGCGGTCGATCACACCGGCCAGCTCGCGTGCGCTCATCATCGCGCTCGTCAGCGTCACCCGCCCCAGCGAGCCGTCGCGCCGCATCAGGGGTGCGAGAAAGTTGTCGTGATAGTCCGGGTCGCTGCGCTCCCACGCCAGGCCCTTCATCTCGAGCACGAGCTGCAGCTGAGCGACGAGGTCCGGCGCGAGAGCCGCTGACGATTCGATCGGCGCGCCCAGCACTTCGGCCATGCGGCGGTAGAGCGTGGCGACGCTCGCGCCCCGGCCGATCTCCGGCAGCGCTTCGGCTCGGCGGACGAACTCGTCGAGCCGCGCCATCACATCCGGGCTGTCCACCCGCAGCCCGGCCGCCGGGTGAATCGTGAATTCCAGCACGGTGTAGGGGCCCCAGTCGCGCTCGAGCGCCTGGTGGTCGCGGACGACGATGTGCCCCGCCGGCAGGTACCCGAGCGTGTACGTGTCGGCGCGTACCGCGAGCGCCTGCCAGCCGGCCGCGAGGATCAGCACGGTAGCGGCGGCACCCAGAAGGCGGCCGTGGTTGGAGACGGCGTCCCGGCAGACCCTCAGCAGCCGCCGGATCCAGCGGTGATCCGGCAGCCGCACCGTGCGCGGCAGCTTGAGAAAGGCGGCCGACATGAAGACGACGCTGGCCAGAAAGGCTGCGCCGAGACCGATGGCCGTGAAGACCCCGAGATGGCGGATGACACGCATCGGGGAGGTGGCCAGCGCCAGGAACCCCGCCATCGTGGTGATGGTGTTGAAGGCGCAGGGGAAGAGGACGCTGCGGAGCCCGTCGCGGGTCACGTGGGCCATCGACTCGCGTGGCGCAGACTCCGCCTCCTGCATCATCGCGACCGGAAAGTGCACGGCATCCGCAATCCCGAGCACCAGGACGAGTGTCGGCAGCATCAGGGTCACCATGTTCAGCTGGTAGCCCGCGAGCCCGTAGATCCCGAGCGTGACGATGTTGGCGAACATCACGACCCCGATCGCCGCCAGGACCAGCCGGGTGACCCGGAACACCCACCACATCGCCGCGAACATCAGCGCGTAGCCCAGCACGACGAACCGGGCGAAGTCACGCTGGGTGACGTCGTTCAACCCCGCGTAGATGACGCCCACGCCGCCCAGCTCGTGCGGCAGCGCCGCGAGGATCTCGCCCGCGGCCGCGCGAACCTGCTCGACGATGGTGTTGCGGCGCGTGTCGATGTCGTCCATCACCCGCATCTGGATCCAGATGAGGGCATCCCGGCCGTCGCCGCTCACCACGCGGCCGCCGAGCAGGCGGCTGTCGAGGACGCGGGTCCTCAGACCGGCCAGCGCCGCCGCGGACTCCGGGATGGTTTCGGGGAGCACCTGATCGAACCTGATCCCGTCGGCATCGTCGAAGAGATCGCGGGCGTTGGTCAGCGATTCGACCCGTTCGACCCCGTCGATGGATTCGAGCCGTGCCGTCAGGCGCGCGATCCGGCGCAGCGGCTCCGCGGCGAAGACCCCACCCGGCTCCCTGACGTGGAGGAGGATGACTTCGTCGTTGCCGAACTCGTCCTGAAAGCGCGCGTAGGCCGCAAGCTGCGGATCGTCCTCGAGAAACCAGACCGTCAGCGAGTTGTCGGGCAGCAGCGCCGGCGGTATGGCGAGGGCCAGAACGGCCGCGAGGCCGACCAGGGTGACGAGCGCCGCACGGCGCCATCGCAGAAAGGTCGCCGTCATCAGGCGCGAACGACCTCGACGTGAAAGGCGGAGTAGAAGATCGCGCGGTCGCGCCGCCACAGCGCGGCCGCCAGGTCCTGCTGCGGCTCCAGCCGGTGCGCCAGCGACGCCGGCCGGCTTCTCGGCACGAGAAGATTCCAATAGGCGAGCCGCCCTCGCGGCCTCATCCTGTCCGCGAGCGCGGCCAGCAGGCGCCCGGTCGCCTCTTCGCTCATGTACTCGAACATGTCGGAGAGGTTGGCCTTGCTGAACGAACCGGGGGGCAGCGTCTGGAGAAACGATTCCAGTTCCTCGGTCCGGTGGTGCACCCGGTCGACGAGGCCCCTTAGTTTTTCGAAGTTCGCCGGCCGCAGATATGGCGGCCCCTGCTCGAGATCGCGGTAACGGCCGGTGAGAAAGTACTCGAGATAGAAGTTGCCTCGCACCGGGACGGCGGTGCACACGTGGCGGAGCCGCTGCAGCAGGTAGCCGCCCGTATCCGCCTCGGTCACGTAGCGGGCCTGAGCGGGATCGCGGCCGTACCGGTCCACCATCTGACGGGAGAAGTACCAGCGGACGCGATCGGCGAAGGCCGGTGTCTCACCTTCGGCATAGATGCGCGCGGCTTCCTCCTGCGTCCCGGCGCCGAGCAGCCGCTCGATCAGCGGACGCGGCCAGTGGGCCGGAAGGAACCGTTCGTGGAACACACGGAAGTAGGTGTCCAGCCTTCCACAATGAATGATGCCGCTTTCGATCTGCGCCTCGTGTGCGTCCCAGTAGGCTCGAACGCCCTCGGACAATACCGGTCGCAGCCGACGGTACGTATTCAGGCGGTCGTCCGCCTCTCGCGCGCCGAGCAACCGGACGAACTCGTCGTGCTCCAGGTGACGGATCCCTGCGAGCTTCAGCTCGAGCAGCGCCGTCTGCGCCGGGCTCATGTCGATGGAGACGATGCGCCGGGGCTCCTGGAGGAGCAGCGCCAGCACGTTGCACCCGGCGCTGCCGATCGACAGGACGTCGTCGTCGGGGCCGACGGCGAGCGCCTCCTCCAGCAGCCGATGGTCCTCCCAGACCTGGGAGTAGCGGATCTCGTCGAGCCGCATCGCCCGGGCCAGCTCGTTCGATGGATCGCCTGCCCCCGTCACGCGCGCTCCAGTGTGTGCCGAAGCTGCAGCCGGTCGACCTTGCTGTTATGGCGGCGGTCGGTGGGGACGTGAGCGACACGCCGGATCGGCAGGTCCGCGAGCGTGCGTGCGGCCAGCACCCGGCGGATCTGGTTCAGCGAAGCCGCCACATCGGCGTCCTCGACGAATTCGACCGCGAGCTCCCCTCGCGGTGCGCGCCGGTGCGCGATCAGCGCGGCGCGCCTCACGCCCGGGCACGCACCAACCTCGATTTCGAGCGGCAGCGGATGCAGCAGCCGGTCGCCACGCGCGACCGCGTCGGTGGTCCGGCCGACGAGCCAGAGGCGGCCGTTCGAATCGCGATAGCCGACGTCGCCCGTGCGATGCCAGAGCCGCGCGCCGTCCCGCATCTTGCGCCGGCGGTCGGCATCCGGATTGTCCAGGTATCGGGTCGCGACATGCGGGCCGGCCACGACGACTTCACCAACGCGACCGTCGGCCACGGCGTACGGAGCCAGGCCCCTGGCATCGAGCCGGGGGGGTTCGTCGGGCAGCTCGACCAGCGCCACCTCAACGCCCGGCACCGGCGCACCCACCAGCACCCCGTCCCCCGCCTCCTGCGCCACTTCGCGGGCGCTGACGTGGGCGATGGGTTCCGCTTCGGACGAGCCGTACGCGACGGTGACCTCGGCGTCCGGAAATCTCTCCAGCAGCAGCCGCGCCAGATCGCGTGACACCGGCGCCCCACCCACGACGAGCGTGCGCACTCCCCGAAGCGGCTCGCTCCCGAGCCCCTCGATCAGCCGCTGCAGGAACGCCGGGCCCGCGCTCAATTGCGTCACAGCGTGCGCGCCGAGCTGCGACAGGACGAGCGCGGGGTTCAGCGCGGCCGGAACGCGCAGATCGGCGGCCGGCATCACCGTCGTGAGCCCCGCCGCCAGGTTGTGAAAGGCAACCACCGGGAAACAGGTCATCGCGACGTCGCGCTCGCCGCCGCAAAGCAGGTGCGACAGTGCCGCATGCTGCCCGAGCATGACACCATGTGACCGGTCCACGCCTTTGGGTGAACCGGTGCTTCCCGAGGTAAAGGTGACCAGCGCGGAGTCGCCGGGGGCACGGCGCACCGGCTGGAATCCCGCGACCGGCACCCCACGCAGCCGGCTGGTGGAGGCTACGGTCAACCCCGAGGAGTCGAAGGAGTACTTGCGCGCTCGCCACAAGGGCGGCAACAGCCATTGGTACCTGAACAGCTGCTTCGTGCTCACGACCGCTTTGGCCCGCACCTCCCTCAGGGCACGGACGAACACGCGCCGCGGCAGCGCCCCGTCGATCAGCACCACCACCAGGCCGGCGGCCGACAGGCCGAGCACCAGAGCGAACAGGTCCGCCGACATCGGCGCGACGACAAACACCCGGTCGCCCGGCTGCAGCCCGGCGGACGCAGCACCGTCGGCGTACGATGCGATTCGCTCGCCGAGATCCGCGAACGTCATCCGCTGCTCGGTCGTGACGCTTCGCTCGTTCCAGGCGGTCGGCACGATCAACGCCGTCCGTTCCGGGTATTCACGTGTGCGCGCGAGCACGACGTCGACGATGTTGCCGGTGGCCGCCGCGGTTGACAGCGCCGGCACTGTGGCAGTATCCATGAGCGTCCTGCGCACTCTAGCATCAGAGGCGCCCGCGCCCTATCAGCCATGACACCCGCTTCCGTTGAGCCCCTGAGGCCGCCGGCCGCTCGCGCCCCGTTCATGCGCGGGTTTGCTGCGTGGGCCTCCGAGCGCTTCCCGCTCGTTCATGGCGTCGCGGCCCTCGGCCTGTACGTGCTCGTGCTGATCTTCACCCGCGCGCTCGTTCTGACCGGGCCGATCCGCCTCGGCTTCGGCGATCTGCCCGGATTCTTCGCCGTCTGGTCGTTCTTTCTGACGCTCCGCGTGCTCGACGAGCACAAGGACTACGAGGACGACTGCCGTTTCCATCCGCAGCGGGTCCTTCAGCGCGGCACGGTGACGCTCCACCAGTTGAAGGTGGCGGGCGTGGCTGCCGTGTGCGTGCAGGCGGCGGTCTCGCTCTGGCGTGATGGCGGCATCGGCGCCGTGACGTTGTGGTGGCTCGGCACGATGGCATGGGCCGGCCTGATGGCGGCCGAGTTCTTTCAGCGGGAGTGGCTGCGGCGGCGACTGCTCGTGTATGCCGTCTCACACATGCTGATCATGCCGCTGGCGGTTCTATGGATCGCGCAGTTGAGCGTGCCCGGTGCCGTATTGACGCCGCCGATCTGGCGGCTGGCGGCATTCGCTTTCATGGCCGGCGCATCGTTCGAGATCGCACGCAAGGCCAAGGGGCCTGAGGAGGAGCAGCCGGGCGTGGACTCCTACAGCCTGCGGCTCGGCGCCGGCGGCGCGGCCGCGCTCCTTGCAGCGCTGGGGATCACGAGCATGGCGCTGCTGGCGTCGATGGTTGCGCTGCTGGTGCGCGCGCCACTTGCGCTCGGCGTCTGCGCCGTCGGCGCGATCGCCGTCGTGGTCGCCGCCGCCGCCTACGCCCGGCATCCGTCGGCCTCGGCCCGCCGGTTCAACGAAACCGTCGTCGGGCTCGGCCTGCTGCTTGGAGAAGTGACGGTTGCCGCCGTGCTCCTGGTCGGGCGAGGAGTCCTGTGGATCTGACCCGCTTGGCCAGCGCCCCGGCGGTCAGACTGATCTTCGCGGCGGACGGGCAGGCCGTCGATCCTGCGCGGCTCGGCGGCAAGGCGTCGGGCCTGCTGCGGCTGGCCCGCGTCGGCGCCGCCGTCCCCCCGTGGTTTGCCGTGCCGGTCGACGCGTTCGAGTCACATCTGCTGGGCGGCCACTGCGACGAGCTGATTGCCTCCGAGCTGGACCGGCTGCGGCGTGCCGCTCCCGACGACCCGGGCCTTCGGGCACTGTTGACGGAGAGTGCGACGCGGCTCGGCGAAGCCGTCATTTCCACGCCGATGGACGACGCGCTCGCCGACGCGATCCGGCGCGCGCTCACACGATTGGGCGACGGTCCGTTTGCCGTCCGCAGCTCCATGGTCGGAGAAGACTCCGCCAGTCATTCGTATGCCGGGCAGCTCGACTCGTTCCTCTATCAAGCCGACGCCGCGGCGGTCCTCGAGTCCGTGCGCCGGTGCTGGGCATCGGCTTTCGGCGAGCGGGTGCTGGCTTACCGCGCACGCCTCCGGGAGTTCGACCCGCCCCGCATGGGCGTCATCGTTCAGCGCATGATCGCCGGCAGCGTCTCTGGCGTGCTCTTTACCGCCGATGCCGTCGCGCGCCGGGCGGATCAGTCGCTCCTCACCGCCTGCTGGGGGCTCGGCGAAGGGATCGTCGGCGGCACCTGCGATACCGACGAATACGTCTGGCATCACGCGACCGGGCGCGTCAGGACGCAGGTCGCGCACAAAGCGGTTCAGGTCGTGGCGGCCGCCGGAGGGGGCACGTCGATAGCGCCCGTACCGCCTGAGCTGCAGGACGCCGCGTGCCTGACCGACGCGGAGGTGGCGCGCATCTGCAAGGAAGGTCTTCGCATCGCCGAAGCGTTCGGCGGCCCGCAGGATGTCGAATGGACGATTGCGCGCGGCGCTCTTCACGTGCTGCAGGCCCGGCCGATCACGAGCGATCTGTCCGCACCGTCTGGTGCGACGGTGGTCTGGGACAACAGCAACATCCAGGAGAGCTTCTGCGGCGTCACGACCCCGCTGACGTTCTCGGTCGCCCGGCGCGCTTACGCCAGCGTCTACGAACAGAGCCTCCGGGTGCTCGGCGTCTCGCCGGCAGCGATCGCCGACCTGCAGCCGGTGTTTCAGCGGATGCTCGGCCTGATCGGCGGGCGCGTGTACTACAACATCAACAACTGGTACCGCGTGCTTCAGGTGTTCCCATCGTTCAAGCGCAACAAGGACGACATGGAACGGATGATGGGGCTCGACAGCCCGGTCGATTTCATCGTCGACGAGCGGCTGAGCGCGAGGGCGCGCCTGGTGCGCCTCTGGCGCCTGGCCCGCGTCTTCGTGCGCCTCAAGATCCGCTTCGCCGCGCTCGACCGCGACGTCGAGCGGTTCATGGCCGATACGACCCGGACCCTGTCTGGGGTTGACCGGAGCCGCCTCGCCCACCTGGAGCTCTCGGAGCTGCTGGCGATTGCCGACCGCGTGCGGCGCGAGACGATCCAGCGCTGGCACACGCCGATCGTCAACGACATCTACGTGATGATGACCGCCGGCGGGCTCCGCCGCGTCGTCGAACGGGCGTCGGGGGCACGAGCCGCGGAGCTGCACGGCCTGCTGCTGGGCGCGGAAGAGGGGGTCGAATCCGTCGAGCCGACGCGCCGGCTTCTCCGCATGGCCCGGTTGATTCGTCCCGACGCCGCGCTGAGGCAGGCGCTCGTTCAAGGGGAACCGGGCGACGCGCTGGCACGAATGCGCGCGGCGTCGCCGGAGTTCGCCCGGGAGTTCGACGACTATCTCGAGACCTATGGTGACCGGTGCGCCGGCGAGCTGAAGCTCGAGACCGTCTCGTTGCGCCAGGATCCGGTGTTTGCCGTCCGCGTGCTGCGAGCCTATGTAGAGGGCCCTGACCTCGATCCCGATCGAATGGCGGCCGAAGAGGCCGGGCGCCGCCGGTCCGCCGAGCGCGAGGTCGCGCGCGGGCTCGGCCCCCTTGCCCGATGGCGCTTCGCCCGACGGCTGCGCCAGGTGCGGAGCGGCATTCGCTGGCGTGAGCGCATGCGGCTGCAGCGGACGCGGGCGTTCGGCCTGTTCCGGGACATCTACCGCGCGGTCGGCGAGCGGCTCCAGGAGGCCGGCCGGCTCGATGCGCCGCGTGACGTCTTTTTTCTGACCGACGAGGAGATCGTCGCATACCACGATGGCACCGCGGTCACCGCCGATCTGGCTGCGCTCGCCCGTGCGCGCATCGCCGAGTACAACGGGCATGCCGGGCTCGAACTGCCGAACCGGATCGAGACCATCGGCGCCGTGTACCACGGTCAGAACCTGGCGGTGGCTCCGCCGAGCGACGCCGAGCGCGCCGAACGGGTGCTTCGCGGGCTGGCGTGCTCGCCCGGCGTGGTCGAGGCGCCGCTCTCCGTCGTGCTCGACGCCCGGGAGGCGCCGGCTATGCACGGACGGATTCTCACCACGCTCCGGACCGATCCCGGATGGGCGCCGCTGTTCCCGGCCGCGAGCGGAATCCTGGTGGAGCGCGGCAGCACGCTCTCGCATTCGGCGGTCCTCGCCCGCGAGCTGGGCATCCCCGCGATCGTCGGCGTTCGCGACCTGCTGCGCATCGTGCGCGACGGGGAGCGTGTCCGGCTCGACGGATCCCGGGGGACGGTCGAGAGGCTGTCGCTCCCGTGACGCTGGTCGACGCACCCGTCGCCGGGAGCGTGCCCGACGCCTTCCTCATGCTGCCGGCCCTGGTCTACCGCGACGATCCGCGGTGGATCCCGGAAGATCCCGACGACGTCCGCGCCGCGTTCGGGCGATCGAATCCCATGCTGGCCAGGGTGCGCGGCCACCTGTTCTGCGTGCCGGGCGAGTCGCGGGCGGCGGCGTTCTTCGATCCGGCGATCGAGATCGACGGGGCCCCGGCGGCCTTCATGGGTTACTTCGAGAGCCGCGGGTCGGCGGCCGCCGACGCGACGGTCGTCGCCGCGGTCGGCCAGTGGGCCCGCGCCCAGGGCGCACGCGCGGTCTTCGGCCCGGTGAACTTCTCGACGGCGGGGAATTACCGCGTGCTGTTGTCGGCCGAGCCGGACGCGCTGCCGTTCGCAGGCGAGCCGTATAACCCGCCGGAGTACGCCGCGCGGCTCGAAGCCGCCGGCTTTCGGCTCCGTCAGCGCTATCTGTCGCAGATCGTCGGCAGGGCCGACTTCCAGGCCAACATCGACCGTCGCGCCGCCGCGACGCGCCGGTGCCTCACGCGCGGCAAGTACCGGGTGATCGCCTGGGAGCCCGCGCAGTGGGCGGCTGCCGCCGAGCGCCTCTTCCCGGTGGTGGACTGCACGTTTCGCGAGAACCTCGGGTACGCACCGATGCCGTTTCCGGCCTTCGCGGCGCTGCTCGCGAGCAGCGTGCTGCCGCGCTTCTGCCCGGAGACGAGCGTCGTGGCGCTGGATCCCGCGGGCGAGATCGCCGGCTTCGCGCTGGCCTATCCTCACTACGGCCCGCTCGTGGTCCAGGGGGCCGGCGCGCGGCGCGTGCCGATGCGTGCGGTGCGGTTCGACACGCACGCCGCGGCCCTCCGGGAGCATCCCCCGGTCGGCTGGATCCTGAAAACGGTCGGCGTCGCGCCGGCGCATCGAAACAGGGGGCTCGCCGAGGCGCTGGTGATGACGACGACGCGCGCCATCGCCGAACGGGCCGACTACATGATCGCCGCGCTCATCCGCGAAGACAACGTCAGCCGCCGCATTCTCGTCGCCGTCGGCGCGGAACGCTGGTACGCGCTCTACGGGATGAGCCTCGAATGAGCTGAATGGAACTGGGGATCTACACGTTCGTCGAGCGCAGCGCCGAGCTGCCGCCCGCGCGGCGGATGCGCGAGCTGATGGCGGAGATCGAGCTCGCCGACCAGGTCGGGCTCGATGTCTTCGGCGTCGGCGAGCATCATCGTCCCGACTACATCGTGTCGGCGCCGGCGGTCGTGCTGGCGGCCGCCTCGCAGCGTACGAAGCGGATCCGGCTGACGAGCGCGGTCAGCGTCATCAGCTCGGATGATCCCGTGCGGGTGTTCGAGGAGTTCTCCACCCTGGACCTGCTGTCGGACGGCCGCGCCGAGATCATGGCGGGCCGCGGCTCCTTCATCGAATCGTACCCGTTGTTCGGCTACGACCTGAACGACTACGACGAGCTGTTTGCCGAGAAGCTGGACCTCCTGCTGAAGCTGCGGGAGTCGGAGCACATCGCCTGGACGGGTCGTCATCGCGCACCGCTGACCGGGCAGGGCGTGTATCCGCGCCCGGTGCAGGAGCGGCTGCCGGTGTGGATCGCCGTCGGCGGCACGCCGCAGTCGGCCGTGCGCGCCGGCACGCTCGGCCTGCCGATGGCGCTCGCGATCATCGGCGGCATGCCCGAGCGATTCGCCTCGTTCGTCTCTCTGTATCGCCAGGCCGGGCGCCGCGCCGGCCACGATGAGTCGGCGCTGGGGCTGGGGATCAACTCGCACGGTTTCATCGCCGACACCTCACAGCAGGCGGCCGATCAGTTCTTCGGCCCGATGTCGGAGGTGATGAACCGGATCGGCGCCGAGCGCGGCTGGCCGCCGCTCAGCCGCGGCGCCTACGACGCCTCCCGGCAGCTGCGCGGACACCTGTTCGTCGGCAGCCCGCAGGAGATCGTCGACAAGATCCTCTTCCAGCACGAAATCTTCAACCACGACCGTTTTCTGCTCCAGAGCACCGGCGTCATCCCGCATGCGCAGATGATGCGCTCGATCGAGCTGTTCGGCACGCGTGTGGCGCCAGCCGTGCGGGGCGCCGATCGACCGATCGGCTGATCGCCCGATAAACGATCCCCCGATCCTCCGATCGTCTACACTTCCCATCGGAGGGATCGATGAACACCCGGATCCGGCGGCTGGCACTCGGGCTCGCGGCGTCCATTCTCACGGCGGCCGTCGCCGGACCGCTGGTGGCGCAACGCGGCGGCACGATGACGGCGGAGCAACGCGAGCTGCGCTGGCAGCGCGAGCGCGAGCTGCAGGAGATCGCGGTCGTCGAGCGGAAACTGATGATGCCGATGCGCGACGGCGTCCGGCTCGCCACCGACATCTACCGGCCGAAGAACGCCGCCGGCCCCGTGCCCGCGGTGTTCGTCAAGACGCCGTACAACTTCAACTACTGGGACGTCCGCAACGGCGCGCCCGCCGACATGACCGCCGCGCTCACGGCGATCAGGCGGGGCTATGCCTACGTCGTCCAGAACGAGCGCGGGCACTTCTTCTCCGAGGGGAACTACGACATTCTCGGGCCGCCGGCGACCGACGGCTACGACGCGATGGAGTGGCTGTCGAAACAGCCGTGGTCGAGCGGCAGGATCGGCGCCACCGGATGTTCGTCGACCGCCGAATATCAGCCGGCGGTGGCCGCGCAGGGGCATCCGGCTTTTGCCGCGATGAACGTCCAGGGCTTCGGCGCCGGGGTGGGGCGCGTCGGGCCGTATTACGAGCAGGGGAACTGGTATCGCGGCGGCGCCGTGCAGATGCTCTTCATCACCTGGATCTACGGGCAGCAGAACCAGGTGCGCCCGCTGTTCCCCAGAGACACGCCGCAGGCGGACCTGATCGCCGCCTCGCGCCTCTTCGACCTGGCGCCGCAGATGCCGCCGGTGGACTGGAGCAAGGCGCTGGAGCACCTTCCGGTCCAGGACATCCTGAAGAACGTCGGCGGGCCGCGGGGCATCTTCGCCGATGCGATGCCGGTCGCCACCGGCGGGCGGATGATCCAGCGCACGCCGAACGATCCGGCCTGGTACAAGGGAGGCCTGTGGCACGACAACATGCCGCTGGAGGTTCCGGGCCTCTGGCAGATGTCCTGGTACGACGTCTCGGTCGGCCCGAACATCGAGATGTTCAACCACGTCCGCAAGACCGCCTCGAAACAGGTCGCCGACCAGCAGTGGATGATCATCGCGCCGGTGGCGCACTGCGGCTACACCCGCGCCACCGAGAACACGGTCGTCGGCGAGCGGAGCATGGGCGACGCGCGGCTCGATTACCAGGAGATCATGTACGGGTTCTTCGACAAGACCCTCAAGCGAGAAAAAGACACCCGCATCGACAAGCTCGCGAAGGTCACGTATTTCACGATGGGCTCGAACAAATGGCAGACGTCGGCGACGTGGCCGCCGGCCGGCGCCGCGCCGATGACCTTCTACTTGAACAGCGGCGGGCGCGCCAACACGCTCAACGGCGATGGCGCCCTGACCCCCGCGCCGCCGGCGGATGACCGCCCCGACGCGTTCGAGTACGACCCGATGAACCCGGTGCGCTCGCTCGGCGGCAACGTCTGCTGCACCGGCAACGCGGTCAGCGCCGGCGCCTTCGATCAGCGCAAGACCGAGGCGCGTGAGGACGTGCTCGTCTACACGACCCAGCCGTTCACGGAGGGGATCGAGCTCACCGGCCCGATCGTGCCGGTGCTCTACGTCTCCTCCGACGCCAGGGACACCGACTTCACGGTCAAGGTCCTCGACGTTCATCCCGACGGCCGCGCGTTCAATCTCGACGAATCGATCCAGCGGATGCGATACCGGGACGGTTATGACAGGCCGCTCGCGTGGATGGAGAGCGGGAAGGTCTACAAAGTGACGTTACAGCCGCTGAACACCAGCAACTACTTCGCGCCGGGTCACCGGCTGCGGATCGAGGTGTCGAGCAGCAACTTCCCGCGGTTCGACCGGAACCTCAACACCGGCGGCAACAACTACGACGAATCGAAGGGCGTGGTCGCCCGCAACCGCGTGCACCACTCCAGGCAGTTTCCCTCGAGCGTCACGATCACCGTCGTCAAACGGTCGGGTCCGGTGTCACAATGACCGGATGCCCTCTCGCGCTGCCTCTGCCGCAGACTTCAGCTCGCTCGGCCTCAACCAGGCCCTCGTCAAGTCGGTAGCCGCTCTCGGATACGAGGAGCCGACACCGGTGCAGCGCGAGACCATCCCCGTGCTGCTGGCGGGCACGGACCTGCTCGCGCAGGCCGCAACCGGGACGGGGAAGACGGCGGCCTTCGCGCTGCCGATGATCCACCGCCTGGCGGAGGAGAAGAAGGCCGGACGCATCCGGACGCGAGGCGTCGTGCTCGTGCCGACGCGCGAGCTGGCCATGCAGGTCGCGGAGGCGACGCACAAGTACGCCCGCGGCACCGGCTTGACGGTGGTCCCGCTCTACGGCGGCGCCTCGATGATGCAGCAGATCCGCGCGCTCGAACGGGGCGCCGACATCGTCGTCGCGACGCCCGGCCGCGCGCTCGACCACATCCGCCGCAAGTCGTTCGTGCTCGACGCCGTCAGGATCCTCGTGCTCGACGAGGCCGACGAGATGCTCGACATGGGCTTCGCCGAAGACATCGACACGATTCTCGAAGCGATTCCGGCCGACCGGCAGACCGCGCTCTTTGCCGCGACGATGCCGGCGCGGCTGCGCACGATCACCGACCGCCATCTGCGCGATGCCGCGCACATCCGGATCGCCGGAGAAAAGCCCGCGACCGGCAAGCTGCCGCGCGTCCGCCAGGTGGCCTACGTCGTCGCGCGGGCCCACAAGGCGACCGCGCTGCAGCGCGTGCTGGACGTCGAGAGCCCGAGCTCCGCGATCGTCTTCTGCCGCACCCGCATCGAAGTGGACACGCTGGTGGAGACGCTGAACTCGCACGGCTACCGCGCCGAAGCGATCCACGGCGGCATGCAGCAGCGCCAGCGGGAGATCGTCATGGGCCGGTTCCGCGCCGCCAAGGCGGACCTGCTGATCGCGACCGACGTCGCCGCGCGAGGGCTCGACATCCAGCAGCTCTCGCACGTGTTCAACTACGACGTCCCGTCGTCGCCCGAGGTCTACATTCACCGCATCGGCCGCACCGGCCGGGCCGGCCGCGAGGGCACCGCCATCACCCTCGCCGAGCCGCGGGAGCACCGGCTGCTCAAGAGCATCGAGCGGATCACGAAGCAGAGGATCGAGGTCGCCACGCTGCCGACCGTCGCCGACCTTCGCGCCAGGCGTCTCGAGCTGACCCGGGCGTCGATCCACGAGCGGCTGATCGCCGGGGACTTCGACGACGTGCGCGTCGTCGTCGATTCGCTGGCGCAGGAGTTCGACATCGTCGATATTGCGGCGGCCGCGGTCAAGCTCGCGCACTCGGTGGTCGCCGGCGACGGCGAGGAGCGCGATCTGCCCGCGCCCGCGGTGCCGCGTGAGGAAGGCTGGCGGGGCCCGGCGGCCGGCCCCCGCGCGCCGCGACCCCGCCCGCGGGAAGACGGCAAGCCGATGACCAAGATCTTCATCGGCGCCGGGCGTCAGGCCGGCATCAGGCCGGGGGATCTCGTCGGCGCGATCACCAACGAGGCCGGGATCGACTCGCGCGACCTGGGCGCGATCGAGATCACCGACCGGTTCTCGCTCGTCGAGGTGCCCGAGGTCGAGGTCGACGGGATCGTCGCGGCGATGCGGAAAGCCACCCTGCGCGGGCAGAAGGTGCCGGTCAGGCGGGACAGGGATGCCTGATGGATCCATGATCCCTGATCCCTAATCCCTAATCCCTGATCCCTAATCCCTAATCCCTAATCCGTAATCCTTGATCGCTTGTCCGGCATCGGTTCTGGATTCGGGACCGATTAGGGATTCGGGATCAGGGATTAGGGATCAGGGATTAGGGATTAGTAATCCGCCCGGGCGGGCGACGCCGCCTCCACCAGATGCGGCGTGCCGAACGCGCTGGTGAAGCCCTTGACGAAACGCTCCTCGGCCGACGGCTCCTCGATGGTTGGCACCGCGAACCAGTCGGCCTGAACCGCCTCCGGCGTGAGATCGAGGACGATGTAGCCGTGCGAGAGGCCGTCGGCCCATCGCAGATGCGGCCGCGCCTCGGTCAGACGGCGGAGACGGTCGGCCGCGGTCCTGGCGTCCCACCCGCTGGGCGAGGTCACCGACGGGGTCACGAACTCGACGGCGGTCGTGCCGCGTCCGGTGCCCGCGTCGTACGCGCCCCATGGATCCTTCGCCACGTCATACGCCCAGGAGCTGTGGACGTCGCCGGTGAGGATCACCGCATTTTTCATCTGGTTCGCGCCGAGAAAATCCAGGATGCGATCGCGTGCCGGGCGGTAGCCGTCCCAGGCGTCGCTGTTGGCCGCCGGCCGGCCCGAGGCTGTCATCGGCGCGAACATCACCTGCTGGCCGAGCACCTGCCAGCGCGCGCCGCGCGCCTTCGAGGCCTGGAGCTCGCCGAAGAGCCACTCTTCCTGGGCGCGGCCGAGCAGCGAGCGCTGGGGATTCTCGATCACCAGGAGATCGTCGCGCTGCGCGGCCTGCTGGTCGCGCCCCACCACCCGGGTGTCGAGCATGATGAGGTCGGCGAGCGAGCCAAGCCGGAACGTCCGGTAGATCTGCGTTGGCGTCGAGCTGCCGTTCTCGCGGATCGGCATCCATTCGCGGTAGGCCTGCACGGCCGCGTTCCGCCGCGCCATCCATTCCCCTTCTCCCTGGTCCGGGTTGTGGTTCTGGGCCCCATCGCGCCAGGTATTGTTCGCGATCTCGTGATCGTCCCAGACCGTGATCCACGGATGCTGGCGATGTGCTTCCTGGAGATCCGGGTCGGTCTTGTATTGGGCGTGGCGCGTGCGGTAGTCCTCGAGCGACACGATCTCGCGATCCGGCGCCGGGATCCGCCCGAACCGGGTGCCGTCGCCGTATCGCACGTTGGCGTACTCGTAGTAGTAGTCGCCGAGGTGGAGCACCGCGTCGAGGTCCCGCCGGGCCGCGATGCCGCGATAGGCGTTGAAGAACCCGGCGGGCAGGTTGGCGCACGAGGCCGCGGCGAGCCGCACGCGGCGTGAGGTAGCGGCGGCCAGCGTCCGCGTGCGGCCGGCCGGCGAGCGCTC
>DATFFM010000154.1:0-98297 GCA_035250005.1 Vicinamibacterales bacterium | reverse complement strand
GATGGTCGCGCTGCGCGCGGAATGACGCTCCAGCGGTATCGCGTGAGGCCAGAATCGAGTTGCGCTGTTGTTCAATTCGCTCGCAGGTTAACTCGGGCGTCAGGCGGAGTCAGAAATGGGAGAGATGCTCAGGAATCCGTTTGGAATAGTTCTGCTTGCGGCCACGTGTCTCGCGGCAGGCCTGGCCGGGATCGTCGCATTCTGGGCGGCCTGGCCAAGGACTTCCAACACCTCCCCTCTCGCGGCGCTGTTCGCCTTGGTGTGGAGCTGCACGTACATCGTCACCGCCGTTCTCACGTGGCGCCGTTCTCGCTTCGCAGGTCCTGCCTTCATTGCGGCGATCGGATTGCTGCTGTTCCCGGCGAGGTTCATTGTCCCCGGGGGCCAGCTCTTTCTCCCTTCATTCGTGGTCATCATTCTTGTCGCATTCCTCGTCTACCGGTATCTCCGCAGCGTACGTCAAGCCGCCGCCTAACCAGCGGCTGCAGCCGACGGCGCCAGCGTTAGGATCGGTGACGCGCCGCGGCTGAGCCGCGAGCGTTAGGGGGATCGCGCCGCGGAAACTGTCCGTCGGCAGCTGGTGCGCCCGTTTTTGCACGCTCGGCGCAGCGCGAGGCCCAGGTCATTCGCACACGTTTTGGCCTCCAGATTGTTGGCTCCAGCGATCAGGAAGCCGAGCTGCGCCACTCGGGGGCTGCGGCGAAGGGCAGGCTGACAGGCGGTTTCAGTGGAGCGCCAGACTCTCAATACTGCAACGGACGCCTCTGAGTTCCGGAAGCTGCTCTTGTGTGCGGCGCCGCGCGGTGGTAATTTCGGGCTGGGCGTACAGGGCGCCTCCCGTCCGCGGACAGGACTGAGTCCACCTGAGCACGTTGCCAGCGTTCGGACGTGATCGCCGAACCTCCTTTGCCCGACGCCAGCGGACCACGGGCTCTTTCAAGGAGGCTCGTCATGCCCGTCCGCCGCCTGCCCGTCCGGCCCGACCTGGAGCAGCTTCAGCGTCAGGCCAAGGAACTCCTCCGCGCCATCCACGCCGGCGATGCCAATGCGATCGCCGAATTGCGCGAGCATCATCCGGAATCGATCGACCCCGCTGCCGCACGGCTGGCCGACGCGCACCTCGTCCTGGCACGGAGCTACCAGGCTTCGAGCTGGACCAGGCTCGTCCACGCGGTGCGGCTCGCGGACGCGATCTGGCGCGATGACATCGACACGGTCCGCGCGCTCGTCACGCATAATTCTGCGCTCATTCACGAGCAGGTCCTGATTCGTACGGACAGCAACTGGGGTCCGCCGATGACCTACGCGGCGAACCTCGGCCGCGACCAGATCATCCGCTTTCTTCACAGCCACGGGGCCGTCGATTTGAAGTCGGCCGCCGGACGGGCCACGCTCCAGGGCAAGGCCGGCACCTTGCGCATGATCCTCGAGCTGGCGGGACGTCCACCACTCGACAAATCCTCGCTCGCCGGCCCCGCGTACACGCTGAGCGTCGAAGGCACTGCCGTCATCTTCATGCTCGGTGCCCGTGTCGATGGGCCCAACGGTGTGGACCGGAACACCATGGAGCACCTCCTCGGGACCGACAGCCGGAATCCGCCCGCCAAGCACCGCATCCTGGAGATGTACGTCGAACACGGGTTCGAGCCGCCCGACACGCCGGTGATGGCGCTCCATCGCGGGCGCATCGACCTGCTCGAGGCGCACCTCGCGCGCGACCCGGATCTCCTCACGCGCACGTTCGACATCGGCGACATCTACCCGCTCGCCCCAGAATGCTCTCGCGAGCCGTACACCGCTCAAGGGACGCCGGTGCACGGGACGACGCTCCTTCACCTCGCCGCCTACTTCGATGAGCTGGAGATCGCGGAGTGGCTGCTGGACCGGGGCATGGATCCGGACGTGCGGTCGGCGATCGACGCCGACGGCTTCGGCGGCTACACCGCGCTCTTCTCGACGGTCGTCTCCCAGCACAACTTCTGGGTCAACTACGGCAAGGGACAGCCGGACGAAGCGCGCTTCACACGCCTCCTGCTGGACCGGGGTGCCGACCTGAACGTCCGGGCATCCCTCCGGGCGCGCCTCGAGGAGGGACACGGGGGCGGACCGCTTCGCGAGTACCGCGATCTGACGCCGCTTGGCTGGGGCGAGCAGTACCACGCGAGGATCTTCGTGAGCCGCGAGTCGCTGCGGCTGATCGAGGCGCGGGGCGGCGGTCGCTGACCTGTCGGACGAGTGGTTCAGTAGAGTCGCACCCGGGAATGAGGTGCCGCTAAGATGGCGTGCTCTCGACGTGATATCCTCGACGGCGTACCTAGCGGGGTCCACCGTTGTCCATCAGGTCCCCTACCCGCGTCTCGACCTCGCCGAGTTCGTGGATGTAGGCATCAGCGAGCACACGGCGAAGGTGTGCGATGCCTCACGAACGGCTCAAGTGTTCCCACAGGTCAATCGTAACAACACCATCCAGCGGTAGGAGGTGCGCATTGGGCCTCGTCTCCGCGCCCACGGTTCGCCGCGCACTGGAGGATTCGACATGGTGAAAGGACTCGGCACCGTCATCTATCACGTAACGGATTTGAGCCGTGCAAGGGAGTGGTATGCGACGGCCTTTCAACAGAACCCGTACTTCGACGAACCGTTCTATGTTGGCTTCAACATCGCAGGTTACGAGCTGGGGCTCGATCCGAATCAGACCGTGGCCAGTGCTGGACGCGGCGGCTGCGTGGCGTACTGGCGCGTGGCCGAGATCGAGCGCGCGGTTCAACATTTCGTCACGGTCGGTGCGACTGCTGTCACGCCCATCCAGGACGTGGGTGACGGCATCAAGGTCGCCACCGTCGCCGATCCGTTCGGCAACCTGATCGGCGTGATCGAGAATCCGCACTTCGAACTGCCGAAGGGATAGCTACTCGTGACTGCGCTTCGATCCATCCGTCTCGTCACAGCCGGCGTTCTCGGGGCCGTGCTGGTCACCCTGGTGGTCTACTCCAGGATGAACGGCGCCGTGAACCCGCCACTGATCGCGCCCGATGGCGGTGTCGGTCCCCCGCGACAGAAGGGGACGGTGGAGATCACCTACATTGCGAATGAAGGGGTACTCATTTCGTCTGGCGACAAAAAAATTCTGATCGATGGCCTGCATCGCGAGTACGAGCGCGGCTATCCCTTCCTGCCGGAGCCGCACAGAGAGAGGATCGAGACCGCGCAGCCGCCGTTCGATGGGATCGATCTGATCCTGGTGTCGCACCGGCACCTGGATCACTTCCATCCGGAGTCGGTCGGCCGCTACCTGACACACAACCCAGAAGCGATCCTCGTCTCATCTCAGCAGGTGGTCGGAGAGGTCGAGAAACACTTTGCCGATTACGCGGCGATCAAATCCCGGGTGACCACCGTGACGCCGCCACTGACCCACAGGGTGCCCATGACGGTCGCTGGAATTGATTTCGACGTGCTCGGTGTGGGCCACGGCAGCGGCCGGCACGGGTCGATTCAGAACCTCGGCCACCTCATAAAGGTAGGTGGCAGCAAGCTGCTGCATCTGGGTGATGCGGATACGGCACCGGCGATTCTCGAGAAGCTCCACCTCGACGATGAAGGCATCGACGTCGCCTTTCTACCTGTGTGGTTCCTCTCCGGAACGGACGGCCCCGCAGTCGTCAGAGAACACATCAAACCCAGGCACATCGTCGCCGTCCATATGCCGGCGGTTGGGGCCGAAAGAGCGGCCGGACAAATCAAGCAGGCGTTCCCCGATGCGGTCGCCTTCACGATCCTGTTGGAAAGGAAGGTCTACTGAGCAAAGGGCCGGAGGCTTGGCCGCGCAGGGTCGGCCGTCGGGCCTACGTTCACGAGTAGCGAGACGGGCGGAACACACTCATGCCATCCAGGAGATCGATTCGAACGGCCATTCTTGTCACGCTGTGCGTCAGCGCTCTGGGGCTGTATCGGCACCCGTCGGCGCAATCCACGACATCCGGCAACCCGATCCTGCCCGGATGGTACGCCGATCCGGAGGCGCACGTCTTCGAGGGAGAGTACTGGATCCATCCGACGTACTCCGCGCCATATGACGAGCAGACGTTCATGGACGCCTTCTCGTCGAAGGATCTCGTCACATGGACCAAGCACGAGCGCGTCCTGGACGTGGCGAACGTCACGTGGGCGAAACGCGCGTTGTGGGCGCCGTCGATCATCGAGAAGGACGGCTGGTACTACCTGTTCTTCGGCGCCAACGACATCCAGAACGACCGGCAGACAGGCGGCATCGGCGTGGCCCGTGCGCGACGGCCGGGTGGCCCTTTCGAGGATTATCTCGGCAAGCCGCTCATCGACCGGTTCCACAACGGCGCCCAACCGATCGACCAGTTCGTGTTCAAGGATCGCGACGGCGCTTTCTACATGGTTTATGGCGGCTGGCGGCACTGCAACATCGCTCGCCTGAACGACAATTTCACCGGCTTCGTGCCTTTCCCCGACGGAACGACCTTCAAGGAGATCACGCCGCAGGGATACGTGGAAGGCGCTTTCATGCTCCTGAAAGACGGCCGGTACTACTTCATGTGGTCCGAGGGCGGGTGGACCGGCCCGAACTATGCGGTGGCTTACGCGGTAGGCTCCTCGCCGTTCGGCCCGTTCGAACGGGTCGGCAGGATCCTGCAGCAGGATCCTGCGGTCGCCACGGGCGCCGGTCATCATTCGGTTCTGCAGGCGCCGGGTTCCGGTCGCTGGTACATCGTCTACCATCGCCGGCCGCTGGGGGAGACTGACAGGAACCACCGGGTCGTGTGCATCGACGAGTTGCGATTCGACGCCGGCGGCATGATCATGCCGGTTGCGATCACGAAGACCGGCGTTCCTCGCGATCCACTGCGGAGTCCTCGAGCTGCGGGCCCGCATCCGTGAGGAGCGGCATCGTCCGCCCGGAACCTGTGGTAGGTTCTTCGCCCAACGGAGGTGATGCGTGGCGGAGATCTCGAACACGGGAACCAGGGAAGCAGCATGGAGCTCGACGGCCCCCCTCGGTGAATTCCGTCCGTACGTTCCGGAAACAGCGAACGTGCCGGAGTTCACCTTCAAAGCCGTCCTGTTTGGGGCGATCTTCGGCATCATCTTCGGCGCTGTAACGGTCTACGTCGGCCTCCGGGCCGGCCTCACGGTGTCAGCCTCCATCCCGATCGCCGTCCTGAGCATCAGCCTGCTGCGCGCGTTCGGCAAGGCCACCATCCTCGAGAACAACATCGTCCAGACGGCCGGATCGGCCGGCGAGTCGGTCGCCGCCGGCGCGATCTTCACGCTGCCGGCCCTGATCTTCATGGGCTTTCCCTTCGAGTATTCGCGCATTTTCGTGCTGGCGCTCATAGGCGGATGGATCGGCGTGCTGTTCATGATTCCGCTGCGCCGGCAGCTGATCGTCCAGGAGCATGGCAACCTGCTGTACCCGGAGGGCACCGCCTGCGCCGACGTGCTCGTGGCCGGCGAGAAAGGGGGCTCGTTCGCCAGTCGCGTGTTCTGGGGCCTCGGCCTCGGCGGCGCGTACACGTTCCTGATGGCCACGGTGCAGATGTGGAAGCAGCGTCCGCTCTACGAGCCCTCGTGGCTGCCGGGCGCGTCTTTTCGCGCCGAGATCACCAGCGAGTACCTCGGCGTGGGCTACATCATCGGCCCGCGGATCGCCGGCACGATCTTCGCCGGCGGCGTGTTCTCGTGGCTGGTGCTGATGCCGGCGATCAAGTTCTTCGGCGAGGGCGTCGGGGAAGCCCTCTATCCCAGCACGATTCCGATCCGCGACATGACCCCCAGCCAGATGTGGGAAAGCTACATCCGGCCAATGGGGGCCGGCGCGGTGGCAATGGCGGGCCTGATCACCCTGATGAAGACCATGCCGACCATCGTGAACGCGCTGCGCAGCGGCGTGAAGGACATCCGCTCGCAGCCGGTGGGCGCCGAGGCGGCTGCGGGACGGCTCGACCGGGATATCTCGATGCGATGGGTGGTGTTCGGCTCGCTCGGGATCATCGTGGCGATGTGGCTGATGCTGACCTTCAACCCGGTCGCCGGCGCCAGGACCACCGGGTTCGAGAACCTGGTCGCGTCGCTGTTCGTGGTGGTGTTCGGGTTCCTGTTCGTGACCGTGTCGTCGCGCATCTGTGGATTGATCGGCACGTCGGCCAATCCGGTGAGCGGCATGACGATCGCAACGCTGATGGCCACCTGCGCGATGTTCCTGGTGATGGGCTGGACGGCGCCCGCCTACTCGGCGCTCGCGATCGTGATCGGCGGTGTGGTCTGCGTCGCCGCGGCCAACGCCGGGGCCACTTCGCAGGATCTGAAGACCGGCTTCCTGGTCGGTGCGACGCCCTACCGGCAGCAGCTCGCGCTGATGATCGGCGTGATGGTGTCGGTGTTCGTCATCGGCGCGACGCTCATGCTGATGAACTTCGGGCTCTCGGAGTTCCGTCCGGTGCAAATGCCCATCGACATCGACAAGATCCGCGCTGAGCAGGGTCTGCGCGGAGCCGCGGTGCGAATCGAAAAGGAGCTCGACGATCCCAACCCGCAAACCTACCGGGACAAGCCGTACATTCTGGTGAACGCGCTTGGATCACGGGAACTGCCGGACGGGAAGTATCTCTACGATCCCGACACCAGGCAGATCGAGGTTCAGTGGATCACCGGCATCGGCAGCGACAAGGCGGCGGCCCCTCAGGGTCGTCTGATGGCGACGGTCATCACCGGCATCCTGAATCAGCGATTGCCCTGGCGCCTGGTCGCCATGGGGGTCTTTCTCGTCGTTGCGGTGGAACTGCTCGGCATCCGGTCGCTCTCATTTGCCGTCGGATCGTACCTCGGTCTGCACACCACGCTCGCCATCTTCTGCGGCGGCATCGTCCGGTGGGCGGCCGAGCGGGGCAGGACCCAGAGCGGCGGTCATGCCGAGAGCGAAGTCAGCCCTGGCTCCCTCTTCGCCAGCGGGCTGATTGCGGCCGGCGGCGTGCTGGGGCTCATTGCCATCATCATCAATGTGCTCGGGGATCCCGAACTGGGTATTCAGCTCATACCACCGGGCGTGCTCGCCTTCGGCCCGACGATCGCGCCAGGTCTCGCGACGTCGAACATCTTCGCGGTGCTGATGTTCGCACTGCTGGCGTACTCCCTCTATCACTTCGCGCGCAAGAAGCTGGGTTAGGGCGAAGGAGCGGGTAGGCCCGGTTGACGGATCGTGAATGCGGATTGGCAGGCGGTCAGTCGGCGAATCAGAAGGTGAGAATGAACGACGCTGTGAATCGATTGCTCATTCCGTGTGTTGCCCTCCTGTGGCTGGTCGCCTGCGGTCAGGCCCAGCCAGGCAATCCGAAGGTCCCGGCTGGCGCCACCAGCTCCGGCGGCATGCACGGTGTCATCGAGACCGACAAAGGCACGATCGAGATCGAGTTGCTTGCTGGAGACGCCCCAAAAGCGGTCGAGAATTTCCGGTTACTCGCCGAGCACGGCTACTACGACGGCTTGACGTTCCATCGGATTGTGAAGGGGTTCATGATCCAGGGCGGGGACCCCACGGGCGACGGCACGGGCGGGGAGAGTGCGTGGGGTGTGCCGTTCGCCGACGAAATCAATCAGGACTCGGCACTGTATCGGGCCGGCTACCGGCGCGGTATCGTCGCCATGGCCAATGCCGGGCCAAATACCAACGGCAGCCAGTTCTTCATCCTTCATCAGGACTATCCGCTGCCGCCGAACTACGTGATCTTCGCGAGAGTCACGTCGGGTATGGACGCGGTCGACGCGCTCGCCCACACGCCGACCACCATCGGAGCTGACGGCGGCATGAGCCGGCCCCTCACCCCGCCGGTCATCAAAAAGGTGACGATTCGTCCGTAGCAGCCCGGCAGTCGAGAAGGTGGAAGCTGCCAGGCCCGCGGTTACTTGATCGTCTTCTTCGTCGTCGGCGGCGCGATGATCAGCGGGTCCAGCCCCTTCCGCAGCTGCGGTACACCTTCGGTCATCCACAGGGGCGCAGGCGCCCCCTTCAGGTAGTGATCGAAGAACTGCCGCATCCGAATCTGGAAATCCTTCTGGTTCTCGCGTCGTCCGAGATGGTGCGCTTCGTCGGGATACGAGAGCAGGATCACCGGCTTGCCGAGCCGGCGCGCCGCGGCATAGAACTCGAGGCCCTGGCCGAAGTCCACGGCGCCGTCCGCGGTGCCGTGCAGGATCATGAACGGCGTCGTGATCTTCGGCGCGTTGTGGATCGGCGACTGGCTCTCGTACAACTCGTGGGCGGACCACGGCGTCACGCCCGCGCCCATACGCACCTGGCCCGCCTCGGTGATGCCCTGCTGGATGTTGCCGCTCGAGCGATACAGCGTGTTGTAGAAGCTGACGAGGTTCGTCGGCGGCGCACCGGTGACGACCGCCGCGAACAGGTTCGTCTGCGTGACGATGAATGAGGACTGATAGCTGCCCCAGCTGTGCCCTTGCAGGCCGACGCGGGCCGCATCCGCGTAGCCGAGCCTGATCACCTCTTTGACGGCGCTGGTGACGCAATCGAGCGCTGACGTTCCGGGTTTGCCGATCTCGTATCTCACGTCCGGCTGCAGCACGAGGTACGAGAGACCGGTCTACGGAGTGACCGGCTTCACGACCGACGGCAAGGCGCTGGTCTACGATCGCTACGACGTGAGGGTACAAGAACTCGAAAGGCCAGCGCCTGCAAGCGACGTTGACGCTGCCCGCGGGGTACGAGCCTGGCAGGAAGTATCCGATGCTGGTGTACTTCTACGAGCTCATGTCGGACACGCACCGCAACTTCTCGTTTCCCGTGTACGACGACCGCCCCCGCATGTCTACCTATGCGAGCAACGACTAAGTCGTGATCGTCTTCCGCGTTGACGAAGCTCCGGCCGCCGTCGATCACGGTTTTCTTGCCGGTCGCCATCTCGTAGCCGGTGATCGGCCATGGGCCTTAGGCCGCCCTGCGTCGGAGCCCCACGGCTCGCACTATTTCGTGCACCTGAAGGATCTGAGGGCTTCGGGCCGAAGCGGCTCACGACTGCTGAGAATGTCTTCGAGCGGGGGCCTGCGCGGCGACGGCGGACTGCTCGAGAAGGCCGGAGAAATCTAGAGCCTTCGTGGGAGAACCGCTATTCGCTCGACCGCCGCAGGCGCCCTTCTGGCGGCGCCTGCTCGGCAGCGACCGCCACCACGAAGGGGGCCGAGAAATACCCGGCGATTTGCATTCGGACGACGAAGCCGTGGATCGCCGCCGCGAGTTCCGTCCTGTGGCCCTTTCATGGGCACAAGACATACTGGTACCCAGTTCGCATATCTCTTGGCGAGGCTGGTCCGCACGACTGTCCCACTTCCTCGCTGGACACAGCCTTCATTCCTTTTTTCTGGACCCGAGGTGTTCACTCGGTGGTCGGGTAAACAAGGGAGGCAGGTGGACAGATGAAAATCAGGATCGTTGTCGTTCTCAGTATCGCTGTACTCATGGCCAGCCCCTGGCGGGCCGCCGCGCAGCAGGCCACGGCAGAACTCCGCGGCCGCGTCATCGATGAGCAGGCGGCGGTGCTCCCGGGCGTGGCGGTGGTGGTCACCGACCAGGACACCGGCATGTTCCGCGAGGTTGTCAGCAACCCGGATGGCACGTTCTTCATCAGCGGCATCCGGCCGGGCCGGTACGAGGTCGCGGCGGAACTGTCAGGCTTCAAGCGCTATCAGCGCCGCGACGTCCTGGTGGAAGTCGGCAGGACGACCACGGTCGAGGTGCGTCTGCAGGTGGGCGGCCTCACGGAGGAGGTGACCGTCACCGGCGAATCGCCGATCGTCGACACCACATCGAAGGAAGTCGGCGGGAACATCACCAACCGCGAGCTCGTGGAGCTGCCCACCATCAACCGCAACTTCGTCGGGTTCGTCGGTCTGCTGCCGGGCATCGTGCCGAACATCAGCAACGAATCGTTCGGCTCCGACTCGATCAACGTCAACGGACAGGACGACCGCTACAACAATTACCTGCTCGACGGGGCGGCCAATAACGACGACGTCATCGGGCAGCGTGCCGGAGCGCAGGCGCGGACGCCGATCGAGTCCATTCAGGAGTTTCAGGTTCTCACCGGCCAGTTCGATGCGGAATTCGGCCGCACGACCGGCGCGGTGATCAACGCCGTGACCAAACAGGGCACCAACCGGTTCCATGGCAGCGCCTTCGTGTTCTTCCAGGATGCGTCGCTCACCAAGCGCGACTTCTTTGCCAGGCAGTTCGATCTCGAGAAGCCGGACACCAAACAGCAGCAGTTCGGCGGCACGCTGGGCGGCCCGGTCGTGGAGAACAAGGCCCACTTCTTCGGGAGCCTCGAGCGCGTGCTGATCGACGACGGCGTGACCGTGAACGTGCCCTCGCACCCGGAGTTCAACACGACGACCACCGAGCAGACGCGGGTCTGGAATACGGTCGTCCGGTTCGATCACCAGATCAATTCGGACAACATCTGGGGTGTGCGCTGGCTGCGTGAGGAGTCGCCGCAGCTCAATCAGGTGATCGGCAGCGTGACGCTCGACGCCTCGCGCGAAGAGTTCGACATCGACCACACGCTGGTGGGCACCTTCAGCTCGGTGTTCGGCTCGAACCGGTTGAACAGCCTGCGCGTGGCGTTCACCCGCGAGGACGTGGCGTTTGCGAACCCCTGCTTCAATGGCAACGGCCAGGATCAGGCGGCCTGCCCGCCGACGCTGGCCTACCAGAACTTCGCGCACCAGCAGAACGCCGTCGCCCAGGCGCGGGTCAACGACGCCTACCAGCTCGAAAACACCTTCTCGTGGTTCGTGCCCGGCCGCTCCGGCGATCACGACGTCAAGTTCGGGGTGCAGTATCAGTATTCGACGCAGCGATTCTCGGATCAGGGCAGCGGCAACGGCGTGTTCTCGTTCGCCAGCGATCGACTCTTCGATCCCGGCGATCCGTCGACGTATCCCGAGCGGCTGACGATACGGGTGCCCGGTCCCCTGGAATTCTTCCAGAAGGGGCACCACATCTCCGCGTTCGGGCAGGACAAGTGGCAGATGAACCGGCGGCTCACGCTGAGCCTCGGCCTGCGATACGACGTCGACATCCTGCCGCTTCGTGAAGAGAACAACCCGTTCTTCCAGTTCGGCGGACCCGACGACTATCCGGTGGATGCCAACAACTTCGGCCCGCGCCTCGGCGCCGCGTACGACCTCGGCGGAAACGGCACCACCGTGCTTCGGGGCGGCTACGGCCTGTTCTACAACTCCACCCGCATCGGCCAGCTCTCGGGGATCGTCAGCGACGGGCCGTTCTCCAACTCCTTCATCGTGAATCTCCCGCTCGACGGCGTGGACCCGGGTCCGTCCAACGGCCAGCTTCCGTCGCATCCGCTCCTGGTCAACGGTCCCGTCGTCAACCGGGAGCTGCTGAATCAGATGTTCCCGACCGGCTCCAGCATCCCGAACGGCGGCTCGTTCAGCATCGACAACCCGGACCGCGCCACACAGTACGCACACGAGGCCTCCGCCGGCGTGGAGCACCAGCTTCGGTCCGACATGTCGGTCTCGGCCGACTACATCCACGTGGGGACCCGCGGTGTCCTGATGTCGAAGGACTTCAACCCCGGTCTGCGGACGACCACCAGCCGCACCGCGCCCGTCGTGCGGATTCATCCCGAGTTCCCTGCGGGCGTGTTCACGCAGATCAACGCCGGCGAGACCGACTACGACGCGCTGCAGCTCGCGGTCGAAAAGCGCTTCTCGGCCAGCTGGAGCGGCCGCGTGTCGTACACACTGGCGCGCGGGCGCGGCAACTTCGACGGGACCGGCAGCGGTCCCACCAGCCCCTATCAGCTGCTCGACGACATGGGCCTGGAGCTGAACGGAGGACCGCTCGACACGGATCGGCGGCACAACCTCGTCGTCAGCGGCTCGGCACTCGTGCCCAGGACCGGCGGGCTGACGGTGAGCTGGATCGCGCGGGCGCTGAGCGGCTCTCCGTTCACGCTGACGGATTCCTCGTCCGATCCGGACCAGAACGGGGTCTTCCAGGAACCCCTCGAGGCAGGCACGTACAGCGGCGACGGCCCGGATGCCATCACCGTGGAGTTCGACAGCGAGCGCAACGGCGCGCGCGGACCGGTGTTCTTTCAGCTGGACATGCGGTTCGGCTATCGGCTTCCTATCGGTGAAGGGCGCACGCTCGACGTCTTCGGGGAGTTGTACAACCTCACCAACCGCGCGAACTTTGCGAACCCGACCGGCAATCGACGGTCGGAGAACTTCCTGGTGCTCACCGATCTGCGCGACGGCGCCGTGCCGCGCACGGGCCAGATCGGCATTCGCTTCGGATTCTGAAGTTGTGAGCCGGATCGCTGTCCGGTATGAGCGTCGTCCATTCGGAAGCTGGCCCTCCGCGCGACGACGCGCGGGGGCCAGCGTTCCGGTCACCGCCCCGGTGCCGGCGTGCTTCCACCGCGCCCGCTGACCGCGCCTCAGACCTTCGGGTGTTGTCGGACCGCTGCTGCGCCCGCCGTGCAGCCTGCATCACCTCGTGAACCTTGTCCCCCTCGAGCGCCTTGACGAACAGCGTGCCGTCGCCGTCATTGGGCGGAACGGTGTAGTGCATCCATTTGCCGTCGTTCGAGATCGCGGCGCCGGTTATCCGTTTGAACTTCGCGTAGTCTTCGAGCGCGATCGCTTTCGGCGCAGGTGACTGCGCCTGGATCATCAGCGACCCCATCACGAGAATCAGTGCGGGGAGAAGAAACGGTGCGGCGGCTACGGCTGGCAGCTGTCATGAATCGTGCTCCAGGATCAGAACGTTGCAATGGGTGGGGACCGCGCGCAGGATATCAGAAGTCCGCCGCCTGTTGTCTGAACTGAGTCGCACTGCGGGTAGGGTGACCCGCTCGACCCGTGGTCCGGCCTTCTCAGACACGGCCGGCTCGAACTGGAGGGTCAGATGACTTCGTGGAATCAGACGAAGGAAGATTTGACGACGCTCGCGCCAGTGGGTCTCAGCTTTGCTCTCCTGCTGTTGTGCGGCCTCGCGATCTCGACGCTCGGTTGGCACCTCCCATCCGCGACTTCCAAGGAGACGGGGCTGCTTTTCGGTCTGATCCTTGGTCCGGTGGTAGCTCCTATGCTTGGTAGACGGACGCCGGCGAAGGAACCGGTTCCGTCCGCGCAACAGGCGCTCTATCTCGATGGCAAGATGAAGCGATATTCACTGCTCTTCCAGGTCAACGGCGGCGCATTCGCGATCGCCAAGCTGCTGGACGGGCCGAAGCCTCCTGGGGGCCTCGGCATCGCCGCTTTGTCGACAGGCGCGGTCGTGTTCTCCGTTCTCATGACGGCG
Source organism: Vicinamibacterales bacterium (assembly GCA_035250005.1). Lineage (GTDB taxonomy): Bacteria > Acidobacteriota > Vicinamibacteria > Vicinamibacterales > 2-12-FULL-66-21 > JACDCA01. The sequence goes on along the minus strand of DATFFM010000154.1, from coordinate 84,925 downwards.
GATATCTGGTTGTGGGGTGCCGAGATGCGGGACGCATACGGAGCCAGGGTGTTTCGGCCGGTCGGCCAAGCCATCCTCCTCATGATCGGCGCTCTTCTCTGCTCGGCTTGGGTTCTCGTCGGGTGGACCGGCGGCTAACAGCCGACATCCGGATAATCTGCCGTCCAACAGGCCGTTGCAGCCGGCGGTGGCCGGTGCGATCATGAGCGCCGCGGCTGAAATGCGGGATGTCAGACGGAATTCGCACTGGGGCGCTTATGAACACCGAAGTGATCCTGCGCCGCTTCGAGCAACCGGACGAGACGCGCAACTGACGCTCGGCCGATTCGAGATCGTCCGCATCGGCGGCATGACCATCGGCCGCGCGACGTATCAGCCGGGGTGGCGGTGGTCGGAGCACGTGGGCCGGGCGCTGGGTCTGGAGCGCTGCGAGGTAGAGCACCTCGGCCTGGTCGTGTCGGGAGCGGCCACCGCCGCCTTCGCGGACGGCCGCGTGACCGAGCTGCGGGCGGGGGAGCTCTTCTACATTCCGCCCGAGCCTCACGACAGTTGGGTGCTGGGCAACGAGCCGTACGTGTCGCTCCACTTCATGGAAGCTGAGAAGTACGCCAGGTAGCCTCGCGGCCCGGGCCGGCACGTCTGGCGCTGACGACACAACAGACAGCCATGACTTCCAGGCAAAAGCGAGCCCGTGAGATTCACCGGCTGATCGCTGACGTGCTCCGTCGCAACTGGGATCCGATCGGCGTGCGAGACATGCCCGAGACGAAAGACGAGTACGATGCGTCGGCGGTGTTTACCGGCTGTTGGTGTCGGGAGCGAGTGCTCGTGAACTCGCCGAACATCTGGCGCAAGTCCAAACGGAGGCGCTGGGTTTTGCGGACACAGATCCGAAGGCGCTGATTCCTGTTGCCAGAAAGCTGCTCAGGTTGAACGTGAAGTGGGCGTCGGTGCGCGATCCTGGGAGAACGTCATGAGTCGAGTGCGCGAGTTGCTCACGGTCCTGCTGGTCGTCGCTGCTGCGACCTCGATCGCTCAGGAACAAGAGGTCTGAGTAAATGTCGTTATCAAGGGCAAAGCGGTGATGGCCTTTCTTCCAGCAGAAAGCCGGTCCGGCCACAGTCAGCGTGGCGTCTGTTCGGAGGTCGATGAAGCAGGAGCGAAGGCCAGAGATGGTTTGCCCATCAGGGCGTTCGAATTCACGGGCTGGAAAGAGGGCGGGGGCTATAGGGTGTTGGTGTTTGCGATCGTGCCGACCCGGGAGGCTGATTCGCAGGGACTGTGCTCTGAAGGAACCGGCTTCAAGCGAGTGGAGTTCGAAGACCTTCGTGTCCAATCCGGGAAGGACCTCGTCATCTCGAAGATGAAAGACGCCGGCATGACGCCGTGGGTGATCAGAGCGGGGCGAAAAGAGGCGATGAGTCATCAAGAATGAGATTCACCGAAGGCGTCTTTCCGGACCCGAGTATCCAATTTTGAGGTGATGAGTGCCCCGGAAGCCACTCCTCGTTCTGTGCCTGCTGTGCCTGGTTGCACTCGACGGATCGGCCCTGAACGCGGGAACGCCGCGAGGCCCGGGCGACGGCCAGAGTGCGCGGCCGAATACGTGGAGCGCAAGGAGCAGCACCGGTCGCACCTTGGCCGGAACGTGGACCGCCGTCGCCGACCCGACGACCGGAGCCGTCACGGGAACGTGGACTCTCGTTGACGCAAAAGGGAGGCCGGTAATGAGCGGCGGATGGTCTGCCGCAAAGTCGCGCACAGAATGGACCGGAGCCTGGCGGGGGGCCGTTTCCGGCAGCAAGACCGAGTACTCGGGCACCTGGAGCGCGGGCGTCGATCTCGAGCCGGACGCGGGCTTCCCGAATCTGTTCAAGATGGCTGTGCAGACGGTCGTCAGTGGCAAGTGGCGAGCCGGCAGGCAGTCGGGTGCATGGTCGATACGGGTGTTCGAATGAGGAGACGTTGCGAAGACAAGATACCGGCGGGGTCAACAGTCCAGGTGCGGGAATCATCACGACTGCAGATGGTCGGGACTGAGCTGTTTTCGTGGCTCCGGACCGTGACATCAGCTGCCGTCTACGCAACGCTGATCGCGACCTTCGTGTTCCAGGTTGCCCGTGTCGAAGGTCGGAGCATGGAGCCCACGCTCCACGATCAAGACCGCCTTATCGTCAATAAGCTGGCGTATCAGGTTCACGATCCCGAGATCGGCGACATCGTGATGCTGCTTCACCCGAACAAGCCCGGCGAGTCGCTGGTCAAGCGCATCGTCGCGTCGCCAGGGGATACCGTGGCTTTTCGGGCAGGCGTCATGCTGAGGAACGGTGGCGCCGTCGAGGAGGCGTTTGTTCCGGCCGATCTCCGATCGTTCGAAGACCGCGCCCCGACAGTCGTCCCTGAGGGGTTCTATTTCGTGCTGGGCGATCATCGAAACAACAGTTCAGACAGCCGGAGGTTTGGTCCCGTCCCACGAAAGTACATTCTTGGACGGATTCAGCTCCGCTGGTGGCCGCTCTCGGCCGCCAAGTCCTTCGAGCCGTAGTGCCCAGAGGCCGTAAACGCAAGGTTTCGTATGCGGTGCATGGCGATCTTGGCCTTCTGTGCTCTGACCGTTTCCGGGTCTGCGCCGACGCAGGACTTCACTGTCGTTGGGTCGTTCGACAATGTCCGGCAAAGTTCGAGCGAGGACCCACACTGCTACGGCTGGTCGCTCGAACTCTGGCGCTACCAAGGCCGCGTTCTCGGACTCCTGGACCGGCACCAGGCTTTGTGTGGTGACCCGCCGTGTCAGGCATTGACAGACGTGTCGCACGATCCCAAAACCGGCCGTTTGACGTTCTCGGCGTTCGGCATGCGATTTACCGGGACGTTGAGCCGGAACGAGGTGACCGGAAGACTCGGAGACGAGCGCTTGAACTTGAAGCGCAAAGAGGATTTCGTCGATGCTCGCTCAAACCGATCGCTTGATGCGTGGTGCGACTTCTGGCGCGGCGTTTCACGCTGCAAGGGCGTCGCTGAACTGTGCACTGCCCTGGGTGCTGCCAAACAGTAATTGGCCCCAGCGCCTGACAGGCCGCTGAAGCGTGCAGGACGTTAGCCGGCAACGTGGTTCGAAAGACGGGTGCTGATGTCGTACGAACCGTTCATTGACGATCCGGAACATATCAGGGAACTCGACGGTCAGCGGTTTGTGGTGTTGCGGCCGGCGATGCCAGTGACCCAATGCCATCGCCACGTGCAGGATCTTGTTCGCCGTCGGCTGCGGGGTTTGCCCGTGTCATATCCGGCTCGCGCCCATGTGACCCTGGCTGGGTTTGCCCTCGGCACCTCGTTCGAATCCGTTCAGAATCTGGTGTCCGAGTGGGTCCGTGACGTTCCGTCCTTGCGAATCGAGGTGGAAGATGCGAGGTCTTTTCCGGCTCCATTCCAGATCGCCATTCTCAAGGTGGTGAAGACGTCGGCATTGTTTTCAGCGCTGCACGGTCTTCGGCGGAAGGGCGAACAATGGGGGCTGAAGCTTTCGACGGTCACGCCAGCCGAGGAGTGGGTATTTCACATGTCGCTGGCCTACTGCTCGAAGCTGACTCCCGCCGACTGGAGTGCGCTCGTGGCGTGGTTTGAAACGCTTGCAGTCCCCAGCGCCTCGTGTGTGCAGGAGACGGTGGAAATCGTCGGCTTCGACCACGGTCGTGAATATTCCGGCGGTATACACTCGCTGTCGCGCGAGACGCCTGGTTCCGGTTCCACTGGTATCGCAGTCTAACCGGCGGCTGAGCGGCAGGACGGTGTGCGGACGCTCCTTTAACTGCGATGCCATCATCAATGTCGCACGCCATGGCGGCTGTGACGATAGCAGCAGCCATGATGCCGCGAAGTTCCTACCGGGCTTGGGCCGTGGTCGGCGTGGTCTGCGCCACCGTTCCGGACCTGGATGCCGTGCCACGCCTCGTTGGGCGCGGCGATCTTGCGATCCTTGGAGGTCACCGCGGCATTACGCATTCCATCCTGTTCGCGGTGGCCACCGCCGGCTTCGTCACCCTGGGCGCCTCGCAGAGCCTCGGCGCGTCCCGCTTCCGCATCTTCTCTTGCCTCGCTCTCGCCACCCTGTCGCACGGCATTCTGGACGCGTTCACGGACTACGGCAGTGGGGTAGGCGTGGCATTCTTGAGCCCGTTCTCTGAGCATCGGTTCAACGCACCGTGGCAGCCAATCAAGGGCGAGTTCAGTGAATTGCTGCTGTGCCTGCTTCCGCTCGTGTTGATGACGGCGGCGGCGCTGCATGTGCGGAAGCTGGCTGTCGGGATTCCGTTTCGCGAGAGCCCGGTGCAGTTGAGGCTCCAGACGCTGGAGTCTCAGCCGCCTGATACGCCGCTGCCGCCGACCGCGGTCGCGCCGTTGATTGAAACCGCTGGAGACAGACCGCGGCGCGCATGGACTCGCGCAGCATCGAATGACCCATACACAGAATGAAGCTGTGGGAGGGAGTCATCGTGGGAGTCGCGATCGGAGCATTTGCCCTTGTCGTGGCAGCCGTCGACAAACGTGGCCCAGCACTTCCCTGTGGAGATACCGTTCGAGACCGCCCGGCGACAGGGCTTCGTCGATCGCCGCGCCACATGCCACAAGCGCGTGGATGTAGGCCAGATCCGGAGGTCATTTCTTGGATAATCTCAATCAGCCAGGTTGGCTGGCAGACGCGCGTTGTTACTACTCCCAGATTGACGCCGCCTCCACTGATCCGGTCAGTGTGTTCGCGGCGCCGCCCGGGCGCGAGGTAGGCAGCGACAACCCCGGGCCGTTGTGTTTACACCTCGAGCCTCGGCGTCGATTGGTTGATGTGCTGGACGCGAACCAGCGCCAGCAAGGCATCATCCACTCCGAGGGAATCGTCCCGGGTGCGAGATGGGTGATGCGCCGGGATGGTGAGCCTGTCTGGACGTTGTCGGTCCGATCCATCGTCCGGAAACGTCACGTCTTCGAATCGTCTGACGGACAAGGGTGGACGTTCGAGACGCCGTTCTTCTGGCGGCGCCAGCTGTCAGGTTCTGTTGCCGGCGCCCCGAAGCTGCTCGGCCATGTCGGTCCAACCATGCGCCTGTGGTTCCTGTGGGTGGAGCCCGGAAGCGACACTCACGAGATCTTGACGGCTGTTGCCATAATGCATCGGACCTGGTGGCGGTGGTAGGTCGATTCAACCCAACGAGCTGCGAGGTCGTTCAGAGCGAGGAATGAAGGCACCAACTCGGGTCGAAACGGCGCGACTGCTCCTGGTGCGGCCGGCAGTGGACGATGCGGCAGCGATATTTGAGCGTTACGCCAGCGATCCCGAAGTCACGAAATTCCTTGGGTGGCCTCGGCATCGATCGATTGCGGACACGCAGGCGTTCCTGGATTTCAGTGCGGCCGAGTGGGAACGATGGCCGGCCGGGCCCTACCTCATTCGAGCCCGCGACGACGGTCGGCTGCTCGGGGGCACCGGGCTCGGATTCGAAGCCGAAGACCAGGCCGTCACCGGGTACGTCCTGGCACGTGACGCGTGGGGCCAGGGGTACGCCACTGAGGCGCTGCGGGCAGTTCTGGACGTCGCGCGCCCGGCGGGCGTCGTTCGGCTCTACGCGCTGTGCCACGCGGAACATCGGGCATCGCTTCGAGTGCTGGAAAAGTGCGGGTTCACCCGCGACGATTCCTGGTCGCAGCCGGCCGAGTTTCCGAATCTTGGCGCGCAATACCGACAGGACGCCGTTCGCTATACGCTCGTCCTGGACCGGCCCGGCGCGTAGCGGGCTACTGAGTATGCCGGCGTCCTCGAGATGGTGTTTATGCCGGACAGCGGCACTGATGTTGTGCCAACGTTCAACCCGTTCCGGCGCGAGTGGCGGATTCACGCTCGCAGGTGTCGCCCGTCGAGCGCCGCCACCAGGAGGAACTCGTGGCACTCGTGGTTCTTCTGAGAGGGATCAACGTGGGTGGTCACCGGAGCTTCCGGCCTGCCACCCTCGCCAGACAACTGAAGCACTTCGATGCCGTCAACATCGGTGCGGCTGGCACCTTCGTGATCCGGCAGCCGGTCACCCGGGCGCAACTCCGCGCCGAACTGACACGCCGGCTTCCCTTCGATGCCGAGATCATGATCTGCCAGGGCCGCGAGATCGTCAGCCTGATGTCTCACGATCATTTCGCGAACCAGCCCGTGCGGCCCGACATCGTCCGCTTCGTGAGCGTCCTGTCCCAACGCCCTCGCTCGGCGCCGTCGATGCCCCTGCGCTTGCCGTCCAGCGGCAAGTGGCTGCTGAAAGTCCTCGCGAGGGAGAACCGGTTCGTCTTTGGCGTGTACCGGCGCCACATGAAGGTCATCGGCTACCTCGGCACGATTGACCGGCTCTTTGGGGTACGTGTCACCACCCGCAACTGGAATACGATTACCGCGATCGCCAGGGTGCTGGGTCAGGGACGGACCTGATCACACAGCCTACGACGTGTTCATTCGGTTCACCGACACGCTTGTGCGGCGCGGGGGTCGATGGCAGGCCGTGGTTGCTCACGCCATGGACCCGCTGAACGCTGACAGCATGGGACATTACGCCTACCCGCACACGATAGAGAACGGCGCCGGAGAGAGGCTGGGGCTCGAGGGAGTACGTTCGAACAAACGGCCGGTAACCTCCACGGACTGATTTGCCTCGCGTTTAGGCCAATAATGAAGGCGCATAGTGGGGGCAACCATGCATGACGAGTTCAGGTCGGTAGGTCGCAGGGACTTTCTCAGCATGCTGGCCGCAGGCGCCAGTGCCCTCGTGGTCGGCGGCAGGCCAGCGGCCGCAGCGGCGCAGAAGCCGCGGCCAAACATCGTCTTCATCTCGGCCGATGACCTGGGCTTTGGCGATCTGAGCGGCTACGGCCGCGCCGATTACCAGACGCCGGTGCTCGATCGCCTGGCCGGTGAGGGGACGCGCTTCACGCAGGCCTACTCGATCGCCCCGGTCTGTACCCCCACGCGCGTCGGTTTCATGACCGGTCGCTACCCGGCCCGCCATCCGGTTGGCCTCCGCGAACCACTCACTGCCTCAGCCGCGGACCGCGAGGTAGGCCTCGAGCCGACGCAGCCGACGGTCTCGTCGCTCCTCAAGCGCGCCGGCTACACGAACGCGCTCATTGGGAAATGGCATCTCGGGGTCGCTCCGGAGTTTCACCCGAACCGACACGGGTTCGATGAATTCTTCGGTCCTCTGACGGGGGCCGTGGATTACATCGCCCACACCGATCCGTCGGGCGCGCACGACCTTTATCGCAACGGAAAGCCGGTGCAGGTCGAGGGGTACTTGACGGATCGGCTCGCGGATGAGGCCGTACGTTTCATCCGGCAGCGCCGGGAGCCGTTTTTCCTGAGCCACCAGGGGACAGCGCCACACTCGCCGTGGCAACGGCGTGGAGACCCGCCCGCGGGACGCAGCGTAGGTCCGTTTGACGTCGGTCCGGCCGATCGCTTCCCCGATATGGTGCGCGCTCTGGACTCGGCGGTTGGCCGACTTCTCGCGGCGCTCGTTGAGACCGGCATTGCGGACCGCACGCTCGTGATCTTTACGAGCGATAACGGGGGCGTGCAGCACTCGAGCATGGGCGGTCTGGCCCGGCAGAAGGGGCACTTGTGGGAGGGCGGGATCCGCGTCCCCATGTTTCTCCGTTGGCCCGGCGTAATACCCGCCGGTGTGACCACAATACAGGTGGCGAGCACATTGGACTTGACGGCGACCATCCTCGCCGCAGCAGCCGTTTCGTCACCCGCGAGACAGCCCTTGGACGGTATCGACCTGCTCCCGGTGCTCACCGGACGGCAGACGGCTCAGGAGAGGACGCTTTTCTGGCGCACCTCCCAGCGCATCCGGCAGGGCGCCGTGCGGCAAGGCGGATGGAAGTACCTCCACGATCAGGACGGGGAGTACTTGTTCGACCTCGTGCTCGATCCCGGTGAACGGCACGATCGAAAGCTGGACGACCCGGCCAGGTTCAGGGCGCTGAAGGCAGCCTATGCCGCGTGGGAGCGCGAGATGCTGTCGCCGACCGCGTTCGGGGCGATCGACCAGTGAGCCGCGGCGTGAGCGACAAGCAAAATCAGGTCTGGAAAATGGAAGGCCGGTTGGCCAGGATCAACGATCATCGGTGGAGGATGTCATGCCGTTCTATCTGACACGGTTCAGCTACACCCCAGAAACATGGGCTCGGCTCATCGAGAAGCCGGAGGATCGGCGGGCTGCTGCGCAGCAATACATCGAATCGGTCGGCGGCAGGTTGCACGGCTTCTGGTATGCGTTTGGAGAGTACGACGCCTACAACCTCTGGGAGGCACCCGAGAACGTGTCGATGGCCGCGGTGGCGTTGGCGATCAGCGCGGGCGGCGCTCTCAGCTCTCTACAGACGACGCCGCTGCTCACCGTCGAGGAGACACTGGCGGCGCTCGAAAAGGCGCGGTCGATCAAGTACCGGCCGCCGGGCAGCTAACGGTGGGAGCCATTCGGTGACAACAGCAGGTGGTGGATTGGCCCGGACGATGCGAGCGCGGGCCGATCTGTATCATCGCGCTGGGTGCTGTGTTTGCAGGGCTCGGGAGAGCGATCGTGCGATCATGAGCCGCCGCAGCTGCGCGAGTAAACGCTTGTGATCGACGTGGGCTATTTCGTCAAACGCGTGGAGTCAAGGCCGGATTGGTTGCAGGCAGCTGGCGTGGTGGAGATCTGCAGCGTCAGCAACTGCGTTTCGGAACCGCCGGAAGGCTGGATCGAACAGTGGCTTCACAACGACATCGGCTTCTTCGACAATGTCTCGGACGCCATGGCGATCGTGCCGGCTGAAGACCGAGCCAGGTACCGACTGTTCGCGTATAGGCTCTACCCCGCACGGTTCCAGCATGGCGGCCAGCAGCCGTTCGTGATGCCGGCGAGTGCTGCTGATCCGGTTCCGCCGGCGTTTCGGTCGCTCGGTTTTGACGCCGTCAGCAAATCGATGGACTCCATTCTCGGCTTCGAGTGCTCGCCGCTGTCGTGCAACTCGATGGCCGCCGAACTCGGGACGAACGAGCACTGCCTCTTCGACTCGCTCGAGGCAGCCATTGCCGGCGCCACGCGGTTCTCACTCGAGCAACCGGAACCAGGCGACTACTATGTCGTCGAAGTGCTGGAGGAACGCGGTCACCGTTGATCGACGAGTTACCGTCGGAATAGGACGACGGGCGGCAGGATCCGGTTTGCGCTTATCGTGCCCGACCGGGAACTCCGGATCGCCGGCGAGCTCTGGCGAGCGGAGTCGATGGAGGGCTTCTGATCGAAGCCGCTGACTAGCGGCTGAACGTGCTCGCGCCGCCGACGACCGGCAGCCGCAGCGAGGTCTGATCGAGGTCGATGGTCAGCTCCGTGCCTGGCGCCGGCCAGAGCGTGAAATCACGGTCGCTCGAGAAGATCATCAGTCCGATCCGCTTGCCGGCCGGGATGATCTGATCGTCGGGCTGAAGGTCGAAGGTCAGGTCGTAGAAGCGTCCGGGGACGAGCGGCTCGCCGCGCCGGCGCGAGTCGTAGTTGCCGCCCTTGCGGAGCGACCGGTGGTTCTGCGGATCGGCCCAGCCGCGCGTGATCAGGTTCGCCGGGCCGACCGGACCTTCCGTCCAGGGCAGGACCACCAGCCACACGGACAGGTTTGCCGCCGGCTTGCTGGACGCGAGCCGGATGGTCACGCGAGGCGTGCCGGAGACGTGGAGCGGGGCCGGCAGCTCCGGCGTGGAGTAGAGCAGGCGATGCGCCGAGGTCTCGGCCGCCGCGAGATCGGATCCCGCGACGTCGACGTTGTCGACCAGCGTCTCGCGCCCCTGCCCACGCTGGCGGTCGAGCGCCAACCGGCCTGCCCGGCCGCCACCCGCGAGCAGGTGGAGCGCCACCGGCCTGGCGGCGGGATTCGGATAGTCGGCATACGGCACCGGCGGCGGGATCGGCGCCCGGCCCCGGCCTCGGCCTCTACCCGCTCCCGCAGCGGGCTGCGGCGGTACGGACGCATCGGCCTCGGGGGCCGTCTCTCGAACGATCCAGGCCTTCGGCTCGTGCTCGACGCCGTTCTCCACGCCGTACAGATACCGGGTGAACCATTTGTTTATCATCTCGAGCGGCGGCGAGCCGCCATGCCCGCCCTGATGAAAGTAGGCGCGCAGCGGGACCCGGCCCTTGAGCGCTTCGTAGATGCGCACGCTGTGCTCCGGCACGACGTTCCAGTCGTTGAACGCGTGCGCCATCAGGACGGCGGCACGGATCCGCTTCACTTTGGTCAGCAGATCGCGCGCGCGCCAGAAGTCGTTGTAGTCCCCCGACGCGCGGTCGCGGCCGCGCGCGAACTCGCCGTCGCGATACGCCCGATTGCAGGCCTCCCGGCGGGCGGGATCGCCGCTGTTGACGAAGTCGTAGAGAAAGTCGATGTCTTCGCCCAGCCACCCGCCAGGATGGCGGACGAGTCCGTTCGAGCGGTAATAGTGGTAGTACGAGGTGTTGGGCGCCACCGGAATGATCGCTTCCAGCCCGCGGACTCCCGTCACTGCCGCAGCCAGCGGGATGGTGCCGTTGTACGACGTTCCGGTCATCCCTACTTTGCCGGTGGACCACGAGGCACTGATCTCGTCGCTCCCGTCGATCGTGCGGAATCCTTTCGCGCGTCCGTTGAGCCACTCGATCACGGCCTTGGGCGCGAGCTGCTCGGGATCCGAGCCGACGGTGACGCAGCCCTGCGACAAGCCGGTCCCCGGCGCATCCGAATGGACGACGGCGAAGCCGCGCGGCACCCACGTGGCGACGAGCGAGGTCGAGACGTTGTCGCGATCCGGCCGGAACGCGATCTCCGGCTGGGAAATGCGGGGGGGCGGGGGTGCGCCGACTTCCTGCTTCACATCCCAGAGGAACTGCCGGTTGCCCGAGGTCCCGGCAAAGTACGGCGAGGACTCGTAGATCGCCGGGACCTTCAAGCCCTCCGTCTCGGTCTGACCCTGCCGCGTGACGTCCACGAACATACGATCCCGGCGGCCGTCGCGGTCGGAATCGAACCCGGTCTCGACCCACAGGTTTTCACGAATCCACTGCGAGCTCTCCTGGAAGCCGGGCACGATCTGCGCCTGGCCGTCCGCGAAGACCGGGCGCGCCGGCGATGAGGGCCCTGGCCGCTGGGCGGCGGGATGCGCGATCAGGCCTGCAAGAATGATGACCGGCGCGGTTGCGGCGGCGAGGGTGCCGAGGATGGAATGCTTCATGTGTGTGCGCAATCGTGTACAGCTACGAGCATCGATTACCGGACCATCCGCGCGGCGGTGATCACGTCCCCCGGTTCGAGCCGCTCCACTACATCCATCCCGCCGACGATCCGTCCCAGAGCCGTGAAGATCCCTTCGTTGTCGGGGTGCGGCGTGACGCCGAGCGTATAGCCCGGGCGGCCCCAGTCGACGCACTCCGGGTGCGGGCTCCGCGAGATTCGCTGAAGTGTGGCCGCGTCGAAGACGCGTGTGTCTTCGAGCATCAGCAGCGTCGCGATCGCCTCGACGTCCCCGGGCCCATGTCGGCATCTTATCGCGCCGGGACGGCAGCTTCGGATAGACTCGCCTCCGTCTGCAGTTGGGCTCCGGCCTGCAAATATTCGAACTGGCCATGCGTGAGCTTGAACGTCTGCGAATGCCGTGAGCTCACTTCCCTGGCGCCACCCACTGGACGCGATCGTCGATCGCCCGCGCCGGGAGGCAGTGTTCGCCGTCGCGGCGGCCTGGTGCGCGTTCATCGCCGGCGCGATCGCGGGAGGGGAAGTCGAGGATCCCGCGTCTCTTGCGCTTGCAGGCGTGATCGGAGCGGCCCTCGTTTTCATCGGATTCGCCGCCGCGTCTCGCTGCCGCACGCTGTCGCGACGCGTGACCGTGCAGCGGTCGCGGCTGGCCGTCCTGTCGCTGGCGGCCGGAACGGCGTTAGGGGTAGCCAATCTCGCGGCGAACTGGTTGATCGCGGCATTGGACCTGAGGCTTCGCGCGCTGCTGGTCGAGCGCATGGCGACTCTCGAGCCGCTGGAGGCTGTGGTCGCCTCCCCGTTGATGGAGGAGGTAGCCGTGAGGCTCTTTCTCATGAGCGTCATGGCGTGGGTCGTCTTCCGCTTCACGAAACGCGCGGGGCTCGCTTTTGCGATCGCGCTCGTCGGATCCGCGTTCTTCTTTGCGTTGTTGCACCTGGGCCGGCCGTTCCCGGACAACCCGGGGCTGGCGAATACCTATCGTGCGGCGCTCATGACGAAGTACACGCTCGCCGGCGTGCCGCTCGGATGGCTGTTCTGGCGCTGGGGCCTCCCATACGCGATCCTCTGCCACGTCGCCGCGAACGCGGCGCATCTCGCTCTCCAGGGTAGTCTCTTCTGAAAACTGAACGACTGACGCTGCCGCCTGAGCAGCGTTTGCAGCCGCCACCGGCGGGTGCGATCATGAAGGACGAGATGATCGAGCAGCACTACATAGACGATTGCCTCCTTCAGCTGACGAAGCTGAAGGCGCTGGCGGACAAGGCACTTGCGCAGATCGATCCCGAGCACATCTTCGCCGTTCTCGATCCCGAAGCGAACAGCATCGCGATGCTCATGCAGCACATGGCGGGCAACATGCGATCGCGCTGGACGGACTTTCTCAGTACGGACGGCGAAAAACCGGACCGCGATCGGGACCGGGAGTTCATCATCACCGCCGACGATACGCACGCGAAGATCCTCTCGATGTGGGAGGAAGGCTGGCGCCGTACCTTCGGGGCTCTATCCTCGCTGACTCCCGAAGATCTGGACAGGACGATCCGGATACGGGGCGAGGCCCATACCGTTGTCGAGGCGATCAACCGCCAGATGACGCATTACGCCGCCCATGTTGGCCAGATCGTCCTGCTGGCGAAACACTACGCCGGCCCCAACTGGCAGTCGTTGAGCATCCCGCGGGGCAGGTCCAGAGACTTCGATGTATCGAGAAGCGGACGACCGTACGGCATCGGCCAGAACGCCGAAGAAGGCGGCGCCTGACCCGCTCGACAAGGAGAGCAGGTGGACGAAAAGACGCTTTTCACAAACTTCTGGACGGACGAATCGAAGACCACCCGCAAAGTGCTCGGGAGGATCCCGGAGGGGTCGGACTATCGCCCGGATCCGAAATCCCGCACCGCGCACGACATCGCGTGGCAGATCGTCTGCGAGGAGAAGATGATCATCGAGGCGCTCGAGAGCGGCAAGGCCGAATGGGCGCCGCCGCCGACGCCGCCGACGATGAAAGAGGTGCTCGAGGCGTACGAGAAGCAGAGCGCCGGAATGGCTCAGCGCTGGAAGCGACTGCCGATCGAGCGCTGGGAGGGGACGCTCGAGTTCTTCGGCAAAACGCGCCCCGCGTCGCCGATGGCCTGGAGCTTTCTCTTCGACATCGTCCACCACCGCGGGCAGATCTCGACCTACCTCCGGCCGATGGGGTCGACCGTGCCGCAGATCTATGGACCGAGTGGAGACGAACCGTAGCGATAGACGATCCATGAACACCACTTACAAGATAAGGGACGCCGTCCAGGCCGACATCGACACGCTTGTCGCGTTCACGGTGCAGGAAGCCTATGAGGCCGAGCGTATCGACAGCGACGAAGCCGCTGTGCGGCGGGGCGTTCAAGGCGGTTTCCGGAATCCGCCTCTTGCCACTTACTGGGTGGCCGAGACCTCTGACAGACGGGTGGTGGCCAGCACGTCGATGGTGACGGAGTGGAGCGACTTTCATGGCGGCCACTACTGGTGGATTCAGAGCCTGTATATCGTTCCCGAGCATCGGGGCCGCGGGCTCGTGGAGCTCCTGATCGATCATTTGACCAGGGCGGCGGAGGCGTCCGGTGCCCTGGATCTGCGGCTCTATGCACATAGTTCGAACGAGCGCGCACTCCGGGTGTACCGTCGTTGCGGCTTCGCGCCGGCCCCTTACGTCATCATGACCCTGCGCCGGCGCAGCTGACCTATGAGTGACTGAGCGGCACGTCGTGCAGACCCGAACCGTGAAATGGATCCACCTCCCGATCGCGCTCGCGGTCGCCATCATCGGCGCCGCTGGCTGCCGTCCGGTTCCGGTGCGTCCGCCATCCACGCTCCCGCACCACGACGACATCTCGTTCCGTGGCTTCGCCGAGGAGGCGCTCCATGGATACGGGACTCCTCGCACCCATCGGTTCGATGATTACACGCCTGGAAGCTACCACGTCGATGCGCGCGAAGTGGCCGAGGGCTTCTTCAAGATCGCCCCGACGTACGGGTTGCCGCCCGGGGCCCTTGCGGTCGTCGGCCCTATGGCCCACTCTGGGCCTACGACGCCGTCGACGGAGCCGCTGAAAGATGAACGCAGCTGTGTCGTCGTCGCCCAGGGCGGTAAGCTGCGCTGGTCACGGTTCGGCGCCCGGAGCGGCTCGAGTGAACACCAAGGACCCTCCAGTGGATTCCTGGTTCTCCCTATCGGTTGACCTCCTCTCGGCCAGGGTGCTCGTCTGGATCGCCAGCGTCGGGCGCGACTGCGAGTTGACGCCTGAAGCACACGTCTACTTCTTCGATCGCTATCGCCGACTGGCGCAATATCATCGATCACGCGGCCGCATCGACAAGGCCAGGCGATTTCAGGCGAAGGCGGACGTGCATTACCGGGCGGGCGGCGGAGGCGACGGCCCGCCGTATGCAGCCGCGATGGCGATGCCGCGGCCGAGCCGTTTCACTCGGACGGACGCCGTGAGCCGAAATCGACTGGGCGGGCCGGACGACGCGGCGTAGCAAGGGCTCGGAGGCCATAGGAAGCAGGTCCTCGAATGCTGGAACTGTTCCGTTTGCTCGGGGCGTCGGATTCTGATGAAAACAGTAAAGACGTCGCGCCGAAACGTCCCCGGCGCTCGATGGTGGATCCGGCCGCCTGGGATCAGTTCTGGCATGACGAGCTGACGAGGGGCACCGCCGCGTTCGTGGACATGTTCTGCAGTGACGGCCGGTTGATCGACGCCATGCGCGCCAACAGATTGAAGACCGTGCTCTGTGTTGGAAACGGCATCTCACAGGAGCCGCGCGCGCTCGCCAGGGCCGGGTTCGACGTGACCGCCCTGGACCTGTCGCCGTTTGCCACCAGGATGGCCGCCGAGGTGGGAGCTTCGGATGAACTCCTGGCTCACCTCCTGGACGGCCGATCACCGCGCCGGAAGGGACGCGTACAATTCGTCACGGGCGACCTGGGTGATTCCGCACTGTGCCCGGGGCCGTACGACGTGGTGATCGAACGCAAGACACTCCAGCTGTTTCCGGACGACGAGCGCCCCGCTGCGCTGCGGGCCGTCACCAACCGCGTGGCATCACCGGGCATCTTTTTCAGTCAGACCCACCGTGGCGGCCAGGGCCGCCCGACCTTCCCCATTGCGGACTGGCTGAATGCGGAAGGCTGGCCGCGCTGGCAGTCGAACACGCCGCTGACCGGACGAACCGCCTGGCTGTTCAGCACCAGCGGCTAGGGTAGTGGCCTGTCCCCGCTGACGGAGGATCAGAATCGGCCGTTGAGGTCGGCGAACGGAATGGCGCGTCCGAGCGCGCCGAACGTGCCGCGTTCGGCGATCTCGGTGGCCGCCGAGAGGAATCCGGTCCATGCGGCGCGCGCGAGCGCGCCCCCGACACTGATGCGCCGCACACCAAGCGCCGCCAGATCCGCGACGGTCGTGAAGTCGGCGCCGACCAGCACGTTCACCGGCGTCGGCGCGACGGCAGACACGATCGCGACGATGTCCTCCTTCGCGCGGATCCCTGGCGCGTAGACGCAGTCGGCGCCGGCGCCGGCAAATGCAACCAGCCTGCGGATCGTTTCGTCGAGATCCGGACGGCCGACGATGAATCCTTCCGATCGGGCGGTGAGCACGACCGGCACGCCGCCGAGATCGATCGCCCGGCGCGCCGCGCGCACCCGCTCGACCGCCAGCCCGAAGTCGAACAGCGGCTCGCTCTGCCGGCCGGTACCGTCCTCAACCGAGACTCCGGCGATCCCGGTCGCCGCGGCCGCAGCGACGTTCGTCGCGACGTCCTGCGGTTCCACTGCAAACGCCGCCTCGAAGTCGCCGTTCACCGGTACATCCACCGCCGCGGCAATGGTGCGGAAATGGTCGAGCGCTTCGTCGAGGGTCACATGATTGTCCGCACGGCCCCGTGACCACGCGAACCCCGCGCTGGTGGTTGCCAGCGCCGGGAACCCGAGCCGGGCCAGCACGTGCGCGCTGCCGGCGTCCCAGGGATTCGGGATCACGAAGCAGCCCGCCTGGTGCAGGCGATGAAAATCGCGGCAGCGACCTGCGTGGTCGGTCATGGCGATAGGATAGTTCATGCCCTTCAAGAGCCAGGCGCAGCGGCGGAAGTTCGCGCAGCTCCTCGTGGAGGGAAAGATCTCGCCGGCGACCTTCGAAGAGTGGAACCGAGAGACCGGTGGGGCGAAGCTCCCCGAGCGGGTCACGCGCAAGACGGCGCGAAAGCGGAAGACCGCGCGAAAGCGGAAGACCGCGGCGAAGCGAAAGGCCGGTTCCAGGGCGCCCACCAGGCGAAAGACCTCCAGGGGCTCGCCGCGAAAACGGACACGGCCATGATCGTACGTGCGCCTCGCGATATGACGAACGTCTCGATCCGCCCCGAAGAGCCGCACGACGCGGCCGATGTTCGCGAGACCAACGAGCAGGCCTTTGGCACTCAGCTGGAAGCCCGGCTCGTGGACGCGTTGAGAGGGTCGCCCGGCAGCATCTCGCTGGTGGCCACAGTGGACGGCCGGGTGGTGGGGCACATTCTTTTTACGCCGGTCACGATTGACCCGCCTCTCAGCCGGCGCGTTGCCGGCCTGGCGCCGATGGCGGTGCGGCCGACGTATCAGCGGCAGGGCGTGGGCAGCCGGCTGGTACGGGCTGGATTGCACGAATGCCGCCGCCACGGCTATGCCGCGGTCGTCCTCGTCGGACATCCGGAGTACTATCCGCGGTTCGGATTCGTGCCGGGGCATACGCACGGTTTGCAGTGCGAATTCCCGGCGCCGCCGGAAGCCTTCATGGTGCTCGAACTCGACGCCGGTGCTCTTCGCGGCGCGGCAGGCGTCGTGCGCTATCGTCGGGAATTCGCAGAGGCAGCACCGCCCGAGACTCCGGCCGTCCCGCAGCCCGAGAAGGGCAGCGTGGCGCGCATCGCCCTGCCAAGAACCAAGGTCGATACGGAGCGGGCAGACGCGCTCTCCCGGGTGGCTCCCGAGCAGCTGTCACCGCACGTCGCGGAGCTGCTGGTCTGGCTCCAGGACATGAACTGGCCGGTCGCGCGAAGCGTCGCGGCTGCTCTCTCCCGAGGTGGTGATGAATTGGTCGAGCCGGTTCGCACTGTGCTGCGATCCGATGACGACATCTGGAAGGCCTGGGTGCTCTCCGGGTTGCTGCCGCATGTTGAGAGACGCGTCCGGACCGCGCTTCGCGACGATATTCTGCGGATTGCGAACCAGCCGACACCGGGGGAGCTGGAGAACGAGGCGGATGTTGCGGCACGGGCACTGCTATCCGAGCTCGACTCCCAACGCGAAACAGCGCTGTGAACCGCCCCACGAGCGGCGTCGCGAATCTGCGATAATCGCGGCGTGCGTCGATGGGTGTACGTCGCCGCCGCCCTCGCCCTGAGCGCCGCCGTGGCGCCGGCCGCGCAGTTCGGTACGTTCGACGGGCAGCATCGGACCGACCTCACGTACGACGGCCGCTTCACGTTCGTGCGCCTGCGCTGGCGATCCGATCTCGGGTTTTCACGCCGGGGCGGATTCAACGCGGCGTGGAACCACGACCTGCCGCGCGCCGAGCGCCATCTGTCGCTCATCCTCAAGGAGCTGACCGCCCTCGACATCCGCACCGACGGCAGCCGGGTGCTCACGCTCGACGACCCGGAGCTGTTCCAGTACCCGATCGCGTTCATGTGGGAGCCCGGCTTCTGGACGCTCACCGATGGGGAAGCCGAGTCGTTTCGCGCCTGGTTCATGAAGGGCGGGTTCGCGGTATTCGAAGACTTCGACGGCCCGCAGCAATGGAGCCATTTCGAAACGCAGATGCGCCGGGTGCTGCCCGGGAGCCGGTTCGTCAGACTCGCCAACACGCATCAGATCTTCGATACGTTCTTCACCATCAAGGACGTCGACGCGATCGTCCATCCGATGTACGGGCTCCGACCGAGCTACTTCGGGATCTTCGAGGAGAACGATCCCTCGAAGCGCCTGATGGCCGTCGCCAACTTCGACAACGATGTCCCGGAGTATTGGGAGTGGTCGGGAGAGGGGCTCTACCCGTTCGACGCCTCGAACGAGGCCTACAAGCTGGGTGTCAACTACCTGATTTACGGCTTGACGCGCTAGCCGCATCGCATGCGGCCGGCGCGCCGCCGGTTCCTGTGCGAACGCCGCGACCGTGGGGCAGCCTATCGACGCTTCCGCAATGCCTCCCGCAGGCGCTCCACGAGCCGGCCTTCAGATGGGTCCTGGCTGTCGTACTCCACGATCGGCACCGTCACCGAACCAGTGGCGCGCAGGCGCGACGCTTCCTCGGGCTGGGCGACAATCAGGTCGGGGTGCAGACCTTCCACGACACGAAGCGCTTCGGAGAGGTTGGCGGCCGGGGCGACGGCAAATTTGAGCTCGCGCAGAATCGTCTCCGACTCGCGCCGCGGGTTGCCGCCGGCGCCGACGACCAGCACCAGTGGCGTGGAGCCAGGCCGATCCTGCGGCCTCCGGCCACCGCGCACGGCCTTGCGCCGATCAGGGTTGGTGCGACGTTCCGAGGGGCTGGACATGCCGTCCAGCATAATCGATTGCCGTTGCGCCGCGCGGCCGCGAGTGACATGATCTGCGGCCATATGACCGACACCAGGTTCGAGGCGCTGATTCAAGCCGACACCCGGCTCTCACGCAGCTTCGTTGCCTGCGTGATCGCGGTGCTGGCCAGCATCTTCTGGACGCTCTTCATCGCCACGCCGGCGTCGGCGAACTGGAGCGTCACGGCGCTCGTTCTGGCGGTCGTGCAGCTCGGCTGCTACGTCTGGTACGCGGTCGCCGCCGGCGGGGCCGCGCGAGTGCTCGGGGACGCCGGCTGGAAGTACATTGCGTGGATCCTGGCCGCGCCGTTCCTCGCGAAGCTCCCCATCCCGATCGTGTCGACGCTGATTGCCGTGTCCCCGCTCAGCATCAAGTTTCTTCTCGGGTCCCAGCTCCAGACCGCAATCCGGCAAGAGGGCCTCGCGAGCATTCACGAGAGCGTCCAGGGGTAGAATACGGTCGGAGGTGCCTCATGGGTGTTCTCCTGATGGTCCTTGGTCCAGGGATCGTCGGCGGTCTGGTGATCGCCGCGGTCATCACCTTCCTGCAGCGGCGGAATGGCCGCAAATCTGCGCGTTTACCCCTGCCGTACCGGCCGGCTCCACTGTCGACGGACGTCATCAACATGGCCAGCATCAAGGTTGCCGGGATCGGCGGTTTCGGCCTGGTTGCCCTCACGGTCCTGATCGCGTTCGACGTTCCCCGCATTGGCCAGACCGTAGGGCTCGGGCTGATCCTGGGCGCCGCCCTGGCGGCGGGCATGATCGTGCGGCGGCGGCGCACGGGATCGATGCCGTCCAGCGGCCGCACGATGGGCGCGAACTCGACACTGTCGATCGATCTTGCTTCCGGCTCGCTCCGCCGGGATCGCCGCGGTCCTTCGGGGAGCGGTGACATCCGCCTCGCGCCGAGCCACTGAAGGTGCGGCGCGAGGGCTTTTAGCTGACAGGTTCCAACCTTCGTGTCGCCATCGCCCGTCCAACCGGGAGATGACTGAAAGGAGCCCTTCATGCCTCGCCTCCTCGTCCCCCTGATGGTCCTGCTGACCGCCGCCCCGGCGGCCGCGCAGATGGACGGCGCCTTCACCCTGCGCCAGAACGATAGAGATGACCGGGTCAACCTGAACCTGCAGTACGCCGACGGCCGGTCGAATTGGGGCCGCAACGTCGAACGCGCTGCGTTTTCGGACATCAACCGATCGGGGGACCGGATCACGTTTGCCCTTCGACGCGCCGCCGGCACTTTCACGTTCGAGGGCAAAGGGTCGATGGAACGGGCGTCCGGCTGGTACGAATTCGCGCCGAGCAGCGAGTTCCGCCGCGAGATCGAACGGCTTGGCTTCCGGGACGTCGACGACAAGGCGCTGTTCGTAATCGCATTCGACGACCTGACGATTCCGGGGGTCAAGACGCTTCAGGGTCTGGTCTCCGACACGCTCGACACGGCTCAACTGGTTCGGCTGATCAACCACGGCGCCGGCCTCCGGCATATTCAGTCGATGACCGACAGCGGGTTCAAGAAGCTCTCTTCCGACGAGTACCGGCGTGCCCGCGATCACGGCGTCACCGCGGAGTTCGCGCGCGAGATGGCGGATCTTGGCATGAAGCTGCCGCTCGACCAGCTGATTCGCAGCCGCGACCATGGCGTGACCGCCGACTACGTCCGCGCCATGCGATCGGCCGGGCATGAGGCGGGCCACGACGAGCTCGTGCGCGCCCGGGACCACGGAGTGACGGCCGACTACGTCAAACGCATGAGCGCGCTTGGATTCGATGGTCTGTCGCTCGCGGAGTATGTCAGGATGCGCGACCATGGCGTGACGCCCGATTACGTGGAAGCCATGCGCGATGCCGGCCTGGCGAAGCTGTCGGCCGGCGAGATCGTGCGGCTGCGCGACCATGGTATTTCCGCCAGCTACGTTCGCCGGACGAAGGAACTGTTCAAGGAAACACCGTCCGTGGATCAGATCATCCGGCTCAGGACCCGCGGCGACATCGATCGGTGACGCGCAGCGCTATCTCCCTCGCGATTTTTCATCCGGATCCCGGGGCGTTGGCACGGCTACAATACGCGCAGCCATGGAGGTGCCGATGAAGACCGACGATCCGCTGTTTGCACCCGTGAAGGGCGCGGACCACCGGGAAATCTGCGGCGTGCAGATCGACATGACGCGCGCGGGGAAGGGCCGGGTCAGACGGGTGATCTACCCGGCGGGATTCCGCTGGTCGAAAGACATGAAGGCCGCCGTCGGCACCGACTTCTGCACGCACGCGCACATCGGCTTCATCGTCCGCGGCGACATCGAGATCCAGTATGCCGATGGGTGCCGCGTCCGGTTCAGCGCCCCCCAGGCCGTGGTCATCGAACCGGGGCACGACGGCTGGGTCGCAGGCGAGGGGCCCGCGGTGTTGATCGAGGTGGATTTCGAGTCGGACACCGCACCGCAGTTCGGCCTGCCGGCGGTTCACCGGCACTGATCGTGGCATGCGCCACGCTGCCACGAGCTCGTCATTTGCGAGGGACTTCAATCGCGCGATTCGGATCGCTCCGGCAAAGCAGCCAGCGCTCTCCCACCCTGCCTGCGGATCGATTTTCGCGGACGGCTGGTGACGGGTAGAATGCGGCGCGGATGCCGAAGAATGCGACCGGCTTCTCACGCGCCTTGCTGGCCGAGATCGACGCGGCCCGAATCCTGGGCGTCCGCGCCGGCGCCAGAACCGAGCATCGCTTCATCGGAATCTGGGTCGTCGTGGTGGAGGGTCGGGTGTTCGCGCGATCGTGGACGCTGAAACCTGGCGGCTGGTACCGCACCTTCCTCGAGGATCCGCTGGGGACGATCCAGGTGGGCGAGCGCCAGGTCCGCATTCGCGCGGTGCCGGTGCGAAGCGAACGGATTCGCAATGCGGTCGAGGACGCCTACGCCAGCAAGTATCCGACTCCAGGGTCGGTGAAATACGTCCGCGGCTTCCGCACGAAGCGTCGTCGCGACGCGACGATGGAGTTCCTGCCGCGGTGAGTGCGGACGGCGCATACAATCCGCCTGGATGACCGCCTCGTCGCCCCGCGAAACCTTTGGATCCCGCTTCGGCACGATCATGACGATGATCGGTGTCGCGGTGGGGCTGGGCAACATCTGGCGCTTTCCCTACATGGCGGGGACGTTCGGCGGCGCCGCGTTCGTGCTGTTCTACATCCTGGTGGCCGTGGTCATCGGCGTGCCTGCGCTGATGGCGGAGTACGCGCTGGGCCGCCAGACGCGCCGCGGCACGGTCGGCGCGTATGCGGCCGGCGGATTTCCGCTGGGGCGGCAGGTCGGCTGGTTCTTCTTCTGTGTGGTGGTCGCGGCCACCGGGTATTACTCCGCTGTGATCGGCTGGGTCCTCTATTACGCGCTGTCGCAAGGGGTGCAGGGAGTAGGGCTCACACTCGACGCCGCCGCGATCCTGCCGCCCGACCGGGGCTTCGTCGCGAAGTCGTTTCTGCTGCAGCTCGCCTGCACCGGCGCGGTAATCGTGGGGTGCGCCCTCGTGCTGCTGAAGGGTCTGCGAGCCGGCATCGAGCGCGCCAGCACGATCGTCATGCCGGCGCTCTTCCTGATCCTCCTCGTGCTCACGGCGCGTGCGCTGACACTGCCCGGCGCGGGCGAGGGAGTCCGGTGGTACATCCTCGAGTTCCGCTGGGCCGATCTCACCCCGGCCGTCATCGTCGCCGCGATCGGCCAGATGGTGTTTTCGCTCTCGCTGGGCGGCACCTTCATGGTGGTCTACGGGTCGTACCTGGACGAGCGGGAGAACGTGGCTCGCACGGCCATGTGGACGGCAATCGGCGATACGGGCAGCTCGCTGCTCGCGGGGCTCGCGATCATCCCTGCGGTCTTTGCGCTGCAGATGGCGCCCGCGCAGGGACCGGGGCTGATCTTCTCGACGCTCCCGCAGGTGTTTGCCGCGATTCCGCTGGGCTGGCTCTTCGGACTGCTGTTCTTTGCCGGGCTTCTCGGCGCCGGCTACCTCTCCGACATCGCGGCGTTCGAGGTGCTGGTCGCCGGCCTTACCGACAACACGCGGCTCAGTCGAACACGCGCCGTCTGGGTGATGGCCGCGGCGGCGTTCCTCATTGCGATCCCCCCGACGATCAACAGCGCGATCTTCGTCCCCTGGGATCTCACGTTCGGTTCAGGCATGCAGACGCTGGGCGCGCTCGTGGCTGTGCTCACCGTCGGCTGGTGCATGCACCGCGCCGCCGCCCTCAAGGCGCTGGCGGCCGAAGGTGCGCCGCCGGTCCCGATATGGCTCTACTACTGGATCCGCTTCGGGATCCCGGCCGGGATTCTCACGGTCGGGATCTGGTGGCTGCTCACCAGTGTCATCGGGACCGTTGACGCCGTATAGTTTGCTCGTGCCCGTTTCTCTGACCAGCTCCACCCTCATCTATCGCGCGCTCAAGGACGCCGGCGTGCGGATCGTGTCGGCGCTGCCCGAGACCTGGCTGGTTCACCTGATCCGCATGGCCGAAGACGACCAGGAGATGACGCTCGTGCGGCTGGCGAAAGAGGAAGAGGGAGTCGGCATCAGTACCGGAGCGCACCTCGCCGGCGTCAAGTCGGCGATGCTGATGCAGAATCACGGCTTTCTCGCGGCGATCAACGGCATCGTATCGTGCGGGCAGCTGTACCGGATCCCCTTGCTGATGCTGATCAGCCAGCGCGGGTCGTTCGGCGAGAAGGATCCGTGGCAGTGCGAGGGGGGCGGCGTCACCGAGCACGTGCTGGAAGCGCTGCGGATCCCGTTCGACCACCTCGATGCGCCCGACCACGTGGCGAAGCGCATCGCGAAGGCGCAGACCCTGGCCTATTCGGCCAGCCGGCCGGTGGCGCTGCTGCTCTGCCGCGATCTGATGTGGGAGGACTGAGTGCGCCGCCTCGACGCCATCCAGGCGATCTACCCTGAACTGGAACGCTCGGTGGTCGTGACCATCATGGGGGCCGTGGCTGCCGAGGTCCAGTCGATTGGCCACCGGCCGAACTTCTTCTATCTGCAGCATGCCATGGGGCTGGCCTCCTCGGTGGGATTGGGGATCGCGCTGGCGCGCCCCGAGCTGCCGGTGGTGGTGCTCGACGGGGATGGCTCGCTGCTGATGAACCTCGGCGGGCTCACCACGCTGGCGCGTTACCGACCGGGAAACCTGGTGCATGTGGTCTTCGACAACGAGAGCTTGTTGTCGGTGGGGGGCTTTCCAACCGCGACGTCCACGGGAAGCGACCTTGCGGCGATCGCGAGGGCAGCGGGTGTGCCGCTCACCGCAACGATCCGTGACCTCGACGAGTTCCGAGCG
Organism: Vicinamibacterales bacterium; assembly: GCA_035250005.1. Taxonomy (GTDB): domain Bacteria; phylum Acidobacteriota; class Vicinamibacteria; order Vicinamibacterales; family 2-12-FULL-66-21; genus JACDCA01. Next base: position 60,708 of record DATFFM010000154.1, on the reverse strand, counting down.
GCCTTCGTCGCCGCGCAGAAGGCGGGCGATCTCACCACGCTCGTCGCCAAGGTCGAGGCGGTGGGGCCGGCAGGCTACGTCACGGACCTGTCGCTGCTCGAGAACCGTTATCAGTTCGCGCGCCACCTGAAGATCGGTCGATCGGTGGATCGGTAGCTCGGCAGATCGGCAGATCGACCGATCGACCGCTTGGGTCAAATTCATGTCACTGCTCACACAACTGATTGCCGAATTGAACGACGGCAGACTGAAGATCGTCGACCTCACGCAGCCGCTCGGGCCTGACACGCCGGTGATCGGCCTGCCGCCGATCTTCGCCTCATCACCGGGCGTGTCGCTCGAGGTGATCTCCCGATTCGATGAGAAGGGTCCCGGGTGGTACTGGAACACCATCCGGTTGGGGGAGCACACCGGCACGCACTTCGATGCGCCGGTTCATTGGATCACCGGTAAGGACCTGCCCGACAACACCTGCGACACCATTCCAGTGAGGCGCTTGGTGGGGCCTGCGTGCGTCATCGACGTGACCGCGGAGGTCGAGCGGAACCCCGACTTCCTGCTGATGCCGGAACAGATCGTGGCGTGGGAAGCGGTGCACGGGCGGATCCCCGCCGGCGCATGGGTGCTGCTCCGCACGGGGTGGAGCAGGCGCACCGATCCGAGGGCCTTTCTCAACGTCGCCGCCGACGGCCCTCACAGCCCGGGATTCCACCGGAGCGCGTCAGAGCTGCTGGCGCGTGACCGGGATGTGCTGGGTGTAGGGGTCGAGACCGTGGGTACCGACGCCGGCCAGGCCGGCACCTTCGAGCCGCCGTTTCCGAATCACGCGACGATGCACGGCGCGGGGAAGTTCGGCCTGGCTAGCCTCACCAACCTCGATCAACTGCCTCCCGTCGGCGCCATCGTGATCGCTGCGCCGCTCAAGATCGTCGGAGGCAGCGGGAGTCCGCTGCGCGTGCTGGCGATTGCGCCCGCCTCCCCGGGATGATCCGCGCCCTCCTCCTTCCAGGGGTCATCATTGCCCTGCTCGCGGCCGGGCTCGACACCTGGCAGTGGCTGCGCGCGTCGCCGCTGTGGGTTGACGAAGAGATGATCGCGCTCAACGTGCGCGATCGCCCGTTCGCGGAGTTGCCGGGCGCCCTGTGGCTGGGCCAGAGCGCGCCGCTGGGATGGCTTGTCATCGAGCGCGCGGCAGTGCTCGCGTTCGGTACCGGAGAGCTGGTCCTTCGGCTCGTGCCGCTGCTCTTCGGGATCGCGACGCTGGCGGCGGCGGCATGGGTGGGCCACCGGTGGATGAACTGGCTCGGCGCCGCGCTGCTCACCATCTGCTGCGCGATCGCGCAGTGGCTGTCGCACTACCGGTTCGAGGTCAAGCACTATTCGGCCGACGCCTTCTGGGCCTTCCTGCTGCCGGCGATGGCGGCCTGGGCCGCCGAGGAGGCCGAACCCGAGCCGGCGCACCGGCGGTGGACGCGTTGGTGGGCCGTGGCGGCGCTGGCGCAGTGGGTGGCCAACGGCGCACTCCTCGTGACACCGGCCTGTGCGCTGCTTCTTGGCGCGGTGATCATGCGCCGCGACGGCGCCCGAGCCGCCATCCGGTTCGCCGCCACCGGATCGCTCTGGCTGGTGTCGGTCGGGGTCCACTATGCGATGTCGCTGCAGTACGCGCACTACAGCCGGCACCTGCGCGACTACTGGGCGCCTTACGTCGCGCCGGAGTCGGCTGACCTCGTGCAGAGCTTGCAATGGATCGCCGGCCGGCTCGAGCCGCTGGCCAGCCATCCGGGAGGAACCATGCTCACCGCCGCGCTGTGGACGGCGGCGTTCGCCGGGTTCGTCTTCGCCAGACGCCGGCTGCTCGGCGTCATGTTCGCCTCGGTGCCGCTTGCGGGCTTTGCCCTCGCGTTGCTGCGCCTCGTGCCGCTCCACGACCGGCTGGCTGTCTGGATCGTGCCGGCGCTCTACGGCGGCGTGGCGCTCGCCGCCGATGCCGGCTTTCACCATGGCTGGCGGGCCTGGCGCGAGCGTAAATGGCCGTGGGCCGCCCCCTCCGTCCTGGCGATCGCCATCGCAATCTACGTCAGCACAGACATCCTGACCACCGGCTATCGCCACCTGGATCTCGATCACCCGGCCAGCGGCAATCACGCGCTCGATGACCGCGGCGCGGTCCGGTGGCTGATGCAGCGGCGCCAGCCCGGCGACGCGCTGCTGTCCACCAGGCTCGGTTGGCCGGCGATCTGGTGGTACGGCGGCATCAACCTCCGGCGCCCGGCGCCGGGCGCCCGCCTGGCCGACGGCGCCGTGATGTACGTACTGACCGACGACGGCCCCCCGGCGGGGTGCGAGACGCGGCTGCAGAACGCGCTCGCCCCGCATCCGCGCGCGCTCCTGTACGTGGGGTTCCCGGACATGCCGAAGGGCTTCTACGACACGACTGTGCAGAAGCTCTCCACGCTGGGCACGGTCGTGGAGTCGGCAGAGTTTTCGGACATCGGCCGAACGGCAGTGATCGATCTGCGGGTGGGGGCTGGGCGTGTTCCGCCGAAGCCAGCTGCCGTGGACGCGCCCGCGCCGGATGCAACCGACGCCTGCATCGGTGTTCGGCTGGCCCGCCGCTGGTGAGAGCGGCTGGCGTTTCGGCAAGGGAGGGAGCCGTTGGAGTTCAGCCAGAGCGTCGACATCGCGGCCGCGCCGGCCCGGGTGTGGGCGATCGTGCGCGACGTCGAGCGCTGGCACGAATGGACGGCCAGCATTACGAGTGTCGAGCTCCTTGATGCCGGAAAGTTTGCGGTCGGATGTCGGGCACGCGTCCTTCAGCCGAAGCTGCTTCCCGCGGTGTTCCGGATCACGGCCGTTGACGAAGGCCGAAGCTTTACCTGGGTGACCCGTCATTCCGGGGTCGTCGGGACCGCGACTCACTGCGTCGAGCCGCTTGCGAACGGGAGCCGGGTGACGCTCTCAGTGCGCTTCGGTGGACTGTTCGGAAGAGCGATCGGCCGGCTGGCGCGGGGACTCACCGAGCGCTACCTCGCGCTCGAGGCGGCAGGCTTGAAAGCGCGGTCTGAATCCCTGATCCCTGACCCTCATCCCTCAAGGCGCCGAGGGAAACCAACAGCCCGGGTGAACGAGCGGCGCAGGCGTTTCCAACTTCACGTCTTCAACCCTCCATCGCACGTCGCACGTCGCAGATCGGCCGTGCCCGTCCGTGCGGATTGGAACGTCAAAAGATGCGAAAACCCGCGGTCACGAGAAAGCCGCGATTCCTCAGCGGGACGCCGGCGGCGACATCATAAAGGTCCGTGAAGCCGCGGGTGTATCGGGCATCTATGACGAGACGGGGCCCGATGTCGGCGCCTGCACCGGCGGTGAGTCCGACGTCGAAGCGCCTGACGTCCTGGCCGATGTCGTATTCGAAGCCGTAGCTGCCGGCACCGGTCATCGCGGTCTGATACCTCGCGCTGAGACGGACGCTCAGCGTCGGCCCGGCAAACCCGTACAGGGTTGCGGACTTCACGCGGGGACCGGTGAGGCGGGCGAGCACCGGGAGGTCCAGGTACTGAAAACGCAGCCGCTCGCTGATCTCACCCTGAATGATGCTCGGGTCGTTCACCGGCAGGGCGCCTCCCTTGTCGGTGAGGATCGCTTCGACCTGAAGCGCCACCCGCCGGCGCATCGGAAAGACCGCGAAGGCGCCGCCGGTCAGCCCCGTGCGCACGTCGTATGGCAGGGCGGCGTCTCCGCCGGCATCACCCGCGATGCTCGCGACGCTGACGCCCGCCTTCAAACCGATCTGACGCTCCTGCCCGCTCGGCACTGCGCCTGCGATCAGCACGAAGCCGGCGAGCACGAGAGAGTACTGGTGGCGCATCGGGCGCAAGTCTAGACCGGTTCGGCGTAATCCGAGCGGGATTTGTCAGCCTGGTGGCTTGGCGCCGACCGCCTCCATAACCAGGCCAAGTGCCGCGTTCGTTGCCCGCCGCGCCCTGCCCTGACCGCGCATGTGCCCCATGCGCACGATCACCAGCTGCTGCGACGGCACGATCCACGTGTTCTGGCCGCCGGCCCCGGCGGCGAAGTAGGTCTCGGGCGGAAGATTCCACGTGCCGACACGGTTCAACCAGAAGAAGCCGCCGTACTCGGGGCGCTTCCACGCGGGCGCCGGCGTGCTCACGAACTCTGCCCAGCCCTCGGGCAGAACCCGCCGCCCCTGCCAGATGCCGTCCTGAAGATAGAGCAGCCCGATCCGCGCCCAGTTGCGCGCCGTCCCGTAGTCGTACCCGGTGATCAGAAAGTTGCCGTAAGGGTCGGTTTCGAGCACCTGCCGGCGGATGCCGATCGTGTCGAACAGTCTGCGCTGCGGCCAGGTCAGGAAGTTCTCGCCGCGCGCCGTCACGGCCAGCTTCGTCAGATAGGTGATGGTGAGCGGGTCGCTGTTGCGGTAGCGCCCGTCGGTGTTCGGCGGGTACTCCTGCGGCCGCGTGATCGAGTAGTCAAAGGCATCGATGGCGCCGGTGTAGATGTAGTAGTGATCCGGATAGGTCTGGTTCGCCCCCGGCTCCTGGTTCCCCAGAAACTTCAGCCCCGCGCTCATGCGCAGCAGATCGATGTTCCGGATCGCCGCGCGCGGATCGCCGGGCTTCTGCCAGAGCGGCACCGGCGCCGGCTGTTCGAGCGTGTACGTACCGTCCTTCACGAGCAGTGCGAAGAGCGTCGCCGCCAGGCTCTTACCCATCGACCAGCTCTCGAGCTGCGTGTTCGCGGTAATGCCCGGGGCGTATCGCTCGGCGACGATGCGCCCCTTGTGGAGCACCAGAAAGGCGGCAGTCAGCGCGTCCGGATCCGAGAACGCCGCCTCGATCGCGGCGTCGAGCTTCGCGCGGTCGATGCCGTCCGCCAGCGGCGCGGCGTCAGGCTTGTCTCCCATGGGCCAGGGCTGCGACAGCGCGTCCGGAAGAGCCGTCTTGACGGCAACGGGTTTGAAATGAATGCCGGGGCTGGCCGGATTCTGAATGATGCAGCCCTGGTCGCCGTAGTAGCGCGCCTCGCGCGTCAGCTCACCGAGGGAGGCTCGCGCGAACCTGCCCGCGCGATCGACGGTCCACTTGACCTGGTCCTGTTCGCTCCGCGGCATGAAGAAGTACGCGCTGCCGCGAGCGACGTCTTCGGGCGCGCGGCCCGACACGAACACGCCCGAGCAGAGGATCTTCGCGTAGCCCGCCAGGCCGTTTTCCGTGTGGGTCCCCTGCGGCGCCGGGATGGCCTGCTGCGGCCGCACCTGCGCCCCGGCCAGCAGGGCGCCCAGCAGCAGCGCAGCGACGAATGCGGACGTGCAGCCGCGAACAGGGCCTGTCGAACGCATGCAGCCTCCTTCTACGAGCGCCTATTGTGCACGACCTCGTGGCGCCACGGAACAGTGTGCGGAGGGCGCGGCCGGGCTGTCCCCTGCGCAGATCAGTGCCGCCCTGGAACCGCTCCCGCTGCGCTGAAACATGGGGATTTCTGCGCATTCCAGGCTGGCACCGTGGTTGCTCACTTCGCCGGTGCCAGCGTTTCGGGATGACGAACATGCGACGAATCATTCTCTCAACGGCCGCGGCATGCGGGCTCGTGCTGTTCTCCACTGACGCGGCCGCGCAGGTCCGCGGCGGCCAGTTCGAGGGCTTCGGCGGGACGACCTTCGGCACCACCACATCTGCGCCGACATTCGGCGGCACGATCGCGGTGCCGCTGGGCGATCACGTCCAGATCGTCGGGGAGGGTGGGCGTCTGACCGACATCAAGGCGTCGCTTCTCGACGACGCCCTGAGCTTCACCTCACTCGACGTCGACATGTCCGCCTGGTATGCCGAAGGAGGGATCCGGTTCATCGGATCGCGGCATTCCGCGGTCCGGCCGTACGTCGAAGCGACCGCGGGTGTGGCCCGGCTGAACCCCACCGTCGGCGTGGACGGCTGGGTGGGCGCCCTGACGAATACGGGGCTCGCGTTCCTCAGTCGCACCGAGCCGCTCGTCGGCGCGGGCGGCGGAGTGATGCTGCAGGGCGGACCGGTCGTCGTGGACCTGGGCTATCGCTACAAGAAGATCCTCGCGAGCAACGGCCTCGCCTCGGCGTTCTCGCTCGGCGGCAACGGCTTCGACGTGAATCAGGTTCGCGTCGGTCTCGGCTTCCGGTTCTAGTTCAGCGGCGGCGCGCCGACGACCCCTTCGGCATCTGCGGCAGCTCCTCGAAGAGCTTGCGCAAGGTGTGGATTTCGCCGGTCATGCTCGCGAGGTGCCTGCGCTGCGGTTCCCCCAGCTCCATCTCGCCGAGCTCGCCGGCGAGGCGCGCCAGCGCGGCCAGCGGACGCTGCAGGTGGTCGATCCGCTTCACCACCCGTTCGTGCTCCAGCGCCCGCTCGCGCGCCAGCTGCAGGATGTGCTGACGGTCGTCGAACCCCGCCACCCGCTGCAGCAGCAGGAAGTGCCGTCCCTTGTTGGCGACCGCGACCAGGGCCAGCGGAAGATTGTCGCCGCCCGGGCCGGTGACGACGCAGGTTTCCCCTTCGAGGCGGCCGTCCTCGGTTCGTTCCCAGAAGATTTCGGCCTCCGACAGAAACGAGTCGAGCACCGGGAAGGCCTCGAGCAGGGTCACCGCCTGGCGGCGGTGCACCTTGTGGAACGTGTCGGCAAACCACGCCGGCGGCGGCTGATCGCCGACCCGGAACATCGCTCCTCCGGGCAGGCGCTCGAGGATCACGAGGTCGAGGACGGCCACGAGATCCGCCATGAGCACATCCGGGATGCCGGGGTTCTGGTCGGATGTCATGCCGCGACCATTCGCTGCGTCAGTTTGAGGAACGCGTCATCGACCCCGGCGCCCGATTTCGCGCTCGTCCGGATGATCGACCAGCCATCCTCGGCGAGACGCCAGAGCGCCCGATCGTCGACCCGCCACTCGTCGGCGAGATCCATCTTGTTGAGCACGAGAATGAACGGCACGGCGCCGATCACCCCTTCGGCGGTCTTCTGCAGCTCGCGCGCGGTTTCGAGCGTGAGCTGGCGGGTCCCGTCGGCGACGAGCAGATACCCGGAGGCGCCCTTGAGGTACGAGGTGCGGACGGTCTGAAACTCGTCCTGGCCGTAGATGTCCCAGAGCAGCAGCGTGACGTCGGTGCCGTCCACCACCAGGGTCTTCTTGTCCACCTTCACGCCGATCGTCGTCAGGTATTTGTCGGAAAAGAGGCTGGTGACGAAGCGCGACACGAGACTGGTCTTGCCGACGCCGGTCGCGCCGAGCATGCACACCTTCTTCTGGATCATGAGGCTGGCTTCCCCGGCGGCGCGCCGGCCGGGACGACGCGAAGCGCGACCCGCCGGTTGGCACGCTTGTCGGCTTCGGTCGTATTCGGGCTGAGCGGCTGCCGGCTGCCCAGGCCGGCGGCGCTCAGATCGATCTGGCGCAATCCGAGGGCGGCGAACGCCGCCCGCACCCGGGTGGCGCGCTGCACGCTCAGCGGATCGTTCGATTCCGGCGGACCGTCGGTGTCGGCGTGGCCGGTGATCTCGATCCGGTATCGCCGGCCCGACGCCTGCGCGAGCGCATCGAGATCCCGGAGGCGCTCGCCTTGAGCCCGCAGGCCCTGCTCGCCGCCCGTCTCGAATGCCGTCGATCCCCTGACGAAGAGCAGCGGTGAGGCTTCGAGCTGCTGCGCCAGGCTGCGGACCTGGGCGTCGATCAGCGGGCCGGCATCGTACCGCACCACCCCCGGCACGAGGTTCGCGATCCGCCGGCTGTCCACGATCCACGACACCGGAGCCGTTCCACCAGCCGTCAGCACGCCGTCGGCAAACTCCAGCGTCACCGCGTCGGGCGCGCGCAGCAGCTGCCGCGCTCGGGCGGCAATCAGCCGCGGCTCGAGCGCCTGATACAACTGCCAGTGGGCGGTCACGTCGTCGGCGGAGATCCCGGCCGCGGCCAGCATCGACGCCGGATCCGGTGCAAGCGGATCGCGCAATCCGGTCACGGCGAATTTCCCCCCGTTCCGGTCTTCGGAGACCACGACGATCCCGGGCTCCGCGCGCAGCGCCTGCAGGTACCGATTCCAGCGTGCGCGCGCCGACAGGCTGAAGAACGCCCACACCGCCACGGCGAGCACGACCGTGGCGACGGCCATCCACAAGACCGGCGACGCCTTCTTCCGCTCGCTGCGATAGCGCGTCTGCAGACACGTTTCGAGCGCCGGGCGGACCGCGTCGAACGGAGCGGTGTCGCCGTCGAACGCCGCCAGCGTCTCGCCGAGCCGGGCGTGCACGTGTTCGACGGCTTCCTGCATCGTGACCCGCAGTTCCTGCGGCGCGGTGCCGCGGATCACCGCAGCGACGATCGCGTGTGGGCCCTGTTCGATCCAGACCGACAGGTCACCGACCTGCAGCGTATCGAGCGCCGCGTCGTCCGAGACCCGGAACGAGTCGTGCGCGAAATCGCGAATCGCGGTGAGCATGCCGGAGACCATGTCAGCGTCCTGGGCGCCGGTGGCTCCCGATGTCACGTGCTGCAGCAGGAGCCCTGAGGACCGCTCGATCAGAAAGACCTGCTCGACCCGGTACACCAGCGTGTTGAGCAGGACGACTTCGGCGAACGACTTGCCGGTTCGGAGCGCGGTGATGCGCCATTGGATCGCCCGCCATGACAGGCTGTGCTCGAGGGTCCGGTTGAGCGATTCGAGCATGCCGCTCAGGCTCGCCGCGATGGCCTTGCGGATCGCCGGACCGAAGATGGGGAAGAGCGCGTCGGCCAGCGGGCGCGGGTTTCTGCGCACCGACGCCGTAATCGCCTCCTCGACCGTCGGCGCGAGCGCCCGCGTCAGCTGCGGATCGTTCTTGCGCAGCAGCATCGCCTGGGGCAGGACGCGGCTGACGTCGCGCGTCTGCGCGGCCGGATCGTCGAGGCGCGCCTGCAGCGTGCTGAGCTGTCGCTGCTCGGGCCCGACGATGAGCGAGCGCAGCTCGGCGAAGTCCGCTGCCTGAACGGCGCCGGCAGCGGGGGTGCGGTCGCCCTGCGGGGCGGCCGCGGGACTAGCCACGCGATTCGCCCTCCGCCGCCGGCAGACGGAAGTCGTCGGTGAGCCGCATCGCCATTTCGGTCAGGAGCGCCGCGAGCGACGCGCGATCCGTCTTGTCGGTCCGCAGCTCGTGCGACTCGCGCGCGAGGCGCTCGAGGATCTCGTCCGCCTGCCGCTTCAGGTCGTCCGAGAGCTGCTGATGCTGTTCGTGAATCTGCTGGCGCAGCTCGCGCATCCCGCGAGCCAGCTGGTCGTCGATCTGGGCGGTCTTCTTCTCGAAGGCGCGCGCGGTTTCATCCAGCTGGCGCGACAGGTCCTTCGACGCGCCGGTGCGATCCTCGTGCTCCGCCTTCAGCCGCTCGTTCAGGGTGTCGACTTCTCTGGCCAGCAGCTGCTCGATGGCGGCGAGCCGCTTCTTCACGTCGTCGCGCAGATCGTTCGTCTCCTTGACGAGCCGGTCTTCGAGCCGCGCGAATTTGCGGTCGGTATCGCGCATCTGCACCCCGAACAGAAGGTCCCTGACCTTCTCGAGGCTGGCGCCGCCGTCCGCGTCCGCCGCCTTGGTTTGCGCGCCTACGTTCTGAGGGTCGAGGGTGGTCGTCACGGCAGTTGCCTCACACATTGAGCCCGTCGCCCGCGGGCGCGGGGAGAGGTTGACGGTTCCGGGAGAGCCCGGTTCCCGGGGACGGCAGCGTAGCACAAACTCTGCCCGTCGGACGCCTGCGGCAGGGGCGCCGCGGGGCCGCCGCGAACCCGAAAGAAGCCGGCGTACCAGAGCTGGCGGACCAGGGCTGGCGGACCAGAGCTGGCGGACCAGGGCTGGCGGACCAGGGCTGGCGGACCAGGGCTGGCGGGGTCCACGGATGCCCCGGTTTCGAGCCGGTATGATGCGAGCACGGATGCGAGGCTGAATGGACGTTCTCACCGGGCTGTTGCTTGTTGGCATCCTTTTCGCCGTCAGCATCATCCTCCCTGTCGTTTCGTTCTTCCGCGCCCGGCGCGCGTTTCAGATCGCCGACGATTTGCGGGGGCGGATGGAACGCCTCGAGAGGCAAGTCGACCTGCACCCCGCGCAGCCCGTGCCGGCTTCCCTGATGGAGGAGCCCGCACCCCTGCCGTTTGTCGCGGCGGCGCCCGAGCCTTCGCTGACGCCCGAGCCTTCGCAGACACCACCCGTGAGTCCGACGGCGCCGGTCGTCCAGGATCGGCCCGGCCTCGAACAGCTGATCGGGGGCCGGTGGCTCCTCTATGCCGGGATCGCGGCCGTCGTACTCGCCGCGAGCTACTTCGTGAAGTTTGCCTTCGACAACGGATGGATCAGCGAGCCGCTCCGGGTTGCGGCAGGCGTGGGCGCGGGAGTGGTCCTTGTGGCAGGAGGCACGCGCATCTCGTCGCGAGGTCTGGCGATCTTCGGCCACGCATTGGCCGGCGGCGGCATCGTCGTTCTCTATGTGTCGATCTACGCCGCGCTGCACTTCTACCGGCTGATCGCACCGGCGCCGGCGTTCGGACTGATGGCGATGGTCACCGCGGCCGCCGCGTGGCTTGCGGACCGCCAGCAGTCGCAGCCGCTTGCGGCCCTGGCGCTGCTCGGGGGGTTCGCGACGCCGCTGCTGATAGGCGGAGGGCAGGGCGCACAGATCGTGCTCTTCACCTACGTCGCGATCCTGATTACAGGGAGCGCGCTGATCGCGCACCGTCATGACTGGCCGCTGGTGAGCGCGGCCAGCTACGTGTGCGCGTTCGCGCTGGTGGTTGCATGGCTCTTCTCGTCGTATACGCCCGGCGCCTGGTTCCGCACCGAGCTCTTTCTCACGCTGTATGCCTGCCTCTTCGGCTACCTGCTGTGGGCGCTCCTGCGGTCGGGCGACCGGTCGTCTCAAGCGCAGCTCGCCATCGGCGCGCTCGCGACGGCGCCGTTCGCCTATCACCTGGCGTCGCTGGTCCTTCTCAACCAGCACCCCTGGGCATGGCTGGTGTACCTGGTGCTCGTCACCCTGGCGGGCCTGCTCGTCAGCCACCGGACCCGCGCGGCGTGGCTGCGCGTGGCGGTGCTCGTGCTGGTGGGGATTCCGGGCATGGTGTGGCTCGAGGCGCTGCCGTATCCCCGCTGGTACGCACCCGCTCTCGTCACGCTGTTTGCGTTGTACGGGCTGCACCTGGCGTCCCAGTGGGAGGCGGCGAGCGAGGAGGGAACCGGCGCCGGGGCTCCGGTGATCGAAGTCGTTCACACGCAGCTGACCGGTCTGCTGCTGCCGTTGTCGCTGTTCGTCTTCATCGAGACGCGGTTCGCGTGGTCGAACCCGTGGATGGTCGCGGCACTCTCTGCCTGGAACGCGGGGCTCGCGGCGATCGCGAGCCGAGGCGCTCCGCGCCTGAGGCTTCAGTTCGTCGTGCTGGCCGCGACGCTGGCGGCGGTTGCCCTGGTCCTCGCGTTCGATGGTCCGGTGGTTCCGCTCGGCTGGGTGGCTGAAGGGGTGCTCATCGGCTGGCTGAGCATGCGCGAGCGCAGCCGGCGGCTCGGCATCGGCGGCGGCATGCTGATCGCGATGGGGAGCCTGCAGCTCATATACCTGCTGGCTACCCCGCTGCAGGTCGCCGACAAACCGGTCCTCAATCCGCGCACGTTCGCAGCGGCACTGGTCATCGGCCTCCTCGCGTGGCTCGCCGGGCGCATGCGTGACGATCCCGACCCGCACGCGCGCGGCAGGGCGAGAGATGGCGTCATCGTGCTTGCGAACCTGCTCGGCGTCGTGCTGCTCTCGGCCGATATCCACGCGTACTTCAGCCAGCGCGCGCTGGACGCCGTTCTCGATGGTGAGGCGAGTGGGGCCGCGGCGGCGCGGCTGGCAGGGCAGGTGATGCTCTCGGTCGCGTGGGCGGCCTACGCGGTGGCGCTGATCGCCATCGGCATCCGCCGGGGCTATGCACCGGCCCGGTACTTTGCGATCGTGTTGTTCGCGGCGACGGTCATGAAGGTCCTGTTCCATGACATCGCCGGCCTCGACCGCCTGAACCGGATGCTCAGCGTTTTCGGCGTAGGTGTGCTGCTGCTCGTCGCCTCGTATCTGTATCAGCGCATGGCCGCCCAGGCCCGCGTCGAGGGTCGATAACCTGCAACGCAGACTGCGAGGAACCCGCCGCCGTTCCCCACGTTGCCAAGAGGGCAGGACCACGAGTCAGGAACGATCGGCCTCTTGCCTTATCCAAAATGTCGTCGTGGGCTCCTTGGTGCTCTTGGTGTTCTTCGTGCTCCTTGTGCCCAGGTCGTGTCGCGCGGCGCGAACAACGGATCGAACGCCCGGCATTTAGAACTGTGAATCAGCGCGTGATCGCGGGACCGCGATAGCGGAGCGCGAGAACCGTGATGTCGTCTTCCTGCGGCTGGCCCGCGGCAAACGCGTTCACGTCGTCGATCAGGGTCGCGACGATCTCGAGTACCGGCCGGTCCGGACCGGCGAGGCTCGCGTAGAGCCGCGCCTCCGAGAACAGCTCACGCCGGCTGTTGATCGCCTCCGTGACGCCATCCGTGAACATCAGCAGCAGGTCGCCGGCGACGAGCGCCAGACGGCCTTCTTCGTAAGTCGCGTCCTCGACGATGCCGAGCGCGACACCGCCTTCAATGGCATCGAGGGGCCGCGGGGGGGCGCCGCCGGAGGCCCGCAGCGGCGGCGGGTGGCCGGCGCTGGCATAGGCGAGCTCCCCCGACCTCAGGTCGAGCCGGCCCACGACCGCCGTCACGAAGAACTGCCGTTCGTTGTCGCGCGCGAGCTCGGTGTTCATCCGGGTGACGACCGAGGCCACGGTGGCTTCGCTGTGCGCCACGGCACGGAAGAGGGTCCGGGTCACGGCCATGAACAGCGCGGCGCTGACCCCCTTGCCGGCGGCATCCGCCACGATGAACCAGAGCCGGTCATCGATGATGAGAAAGTCGTAGAGGTCGCCGCCGACGGCGCGGGCCGGGATCAGCGCCGCCGCCATGTCGAGCTCCGGCCGCTCGGCGGTATGCCGCGGCAGCATCGCCATCTGGATGTCGTGGGCGAGCGCGAGCTCGTGGTCCTGGACCCGCCGCGCCGCGGCCTCTTCGGCGAGCGCCACGTTGCGGATCCGCAGCGAGGCGGCCGAGGCGAGCGACACCAGCAGCTCCATGTCCTCCTCGCCGAACCGCCGGACGTGGGCGCGCGAGTAGATCGCCACCATGCCCACGCAGCCGGCCGCGTCGCTGATCGGCGCCGCCAGGATGCTCCGGATCCCCGACCCGATGATGCTGTGAGCGCCCGCAAAGCGTTCGTCGACTGCGATATCGGAGACCAGGGCGGCGGTCCCCTTGTCGACGACCTCACTGACCAGGCGCCGCGACACCACCAGCTCGCCGGTGGCGCCCTGCAGCCGGCGGCTCGCCGCCGTCGCCAGGGTGCCGTCCGGCTGACGGAGCAGGATGACCCCCTCCTCGGGGTGCAGCGCCGAGAACAGCCGCTCGAGCAGGAGCTCGAGGAGCGCGTCGAGCGCGATCGGACCGGCCATGGCGCGGTGGAAATCGTTGAGCGCCTTCAGCCGCGCCGCCACGCGTGAAGGGGCGCCGGTCGGCGTCTCCACCTCCTGGGTCAGCTCTGCGATCGGCCGGAAGATGGAGGAGCCCAGCTCGCCGACGCCCAGCGCGCCGATGCGGTCGGTGCCTGTGCCGCTGACCCGGACGAGGGTTCCACCCATCTTGACCACGTCACCCGGCACGATCGGCTGGCGGCCGTCGATCCGTTCGCCGTTGACGAACGTGCCGTTGCGGGCGCCGAGGTCCTCGACGATCCAGTGACCTTCCTCCGCGGCAATGCGGGCGTGATGCCGGGACATCGAATGGTCGGCGATCACGATGTCGGAGTCGGCGCCGCGGCCGAACGTGACCGCGCCGGTGCGGCACTCGCGCTCGGACGGCTGGCCGCCCGGGGGTTCGATCAGGAGGCGGATAGCGGTCATGTGCGTGTCGCAAACCTCGCCAGCGCAGCCTCCTGCGACCGCTCGACCCGGAAGAGCGGCATGAACCCGGCGAGGTGGAAGACCTGGCGCACCGGTTCCGGCATGCCGCACAGCACGAGCCGGCCCTGCAGGTCCCGCATCTGTTTGGCCAGCAGGAGGAACACGCGCAGCCCGGCGCTGCTGATGTATTCGACCCCCGCGAAGTCCACGACCAGATCGCGCGCACCCGCCTCGACCGCCCGGCGGATCGCCTCTTCGACGGCGCCGCTGGTCGTCGTGTCGATCCGCCCCGACGGTGTCATCACCGTTACTCCGTCACGATTGGTTTGTTGGATGTTCATCAGCACCTGCTCCGGCGCCCTCAGGGCCGGTCTCGATTCGCTTGCGGATGGTCAGGACGTTCCGGGTCGTCCGTTCATAGTGGACTTCGTCCATCAGTGACTTGACCAGCGCGATGCCGAGGCCCCCCGGCTGCCGGGCCTCGAGCGGGAGGGTCACGTCGGGATCCGGCCGTTCGAGCGGGTCGAACGCCGGGCCGTCATCGGCCACCGTGATCTCCACCAGGCCGCCGTCACGGCGGAACCAGACGTCCAGACCGGACCGCGCCTCGCCGGGCCCGCTGTAGGCGACGATGTTGGCCACGATTTCGTCGAGCGCGACCCGGAGCCGCCACGCGACATCCTCCGGCAGCCGCTCCGCGGCGCAGAAGGCGTCCAGGGCGCCGGCAACCTGCCCGACGGCGGGGGCGGCTGGGGAGACATGAGTGTGACGCCCGGCTGGCATGCGCGGATCCACTCCTCGAAGGGTCTCATCATACCCGTCCCGAGACGATGTGCTATAAGTCCCCCAACTTTTCCGGGGACATCCGTGTATTTACAGGTAGGCGCAGAAGACGAGGACGGGCTGATCGGCCGGTGCCTGGCCGGGGACAAGGCGGCGTTCGAGCCACTGGTGGAACGGTATTACCGGCCGCTGTTCCGTGCGGCGGCTCGGCTGCTCGGCGACCAGGAACAGGCGCGTGACGCAACCCAGACGGCGTTCCTGAAGGCGTATCAGGCGCTTGCGACCTGCGACCGCCAGCGACGCTTCTTCAGCTGGATCTACCGGATTCTCGTCAACGAGTGCCTGAACACGCTGCGTGCCAGGCGGCCGGCCCAGGGGTTGGACGACAGCCTGGCGGCGCCCCGGGACCTCGCCGATCCGATCGATGTCGGCGAGACCCGGCAGCGGGTCCGGAAGGCGCTCCTGCAGCTGCCGCCCGACCAGCGAGACGTGATCGTCCTGCGGCACTTCGCGGAACTCAGATACGAACAGATCGCGGCGGTTCTCGGGGTACCGGAGAAAACGGTGAAATCCAGACTGTTCAGTGCGCGTCAACGGCTCTGCGAGCTGCTCGCGGCCAAGAAGGTGTAAGGCAATGCTGGCACACGACGACTTCGAACTGCTGCAGAAACATCACGACGGCGAGCTGCTGCCCGCCGACGTGGCCCGGGTCGAAGCCCTGCTTGCCGGCAGCCCGGAAGCGCGGTCGGTGGCCGCGGCGCTGAACTCGCTCGACGAGGGCCTGGAGACCACAGGGGCGGTCGAACCGCCTGAGAGGGCGATCGCAGAGATCATGGCCCGGGTGCAGGCAATGCCGCATCCGCGCCAGCCGGGGTGGAGGTCGCTCGTGCGCAACGCCGTGGCGCGGGCGATCGGGAGCACAGTGGAGTCGGTTACGGGACAAAGTACCCGTGTGGAGGGGTCGATGGCGAGCAGGTCCAAGATTGTGTGGGGCATCAGTACCGCGGCGGTGGTCATCCTGGCGGGGTTGTGGATGACCGGGGTGATACCGCCCGAGCAGGAAGGCGGAGATGCGGCCATCGGCGCCGCCAAGCGCTACCAGGCGCCGCAGATTGCCGGCAAGGACGTGGCGCTCGGCGACACCGAGGCGCAGGCGTTCATGCAGAGTGAAACGTTCGACCGGATCCTGAAGGACCCGGAGACGCGGAAGCTGCTCAACAGCGCCGAGTTCCGCCAGTTCGTCGCCGACGCCCAGATCAGCGCGGCGATGCAGGACGAGGACTTCGTGAGCGCCCTCCGGCAGATCTCCGGCGATGCCAACCTGGCCCGTTTGTTCTCGAACAGCCGATTCGGCTCCGCGCTGTCCCGAGGCGAGGTCAGGGCCGCCCTCCTCGACGTCGAGCTGCAGAATGCGATGGCCGAGGAGAGCTTCGAGCAGGCGTTCAACCGGCCGGAAGTCCGGGCGGCGTTCAGCGATTCGACGGCCCAGGCGGCGTTCAACGACGAGGACCTGATGCTCGCGTTCTCGAAGGCGGGGATCCAGGATGCTCTGCGGCAGACGGCATTCCGTGAGAATCTGGCCAAGGGAGCGCTGGCGGCGGGTATCAGAGGGTCCGATCCCGAGATGGCGGGGCTTGCCCGGGCGTTCGCTGACAGCAACCTGAGGGCAGCGATCGGCCGGCCGGCGACCCAGGCGGCACTCAACAGCGAGAGGATGCAGGCGGCGCTTGCGCAGCCGGCGATGCTCGCGGCGCTCAGGTCGCAGGCATTCATGACCGCGCTCAGGGATCATGAAGCGATCGCGGCATTGATGACGGTCGAGCTGATGGACGCCTTCTCGCAGGCCGACCTTCTGGCCTCCTTGCGGGGCGCCGCTCTCAGCCGGAGCCTGGCGACACGTGAAATGACCACCGCGCTCGCCAACGGCCGCCTCAGTCAGGCGTTCTCTGACGACGCGTTGACGGCGCTGGCTTCGGGGAACCTCCGCGACATGTTGGCCGGCGCGAACTTCGAGGCAGCGATCCGGTCGGGATTGCTTCAGGCCGCGATGAGAGAGCGCGGGTTCAACACGGCGGTTCGCGAGGCCGCCTTCGCCACCGCGCTCTCGAGAGCCGAACAGTAACCAGGCCTTCGCCACTGACAGGAACGCCGGGCTGTCCGCAGCCCGGCGTTCGCTTTTTTGCGGCGCTCCGCCGTCCTGCGGTAGCATGCACCGCCGTCCCGAGATTCAACGAATGCGAAACATGCGAGCCGTGGCTGCCGTCACGATTGCCTGCGCGGCGATCATGCTGCCCTCACCTGTCAGCGCGCAGTTGAGCACCCAGGAGGGATCACGCCTCCGGATGGTGTACTTCGAAGGGGCCGAATCGTACCTGGTGCCGTACGCCGTGCGGACGTTCTTCAACTCCCTGGCGTTCCAGCGGAAGCTCCTCGGTTACGAGCCGGATACCGACATCACGGTGCTGCTCGCAGACTTCGAGGATCACGGCAACGCCGGGGTCTCGGTCGTGCCGCGCAGCATGATGATGGTGCAGGTGTCTCCGCTCAGCTTCGCTTTCGAGACGATCGCGGCCAACGAGCGGATGAACACGATCATGAACCACGAGCTCGTGCACGTGGCCACGATGGATCAGGCCTCGGGCCGCGACCGGATGTTCCGCCGCCTCTTCGGCGGCAAGGTCAACGCCATTGCGGAGCACCCCGAGACCATCCTCTACACCTACCTGACCGCGCCCCGGGCCGCGGCGCCGCGCTGGTTCCACGAAGGCATCGCCGTGTTCATCGACACCTGGATGGCCGGGGGGCTGGGCCGGGCGCAGAGCGGCTACGACGAAATGGTCTTCCGGTCGATGGTCCGCGACGGCGCGCGCTTCTACGATCCGCTCGGCCTGGTCTCGGAAGGCGTCCGGGTCGACTTCCAGCTTCAGATCAACTCGTATCTCTACGGCACCCGTTTCATGATGTGGCTCGCCAACACCTACGGTCCGGCGAAGCTCGTCGAATGGGTCCAGCGGCAGGAGGGGAGCCGCGGATACTACGCCAGCCAGTTCGAGAAGATCTATGGACGTTCGCTCGAGAACGCGTGGGCCGCGTGGGTCGACTGGGAGCGCGCGTTCCAGCAGAAGAACCTCGAAGCGATCCGGCAGTACCCGACGACGCCGTATCGCGACGTCTCGCGGCGGGCGCTCGGGTCCATCTCGCGGGCGTATTACGACGACAAGGCCGGCAAGCTCTACGCGGCCTTCAATTACCCCGGCGTGGTGGCGCATGTGGGAGCCATCGACGTCGAGACCGGGGACCTCGAACGCATCGTCGATATCAAGGGGCCGGTCATCTATACCGTGACGTCGCTCGCGTACGATCCTGACGAACAGCTGCTCTTCTACACGACAGACAACGGCGCGCACCGGGATCTCGTGCGCGTGGATCCGGGCACGCGCAAGACCGAGCTGCTGATGAAGGACGCCCGGATCGGGGACCTCGCGTTCAACCGCGCCGACCGCACGCTCTGGGGCATCCGTCACTTGAACGGTATCGCGTCGGTGGTGCGGATCGCTCCGCCCTACAAGGAGTGGACCCGCGTCTACTCCTTCCCGTACGGCACGGTCGTGTACGACCTGGACGTGTCGCCGGACGGCACGCGGCTGTCGGCGTCGTTCGGCGAGATCGATGGCAAGCAGAACGTGCGGGTGTTCTCGACCGAGGGCCTGCTCGCCGGCAACGTCACGCCGGAGGCGGCGTTCGATTTCGGGCCGTCGGTGCCGTCCGGGTTCGTGTTCACGCGCGACGGCCAGGCGCTGGTCGGCAGCTCCTACTACACGGGCGTGTCGAACATCTTCCGGTACGACATCGCTTCGAAGGACGTCTCGGCCCTGAGCAATGCCGAGACCGGCTTCTTCAGACCGGTGCCGCGCCCGGACGGCCGCGGGCTGTTCGTGTTCCGGTATTCGGGCGAGGGATTCGTCGCCGCCGAAATCGATGCGGTGCCGCTGACCGACGTGAGCGCGATCACGTTTTTCGGCGAACGGCTGGTCGAAGCGCACCCGGTGCTGAAGACCTGGATGGTCGGCTCGCCGAACGACATCCGGATTGAAGAGAAGAACCTGGTCAAGGGGAACTACAAGCTGGCCGGCGGGCTGCGGCGCGAGTCGATTTATCCGGTCGTCCAGGGCTACAAGGACTCGGCCGCCGTCGGCGTGCGCGCGAATTTTTCCGATCCGCTCCAGTTGAACAAGCTGAATCTCACCGCTGCCTACACTCCGGGCGGCTCGCTCGACTCCGACGAGCGGCTGCATCTGCGCGCCGATTACCAGCGGTTCGACTGGCGCGCGCGTGCCACCTACAACGACGCGAGTTTCTACGATCTGTTCGGGCCCACGAAAACCGGGCGCAAGGGCTACACGGCCGGGATCGGCTATCACCGCACGCTGCTCTACGACGAGCCGCGCCGCATCGAGCTCGAGACCGACGCGATGTTCGCCGGCAATCTCGACCGGCTCCCCCAGTATCAGAACGTCGAAATCGACGTCGATCGGCTGTTTGCCTTCGAGGGGACACTCAAGGGGCAGCACCTGCGGTCGTCGCTGGGCCGCGTCGACGACGAGAAGGGCATGCGCTGGTCGGCGACGATCGACGGGACCCGCGTGGCCGGGCAATGGTTCGGCCGCACCCACGGCACCCTCGACCTCGGCGCGCCGCTGCCGCTTCCGCATTCGTCAATCTGGCTCCGCAGCGCGGCCGGCGTCTCGCCGGGCTCGCGCGAGGAGCCGTTCGCCAACTTCTTCTTCGGCGGCTTCGGCAACAACTGGGTGGACCGCGGCGAGGCGAAGCGGTATCGCCAGTACTACGCCTTCCCCGGTGCGGAGCTGAACGAGCTCGGCGGCCGCAATTTCTTCAAGTCCACGCTCGAGTGGAACCTGCCGCCCCTCCTCTTTCGGAGGCTGGGCACACCCGGTCTCTATTTCACGTGGATGCGGCCGGCCGTGTTCGTCGGCGGGCTCCTGACCAACGTGGACCATGAGGCCTTCCGGCGCCGGGCCGTGAACGCAGGCGGCCAGCTGGACTTTCAGTTGATCGCACTTTCGTCGCTCGACCTGATGCTCTCGGTGGGCGGGGCGGTCGCGCTCGAGAACGGCTTCGCGCCGCGTCGGGAGTTCATGGTCTCCTTCAAGGTCCTCAGATAGTTCAATTCGCCGATGGTGAACCTGACGGCGGCGCTCGCGCCCGTACTCTGTCTGCTGGCGCTGCTCATCGTGATGGACAGCTTCAAGCTCGTGTCCATCCGCTTCGTCTTCCAGGCCCTGGCTGCCGGCGCCGGGGCGGCGCTGATCGCGCTGTTCATCAATATCAGGCTCATCGACGACATCGGCGTTCCCATTGCCGTCGTGAGGCGGGCAATCGCGCCGGTGATCGAGGAGCTGCTCAAGCTGGTGTTCGTCGTCTATGCCATCCGGTTCCGCCGGGTGGGCTTCCCGGTGGACGCCGCCATCGTCGGGTTCGCGGTGGGCACGGGGTTCGCGCTGGTTGAGAATGCCTACTACCTGGTCGCGGTGCCGTCGGCCGGCCCGCTCCTCTGGCTCGTGCGAGGGTTCGGCGCCGCGATCCTGCACGGCGCGACGACCGCCATTGCCGCCATGGCGGCGCAGTCGCTGTCGAGCCGGCGTCACAGCCAGGGGATCCGGGTGTTCGTGCCGGGTGCGCTCGCGGCCATCGCGACCCACGCGGTTTACAACCAGTTCGTTCTGCCGCCAGTCGTCGCGACGCTCATGCTGCTGGCGGTTCTGCCGCCGCTGGTGCTCATGACGTTCAATCGGAGCGAGCGCTCGACCCGCGAGTGGATGAGCGCGGGGCTCGATCTCGACGTCGAGCTGTTGAAGCTGGTGCTCTCGGAGGATTTCGGGCAGACGCGGCTCGGAGCCTATCTCAACGAGCTCCGGTCGCGGTTCCCCGGCCCGGTCGTGGCTGACATGTTCTGCCTGATGCGCCTCGAGCTGGAGCTGGGGATCCGGGCGAAGGGCCTGCTGATGGCGCGGGAAGCCGGCCTCGAGATGCCGCTGGACGAGGAGCTGGTCGCGGGGCTCGCCGAGGTGCGGTATCTGGAGAAGGCGATCGGCCCGACCGGGCTGATGGCATTGACCCCTTTGCAGGTGTCCTCCGATCGGGACGCCTGGCACAAATTCTTGCTCCGGGAGCAGAAGCGGCGGTGACCCAAAACTCAACCGTTCGCAGGCCGTTAGCGCTTCCTTAAAACGGGCCTGTCGGGGTAGGATCTCAGCGACCCATTACGTCAAAAGCGGGAGCAGTGCCGGGCTGGCCAGAGCCCTGCCGGATCGACCATTGGAGGCGTGCTTCGTGATTCGTGCATTCGGTGTGTCTGACGCGGGGCGCGTTCGGACGACGAACGAAGACAAGTTCGTCTCGGACCCGGACCGGGGTCTCTTCGCGGTCGCCGACGGGATGGGAGGGCACAAGGCCGGTGAAGTGGCGGCGCAGCTCGCCATCGACGCCATGACCGGGTTCATCGCGCGCTCGGAAAACGACACCGACGTCACCTGGCCGTACGGCATTGACGACCGCCTGTCGTTCGATGGCAATCGTCTCCGGACCGCGATCTTTCTGGCCAACCGGAAAGTCTTTCGGGCCGCGGAAAGCAGCGATGACTATGGCGGCATGGGCACCACCGTTGTCGGCGTGCTCGTCACCGGCAACCAGGCGGCGATCGGCTCGGTCGGCGACAGTCGCGTGTACCTGCTGGCCGGCGGCCATTTCGAGCAGGTGACGGTCGACGACTCCTGGGCCGCGACCATTCTGGCGCAGGACCCGAGCATGCGCCCGGAGGATGTCGCGCACCATCCGATGCGGAACGTGCTCACCAACGTGCTGGGCGGACGGCCGACGGTCGACGTCCACCTGACCGAACGCGTGCTGGCGGGCGGCGAGGTGATGCTTCTGTGCTCGGACGGCGTTCACGGGGTGCTCGAGCCGAACGTGATCAAGCAGGTCCTCGAGAACACGGCGGACCAGGAGAAAGCGGCCCAGACGATCATCGACATGGCGCTCGACAACGGCAGCCGCGACAATGTGACGGCGCTCGTCCTCCGTTACGAGGCAGATAAATGACGGCCACGCCTCCTCCGTCGCTGCCCCAGCGGATCGGACGCTACCGCGTCGTGGAGCGGATCGGCAAGGGGGCCATGGGCGCCGTCTATTCGGCGCTCGACGAGCAACTCGGGCGGCGGGTCGCGATCAAATTGATGCTGACCGCCTTCGAAGAGGATCCTGACCTGCGCGAACGGTTCTACCGGGAAGCGCGAATCACCGGCCAGCTCGCGCATCGCAACATCGTCACGGTCTTCGACCTCGGCGAAGAGTCGGGGCGGCCGTTCATCGTCATGGAACTGCTGGACGGCCTGCCGCTGAACGAGCACCTGCAGACCGCCGCCTCGCCGACGCTCGACGCCAAGCTGGAGCTGATGCTCCAGACCTGCGACGGCCTGCAGAACGCCCATGAGGCCGGGGTCGTGCACCGTGACGTCAAACCGAGCAACCTGCTGGTGCTCCGTGACGGCACCCTCAAGGTGCTGGATTTCGGCGTCGCGCGTCTGGCGGCGTCGAATCTGACGGCCGCCGGGATGCTGCTCGGCACGCCGGAGTACATGTCGCCGGAACAGGCGCGGGGCCAGAAGATGGACGCCCGGGCCGACGTGTTTTCCGCGGCCGGCGTCTTCTACTTCATTCTGACGGGCCGCCCGCCCTTTGGCGCGCGCGACCTCCGCAAGGTCCTGCACGCGATCATCCACGACGACCCGCCGCCGCTGACGGATGACGAGGCGCCCGAGGCGCTGCGGCAGGTGCTCACCAGGGCGCTCGCCAAGGCGCCGGAAGACCGGTACCAGCAGTGCGTCGACATGCGCGCCGAGATCGAGCAGGTGCGTCGCTCGATCATCGCGACTACGTTCCGGGTCGTGCAGGCCGCGCGGGACCGGTATCAGCAGATCCTGGCGCTGATCGAGGAGCGCCGCGCGCTCGGGCGGTCTCTGGAAATCGCCGACATCGACACGTCCTGCGACGACGCCCTGGCGGGCATCGAGGCGCGCTTCCCGGCGTTTGCGGACGCCGAGGCGCCGATCGTGCCCATGGATCGCGCGGTGGCCAACGCGGCGCTCGAAGCGCTGCAGGGGCGCTACAACGCGGAGCAGGCCGCGCTCGCGGCACTGCACGAGCGCGCCGACGAAGCCGCGAGACCTCCGTCGGGCCCTCGGTCCCGCGGCTCGTTCTGGCGGGGGTTGTTGAAGGCGCGCGGCAACTGACAAACGGGAACGAACTGTGAGAAAAAAGCTGATTCTCAGCGACGGAATGCGCGAGCGGGAGCTCCAGCTGGTCGGCCGCATCGTCGTCGGCCGTGATCCTGCGTGCGAGATCAGCCATGACGACTCGCTGCTGTCGCGCCGGCACGCGGAGTTCGTGACCGTCGGCAACGCAGTCACCGTCCGCGATCTCGGGAGCCGGAACGGGGTGTTCGTCAACGGCACGCGCGCGGCCGAGCATCTGCTGGAGCCCGGCGACATCGTGCAGATCGGGCCGCTTCGCGCGCGCTTCGTGGTCGAACATCTGCCAAGTGGCATCAGCCCGGAGGAGCTGGACGTCGAGCGAACGGCCGTGCTCCGCAAGGGCGCGGCGGTCGTGCCGCCGGCGGCGGCCCAGGTGCGGCCGGCCGCACCCATCTCCGCATCCGTGCCCGCGGCGGTAGCCCAGGTCAGGAGTCCCGTGCCGGCTCTCGACAGCGACGACGAAGTGACGCGGCTGGTGCCCGCGCCGCGGATGCCGACGCCCGTGCCGCGGATGATGACGCCGCCCCCGGTGCAACTCGATCCGCCGGCCGCGCCGCCAGTCGACAGCGACGACGAGGAGACCGAGTTCATTGCCGGGCCGGACGCGAGCCACCTCCGGGCGACGGCCGCCCCGGCCGCGTCGGCACCGCCCCTCTATGTGCCGCCGCGGTCGCGGCAGCCGGTGGCGCCGGCGACGGTCGATCGTGATCTGCGCACGTTCGTCTACGTGCAGCTGGCGACGCTGGCGGCCGCCATTCTGGCCGCCGCCGCGCTGCCGGTGGCGATGTGGCGTCGCGCGGCGCTGGACGGTCCCGCAGCGGCCGGCGCATCCGTGTCTCTCGTGTGGCTCGCGCTGCCGGTGGCGGTCGCGCTGATCGGAACGTACTTCGTCGGCGCGTCCATCAATCGGCGCGTCACCGGCGCGCTCGCCGCCGGCGAGCGTAACCGAACCTAGGGGGCACCAGCGTGGCGAGGCTCCATATAGTCGGCGGCGATGGGGTTGAGCAGTGGGTGGAGGTGCGCGACCGCCGGCTGCAGATCGGCCGCGGGCGCGACAACGACGTCGTGCTCCCCGACCCTGAGAAGGGGGTCTCGCGCACGCACGCCGAGCTCCGGCTCGAAAACGACCGGTATGTGATCGTGGACCTGCAAAGCCAGAACGGGACCTGGCTGAACGGCCGCCGGGTCGAACGGGCGGAAGTTCCGTTCGGCGCGGAGATCGCCGTCGGCGCCTACCGGCTCCGGCTGTTGAATGATCAGGCATCGGTCGACCGGCTGCCCTCGCGCAGCCTGCGCGCCGATCCGCTCGATGACATGCGGGCGACCGAACGCCACGATCCGCCGCGTTTTCCAATGGCGCCGCCCGCCCGGCCATCTGCAGGGATGCCGCGCTGGGCCTTGGCCGTTGCAGTGGCGGTGCTCATCATCGTCGCGCTCGCGGCTGTGGCGTGGGTGGCGCGTCCGGGGAAGGCAGGGCAGCCGCCCGCCTCGAGCACCGGGCCGTCGGTGCCGGCCGCGACACCCGAGGGCACGCCATCGCCGGCTGCGCCGCCGCAGAAACCGTCGGCTCCGACGGTACGGTCGGAGATGCCGGATCTGCCCGCGGAGTCACCGGTCAAGAAGCCGGCGATCGTCCGCAAGACCGATACGCCTCGCGTTGTACGCCGGCCCGGCGAGTCGGCCGACGCGTGGCGCAGCCGGGGCGCCGCGCTGCAAATGCGATATGGGTATTCGAAAGCTGCCTTGGATCGCGGGGACTACGCGGCCGCTGCCGGTGGATTCGAGGCCATCCTGATCGAGGAGCCGGGCTATCTCGATGCTCCCGGGCTGCTCGTACAGGCGCAGCAGGGTATGCGCGCGAGCGCCCGCAGCCTGTTTCAGGTCGGCAACCGGCTCGATGCCGCCGGTGACTGGGTCGGCGCGCTGCAGAAGTACGAGCAGGCGCGCCAGATCTACGCCAGCATTCCCGGCCTGTCGGAGGCGCTGCAGCGCGTGCGCGGAAAGCTGCAGACCGCCGGCACCAACGCGTTCAACCAGGCGAAGCAGCACGAGGCGAACGGCCGGCCTCAGGAGGCGCTGAAGGAATACGAAAAGGCATTGCAATGGCTGCCGCCAGACGATCCGAACCGGCAGGTGGCGCGGGCCCGGATCGAGCAGCTCAAAAGGAACGACTGAGGGACATGGACGTGACGAGTACCAACCCGGAGAAGATCGGCCGCTATCAGATTCTGGAACGCGTCGGCAAAGGCGGCATGGGTGTGCTCTATCGCGGCGTGGACCCGGTGCTCGACCGCGAAGTCGCCATCAAGGTGATGCTGGTCGATTTTACCGACGATACCGAACAGATGCGGCCGCGGTTCTATCGCGAGGCGCAGGCGGCGGCCAAGCTGCAGCACTCCAACATCGTCACGATCTTCGAGTTCGCGGAAGACAACAACACGCCCTACATCGTGATGGAGTTCCTGCGCGGCACGCCGCTCGACGCGCGGATGAAGTCCCCAATCCCGTTGACGCTCGACGACAAGCTGAACATCGTCGCCCAGCTGTGCGGCGCCCTGAACTACGCCCACGCGCAGGGCGTCGTGCACCGCGACATCAAGCCGGCGAACCTGTTCCTCCTGCCCGACGGAACGGTGAAGCTGCTCGACTTCGGCGTGGCGAAGCTCACCACGTCCACGCTGACGCGGCAGGGGGACATGCTGGGAAGCGTCTCGTACATGTCGCCGGAGCAGGTCAGCGGCAGCGAGGCGATCGACGGGCGCTCGGACATCTTCTCGGTCGGCGTCATGCTGTTCGAGCTCCTCACCGGTCGCAAGCCGTTCAAGGGGGACACGCCGACGGCGACGATCGTGCAGATCCTGCGCGAAGACCCGCCCCCGCTCGAGACCCTGATCCCCGGCATCCCGCCGCGGCTCGTGGCAGCCGTCCGACGCGCCCTGGCCAAGGAGCCGGGCGACCGGTTCCCGACGGCCGCTGAGTTCGCGAAGGAACTGCAGTTCATTCGTCGAAGTGCGCCCTCGGCGATGTCGGAGGCGCCCGGGCTCGACGAGACCCGCTTCGCGAGCCCGGCCGAGATGCTGGTGCTGAACAAGCAGCTCCAGAAGGATGCCGTCGCCAAGGCAGACTCCCTGCCGTCTCCGAAATCGAATCGCAGGTGGGCGATTCCGCTCGCGGTCGCGGCGGTCGCGCTCATCGGCGTGGCAGCGATCACCCTGCGGCCCCGCGCAACCCCGGTGGCGGGCGAGGGGGCGCCGGCCGGCGCGGGAACACCGGCCCCCGTGAGTGCCACTCCGGCGGAAACACCCAAGACCACCGTGCTTCGAGTCGAGACGGTGCCGGCGGGCGCCGAGGTCGTCGTCGACGGCCGCGAAACGGGGCAAACCACGCCGGCGCCGGTCACGTTCTCCGGCCCCGGCCCGCACACGCTGCGGCTGTCCAGGCGCGGCTTCGTGAGCCAGGAGATCAAGCTCACCGACGCCGATCTCGGCCGGGGCGCCCTGACCTACACGCTCGCGGCCGCCGAAGTGCCCAAGGTTGCGGTGACGATTGCCAGCGCATACCCGGTCGAAGTACTGAGCGGATCGCAGACCCTGGCCGGCGCCCGGCTCTCGCATCAGCTTTCGGTGCCGGCCGGGTCACGCCTGAGAGTGGTGGCCCGCGAGTACCTGCTCGATACCGCGCTCAACGTGTCCGGGCGGGGGGTGCAATACAACGCCCCGCCGCTCGGACGGCTGACGGTGCTGACGAAGTTCGAAACCTGCAACGTGAAAATCGGGGAACGGCTCCTGGGCTTTCCGCCGATCACACGCATGCCGATCGTGTCGGGCCAGTATCGCGTCGACATCGTCTGCCCCGGCGGCAACAACCCGCCGAGTCAGTTCGTCACCGTCGGGGCCAACGACACGGCGACGGTGAGAATCTTCTGATCGTGCTTCCAATGAAACACGCATTGCTGTTCGCTTCGCTCATCGTCGCGGTTACGGTCTCGGCGCCGGCCGGGCCCGCCGCCCAAGGCAGCGAGGACCTCGCCCGGCGCCAGTACGAAAGCGGCCGCTCGTTCGTCCAGAAGGGGAGCTTCGCGGAGGCCCTGAAGGACTTTCAGGCGGTCGTCGACTCGTTTCCGCAGAGCGCCTACGCCGATGATGCGCTGCTCGATATCGCGCTCTACCACCTCGAAGTCGCCCGCGATCAGGCGGCGGCGCAGGCGGCCGCCGATCGGCTGCTGAAGGAGTACCCCGCGTCGGACTCGGCGCCCATGGCCTACGTGCTCGTCGGCCGGCTCACGATCGCGAAAAGCCGGACCCCCGCGTCGATCGACACGGCGCTCGCGAGCTTCGAGCGCGTGCCGCGCCTGTTCCCGAGCTCCCCTGCGGTGGCGGCGGCCAGGTTCTACACCGGCGACACGCTCCGCCTCGCGCGCCGGACCGACGACGCCGTTCCTCATTTTCATCGCGTGACCCTGGAGTACCCGCGCTCGGTCTGGGCCGCGAGGGCCGACCTGGCCGCGGCCGCGAATCTCGTCGCATCCGACCGGGCCACCCAGGCGTTCGCCAGGCTCCAGCGCATCCGCCAGCAGTTCCCCGGATCCCCCGAAGCGGAGATGGCGTTGAACTTCAACACGATCCTGTACCGGCTCTACGTCCGGAAGCCGGCGCCGTTTGCGTTCAGCGGGCGCTTCATCGGCGGCGAGAAGGACCGGTTCCGCGACATCGCAGGGGTCGCGGTTGACGATGCCGGCCGCATCCTCCTGGGCCACCGGCAGGGTATTTCGATCTTCGATCCGAAAGGGACGCTGGTCAGAACCGTGGTCGCGGTCGAACCGTCCGCGTTTTTCGTGGAAGCGCGCGACCGCGTGGTCGTGATACGCGACGGGATTCTCCTGCCGGAGCGATTGCCGGCGGTGGGCGTCATGGTCCCGGTTCCGAACAAGGTGCCGCGACAGCTCGAAGACGTGCCGTCCGCGATCACCCTCTCGGGGGGCGATCGACTCGTCGCCGACCGCAAGGGGAAGAACGTCGTTCGAATCTCACAGGCCGGCAAGTTCCTCGCAACCTTCGCGGCCGTGGACGCGGAGCGGCTGGTCCGCAACGAGCTCGACGATGTGGCGATGATCGACCGGGAGTCGAAGGGCATAGTCATCGCCGACCGGGACGGCAGGGTGCTCAGCAGGATTCCGGCGAAGGGTCCCAACTATCAGTTCGACGATCCGGCCGACCTCGCGTTCGACCTGCTCGGCCACCTCTACGTGCTCGACAGCCGCAAGGTGGCCATCTATGTCTTCGGGCCGAAGAACCGGCTGCTGACGACCATCGCGTCGGCCGGCAGGGAACCGGGGTCCCTCCAGAAGCCGCGCGCGATGGCGATCGACGCCGCGGGCCGTCTCTACGTGTTCGACGAGAGCTCACAACGCATCCAGGTATATCAATGACATCGGGCGGAAGACGGATGCTCGCGCTGCTCTTTGCAGTCCTGGTTGCGGTGTCGCCGCCGGGCGCCACCGCTCAACAGGCGAGCACGGAGGTGCTCTACCAGGAGGCGCGGCGGCTGTTCGATGCGCTGGACTACGAGCGGGCCGTGACGGCGCTGAGCCAGGCGATCACCGCGCTCGAAGCCACCACCCCGCCCGACGCCACACGCAACGAGCGGCTCGCGACGGCCTATGAAATGCGCGCGAGATCGAAGTTCGGTCTCGGCGACCAGGACGGCGCGAAAGCGGATTTCGTGCTGCTCCTCAAACTGTCCCCGGCGCACGCGCTCTCCGGCCAGGTGTCGCCGCGGGTGGTGGCGCTGTTTGAGGAGACCGCGCGCGAGGTGGTCACCAGCCTCTCGGTGTCGCTGACCCCGGCGACCGCAACCCTCGCGCTGGACGGCGTGGCGCTACCGGGGCCTGGCACGATCCGGGTCGCCATCGGCGACCACACCGTCACGGCCACGCAGGCGGGCTATCGCCCGCTGACGCAGACCGTCACCGCGGTGGCGGGAACGACCACCGAGGTGGCGCTGACGCTGGAGCGGGTTTCGTCGGTGATCCGGATCACCACGATCCCCGCGGATGTGGACGTCAAAGTGGACGGGGTGGCCGCCGGGCGGACGGTCGCGTCCACGGACGCGCCGGGCACCGCGAGCGCATCGGCGCCGCTCCTCATCAGCGACGTCGCGACCGGCGCGCACACGGTGGAGCTGACGCGCGAGTGCTACGTCGCCGTCACCCAGAAGGTCGAGGTCGAGCGCCCCGATGACTACACCGTCGGGCCGGTGACGCTTCGGCCCGCCGTCGCCACGCTCTCGATCAGCGCCGACCAGCCCGGGGCGCAGGTCTTCGTGGACGGCAAGGACCGCGGCGTGGCGCCGTTGAAGGTGCCGGACCTGTGCGACGGGGAGCACCTGGTCGAGCTCCGGACCCCGTTCGGGAGCGATTCGCGGCGGGTCACGCTGCGCGCCGGCAGCGATGCGGTCGTGGAGGCGATTCTGAAGCCGGCCTTTGCAATCGTGTCGGTCAGCGGCGGCACCACCCCGTCGCCGCAGCAGGACGTGCGGGTCATCGTCGAGCGCGCGTTCGCCGCCTCGAAGACCGTGACCCTGATCGCGCCTCCCGCCGACGCCGCGCAGAAGGCCCTCGAAGCCAGCCAGCTGTCGTCTGACTGGCTCGCGACCGACACGGCCGGCCGGCCGGTCGGCGCCTCGGCGCAAATCGCGGGTCCTCTGCGCAAGGAGGCGTCCGCGAAACTGGCCGACGCGTTCCGCGCCCAGGGGGTGGCGTCGGTGACCATGGTGTCGCCCGCCCGCGTCATCATCGCGCTCCTCAGCGCCGGCAGCGCGTCGCCGGATGTCGTCGAAGTGGCGCTCGACAGCCCGCCGTCGATCGCGGCCGCGGTCGCCCGGCTCGATCGATCGATCAGCCTGTCGCGGACCTCGCTGGGGCTTCAGCTGATCGACGTCGCCGACGTTCCGGGCGCCGTGATCGTGGGCATCGATGCGAACAGCACGGCCGTAAGTACGGCCGCGCGTGTCGGCGATGTGGTCCTTCAGGCCGACGGTAAGCCGGTGACCGATGCCGCGGCGCTGACGACGCTCGTCGAGGCGCACAACCCCGGCGATGTCGTCGCTCTCGACCTTCGTGATGCCGCCGGCGCGGCCAAGCGCGTGGAACTGAAGGTGCTGCCGACGCCTCGCCTCATCGGTCTGTCGGAACAGGGCCTGCTCGCCAATCGCATCCTCCTGGACCTGCGCGCGCGCCTCGCCGAGGCGACCGACCCCTTCGAGCAGTCCGTCGTCCGGCTGAACATGGCGGTTGCGCTCGCGCGTGTCGTTGACTGGACCGCCGCGCTCGAGGAGCTGCAGCGCGTCAAGCTGCCCGAACAGCCGGGCGTCGGCAACGGCACCGTCCAGTACCTGATCGGGCTGGCGGCGGAAAACCTCGGCAACCGCGCGCAGGCCGAGGCCGCGTTCAAGGCGGCTGCCGGGTCCGACAGTCTGCTGACCGAGAACGGACCTCCCGTGAAGGAGCTTGCCGAGGCAAAGCTGGTCGAGCTACAGAGAGCGCCCAGGTAGCCAACCCGTTGTCTGGTGCGGCCAACCGGCTGGCCGCCTTCTCCCTCCGCACGTGTCGCAGACCGGTGACACTGCCTGTACTCGTCCGGAAACACCGGCCATTCTCTTCGACGGATCCGTCTGCGGCTTGGCCGCACCTCGACATTTTCAATCGGCACGATT
The DNA here is from genome assembly GCA_035250005.1 of Vicinamibacterales bacterium. Classification (GTDB taxonomy): domain Bacteria; phylum Acidobacteriota; class Vicinamibacteria; order Vicinamibacterales; family 2-12-FULL-66-21; genus JACDCA01. The sequence goes on along the minus strand of DATFFM010000154.1, from coordinate 29,867 downwards.
AGTGAACCGCGAGGCCGCCAGCGTCTGCTGAGGGACGGCACGATGTCCACAGCATTGTCCCGGATCGATTCTTCGATGGCGGTCACCATTGTCGCCGCGGCGGCGTTTCTCGCTGCCTGTCTTACCTCACGACCGTTCGCCAGGACAGCGCTGCTCGTGGTCCAGGCGGCGTGGGCGTACGTGTCGAACTTTCGCGGTTAGTCGAGGGCGTCTCTCGGAAGCTTGAATTTGCCGGATAATTGAAGGGTGGACCCCACTCCGGTCGCCGGCCTGAACTGGTACTGGATCTCGATTGCCGCAACCGTCCCCGCGGTGCTGGGCCTGCTCGCGGCGATCCCGTTCTGGCGGCGCAGCGAAGCGATCTTCGGCAACATCGTCGGCACCGCGATCATTTTTTCGTTTGCATTCGCCATGATCTGGCGGGAGCACGTGGAGCTCGATCGAGTGGTGCAGGCGTGCCTCGATGCCGGCACCACCTGCTGGCCGCAGCCCGCGGCCTTCACCCGGTTCGCCATCTACGCCTTCATCGGCCTCATTGAAGTGTTCATGGTTTTCACGCTCAGCCTTCGCGTCGAGGAGCGGATCAGGCGGCGCGACTATGCGCCCGAGTGGCGCTGAGCGATGCTGCAGGTGACCGCGGACATTTCGATAGCAGAAGCGGACCTCGAAGAGCGATTCGTCCGGGCGTCCGGTCCGGGCGGGCAGAACGTCAACAAGGTATCGACCGCTGTGGAACTGCGCTTCGACGCCGCAGGTTCGGGCGCCCTCAGTGACGAAGTGCGGAACCGGCTGCGGGTGATCGCCGGCGCGCGCATGACCGGCGACGGCGTGCTGGTGATCGACGCGCGACGGCATCGCACCCAGGCGCAGAACCGGGCCGACGCGCGCGCGCGCCTGGCGGACCTCATCCGGCAGGCGCTGGTGCGGCCAAAACGCCGCCGAAAGACCCGTCCGACGAAGGGATCCGTCCAGAAACGGATCGACTCGAAGAAGCGTCGTTCCGAAACGAAGCGCGGGCGTGGACCGGTGGACGACGGCTGACGACATCGCGTCCGAATACTGGCGCGGTAGTATCGCGCCGCGCGCCCGGGAAGAGTACGATGGGCCGCATCGCATGTCGAATCCCAGAAAACTCGAGGGAAAGGAATCCGGCCGGCCCCCCGCAGCCGCCAGCGAGGAAAGGCACGACCGGGCGGTACTGGCCGTGCCGCGCGCCTGGCTGATCGCCGGGGCGGTGCTGCTTGTGGTCCCCTGGCTCGTAGTCCTCGCCTTCTACCTGCGCAGCGCGGCGCCGCAGGCCGCAGCTGTCCCGGCCCCGGCCGGCAGCCCCTCGAAACCGGCCGCTGCCGGCCCGTGGGGGCACTTGACCATTACGCCGATCGTCGTGTCTCCGCCGCTCGAGTACGTGGCCGCCGACTGGGGGCGGCCCGAGGAGCCGTACCGCTGGTACTTTCCCGGGACCTCCACCGACGTTCTCCACGCGTTTCTTTCGTCGACCGGTCTGACAGCCGATCAAGTCGCGCGGCTCGAGTCCACCGTGCGCCCCGAGAACCGCATCCGTGGTCTCACGCTGCAGCCGGACCTCGATCTGCTGCGATCGCTCGATCCTCAAGTGCGGTCGCGTCTGTACCTCCAGCTCGCCAAGAGCCAATTGAACGGCGACCAGGGCAACTCGTTTCGGTTCTTCGGCACGTCGACCGACGCCTGGCTCGAGGGCACGTCGATCTCGCCCGAAACGCGGCAGCTGATCGAGCCGCTGATCTACCGCGACGGCAACATCATGCACTTCGCCGACGCCGAGATCGTGCGCTCACGGATCACGGACACGACGGAGCGCCAGCGGCTCGCGAAGGCGCTGCTGCGGCAATCGACGATGCTGGTGCGATTGTCGGTGGACGAGACCTCGGAGATCCCGCAGCTGGCGCAGTACTGGGGCCGGGGCGGCCGTGCGACCGACGTGCGTCCGCTGCTCGAGTCGGTCGCGGGCACCGACGCCAGCGGGGACATCGACATCGTGCACCTCCTCCCGAGCTTCGCGCGCAATCGCCTCTACCGCTATCCGCGGATCACCACCGGCGATCTGAACAAGCCTGCACTCGCCAACTGCCTGTGGACGGCGCTGAACTTCTTCCGGCAGGAGCCCGACGACCGGTTTCTCGACGTCAACACCGCGCTCACCGCGCTGCGTCAGGACTATCACATCGTCGAAAGCGCGTTTCAGCTCGGCGACATCATCGCCCTGCTCGACGCCGAAGGAGATCTCTTCCACGTCGTCGTGTACCTGGCCGACGATCTCGTCTTCACGAAGAACGGCGTCTCGCCCGTGTCTCCCTGGACGATCATGCCGCTCGACCGCGTCAAGGACTACTACCGCACCAACAGCGACAACCCGCGGCTGATCTATCACCGCCGCAACGACTTCTGATCGGGGCGTGCCGATGCGCAGGGTGATGCCGCTCGCCGTGATCGTAGTCCTGGTGTCGGCCCCCCACGCCCAGCAGGCTGCGCTGCCCGGGACGGTGCGGGCGATGGCCGACCGGATCACAGCGGCACAGCTCGCGCGTGACCTCGCCTTTCTCGCCTCCGACGATCTGCGCGGCCGCAACACGCCGTCGCCGGGCTTCGACCGCGCGGCGGACTACGTCGCCGGGCGCCTCGCGGCCGCCGGGGTGAAGCCGCTCGGCGGCAACGGCACGTTCTTCCAGCGGTACGAGATGCACGAGTCGCGCGTGGACACGGCCACGACCTCTCTGCAAGTCGACGGGAAGAAGTTCGCGTTCGGGAGTGATGTCGTGGTCCGCTCGTTCGCCCGGCCGGTCTCGGGGCCGCTGTACGCGGTCTATGTCGGTCACGGATGGAGCATCCCGGACAAGGGGATCGATCCCTACGCGGGCGTCGATCCGAAAGGGAAGCTCGTCATCGCTCACGGTCCGCGCGCCCTGCCGAAAGGGGTCGAAGTCAGGCAGATCGGCCGGGTCACGCCTGGCGCGAGCAGCGTGGTGACCGAGGCGGCGCGGCGCGGGGCCGCCGGAGTGATCTTCATTCCGGAGGGTGGCGCCCTCGCGAACTGGGCGCGGTGGACGACCCAGAACCTGTCGAGGAAAGAGCTGGTGCCGGGTGTGCCGTCGGCGTATGCGGCGCCGCCGTCCACCGCGGTGCTCGTGTCGCGCGCCGCTGCGGACGCGCTGTTCTCGGGCGAACGGGTGCCGGCCGCCGACCTGCTCGCCGGTGGCGACGCCGGCGACTACCCGCCCTCGTTTCAGCTGGCGAAGCAGATCACGCTGACCGTCACCGCAGCCACCACCGTCCACCGTCCTTACAATGTCGTCGGCCTCATCGAAGGCAGCGACCCGGTTTTGAAGACCGAGTACATCACGGTCCAGTCGCATCTCGACGGAGCTGTCGGCACGCGCACCGTCGGCGGCGACGCCATCTACAATTCGGCGGACGACAATGCCTCCGGCAGCGCGGCGAACCTCGCCATCGCGGAGCTGATGGCAGCGGCGCCCCGGCCGAAGCGGTCTCTCATTTTCATCTGGGACAGCGGCGAGGAGCAGGGCCTGTGGGGCACCCGGCACTTCGTCGGCCACCCGCCGGTGCCGCTCGACCGCGTGGCGGCGCTCGTGAACATCGACATGATCGGCGCCACCAGGGCCCCCGGCTCGCCCGATGCCGAGGCGCCGCGGGTGACCGGGCCGAACGAAGTCTTTCTCATCGGCCCCGGGGTGCTGAGCGCCGGAGCCGATGCGCTGCTCGAGAGCGTCAACCAGGCGTACCTGAAGATGACGTTCAATCGTTCCTGGGACACACCCGACAGCGAGTTCTTCTATCCGAGGACCGACGCCGGCCCGTTCCTCGAACGGGGAGTGCTCACCATCGGCTTCACGACCGGGATCCACGACCGGTACCATCTGCCGGCCGACGAGGCGCGCGCTCTCGACCCCGCGAAAATGGAGACCATCGCCCGGACGATCTTCGCATCGGTCTGGGCGCTGGCCGACTCCGCTGAGCGGCCACGGATCGACCAGGCAATCCCGCACACGGTGCCTCGTTACTAGGTGTCCTATTTGGGCTCATAGATCAGCGCGCGGCGTCTCGCGGCGAGATGATCCGGGTCGCTACCGACGATGGCCCGCTCCCAGGAACCGTAGCTCGGGTTCGGCAGCATGATCCATCGCCGGCCCCACCAGCCGTCGTACGGCTGCGTGCGGGCGCGCCGCTCCGGCGGCGTGCCCGCGGCCTCGACGACGAAGTCGCCGAGATCGTCGCCGACGAGCATGAGGATCCTGTAACCGCGGGCGACATGGGCGCGTCTCGGACCCTTGGCTGAAGCGTTCCACTCGGGCCGTTCGCCGCGCACCAGGATCGTATCGACGCCGCTCGCCAGCGGGAACCCCGCCGCGGCGAGATTCTTCCGCGTCGCCTCTTCCAGATTCGCCGTGCGATTGGTGACGTAGAAGACGGTCACCCCCTTCTGCGCCGCGGACTGCGTAAACTCCCGGGCGCCGGGAATGGCGGTCGCGCGTGCCTCCTGCACCCAGGGGTCCCAGGTCGCGGTCGTGTAGGGCGTGTTGTCGCGCACCATGCGCGCCTGATAGTAGGAGTTGTCGAGGACGGTTTCGTCCACGTCGAGGATGACGGCCGGCGGCAACGTTGACGCGTCGCCCGTCTGCTCGATCGCCGCGGTCCACGACCGGTCGGCCAGCGCCGCGTCGAGCTGCAGCGCGGCAAGCCGGTACGCCTGGAGAGCGCTGGCCTCGTACTCGAGCGCCGTCTGCATCCAGATGACGGCGTTCAGGTTCTCGTGCGCGGCAGCGCGTGCCGCCGGTGAGGCCCCAGCCGCCGGGCCGCGCGCCGCACAGCCGGTCGTGACCGCGATGGCGGCGAGCATCAGAAGTCGTCTGGTCATAGCCGGATTCTATCGCCGCTCAGCTTGACCCGGCGCGAACCGCTACCCATACTCATGGAGGCCGTCGTCGGACTTTTCCAGACGCCATCACTCATCCACTTCTGCCGTTCGGATCGGGACGCGCAACCGCGAGGGAACCCTCCGCCGCGGATGCGACGTCGCGTTGGAGGTATATCCATGGTCAGATCGTTCGCTGCCGCTGCTCTGGCCGCTGCGGCTCTCTCGTCGGCCTGCAGTTCGGACCGCAGCCCGGTCGAACCCACCGCGCCGTCGGCCGCCGCGCCGTCACCGGGGCCGTCCACTCCGCCCCGGCTGACACCCGCGGAGGTGATCGCCACAGTGGCGTCCCGCTATCCGGAACGGCTGGTCCCCGGTGTGAGCCTCGAGCAGCGCGTCGCGAACATGGAGTTTCTCCGGGACCGGATCATCGAGGTGGGCATCTGCGGAGGCTTGAACCTCGCGTGGAACCGGAAGACGAACGGCGCCCGCAGCATCGATGCGATCGACTGGCGGCACGAGGTCCAGGACATCAACGACGTCGTCGACCTCGCGCTCTCCTACGACGACACCGATCGCCCGCTCCAGCTTCACTGGGCGATCGTCGGCGGTCCGGCCGGATGGGATCCTTATCCGGCGCCTGCGTGCTCCGGCGGCTGATCACTGGCCATCTCGCCACAATCGGTGTCTTACCTGCTGTGAGGTTGTTGATGCACTGAACCTGCAGGAGGTGGAGCGTGCCGCGTGAGCTCTTTGGCGAAGTCGTGAACCCGCAGCCAAGGCTCGGGTCTCAGTCGAGATATACCGTGCCGTTGTCGATTGCCGTGCACGTGGTGATCGCGGCCGTCGTCGTCATGGTGCCGCTGATGGCGGCCGACGTGCTGCCTATGCCGCGCGTCATGATCGGTGCCTTCACCATTCAGCCCTCGCTCCCGTCCCCGCCTCCGCCGGCCGCCTCGTCGCCGGTCAGGACGCATGCGCCTTCGGCGGCGCGGCCCGATGTCGCGCCCAGCGATCCTCCGGCGACCCTCGCTGCGGAACCGGCAACCACCACGAGCGTAATCGGCGACCCGGGCGGCGTGCCCGGCGGCCTTCCCGGCGGGAGCATCGGCGGGGTCGGTTCGGTGGCTGCCGTGCCCGTGGTCCCCTTGCCGCCGATGCCCACCCGGCCGCTGCCGGTCGGCGGCCGGATCAAGGAGCCGGCGAAGATCCGCCACGTGGCGCCGGTCTATCCGGTGATCGCGCAGCAGGCGCGGGTCGACGGCATCGTGATCATCGAGGCCGTCATCGGCACCGACGGGCGGGTGAAGGACGCACGCGTGCTGCGCTCCAAGCCCCTGCTCGACCAGGCGGCGCTTGCCGCGGTCAGACAATGGATCTTCACACCGACGATGCTGAATGGTGCGCCGGTGCCGGTGATCATGACGGTGACGGTACATTTCAGGCTGAACTAGGCCAGTGGCCTGTCTCCGGCCACTAGCGGCTACAATCGGCGCATGCTGACGCTCTGGCTCGCGCTCTGCCTCTCGCTCCTTCAGCCGGCGCAGCCGGCCGCCCAGCGGCCGGCTGAAGGCGACTTCGTTCTGAAGAACTTCCGCTTCACCTCGGGCGAGACACTGCCTGACCTGCGGATGCACTACCGCACCTTCGGCACGCCGCAGAAGGACGCGCAGGGCGTGGTGCGCAATGCGGTGCTGATCATGCACGGCACCGGCGGCACCGGCGGCCAGTTCACCGGACGCAGCTTCGCGGGGGAGCTGTTCGGCCCCGGGCAGCCGCTCGATGCCTCGAAGTACTTCGTCATCCTGCCCGACGACATCGGGCACGGCCGGTCGAGCAAGCCGAGCGATGGCCTTCGAGCGAAGTTCCCGCGGTACGGTTACGTCGACATGGTCGAAGCCGAGTACCGCCTGGTCACCGAAGGGCTCGGCGTGAATCATCTGCGGCTGGTGATGGGAACGTCGATGGGCGGGATGCACACGTGGATGTGGGCCTCCCGCTACCCGGACTTCATGGACGCGCTGATGCCGCTCGCGAGCGTGCCGACGCAGATCAGCTCACGCAATCGCGCCTGGCGGCGCGTGGTCATCGACGCCATCCGGAATGATCCGCAGTGGAACAACGGCGAGTACACGGCGCAGCCGCAGAGCCTGCGGACCGCGGCGCAAATGCTGTGGCTGGTCGGCAGCAACCCCCTGATTCGCCACAAGGGCGCGCCCACACTGGCCGACGCCGACCGCCTGCTGGATCAGTACGTCGCGAACTACGTGAAGACCGGCGACGCGAACGACATTCTGTATGCGCTCGAGGCGTCGCGCGACTACGATCCCGGCCCGGGGCTCGAGAAGATCAAGGCGCCGCTGCTGGCGGTCAACTCCGCCGACGACATCATCAACCCGCCCGAGCTGCAGATCCTGGAGCGCGAGATCAAGCGCGTGCCAAAAGGCCGCGCCGTCGTCCTGCCCCTGAGCGAACGAACAACCGGCCACGGCACACACACCCAGGCCAGCGTGTGGAAGCAGTATCTCGTCGAGTTGTTGAAAGAGTCGGAACGTTGAACCGTGCTGCGTGCTCCGTGCGGCGTAACTGCTAGCAGCCAAACTTGTAAATAATCACGGGAACGAGGAGCCACAGCAGGCCCTTGATCGTGAAGAAGAGAAACGCCGCGACGCCGAGTTTCTTCCCAGAGGGCACCATCCGCCTTTAGAGTACTCTGTGCCGTCGCGGCAGCTCTCATGGCCCAGGGAACACCTCCCAAAGCGATCGTCATCGGTGCCGGCGTTGGCGGCCTTGCAGCCGGGATCGCGCTGCGGCTGGCCGGCTGCGAGGTCGAGGTGTACGAGCGCGCCGGCGAGCTGCACGAGGTGGGCGCGGGTATCTCATTGTGGGCGAACGCCATCGGGGCGCTCGAGCGCCTCGGGCTCGGCGACGCCGTTCGTTCGGCCAGCGTGCCTTACGAGGTCGCCGGGATCCGGACGCCGGACGGGAGATTTCTAGCCACCGTTTCGAGCGAGCTGCTCGAACGCGAGTTCGGCACGCCGATCATCGTGGTGCACCGGGCCGATCTGCAGGCCGCGCTCCTCGGGAGGCTCGGTCCGGAGCGGCTGCACCCTGGCCGCGTGTGCACGGGGTTCGAGCAGACCGGTGATGCGGTCACCGCAATCTTCGACGACGGACGGCGGGCGCGTGCCGACCTGCTGATCGGCGCCGACGGCCTCCACTCGGTCATCCGCGCGCAGATTCACGGTCGCCAGCCGCCCCGTTACGCCGGCTGCACGGCGTGGCGCGCGGTCGTGCGCTTCTCCGATCGCCAGGTGCGCGCAAGTGAGAGCTGGGGTCGCGGCAGCGTCTTCGGGCAGGTTCCCATGAGCGGCGGCCGTGTTTACTGGTACGCGACCCGCAACGAGCCCGCGGGCGGACGGAGCGCACACCCCAGATCCGAATTATTCGAGATGTTTCGCGGCTGGCATGACCCGATCGGATCGTTGATCGAGGCGGCCGACGAACCGGCGATCCTGCGCAACGACATCTACGATCGGGATCCGGCCAGGAGGTGGGGCACCGGGCGCGTCACGCTCGTCGGGGATGCGGCTCACCCGATGACCCCCTTCATGGGGCAGGGCGGATGCCAGGCGCTCGAGGACGCCGTGGTGCTCGGCCACTGCCTCGAGCGGGCGGGCGATGTGCCCGCATCCCTTCGGGCATACGAGAGGATCAGGATCCGTCGCGCCAACACGTTCGTCACACGGTCCCGGATGGCGGGCCGCATCGCCCAGCTGCAGCATCCGGTCGCGGTGAAGCTCCGGAATGCGGTGTTCGCACGCCTGAGTCCGCATCTGCAGACGGCGCAGCTGGCGAAACTGATCCGCGGCGCCGGCCCGACCTGATCCGCTACTCCGCCCGCAGCGCAACCATCGGGTCGACCCCTGCGGCACGCCGCGCCGGGATGGCGCTCGCGATCAAGGCGGCGGCCGACAACGACAGGATGGCGGCGACGAATGCGCGCGGATCGGTGGCGTCCAGCCGGAACAGGAACCTCTCCGAGGCGGCGCTCAACTGCCAGGCGCCAACGCCGCCGAGCACCAGGCCGATCGCCACGAGGAGGCAGGCGTTCCGCAATACCATGCCCACGACGTTGCCGCGTGTGGCGCCGAGCGCCATCCGCACGCCGATCTCGCGCGTCCGCTGCGAGACGACATAGGCCATCACCCCGTAGATGCCGACGGCCGAGATGATCAGCCCGATGAACCCGAACGACCCGAGCAGCAGCATGTTCAGCTTCCGCTGCGCGATGCGCCTCGAGTAGCTCTCCTCCATCGTCGCGACCGCGCGGAGCGGCACATCGGGCAGAACGCTCAAGACCGCGGATCTGACCGCCGGCAGCACGTCGTATGGATTGCCCGTCGTCTTCATGACGAGATCGGCGTACACCGTTCGGATCTGCCCGATCGGGACGTACATCTCGGTGACCGGCTCGGTCTCCAGGCTGACCTGATGGACGTCTCCGACGACGCCGACGATCGTGCGGTCGGCGTCGTTCGTGGTGACCGAACGGCCGAGCGGGCTCTCGCCCGGGAAGTACTGCTTCACGAACGCCTCGTTGACGATCAGCACATTCGGCGAACCGGCACGGTCGGTCGCTTCGAAGAACCGTCCGCTCCGGAGCGGAATGCCCATCGCCTGGTGGTACTGCGGGCTGATGCGCCGGATGCTGACGCCGCCTCGATCGTTCTCGATCGTCCGCCCCGGAATCGAAATGGACGTCGAGCTCATGCTGCCGCTGAGCGGCACGCCGCCGCTGATCATCGCGGCATGCGCCACACCGGGGATCCCGCTGATCCGCTCGAGCAGCTGGTGGTAGGCCGCGCTGTTGTCGGGGGGGCGCGTGCCCGGGGGGAACCGCGGCGCCACCGAGGCGGTCAGCACGTTCCCGGTGTCGAATCCGGGCTGGATCCGCATCAGCGTCATGAAGCTTCCGATGAAGAGTGCCGCGCCGACCAGCAGGACCACGGCGAGCGCCACCTCGACCACCACGAGCGCGCTGCGTAGATGCTGTCGGCCCGCGCCGACGCTGCCGCGCGAACCGTCCTTGAGCGCGTGGGTCAGGTCGGGTCTCGAGAGCTGAAGCGCCGGGACGATCCCGAACAGGATCCCGGTGAGGATCGACAGGCCCGCTGCCGTCGCCAGCACGCGCAGGTCGAGCGCGATCGACGCGACGCGCGGAACCCCCTCGGGCATCGACGTGCGCAGCACCTGGACCGCCCACCATGCGAACATCACCGCCAGGACGGTCGCGATGACCGAGAGCACCAGGCTCTCGACCATCAACTGCCGGATGATCCGCCACCGGCCGGCGCCGAGCGCCGCGCGTATGCCGACCTCGCGTTCGCGGGCGCTCGCGCGTGCGAGCAGCAGGTTGGCGACGTTCGCGCACGCGATGAGCAGCACGATCCCGACGGCTCCCAGCAGCATCAGCATCCAGGATTTCGTCGACGCCCCGACGAGGTGGTCCCGAAGGGGACGGACACCGATCGTCCGCCCCCGGTTCCAGACCGGATGCGCCTGCTGGAGCCCGGCGGCGATCTGGTCCATCTGCGCCTGCGCCTGCAGGATCGTCACCCCGGGTTTGAGCCGGGCGATACTCTGGAGGTAAAAGCTGGAATTGCCGATCTGGCGCACCCGCTCGTCCGGCGGGACGACGTAGGGCATCCAGAGGTCGGTTGGACGGAGCGATCCGATCGGGTACGCGAAGTCGGGCGCCATGACGCCGATGACCTCGTAGGTGTTCCCTTCGAGCGGAATCGTGCGGCCAACGATCGCGGGGTCAGCACCGAATCGCCGGCGCCAGAAACCGTCGCTCAGCAGGACGACGAGATGCCGGCCGGCGCTTTCGTTGTCGGCGGTGAACATCCGGCCCATGGCCGGCCTGACCCTGAGCACGTCGAGAAACGACGCGGTGACCATCTGGGCCCGGAGATCCTCGGGCTCGGCCCCCGGTTCGCGCAGTGTGACCCCGCGGCCGGTGATCGCGGCCATCGATTCGAACACCTGCTGCTGCGCCGTCCAGTCCATGAAGTTCTGGGGCGCGATGCTCACCAGCGAGGCCGGGTCACGACCGGGCGGCTGGTCCGGCGCTGGCGCACGCCGTTCGCCGACCGCCACCAGACGGTCGTGCTCGTCGAAGGGCAGGCCGCGGAGAACGACCGCATCCACCACCGAGAAGATCGCGGTGCTCGCCCCGATCCCGAGCGTGAGCACGAGCAGAGCGACCGCAGTGAAGGTCTTCGAGGACCGGAACGAACGGAACGCGGCTTTCACGTCGTCTCGCATGTGTCTATGACGGCTGAGGGGAAGGGGTGGTTGGGCCAGCGGTCAAAACAGCGCGGGAAGCCCCGACACGCCTGCCGCAAGCTGGAGATTCCCGACCGCGTACCATCCCCAGAAGCCCCGCGGATACCGGCTGAGCAGCGCGTTGAAGCCGAAGGTCAGCGGAAGCACCACCCGCGTGACGGCGCCGGGGTGCCCTTCCCACACCACGAAATCCACGACGAACATGAGGACCGCATAGGCTGCCGCGAGGCGCCACCACGGCTCCCGCCACGCACGGTTCCATGTGAGGTAGGCCGCTTGAGCGGTCAGCGCGACGACGACGAGGAGGGTGGTGCCGGCATAGGTCCACAGGCCGATCTGCTGGATCGCCTGAATGCTCGCCTCCCACTTCCTGGCGTATGCCAGCAGCGGCGGGGTGATGTGATCGGTACCGGCCGCCGCGCTCGTCCCCCGGTAGATCGCCCAGATGTAGTCCTGCCAGACGAGCAGTGGAAGGATCACCACCAGCCCGGCGCCGGCCAGGCGCGCCCAGCCCTTCCAGCCGGACGGCAGCGGGAGGCTCACCACACCGAGGAGGTTGGTCTCCCGTCCGAGGCCGGCAACGCCGAGCACGGCGGCCGACGTCCAGGTCCGGCCGCCTTCGGCGGCGGCGACCGCCAGCGCGAGCAGCAGCATGCTCGGGCCGTCGAGCAGCGACAGCCGTACGGATGCCAGCAGGCCCGGGCTGAACATCACCGCGAACCACACGGCGAAGCTCCTGGCATTCACCGGCCGCAGCCAGTGCGTCATCACCCACGCGAGCACCAGCCAGAACACGATGTTCTGCGCGGCGTACGCCTGCACGATCCAGGCGGGCCGGCCGAGGCCGGCGACGTAGGCCGTCCAGCTGAAAAGGATGCGGCGCGCCCGGTAAGCCGGGTTGTCCATCGCCCGGTCGATGGCCGGGTCGCGCACCAGCGGGTCCAGCGCGAACTGGACGTAGTAGCTCCCGTCATAGCACTGGGTGCCGGGGTGATCGTAGTGGGTGGTCGCCTGCAGCGCCGGGGTTTCCCATGCGTGCCCGTTCTCGCACAGGCCGATCAGGGTGGTGAAGCCGGACGCCGGGTCGTAGAGCTGCGCTATGGAAAGCAGGAACAGCGCGCAGCAGAGCAGGGCCAGGCCCTGCCACACGCGCGCGCCGGGGGTGGGCATTCGCGCCAGTACAGCGCACGTGGAGGAGCCACGTCAACCGCCGTTCGTCGGGGCGTGGACACGACTCGCCGGGAGCGCCTTGCGGCACCCGCGCCGGTCGGCCACAATTGTCCGCATCATCGATGGCGTCAAAGCCGGGCCTCCTGGAGTACGTCACCGCCGCGTTCAACGCCCGTCCCCTGGGGATGTTCGTCGCCCCCAACTGGGTCGGGCTGGCGGCGTTCGGGCTGCTCGGGCTGACGAACCCGGGCTTCTGGGTGCTGGGCGCCGGCCTCGAGCTCGGCTACCTGCTGACGCTGGCGACCAACGCGCGCTTTCAGCGCGCGGTGTCTTCGGGACCCCTGTCGGCCGCCCGCGCCGAGTGGAACCAGCGGATCGAGCGGCTCAGCAACCGCCTGAACCGCGGCGACCGCGAGCGCTTTTCGGCGTTGTCGCAGCGGTGCGCCTCGATCATCGACCTGCAGACGCACGGCGGTGCGGAAACGCCGCACGGGATCGAGACGCAGGCCGACAGCCTCGGCCGGCTCTCCTGGATGTTTCTGCGGCTGCTGGTCGCCCGTAGCACGATTCTCGACGTCCTGGGCGGCGGCGAGGACGACGGCACGCTCGAGCAGCGGCGCCGGGCGCTCGAGCGCCAGGCAAACGACGATCAGGCTCCGGCCGATCTGCGACGCAGCCTCGCGGGGCAGCTCGAGATCCTGGCGCAGCGGATCGAGCAGCGCGAGGAGGCGGAAAAGAAGCTCGCGTTCATCGACGCCGAACTCGCACGCATCGAAGAGCAGGTCGAGCTGATTCGCGAGCAGGCCGCGCTGTCGACCGATCCCGAGATCCTGTCGCGCCGGATCGATGAGATCGCGGCCACGCTCGGCGGTACCGGACAATGGATCCGCGACCAGCAGAAGGTGTACGGCGCGATGGAGGACCTGTTGACCGAACCGCCCCCGCTCACGACCGGCGCGCGGGCGAAGGAGAGCCAGTGACCGAGCTGCCGCGCTGGGCGGTCGAGATGCGCGATCTGTTCCGGTCCGGGTCGGCCGCACAGTTCCTCATTCACGGCAACGTGTTCGACGTCGTTCCGCACGGCGGCCGCCTGTTGTCGCTGCCTGCCTTTCTCGACGAGGTGATGTTCGGCAGCTACGACGTCGTGCTGCGGTACGACCGGAGCCGCGGCGCACGCGCCACCCGCGGCGCGGAGGACTGGGGCAACTGGCTCGAACAGGCGCTCGGCCGCGAGGGGAATCTGCAGTCGCTGCTCCGCGAGCCCGGGTCCGCGCTGGAGCTGATCGACCGGTACCTGCTGCGGACGCTGAATCTGCGGGCGGTTCAGCCCCGCGTGCCGGCGCCGCAGCGTATCGCCGTGGTCATCGAGTTCGCGGAGTTCGTCGTGCCGCGCGGCGACGCGCTGCAACTGGGCGGCGGCTTCGCGGCCAACACCGTGAAGGTGCTTGGGTGGGCCAACGATCCCGCCATCACTCAGGCCAACATCGTCACGGTGCTGATCAGCGAAGGGCTGCGCGACCTCAACGATCTGGTCGTCGACAACCCGCATGCGGCGTCGCTCCACGTGCCGCTGCCCGACGAAGCGGAGATGACCGCGTACGTCCAGGCGCTGGCGACCAGCCAGTTCCCCGAGCTGCCGGCGAAGACCGAGGTGCCGTTCGAGACACTCGGCGCGAAGCTCACCGGTCTCAGCCGGGTCGGCGCGCGGACGGCGGTCAGCCTCGCGCTCAGAAACGACAAGGCGATCACGGCCGCGTGGCTGTCGGGGATCAAGAAGGACCTGATCGAGCGCGAATGCCAGGGGCTCCTCGAGTTCATCGAGTCCGCGTTCACGCTCGACAACGTGGCAGGGCACGACGCCGTGAAGGCCTGGCTCCGCGAAGACACGCTTCTGCTCCGGCGCGGCGCTCTGCGGGCGCTGCCGATGGGCTATCTGATCGCCGGGCGGATCGGCACGGGCAAGACCTTTCTGGTCCAGTGCTGGGCCGGCGAGATCGGCATCCCGTGCGTGGTGCTCAAGAACTTCCGCGACCGCTGGGTGGGCGCGACCGAGTCGAATCTCGAGAAGATCTTCGCGGTCCTTCGCGCGGTCGGGCAGGTTGTGGTTTTCGTCGACGAGGCGGACCAGGCCGCCGGCAAGCGCGGCGGCGGCGACGAGGACAGCGGGCTGTCGGGGCGGGTCTATTCGATGCTGGCCAAGGAGATGTCGGACACCCGCAACCGTGGCAGGATCATCTGGGTGTTTGCGACCTCGCGGCCGGACCTGCTCGAAGTGGACCTCAAACGCCAGGGGCGGCTCGACGTCCACATCCCGCTGTTCCCGCCGGAGACGCCGGAGGAGCGCGCCGCGCTGCTGCTCGCGATCGCCAAAAAGCTCAGGTTTCCGCTGGCTGCCGGGGATCTACCGCCGTTTGCCGATGGGCAGGCGCTCGGGGGGAACGAGCTCGAAGGGGTCCTCGTCAGAGCGTTGAGACTGCACGAATTGAACAGCGAGCCGCGGCAGCCGATCCGTGACATCCTAGCCGACGTTCTGAAGGAAGTCCGGCCCAGCCCGCATACGCGGAAGCTCGAATATATGGACCTCGTGGCCGTGAAGGAGTGCACCGACGCGCGATTCCTGCCGGAACGCTTCAAAGCGTTGACGCCGGAGGAGCTCGAGACCCAGATCGACGCGCTTCGGCGGTTCGTGTAACGGTTCGCGCTGGCCCGACCTTCAGGCCGGGCGTGGAGCAGCAACCCGGTTCGTGTAGGCCCGACCAGGTCGGGCGTGGAGGAGAAACCGACATGTTTTCCCGCATCGGACGCCTGTTCCGCGGCTTTCTCGGCCTGTTCATCAGCGGTCTCGAAGAGGCCAACCCCGAAGCGCTCATGGAAGCCGCCCGGGCGGATTTCCGCTCCAAGATGACGCAGTACAACCTCGCGCTCGCGCGGATGGCGGGGGTCGCCGAGCGTCTGAAGGGGCAGGTGAAGGCGAAGGCCGCACGCGCGCAGGAGCTCGAGCGCCGGATCCTCGCGAACCATCGTGCCGGCAACATGGAGCTCGCCGGCACGCTCGCGCGCGAGCTGCAGGAGCTCAAGGCGGACCTCGGCACCGACACGCACGAGCTGAAAGAGACCGAAGAAGCCTACGACGCGAACCTGCGCCAGGCCAAGCTCGCGCAGCGCGAGTTCGAAGACAAGGTGCGCCGGGTCGAGAAGCAGCTCTCGCAGGTCAAGATCAAGGAGGCGCAGGCCGAAGCAGCCGCCGCGCTCTCGAACGTCGCGTTCAAGGTCGGGGATCTCGGCGACACCATGAAGACGGTCGAAGACATCCTCGAGAAGCGCTACGAAGTCTCCGCCGGCAAGGCGCGCGTCGCGCACGACATGGTCGACATGGAGAAGGTCCAGGAGAAAGAGAACGAGCGCAAGGCGCTCGAGCAGGTGGCGCTCGCCGAGTTTCTCGCGAGCCAGGGCATCCAGGCCACGCCCGCCGCTGAGAG
Organism: Vicinamibacterales bacterium; assembly: GCA_035250005.1. Taxonomy (GTDB): domain Bacteria; phylum Acidobacteriota; class Vicinamibacteria; order Vicinamibacterales; family 2-12-FULL-66-21; genus JACDCA01. The sequence goes on along the minus strand of DATFFM010000154.1, from coordinate 13,961 downwards.
CCAGTCGCCGGCGGCGGCCAAGGAGATCGGACCCGAACAATGAGCGACCGTCCACGGTTCACCGTGTTAGGCAAGGCGATCTCGTTCCTGCTCGTCATCGGTCTGGTCGCCCTCGGCGCGTTCATGCTGATGCGCGGCGGCGGGACCGCTCCGGGCGGGGACGCGGCAGAAGGGGAGGGCGCGGAGCCGGCGGTCAGCGAGGTCAAGGTGGAGGTGCCGCGGCTGTCGCCGCCGGCCCCGTTCAACTACAAGGACAACATCGTTCCGATCGAGATCAGCGAGTATGCCGGCTATGCCGGCCTGATCGCCGCCAACGGCGGCCTCGAGCCGACCGAGAGCTCGGTGTTCTTCAGGAATCACGGCTTCAAGGTCAAGCTCACGATCAGCGAGGACGAAAGCTGGTCCGAACTCAACGAGGGCAAGATCGCCGGGTCGGTCACGACCGTTGACGTGCTCGCGGCCTACGGCCGCCAGCTGCATGCCGTCGTGCCGGCGCAGATCGGCTTCTCCCGCGGCGCCGACGGCGTCGTGGTGAAGACCGACATCAAGCGCATCAACCAGTTGAAGGGGCAGACCATCGCGGCCGCGCAGTTCACCGAGGTGGACTTCTTCATCCGCTACCTCGCGCAGGAAGCCGGGCTCCCGATTCACACCCTCGGCAGCCTCGACGCGACGCCGCATCCCGATCGCCTGAATCTCGTCTACACGGAGGATGGCTTCGCTGCCGGCGACTTGTTCGCGTCGGATCTGAAGTCGGGCAAGAACCGCCTGGCCGGCGCGGTGACCTGGGAACCGAAAGTATCCGAGGTCGTGGACGGCAGCGGCGGCAAGGCGCACCTGTTGACCACCAACCGCAATCTGCTGATCGTGGCCGACGTGCTGATCCTGCATCGCGGCTTCGCGGAGCAGCACCCGAAGGTCGCCGAAGGGCTCGTCCAGGGACTGCTCGAGGGCAACCGGATGGTCCGCGACCGGCAGGACCAGTATCTCGATGTGGTCGGGCGCGCGTTCAAGTGGTCGCGCGATGACACGAAGGCCGAGCTCGCGAACGTGCACTTGTCGAACCTGCCCGAGAACCGCGCGTTCTTCTCGGGGGCGATCGATGCAGCCGGCAGCTTCAACGGCATCTACCAGTCCGCGGTGCTCGCCTATGGGACCGACCTGATCAAGGACGCCCCCGATGCCAGTTACTTCGTGCGCGGCCAGCACCTCGAGGCGATGGAGAAGAGCGGGCTCTTCAAGGACCAGGTCATTGCGATTGCGCCGATCCGCACCGGGACGACGGCGTCGGTCGAGACGGATCCGCTGCTGAGCAAGGACATCCGGTTCCTGTTCGAGCCGAACCAGGCAACGCTCGATCTGACGAACCAGGAGAACATCCGGAATCTCGAGGCCATCAAGCGGATGCTTCAGGTCAGCCCGGGGTCGACGATGCTGCTCCGCGGCCACGTCGACAACGCCCAGGTGCCCGTCTTCAGGCAGAAGGGGGGAGAAGCCTATGTGAGAAAGATGGCCTTGAGCGCAATCGAGTTGAGCAAGAACCGTGCGGCGGAGATCCGGCGGCTGCTCATCGAGCGCCACAACGCCGATCCCAAGCGGCTCGACATCGTCGGCAAGGGGTGGGAGGAGCCTGCGGGCTCGGACTCCGCGCAGAACCGGCGCGTCGAGGTCCAGTGGTTCACGATCGAGTGATCGGGTGATCGAGTGATCGGCTGATCGGTGATCGACCGATCTCGTAGGCCCGACCTTCAGGTCGGGCGGGACAGGAAACGATGCCAAACCTCTACGCGCAACTTCATCGTCGTTATGGCAAGCCGGATGGCGTCACCCGGCGCGAGATGATCCAGCGGTCGCTGGCGGCGGCGGGGGCGCTGCTGATCAGCGATCGCATCGGCTTCGCGCTCCCGCAGGGGACGGCGGGTCGCGTAGTCGTCATCGGCGCCGGATTCAGCGGCCTGGCGGCGGCCTACGAGCTGACCCGCGCGGGTTACGACGTCACCGTCGTCGAGGCGCGCAATCGCGTCGGCGGCCGGGTGATCAGCTTCTCCGACATCGTGCCGGGCAAACACGTCGAAGGGGGCGGTGAGCTGATCGGCTCGAACCACCCCGCATGGGTCGGCTATGCGAAGCAGTTCAAGCTGGATTTTCTCGACGTCGGTGAAGAAGACCTGGAGTTTCCGATCGTGCTCAACGGCAAGCGCCTGACGAGCGACGAGTCGGAGGCGCTCTGGGAAGAGATGGAGAAGGCCTTTGCGCCGCTGCTGGCCGATGCGGCGAACATCGACGCGGACCGCCCCTGGACGGCTCCCAACGCCGCGGAGCTCGACCGCCGCACGCTTGGGGCGTGGATCGACGGCCTCAGCGTCTCGCCCACGGGCAAGGCTGGGATCCACACCCTGATGACGGCCGACAACGGCGTCGTGACCGATTGGCAAAGCTATCTCGGGAACCTGGCGATGTGGAAGGGGGGCGGGCTCGAGAAGTACTGGCTGGAGTCGGAAGTCTACCGGTGCAATCGAGGCAACCAGCAGCTGGCGACGAAGTTCGTCACCGGCATCGGCACGGCAAAGGTGCTCACACGGACGCCGGTGCGCTCGATCGAGGTCACCGATACGGGTGTTCGAGTTGCGCTCGCGAACGGGAAGACGCTCGAAGCGGATCGCGTGATCCTCACGGCCCCGCCCACCACCTGGAACCGCATCGCGATCGACCCTGCACTGCCCGCCGGTCTGATGCCCCAGATGGGCACCAACGTGAAGTTCCTCATGGGGATCAACGGTCCGTTCTGGCGCCGGGCGGAGCTCGCGCCGGATCTCCTGAGCGACGGGCCGGCGAACATGACCTGGCACGCCACCGAGAATCAGCGGGGCGCCGGCGATGCGCTGGTCGCGTTCTCGGGCGGCCCCTCGGCGGAGGTGTGTCGGGACTGGGGTGCGCGGCGGGTCGAGAACTATCTCACCGAGCTCGGCAAGGTCTACAAAGGCATCCGCGCCAGCTACAGCGGCAAGTCACGCTTCATGGACTGGCCGGGCGACGCATGGTCGAAGGCGTCGTACTCATTCCCCGCGCCCGGGCAGGTCACCGCGCAGGGTCCGACGCTGTACGACGGCATCGGCCGCCTGCACTTTGCCGGCGAGTATTCGAGCTACGCCTTCATGGGCTTCATGGAAGGCGCCCTTCATTCAGGCGCGGCCGTCGCGAAGCGGATCGCGGTGAAGGACGGCGTCCTGAAGGATGTCGCGGCGTGAAGACGCGTGACGCGGCGCTGCTGACGCTTGCAGCGGTACTCGCCTACAGCGCCTGCAAGCGCGAAGCGGGCGACGCCGGTGAGGGCGGCGCACCGAGCCGCACGGAGCGGCGCATCGACGAGCAGCTGGCGGCCGCGCCGGCCCCGGCCCAGCGTGAAGGTCTGGCCGCCGCCATCGTCATCGACGTCTCGGGCAGCATGGACGACGACGTGCGGGGCGAGAGCGGACAGCGGGAGCCCAAGATCGAGATCGCCCGCCGGGCGGCGCGCGAACTGGTGAATCAGTTCGCGCGCTACGCCGAGGATCATCCCGGCGAACCCGTCCTGCTCGGGCTGTACGAGTTCAGCGAGCGGTCGGGCAAGCCTGACTGCCGCCCCGTCATCGCCATGGCGCCGCCGGATCGCGCCCGCGCCGACCGGGCGCTCGCGTCGATGAGGGCGCAGGGCGGCACGCCGATCGGCAACGCGATGATCACCGCCAAGCGCGAGCTCGATGCGACCGGGCTCTCGCGCCGTCACCTGCTGGTCGTGACCGACGGCGAGAACACCGACGGTTTCGAGCCCGAGGCGGTCGCGGCAGCCATCAACAGCCGGCCTGAAGGCGAACGGCCGTCGCTGTACTTCGTCGCTTTCGACATCGACGCGCGGCGGTTCGAGAAGGTTCGCGAAGCCGGCGCCCTCGTGCTCGGCGCCGCGGATGCCAGGGATCTGAACGCCACGCTCGACTCCCTCCTTCGCGGCCAGATCCTGCTCGAGAAATAGCCATGCGCTTGCGTCTTTGCCCCCGCGAACGCGCGAAGGGCCTGCTTGGCGGATAATGCTCCCCGCCATGCGCTTCGCATCCACGGGTTTCGCCATAGCTCTCGCGCTCGGCGCCGCGGCGCCGGAGCGGTTCGAGACGATTCTTCGCAACGGCACGATCGTCGATGGTTCGGGGCTGCTGCCGTACCGGGCGGACGTGGCGCTGGCCGAGGGGCGGATCGCGCGTATCGGCAACCTGTCGCGCGCGGTCGCGAACGTCGACCTCGATGTCGAGGGTCTCTACGTCAGCCCGGGATTCATCAACATCCATAGTCACCCGATGCTCGCGGCGCTCGCCCGCGCCGAGAACATGCTGACGCAGGGAGTGACCACCGAGATCCTGAACGCTGACGGCAGCGGAGCGGTGGACCTGCCGGCGCAGCTGGAGCGTCTCGCCGCCGGGGGGCTGGCGGTGAACGTCGGCGGCTACATCGGGTTCAACGGCGTCTGGTCGAATGTTGTCGGCTTGTCGGAGCGGCGGCCGTCGGCCGGCGAGATCGAGCGGATGCGCGGGATGATCGCGACCGCACTGCAGGCGGGCGCCTGGGGTGTGTCGGCGGGGCTCGATTACAAGCCGGCCTACTTCGCCCGCACCGACGAAGTCGTCGGTATCCTTTCTGTCGCGTCGCCGTGGCGCACGAACTTCAACAACCACGACCGGGTCACGCCCGAGACGAAGTTCAGCTCCGCGGCCGGGATCGCGGAAACGCTGAAAATTGCCCAAGGCGCGGGCCTTCTCGGCGTCGTGACTCATATGAAGGTCACCGGCCGCGAACAAGGGTCGGCCGCCACCCTTCTCGGAACATTGACTGAGGCCGGCCGGCGCGGGCACTACGCCGCCGCCGACGCCTATCCGTACCTTGCGGGGATGACCGCGCTCGGCGCGCTCATCATCCCCCCCTGGGCGCAGGACGGCGGACGCGAGGCTCTGCTCGAACGGTTCGCCGATCCGGCTGTGCGCGCGCGGATCGTCGCGGAGGCGGAGCAGACCCTGGACGACCGGTTCGGTGGCTCGGACGTCGTGTACCTCCCGTCGATGGGCAAGCCACTGTCGGCGGTCATGACGGAGATGAGTGTTCCAGCGGGGGAGGCGATCGTGCGGCTCCTCGAGCAGTCGAACCCTCTCGCCATCCTCCGCTTCGGCGTCGAGAGCGACCTGCGTCAGATCCTCCAACACCCTGACACCTCCATCGCGTGCGACTGCGGCGCGACCACGGCGACCGCCACGCATCCGAGAAACTACGGGTCGTTTCCGCGTGTGCTCGGACGATACGTGCGGGAGGAGAAGGTGCTCACCTGGGAGGATGCCGTCCGCAAGATGACCGCACTCCCCGCGGCGACCATCGGCCTGGTGGACCGAGGCTATCTTGCGCACGGGATGACCGCAGACGTGACGGTCTTCGATCCCGCGACCGTGGTCGACCACGCCACGTATGAGAGTCCCGCCGTGCTCTCCGAAGGGATTCGGCACGTGTTCGTCAACGGCGTGCTCGCGCTCCGCGATGGAAAGGTCACCGGCGCCCAGGGCGGGCGCGTTCTGAAACGGGGGACCGGAATGCCGAGTCGCCCGATGACGCCCAACGCCCGGCGCCGCCTCGAGGTGAAGGGGGATGCCGGCCGGTTCGGGGTCAGGCTCGACCTGTCGCAGCAGCCGGGCGCCAGGCACGCCCGCGGCAGCTTTCGGGTGGACCTCCCCAACGGTGGAGGCACGATCACCGCGACCGAGTTCGGGGTGCTGCAGGTGATGCGCGACTGGGCGGCGTTCACCGCGCAGGCGAAGTTCAAGCCGGAAGGGGTCGTGCGGCCCATTACCGTCATCCTCGATCGCGCCGATCCGCTCTCGGCTGATGCCGGGGCGGCGATCGTCATCGAAGTCGAAGGCGCGAGGGCCTACCGCGGCACGCTGCCGGCCGGCATCGTCAAGCTCGGCGTACCGGGCTCCTGACCGGGTTCGGTCGCGTATAGTGTCGTCATGTCGATCACCTGCGAGAGTGACTGGAGAGGGCTGCGTGAAGTGGGCCGGGTCGTGCGGCTGACGCTCGACGCACTCGAACGGCACACGGTCCCCGGCATCACCACCGGCGAACTGGATCGCATCGCCCGGGACGTCTTCGAGGCGCACGGCGCGCGGTCCGCGCCGGCGTTGACCTATGGCTTCCCGAAGACCGTGCTCATCAGCGTCAACGACGAGATCGTGCACGGCATACCAGGGCCTCGCGCGCTCCGCGCCGGCGACATCGTGAAGCTCGATGTGACGGCCGAGAAGGACGGCTACGTCGCCGACGCCGCGCGAACGGTCGTTCTCGACGGCGCGCATGAGATGACGCGCCGCCTGGCCGCCTGCGCGCAGGCGGCATTCGAGGCGGCCCTGACGGTCGCACGCGCGGGTAACCGCGTGAACCTGATCGGCAATGCGGTCGATGCGACGGTGACCCGCTGCGGGTTCTCGGTCGTCCGCTCGCTCGAAGGGCACGGGGTCGGCCGAACGATCCACGAACCGCCGAACGTGCCCAACTATTGCAACCGCCGGCAGCAGGACGTGCTGACGGACGGACTCGTCATCACGATCGAGCCGCTCATCGCCGCCGGCGGCAGCAAGGTGTATCTGGACGATGACGGCTGGACCATCCGCACCAGCGACGGGAGCATGGCCGCGCATCACGAACATACGCTCGTCATCACCGGCGGCCAGCCGATCCTTCTGACTGCGGCGTAGGCGTGGGCAACGGACCTGGGACGCAATCCATGACACTGACGCATCGGATCCTCCGGTCGCCTGCCATCGTGCTGACCGTGTTGCTGGCCGTTGCCGGCGTGCGCGCGGCGCAGCAGGCCTACCAACAGCGCCGAGCATCCATGTCGGCCGACGCCGAGAAGCGCGGGCTCGCGGAACCCTTCAAGGGGATCACGACGGCCGGGACGGTTGTCCCCGGACTGTTCCCGGTCCGCTCGACCGGCGTGTCGACGGCGGCCGCGCAGGCCGCGGCGGAAGCGTTCCTGAAGGCGCTCACGCCCGAGCAGAAAGCCAGGACGGTCTTCGACGTCGACGACGACGAGTGGCGGAAGTGGATGAATCAGCACTTCTACCTCCGTCAGGGGGTGAGCTTCGAGGAGATGTCGGAGGCGCAGCGGCACTCGGCGATCGGCCTGCTCCGCGCGTCGCTCAGCGCAAAGGGATTGAAGCTGTCGCGAGACATCATGCGGCTGAACCACACACTGGGGGAGCTGAACAACGGCAATTTCGAGGAATACGGCGAATGGCTGTATCACCTCACCGTGATGGGCACGCCGTCCGCCAAGGAGCCGTGGGGCTGGCAGCTCGACGGCCATCACCTGATCGTCAACTACTTCGTGCTCGGGGACCAGGTGGTGATGACGCCGCTGTTCGTCGGGTCCGAGCCGGTGACCGCTGCAGCCGGGAAGTTCAAGGGCACGACGATCCTGCAGGCGGAGCAGGCGGCCGGTCTGGCGATGATCCAGACGCTCGACGAGGGGCAACGACGCAAGGCGATCATCGCGGCGGCCAAGGAGGGCAACAACAATTTGACCGAAGCGTTCCGCGACAACGTCGTGCTCGACTATGCCGGCCTCAGGGCCTCGGAGCTTTCGGCCGCACAGCGCCGCCAGCTGACGAGCCTCATCCAGTTGTTCGTCGACAACATGAAGGAGGGGCACGCGCGTGTGCGGATGGCCGAGGTGCGAGCACACCTGGACGACACGCGTCTAGCGTGGGTTGGACCCACGGATGCGAATGCGGTGTTCTACTTCCGGATCCACAGCCCCGTGATCCTGATCGAGTTCGACCATCAGCGCCCGGCCAACCTGCGTCACCTGGCCCGCGATCCCCGGCAGCCCACCCGCGAACACATCCACGTCGTCGTCCGCACGCCGAACGGCAACGACTACGGCAAGGACCTGCTGCGTCAGCATTACGCGCAACACGAGCATCGGTGAACTCTGAACGCTGAACGCTGAACGCTGATCGCCGACCAGGAACCCGGAACGCTTGAACCTGTACACATTCGAAATCGACCTCGCAGACGCCGACCGCGGCGTCTACGAAACCCTGGCGCTGCGGGTCGCGCGGCATCCCTCCGAGACCGAGGATTTTCTGGTGACGCGCGTGCTTGCGTATTGCCTCGAGTACCAACAGGGCATCGAGTTCTCGCGCGGCGGTTTGTCCGAACCCGATGATCCGGCGATCGCGGTGCGGGACCTCACCGGCTCGCTGGTGGCCTGGATCGATATCGGCACCCCCGCCGCCGACCGGTTGCACCGTGCCGCCAAGTCGGCCCGACGGGTGGCGGTCTACATGCACAAGGAGGGGACGCAGTGGCTCGCCGGTCTTGCGGCCTCACGGATCCATCGTGCGGACGAGATCGAGCTGCGGGTCGTCGATCGTGCCCTCATCGCGGCCCTGGTCGCCAGGCTCGACCGGCGCGTGTCGTTCGCGCTGTCGGTCGCACAAGGCGAAGTCTTCGCGTCGTTCTCGGATACCACCCTCAGCGGCCGCGTGGAGCCTCTCCGGATCGGCTGATCCCGCCTGCGCCGGAAGTGCTAGGATGCGCGCATGCTGAGAGAATTTCGTGAGTTCATCGCCCGTGGAAACGTGATCGATCTCGCTGTCGCGGTCGTCATCGGCGTGGCGTTCGGCAAGATCGTCACGACGTTCGCCGAAGGCATCCTGATGCCGCCGATCGGCCTGCTGATGGCCGGGATCGACTTCACGAACCTGTTCTACGTTCTGGACGCGTCACGCGGGGTCCCGGCCTCGGTGGCCGACGCCAAGGCCAACAGCGTGCCCATCGTCATGTATGGGCAGCTGATCACCGACGTCATCAACTTCCTGATCGTCGCTTTTGCGGTGTTCCTCCTGGTGCGCCAGGTCAACCGGATGAAGAGCAAACAGGACACGGCGCCGACCACAAAGGACTGCCCGCTGTGCCTGTCGACGATCCCTTTGAAGGCGTCGCGTTGCGCGCACTGCACCAGCGCCCTGTAGCTGCGTGAAGCCGACGTTCTTCAGGACTCAAGGGCACCTCCGCCGGTGGCTCGAGAAGAACCATGCCTCTGTGACGGAGCTCTGGATCGGCTTCTACAAGAAGGCTTCGGGCAGGCCGAGCATCTCCTATACGGAAGCGCTCGACGAGGCGTTGTGCTTCGGCTGGATCGACGGCGTCCGGAGGCGCCTTGACGATGACGCCTACGTCCAGCGGTTCACGCCACGTACTGCGAAGAGCTACTGGAGCGCGATCAACACCAGGCGAGCGACCGAGCTGAAGAAGGAGGGTCGCATGCACGCGGCCGGTGTTGCGGCGTTCGAACGGCGCGACCAGGGGAAAACCGAGCGTTACTCGTTCGAGCGGCGGGCTGCGCAGCTGGAGCCGGCTGCCGAAGAGGCGTTCCGCGCGAACCGCAAGGCCTGGGACTTCTTTCAGAGCGGCGCGCCGTGGTATCGCCGCGTCGCGATCCACTGGGTGACGAGCGCGAAAAAAGAAGAGACACGCCATCGTCGTCTGCAGACCCTGATCCGTGATTCAGCCGCCGGCCGGCGGATTGGAATGATGAAGCCGAAGTGAACCCGAAGCGAATTCACCAACGGCCTGACGTGTGACGGGCTAGCGTATGGCGTTGACGAGCTCCTTCTGGACGCGCTGGAATCGAAAGCCCTTGTCGTCGATGCCTGTCATCGCGACCCGAAACGCTGTTTCGGGCGGCACGATCGCGCCTGCGTACGTGCGACGGGTCTCGGCTTCCTTCTCGACGTCGAGGTCGAGGACCTGAATGGTCCCCGCATTCGATGAGACCAGCTGAAAGGCAATGCCTCGGGCAGCCCCGGTCATGCTCGCTTCCAGCACCATCGGCTTGCCGGGTTTTGGCGCGCCCTTCACCGGAACGCCTTCGTCCATGAACCTCACGTCGCTGAGCTTCAATTCTGTTCTGGCGGTGACGATCAGGGAGAACTGGCCCTGGCCCTCGACGCGTACCCTCCAGGCACCCGGCGCCGGTCGCTGGACTGTGAAAAGGCGAACGGCTGCGAAATTGTGCGCCTCGACGTCAGGGGCCTCAACCCGGAGCTCCTCGCCCGAGGGGCGGGCGATACTGGTGATCTGCAGGCACTGCAGGGAGACGAAGAAATAGGCGCTCTCGATGGTGGAGTCGATGGGCACATCGTATTCGTGGACGCCCTCGGAAAGCTGGAGAGCTGCCCGGAACACGGTCTCCGGATGCCGCCTCGATGCCGCCATCTCGGCGCCGACTCCACCGACCTCTCCGGGCTGGAACAGGAGCACCTTGCCGCCGGTCGCCTCCGCGCCGCTGACGTAGACCGGATCGACCTTCCCCTCGCACGGCCATCCGCGTGGCCGCGCACCGCGGTGTTGATCCTGGGCATGCGCCGGGAACAGCATCGACAGCAGGAGGGCGAGCGTGCCGATCGTAACTCCGCGCGCCGTCACCGCCTCAACTTACCGACAACCGCATGTCCTGCGTCTTCTTCTCCCCGGGCTGCAGGCTGACGCGGAGCGCTGTCGCTTCGAGCTGCTGCAGGAACGTGGGATCCGACGTCTGGCCGGGTTCGAGATCTGCAACCGGCGCCAGCCGGTAGTCGCCGGGCGGCAGATTGCGGAACGTGAACCGGCCGTCGGTCGACGGTCGCGTGCTCTGGATCCGGCGCGAGGATCCGGTCCAGTAGCGGGAGTCTGCGGGGAACACGATCAGCGTGTAGCCCGGCGCCGGCTGGTTCTTGTCATCGGTTACCGTCCCGCTCAGCTCCGTCGGACGGTCGGTGAAGGTGACGACGACGCCGGTGACGCTTTGATTCCCCTTCACGTCGTACGGAAAGTCCAGCGCGTCCTGTCCGCCGATCACGGCTGACTCCGTCACCCAGCCGCCCGGCGCCGAAGCGGCGAGTCGGTAACGGCCCGGGACCACGCTCGGAATCGTGAAGCGTCCGCTCGCATCCACGCGCGCGGATGACGATCCCCCGAACGGCGTCGGCTCGAACGGCGACATCGTGACGCGGAGCCGCGTCAGGTCCGCCGGCGGCGTCGCCGCGCCCTCGAACGTGACCTGACCCGACACGCTGACCCCCTGCTGTAGCGTCAACAGGACGTTCGAGAGCGTCCGCCCATCGACGCTGACATCGGCCGAGCCCCAGACCGCGATCGCGTCTTCGCGGGGCACCGGCGGAGCCGCGCCTCGACCGCGTCCGCCGCCGGGCGGCACCGGCGGCTGTGGCGCTCGCGCAGGCTGGATCATCGCCCGCGCCGTCAGCCGGTACTGGCCGGGCGGCACGTTCATCAGGCGGAACCGCCCCTCCGAGTCGGCCCGCGCGCTCATATTGCCGAGCGACAGCCCGGCCGGCTGGGCGTCGGTGAGCTGCACGTTGATCTCCCGCACCTGAGCGCCGGTCGAATTCACAACCGTGCCCTCAATGCGCGCGAGGGGTGCGAGCTGCAGCTGGAAGTCGATTCCCGGCCGCTCCTCGCTGATACCGAGGGTCACGGAGGAGGCGGTCGCGGCAGAAATGGATCCGGGATAGCAGATCGGCGCGTAGCCCGGCGGTGCCGTATCGTCGTCCGGCGGCATCGACGCCTCCAGCGACGCGATCCGCTGCCCAACGACGCGCGCCTGTTCCTCGCTTACCCGCGCCATCGCTTCGAGGCTCTGTTGAAGCGCTCGCACTTCCGTGGCCATCCGCGCGAAGTCGCCGAGGTTGCTGTTGCGCGGCGTCGCACAGACGACGTAGTCGCCGGGGAGGAGGCCGAAGGCGCGGTAGATGCCCCGATCATCGGTGCTGCTGCTGTTGCTGCCCTGCAGGGTGCGCCGGCCGTTCTGCATGATGACTCGCATGACCCGCACCTGCGTCTGCGGCGACGGCTCGCCGTTTTCATCGAACACGGTGCCGGTGATGACGCTGCCTTTCGGGATCTGCAGGTCGGCCCGAAACGTCTGGCCATCCGAGAGCTGGATCGGCGTGCCGGCGCGACCCGGCCGGCGCTGGCCGTAGGTCACCGCGACGTGCCCGGGCTTCGTGGCGGTGAGCGTGTAGCGCCCGGCCGGCAGCGCGGTAAACGAATACCGCCCCTGGTCGTCTGTAGTGGCAGTGCGGCCGCCGCGAACTTCCGCACCCGACAGGCTGAGCCGAACCTTCCGCGCCGGCTGCGTGCCGCCGGCCATCAGCACCGTGCCCGAGATGACGGCCGAACCGACCGCAGCCGCCTGTTGCGAAGGGGGACGCGCATCTCGCGGAGGGACCTGCGCCCGTGGCGGCGCCGCCGACACGAGAGCTGGCATGAGGGCGGCGAGAACGAGACGGACGGCGGTTTTCATAGTGCTGTGTTAGACGTTCTCACGCCTTCGAGCGTTTGCCGGAGGGCCGGTCCGCGGACGGCGTTCACCGATATTTAATGCTATTGTTCGGACCTCAGAACGGAGGATACATGACGAAACGGTTGGCGCGCCTGACGCCTGCTCTGGTTCTTGCCCTGTGCCAGTTGTCCCTGCTGGCGCAGAGCCCGGTGCGGAACGGTTCGTGGGCGGACGACATCATCAAGCAGGACACCTACGCGACGCCGCCGCCGGAGCTGGCGGATGCGGTCCTGGCCCCCCGCTACCTCAACGTTTCGTTGACCAGCGCCAGCCCCGACAAGAAATGGTTCCTCGACGAGATCGGCGACGGGCCGGTGGCGATGAAGACGTTTTCCAAGCCGTTCCACGAGCTCGGCGGCGTTTTCATCGATTTCAAGGCCAACCGGGCCCGCGCGCTGACGATCCGGAACAACGTCGGCATCCAGCTGATTTCCGCCGCCGACGGGTCCCGAAAGCCGGTCCAGGTGCCCGCAGGGGCCCGGGTCTCGAACGCCGTGTGGTCGCCCGACGGCGCGTCCATCGCTTTCTTCGTCCACGGCGACGACGCCACCCACATCTACGTGGCCGACGCAGCCACCGGCAGGTCGCGACAGCTCACGAAGAGCCCGGTGCTGGCGACGCTGGTGTCGGTCATCGAGTACACCGAGGGCGGCAAGCAGATCGCCACCGTGCTGATCCCCGACGGGCGGGCACCGATGCCGCCGGCGCCGGCCGCGCCGACCGGCCCGACGGTGAAGCTGGCGGACAAGGAGAAGAACCGCCTCCGCACGTTCCCGAGCCTGATGTCCACCCCCTATGAGAAGGAACTGCTCAAATGGCACGCAACCGGCCAGGTTGCCCTGGTGGATGTGCAGAAAGGGACGGTCCGAAAGTTCGGGCAGCCGGGGATGATCCGTTCGATCGACTTCGCTCCTGATGGAAAATTCGCGCGGGTCACGCGAATGGTCGAGCCGTTCTCGTACGATGTGCCCGCCAGCAGCTTCGGCTCGATCGAAGAGATCTGGGATGCGACCGGCAAAGCGCTGGCGAAGCTGAACGAGCGCCCCATCAATCTCGGCGTCCAGGACGACACCCCACAGACGCCGCCCGACCCCGGTGCCGGCGGCGGCCGCGGCGGTCAGCAGAACCAGCAGGGCAAGCGCGAGCTGGCGTGGCGGACCGACGGCCAGGGCCTCACGTACCTCGAGCAGGAGCCCGCGCCCGAAGGGCAGCGGAACAACCGGGGCGGGCAGGCCGCGGCGGCCGACGATCAGCCCGAACCCCCGCAGCGCGGCGGCCGCGGCGCCGGACAGCAGCCGCAGCGCAAGGATCGGCTCTATCACTGGGTCGCGCCTTTCGACGACACGAGCAAGACGGTGGTGTACGAGCACGGCACACGGATGACCGGGCACCGGTTCTCGCCCGACATGAAGGTCCTGTTCTTCAGCGAGCGCGCAGGTCAGAACACGCTCGACAAGGCGGTGTATCTCGACGACACCACGAAGCAGTACACGCTCGCCCGGTATCGCGCCGATGACATTTACACGAACCCCGGCTCCAT
>DATFFM010000153.1:0-6776 GCA_035250005.1 Vicinamibacterales bacterium | reverse complement strand
CGCGCCGGCGGCGGCGCCGACCGTCCCGCTGCGGTTCGACATCCAGATCGACGCCCCGCCCGGGAGCCTGCGCATCGAGAACAACATCGCGCAGCTCGAAGCCCAGGCCGACCTTCGCCTGCAGGGGACGTACGACCGCCCGCTCCTGTCGGGCCGCGCCGACATCGATCGCGGTGACGTGGCGTTCGAGGGCAACCGCTACCGCGTCACCCGCGGCACCATCGATTTCGTGAACCCGGCGGGGATCGAGCCGTACTTCGACATCGAGGCCGAAACGCGGGTGCGGGTCGCGGACCAGACCTACCGGGTGACGCTCGGTTTTCTCGGCACCAGGCGGCGATTCGTGCCGACCATCAGCTCGGATCCGCCGCTCCCGACCAGCGACATCATCGCGCTCCTCTTCGGCCAGGATCCGGACCTGCAGAACGCCGAGCTCCGCACCTTCCGGTCCGCGGCCGCCAACCAGAGCGAGGCGGATCTGCTGCGCGGCCTGACGTCCCGGCTGCTCACCAGCCCCTTCTCGGCGCCGGTGGGCAAAGTGGCCGAGGAGGTGCTCGGCAGCGGCGCGACGGTGCTGATCGCGCCCAGCATCGGCACCGAAGGGGATCCGTTCGCCCCGACGGCACGCCTCGTCATCGGCAAACGGCTTTCGAGCCGCGCCTATCTGACCTTCGCCCGCGGCCTCGGCAACTCGACGCACCAGCAGATCATCGTGCTCGAATACGACCAGAACGACCGGGTCGGCTGGATCATCACGCAGAACGGCGACAACACGTTCGCGGTCGACTTTCGCGTGCGGCACGTCTTCTGATGGGCGTGCTTCTCGCGCTGGTGCTCGCCATCGGCCAGGCACAGCCGCCGGCCGTGCCGCTGTCGCCGCAGGCCTCGTCGCCGGCGGCGGCGTATGCCGGCCGCCCGATCGTGCAGGTCGAGGTGATGGTCGAAGGCCGGCTCACCATCGACACACTGCTGATCAGCCTGATCGAGACGCCGGCGGGTTCGCCGTTGTCGATGGCCTCGGTTCGCGAGACGATCGCGCACCTCTACAGCCTCGGCCGCTTCCAGGAGATCGCCGTGGACGCCCGCCCCCTCGAAGGGGGTGTGGCCCTGACCTACGAGCTGGTGCCCGTGCACAGCGTGCAGCGCATCGAGTTCCGCGGCACCCTGGGTCTCGGCCGGTCGGAGCTGCGCGCCGCCGTGACCAGCCGTTTCGGCACCGCGCCGCCGGCCTCGCGCGCGGCGAGCGTCGCCGAGATGCTCCAGGACTACTACTTCGACCGCGGCTATCTCGGCGCCGCGATCCGCCCCGTCGTCGAGGTCGTGCACGATCCCGACGGCACGATCCTGACGTTCGAGATCGCGGCGGGCGCGCGCGCGAGCGTTCGACACGTCACCATCGCGGGCGATCCCGGGGAGCCGCGGGACCGGTTTCTCCGCACGATCCACGCCGACCCCGGCCGCCCGTACGAGCGGGTGGAGGTGCAGGCGCGGCTGGCCGACTACCTCGAGGAGCTCCGGCACGAGGGGCGCTACGAGGCCCGCGGCAGCCATCGAATCACGTCGCAGTCCGACGACGGCCGGAGCGTGGACCTCGCGATCACGGTGGAGCGCGGGCCCGAAGTGGTGGTGCGCTTCGAGGGGGACACGCTGCCCAAGGATGCGCTCGAAGAGCTCGTGCCGGTCCAGCGCGAAGGTTCGGTCGACGCCGACATCCTCGAGGACTCGGAGCGGCGCATCGTCGCGTACCTGAATCAGCAGGGCTACTGGAAGGCGTCGGCTGCCGCAGCCAGACGCGAGATCAACGGCAGCGTCGAGATCGTGTTCACGGTGCGGAAGGGGCTGCAGTACCGGATCGGCGGCGGCCCGCAGTTGAGCGGCAACGTCACGGTGCCGGCTCTGGAGATCCAGTCCGCGCTTCAGAACCTCGACGCGGGCGAGCTGTTCGTCGGCGCGAACCTCGATACCGCGGTCGCCGCGATTCGCGGGATCTACCTCCGCCGCGGGTTCGCCCAGGTGAAGGTCGAATCGGTGGCCAACGAGCTGAGCCCGACCGCCTCGGGCGAGGGGCGCATCCAGCCTGTGATCGTCATCACCGAAGGCGCGCTGATCCGGATCGGCGAGGTGACGTTCTCGGGCAACAAAGCGATCACCAGCGTCGAGCTGTCGCGCCTGATCTCCTCGGCGCCCGGGCAGCCCTACTACGAGCCGCAGGTCGTTCAGGACCGGGAGAGCATCCTCGGCGAGTACCTGAACCGCGGATTCGCGGCCGCCTCGGTCAACGTGACACCGGCGATGCCGGATGCGTCACGCGTCGACATCCGCGTCGAGATCACCGAGGGCCCGCAGAGCCTCGTGGACCACGTGCTGATCCTCGGCAATGTGAAGACGGACTCACGGGTGATCGAGCGCGAGATCCAGCTTCGGCCCGGCCAGCCGCTCGGTCTCGAGGCCCTGTTCGAGACGAGGCGCCGGCTCGGAGCGCTCGGTCTCTTTCGCCGCATCCGCATCCGGGAGATCCAGCACGGCGACACCGAGCGCCGCGACATCCTGATCGAGGTCGAGGAGGCCCCGTCCACCACCATCGGCTATGGCGGCGGTCTCGAGCTCAGCGAGCGCCTCGCGAGCGGCGCCGAAGGGGCAGCCGAGGAGCGATTCGAGCTCGCGCCGCGCGGCTTCTTCGAAGTCGGGCGCCGCAACATCGGCGGCAAGAACCGGTCGGCCAATCTCTACACCAGGCTGGCCTTGCGCTCCGACAGCGATCAGGGGGGCGGCGAGGAAACGACGTTCGGCTTCGCGGAATACCGCGTGGTCGGCACCTACCGCGAGCCGAGAACGTTCGGCTGGAACGCCGACGTCACCCTGACGGCTGCGATCGAGCAAGGGGTGCGGTCGACGTTCAAATTCTCGCGCCAGGGGCTCAACGGCGAGATCCTCCGCCGTCTGTCGCCGGCGGTGCGGACGAGCGCGCGCTATACCTTCGGCACCACGAGGACGTTCGACGAAGTGCTCACCGAGGAAGAGCAGGCGGCAATCGACCGCATCTTCCCGCAGGTCCGCCTCTCGGTCTTTTCCACGACCATCGCGCGCGACACCCGCGACGACGCCCTCGATCCCACGCAGGGGCTCTTCCTGACCGCCGAGGGGAGCCTGGCGTCGCGGACGATCGGCGGCCAGGTCGGGTTCATCAAGTCGTACGTCCAGGCGCACGCCTACCGCCGGCTCCCGCTCGGCCCGCGGGTCGTGTTCGCCGGCCGGATCGCGGTCGGGCTCGCCGACGGGTTCCCGCGCGAGGTCCAGGTCCCGCGCGGCGACGGCAGTCTCGAGACGCAGATCCTGGAAGACCTGCCGGCCAGCGAGCGGTTCTTCGCGGGGGGCGACACGACCATGCGCGGATTCGCGCTCGACAGCGTCGGCACGCCGGAAACGATCACCGCGAACGGGTTCCCGCGGGGAGGCAACGGGCTCGTCCTGCTGAACGGCGAGCTGCGCGTGCCGGTATGGAAGGACCTCGGCGCGGCGTTCTTCATCGACGCCGGCAACGTGTTCGGACGCGTGACCCAGATCGATCCGGGCGAGCTGCGCGCCGCGGTCGGCGTCGGGCTGCGCTACCGGTCCCCCGTGGGGCCGCTGCGCTTCGACGTCGGGTTCAAGCTGGATCGGCGGGGAACGGTCGAATCGCCGCGCGCGTTTCACTTCAGTTTCGGACAGGCGTTCTGAACGCTGAATGCTGAATGCTGAAGCAAGGGTGCAAGTCATGTTGAAGGCTGTAAGGCGGCAACGGCGGCGGGTAATCGTGGCTGGGATGATGGTTTTGGCGTCTGCTCATTCGGCGCCCGCGGATGTGATCGACCGGATCCTCGCGACGGTCGGGGGGGCGCTGGTGCTGCAGTCGGATGCGGTGGCGGCGGTCCGGTTCGGGTTCGTGCAGATCCCGGCGCAGGCGGAGCCGCTGCAGTGGACGCTCGACCGGCTGATCGAGCGGCGCCTGATGCTGATCGAAGTGGATCGCTACGGCCCGCCCGAACCGGAGCTCACCCAGGTGGACGCGCGGATGCGCGAGCTCGATGCGCGGATCGGCTCAGGCGAGCGTTTCGACGCCATCCTCCGCGAGACCGGCCACAGCGTCGAGCAGCTGCGGCTGTACATGCGCGACGACCTCAGGATCCAGGCCTACATCCAGCAGCGGTTCGGCGCCACCTTCCAGCCGACCGAGGACGACATCGTCGCGTACTACAGAGAGCACCCGGCCGAGTTCACGCGGGACGGGAAGCTGCGCCCCTTCGGGGAGGCGCGCGACGAGGCGCGCAGCGCGCTGATGGCGCAGCTCCGTGCCGCCGCCGTCCGGGACTGGCTGTCGGGCCTGCGCCGGCGGACCGAGGTCAACGTGCTGTATCTGCCGGGGCGATAGAGGGTTCGGGCTCGGCCGGGCCGTCGGGGAGCGGCTCGAGCCGGGCCGCGCGGGTCATGTAGCGCGAGACCGCTACGTACGCGACCGCGCTGACGACGAGCGCGCCCGCAGTCGATCCGAAGAAGAACGACCACAAGAACGGCGCGAGGATCTCCAGCGCCTGAGTCCAGAACGCCGGGCCCGTGAGCGGCAGCTCGAACAGCTTCGACATCGCCGGCCCCGGATCAGCCGAGACCGGCGCCTCCAGCACGTACGCGGCGGCGGCTGTGGTCAGCGTGTACCACGGGAGCATCAGCCACGGCAGGTTGGTGCACAGGCCGGCGAACATCGCCACGCGGCTCAGGCGGAACGCGAAGGCAGCGCTGAACCCCAGCACGGTCTGGAGGCCGAGAAACGGGGAGAAGCTGAGGAACACGCCAAGCGCGAAAGCCGCAGCCGTCCGGCGCGGCGAACCGGCATGCCTGAGCGACGTGAGGAGCCGCTTCCACACGCCTCCATTTTAGAGCGGGTTGCGATGCTGAAGGCTGAATGCTGAAGTAAGGTGCAATGCTGACGTAGGGCGCAAGGACCTCAGCGCGCGAGCTCCACACGGACGTAGTCGATGGCGGCGGCAAGCAGCCTCGGGTCCCCGCCAATGCCGACGTCCGCGGGTCGCGTGGCGCGGTCGAAGACGAGCTTCACGCGGTTGACCCCCGCTCGCCATGCCGGCTCGGGCACGTCGAGCACGACCGTTGTCCAGTCTGCCTCCACCGGCACGGCGGGCTGTTCGGTGGCGTTGACGACGAGCCTGAGCTGTTGCGGGGTGGCGCCGGGATAGTCGAAGGCGCGCACCCGGACCTGCACGCGCAGCGCGGCCGCGTGATCCAGCGGAACGATCATGGACGCGGACTGGCTCGCCCAGCGGAACGAGAGCGGCCCGGCCTGTTCGGCACCGTGCCAGCCCTCTTCGAGCCACAGCTCGTCGCTCGTGCCGATGTCGATGCGGCCGTAGGGCCGAAGCGGCTCGCCGAGAAAGCGATTGGCCGCCAGCAGGTCGTACGAACCGACCGGGACGTCGTTGCGCGCGGCGAACAGCAGGCTGACCGGGTAGGTGAACGGGTGGCCGAACCAGCGGTGAAAGGCTCTCGCCTGATGGGCGCCGGCCTCGCCGAAGGAGACCGACTCGCCGATGCGGACGTGCCCGTCCTGGGCGGCGCTCATCAACGTCAGATTCCAGAGCACCAGGAGGCCGCCGCCGGCCGCGACCACCCTCAAGGGATGCCGCCGGGCGATCGCCGCGGCGCGCTCGGCGATGGCCGCCACACCCAGCGCGAACAGCGGAATCGTCCCGTCGAACCGCCGGCCGCCGTATCCCGCGCTGCCCCACCAGTCCTGGATCGAGGCGTTGAAGTAGGTCATCACCGTCACCGCCAGGACCGCGGGGACGCCGATCCACGGACGAGCGAAGGCGAAGACCGCGAGGCCGATCGCGCCGAGGTAGAGCACGGGGGACCAGCTGAGCAGTCCGTTTCTCGACGACCACAGGATGTCGACGAGGTGCGGATCCCACCAGCGGATCTCGGGGCCGACCGGCGACACCGCGAGATAGCTGCCGTAGATCGCCTTCCACGCGAGCATCTGCGGGAGAAAGCCGATGACCGCGCAGGCCGTGAACGCGGCGCCGGCGGCGATCGTCGCGGTCAGCTGCGCGCGGTCCCTCGTGCGTATCGCCGCCGCGAGCAGCACCAGCGACTCGTACGCGGGGAGAATGGCGAACAGCGCATTCTGCCAGCGGATCGTCGCGATGAAGCCGGCCAGCAGACCGAGGAGCGCCCACTGCAGGCGCGTGCGCCGGCCGTGAGTTGCGGCCCACGCCCAGATGAAGCCCGCGACACCCGCCATCGACGGCGCGTGCGTCATGCTCGGCTCCTTCACGATGTACCACAGCATGAATGAGCCGGCGATGGTGAAGGCCACGGCGCCTGCCGCGACCGGCGGGTCGAAGAACAGCAGGGCGAGCCGGTAGCTGAACCAGCATCCGAGCAGCGCATACACGAGCCCCGCGATGCAGACGGCCTGCTTGTACGGATAGGAGATGCCGTTCGTGCTGACGTCGGCGCCGCCGGCGGCGAGGCGGCCGGCGATCGGATGCGCCGCGGCAAAGAACGGGGCCCACACGATCGCGGGGCCGATCGTCCAGGCCGACTGCGCGTGGCCGGTGGGCGTCGGCACGAAAAGGTGCGCCTTGTCGCCGAGCCCGAGCAGCCGGTAGTCGTTGGAGAATTCGACGTCGCGGTCGAAGGCGATCGACCGCAGGTAGGCGAAATAATAGAACCCGTCGCTCTGGAGCCGGGCGCCGAGCTGAATCTGCGCGGCCACGCCGGCGGCG
>DATFFM010000152.1:0-19263 GCA_035250005.1 Vicinamibacterales bacterium | reverse complement strand
CTTGATCTCCATCGTCATCCGCTCCTCGAGCGGGAAGGCGGAGCCCACTTCCATCTTGATCGCCTCAGCCGTCCGTTCGCCGATCAGCAGGTTGTAGGTCTTCTTGATGTACTGGATGATCGCGTCGTCCATCTCGTTGCCCGCGACCCGCACGGCCTTGCTGTAGACGATCCCGGCGAGCGAGATGACCGCGATGTCGGTGGTGCCGCCGCCGATGTCGACGATCATGTTCCCCGACGGCTCGGTGATCGGCATGCCGGCGCCGATGGCCGCCGCCATCGCTTCTTCGACCAGGTAGACCTCGCTGGCCTTGGCGCGGTAGGCGCTGTCCTTGACCGCGCGCTTCTCGACCTGGGTGATCTCGGACGGCACGCCGATGACGATCCGGGGGCGGACCCAGACGTTCCGGTTGTGCGCCTTCTTGATGAAATAGGTCAGCATCTTCTCGGTGACTTCGAAATCCGCGATGACGCCGTCCTTCATCGGCTTGATGGCCACGATGTTGCCGGGTGTGCGCCCGAGCATCTCCTTGGCGTCCTTGCCGACCGCCTCGATCCGGCCGTTGACCTTGTTGATCGCCACGATCGACGGCTCGTTGACGACGATGCCCTTGCCGCGGGCGTAGACGCAGGTATTGGCCGTCCCGAGGTCGATCGCCAGGTCGCTCGAGAAAAGGGAAAACAAGGATCTCAGGCTCAAATGTCGCTCCCCGCTACGTAGATGCCGTTCTTGCCGCGTTCTTTGACTCGATACATCGCCTGGTCGGCCGCCTGGATCAGCCCTTCGACGGATGCCGCGACATCCGGGAGCGTGGCGACCCCTACCGACGCCGTCAACCGGATACGCAGACCGTGGGCCTGCAGGAACTCGTGCGCCGCCACCCGCTCGCGGACCCGCTCGCCGACGGCCGTGGCCCCGTCACTGCCGGTGTCGGGGAGCACGAGCGCGAATTCGTCGCCGCCGAACCGTGCGACGATGTCGGTCTCGCGACCGCTCGCGCGGATCACGCCGGCCGCTTCGACCAGCGCGCGGCTCCCGAACAAGTGCCCGTGCGTATCGTTGATCGACTTGAACCCATCGAGGTCCAGAAAGAGCAGCGATAGCGGCCGCCCACTGCGCGAGGCGCGCTTGGTTTCCCGGCGCAGCACCTGCGACAGGTACCGCGAGTTGTACAGCGACGTCAGGTCGTCGGTCACCGACAGCGCTTCGGCGCGCTGCATCCGCAGGGCGTTGTGCAGCGCGACCGCGCACGGCTCGATCGCCGATTCGAGCGCGGCCCGGGCGCCGGCGGTCAACCGCGGCTCTGCGCTCGCTGGACGGCGGTCGATCCCCACGACCGCGCCGACGGTGCGCCCCCGGCAGACGAGCGGGAACGCGAGCGCAGCCCCGCGGCGGCATCGCGGCGTTCTCCGGTCGGTGGCGAGGTCCGCGGTCGTGAACGGCTGCCCGGAGCGGATCACCCAATGTGCGACCGCGTGCGCGGCGGCCTCGGAGGCCGGCGTCAGACCACGGGTTGCCATCGGCCGGTTGCCCAACCGCTCGTCGGACGCCATGACGACCCAGGTCCGGGCCGGCACCCAGCCGGCCATTCGCGTAAGCATCGCGTCGGCTACCCGCACCGGGTCGAGGCTGGCGTTCACCGCGCGCACGATCTCCACCAGCGCGTCGGCGCGCGACAACTCCCGGCGCAACCGCGCCTGGCACAGGCGTAGCCGCGCCGCAAGGTCCGGAGACGCGGCCGACAGGGCTGTCCTGGTCGTCCTTCTCGGGGGGCGACGGGCGCGAGGTTGCCGACCCCGGGTCAATCGGCTCTGCGTCCCATTGGTATGACGGATGCCTCTAAGTCCTTCTATTCACCGAAAATATAGCACAGTGGGCCCCTTGGAAACGCGGCATAACGTGGCATAATCGTCGTTTCTACCGCCCGCAATACGAGGCCCGGATACCATGACGATGCTCGACCGGATGCGCCGCCACAAGAACTGGCTCAAATGGAGCCTGGTTCTGGTCGTGCTCGCGTTTATCGCGCTGTACATCCCCGCGTCCAACGACCCGGCCACCGGCGCCGGTCTGAATCAGGCAGTGGCGACTGTCGAAGGCTCCGACGTCACCGTCGCCGAGTTCCGTCAGGCCTACGCGCGCCAGATGCAGGCCTACCGATCGGCCTATGGGGCCAACATGGACGAACGGCTGCTGCGGCAGCTCGGGATCGACCAGCGGATCGTGCAGCAGCTGATCGAAGAGGAGATCTCGCTGGCCGAGGCCCGGCGGCTCGGCATGAGCGCGACCGACGAGGAAGTGAAGCAGCGCATCCTCCTGATCCCCGCCTTTCAGGAGAACGGCCGCTTCATCGGCTACGACCGCTACCGTCAGATGCTGCAGACGCAGACCCCGCCGGTGCGCGAGTCGGAATTCGAGGACCAGGTCCGTCGCAGCATCACCCTGGAGAAGCTCCAGGCGGCGCTGACCAACTGGATCAGCATCTCCGACGCCGACGTCGAAGCGGCGTTCAAAAAACGCAACGAGAAGCTGAAGCTCGCGGTCGTGAACTTCCCCGCCGACAAGTACCGCGAGGGCGCCCAGGCGACCGACCAGGAGGTCGCGTCCTGGTTCGAAGCGCACAAGGACGACTACCGGATGCCGGAGAAGCGCCGGATCAAGTACGCGCTGCTCGACGTGCAGACGATCCGCGCGCGCCTGACCGTGACCCCGCAGGACGTGCAGCGCTACTACGAAGACAACGCGCAGCAGTATTCGACCCCCGAACAGGTCCGCGCGAGCCACATCCTGCTGAAGACCGAAGGGAAGAACGAAGCCGACGTCAAGAAGCTGGCCGATGACCTCGCCGCGAAGGCGAAGGCCGGCGCCGACTTCGCCGCGCTCGCGAAGCAGTACTCCGAGGACGAGAGCAACAAGAGCAAAGGGGGGGACCTCGATCTGTTCGGCCGCGGCCAGATGGTGCCCGAGTTCGACCAGGTGGCGTTCTCGCTGGCGCCGGGCCAGGTCAGCGACGCGTTCAAGACCTCCTTCGGATACCACGTGGTGAAGCTCGCTGAAAAGCGTCCGGCCTCGAGCCGGCCGCTCGCGGAGGTTCAGGCCCAGATCGAGGATCAGATCAAGTGGCAGCGGGCGCAGGACGAAGCCCAGCGAACGGCCGACGACATTGCCGGCCAGCTCGACAGCCCGGATGACCTCGACACCGTCGCGAAAGGGCGCGGCTTCACCGTCGCGGAATCCGGGTTCTTCGCTCGCGAGGAGCCGATCGCCGGCCTTGGCATGGCGCCGGCCGCTGCCGAGCAGGCCTTCTCGCTGAAGGACGGCGAGGTCAGCCCCGCGATCCGCACGCCACAGGGCTTTGCGTTCATTACCATCACCGGCAAACAGGACGCCTACGTGCCCAAACTCGAGGAGGTCAAGGCGCGAGTGCGCGACGACGTCCTGAAGAAGAAGGCCATCGAGATCGCGCAGCAGAAGGCGGCCGAGATCGCCGGCAAGCTGAAGTCGGGCGACTTTGCCGCCGCGGCGAAAGCGGCCGGCCTCGAGGTGAAGACCACGGAGCTGATCGCGCGCGGGTCCCCGATTGCCGACGCGGGCGTCAGCCCGGCGATCGATGCGGCAGCGTTCACGCTGCCGGCAGGCTCGGTCAGCGACCCGATCACGACCGAGAACGGCGCAGTCGTGGTGAAGGTGCTGGAGCGCAAGGACCCGACCGCCGACGAAATCGCCGCCGGCAAACAGACGACGAAAGACGAGCTGATGAACGAGCGCCGGGGCCGGTTCTTCGCCGCTTACATGGCGAAGGCGCGCGAACGGATGAGCGTCCGGATCAACAATCAGCTGCTCGCGCAGCTCACGCAGTAAGAAACGCCTTCAGCGTTTCTTCAGCGTATGAAGACGTTTGGCATGATGGCGAGCGGCTCGCCGCGCCGGAAGATCCGGAGCGGCGCGGTGAGCGTCTGAACCGCCTTCGCGTCCCGCAGGCCCAGCAGCGTCTGCAGCATCCCGCCAGATTCGGCGCCGAACGGCGCCTGCACCAGCTCGTAGATCGACCGGCGCTGCGGGTAGATCACCAGCTCCACTTCGGCGTCTTCCGCGATCTTCGCGCGTGACCGCGCGATCGCGAGCGCGCGCTGCAGGCCGCCAAGCTCGTCGACCAGCCCCAGCTGCTTGGCCTGCTTCCCCGTCCAGACGCGCCCCTGCGCGATCGTGTCGATCCGTTCCGGCGTCGTCTGGCGGCCGGCGGCGGCCTTTTCGACGAACGCCTCGTAGGTGGCCTGCATCTGCTGCTCGATCTTCGCCCGTTCCTCGGGCGAGAACGGACGGACCGGCGAGTACAGGTCGGCGTACTTGCCGCTCGTCACCTGCTCCATGTTCATCCCGAGCTTGCCGAGCGTGCCGTCGATCACGAACTTCACCATCACGACGCCGATCGAGCCGGTCAGCGTGGCGGGCTCGGCGACGATCTGGTGCGCCGGCATGGCAATGTAATAGCCGCCCGACGCCGCAACGTTCGACATCGAGGCGATCACCGGTTTGACAGCGCGGGTCAGCATGACTTCGCGCCAGATGACGTCCGACGCGATCGCCGAACCGCCCGGGCTGTCGATCCGCAGCACGACCGCCTTGATGGAGTCGTCGGCGCGCGCCTTGCGCAGGTATTCCACCGCGGTGTCTGAGCCGAGCACCTGGGTGGCGTCGTCGCTGCTCTCCCCGGTGCTGATCAGGCCGACCGCGTAGAGCACGGCGATGCGCGGCCCGCGGTTCAACCCGAGCGACAGCGGGCTGACGCGCCGGTAGTCGGTGTCGGTCAGGAACCGGGGCGTTCCGGTCGCGAGTTGCACCTTGTCATCGAGCTCGTCTTCGTACGCGACGTCGTCGATCAGGCCGGCGCGGACCGCGTCTTCCGGGAGGAAGGGCCCGTGGTCGATCAGCGCGCGCATTTCATCCTCGGACTTGTGGCGCGCGTGCGCCAGGCCCTGCACGAGCTGCTGGTAGAGATCCCGGTTCAGCGATTCGGCCATCTCCCGGTGAGAAGGCGTGTAGGTCTTCTCGGTGTAGATGTTGGCGGCGGTCTTGAACTCGCCGACGTGCAGCGCATCCGGATAGGCGCCGATCTTGTCCAGGGTGCCGCGGAGGAAGAGCTCGTAGGTGGCAACACCGGTGAGATCCAGCGACGCGGTCGGCATCAGAAAGACCTTGTCGCAGGCGCTCGCGAGGTAGAACTCCTGCTCGCCTCCCTGTTCGAGGTAGGCGATGATCGGCTTGCCCGACGTGCGGAAGTCGGTGACGGCATCGCGCACTTCCTGGACCTTCGCCCAGAGCGCCGCCGTACCGGTGGGACGGAGGATGACGCCCGTGATGCGATCGTCGACCTTGGCCTTGCGAAGCACCTCGGTGACCGAACGGACCGTGGGTGGGGAGACGAGGAACTGCCCGATGACGCCGCCGGGCTCGATCTCGTGGAGATCGCCCGAGACCTTCATCAGGAGCACGGAGTTGCCGGTGACCTGCGGGCCGCGACCGACCAGCAGCGACGTGACGATCAGCCCCGCGGCCGACACCATCACGCCCAGACCAATGAGCACCAGCACCAGCCAGGCGCCACGACGAACAGCCACGACCTTTCCTCCTCGAAAAAGAGCCGACCTTCGAGTATAGGCCGTTTGGCTATCGGGGACTTGCTGAGGTGGCGACGGCGATCAGATGACCAGGATCGCCGTGATGATGACGCTGCGCGTCTCCTCGCGGAAGCGTGGTCTCAGTTCACCGAACGTGTCGCTGACTCCGGTTGCGCGGTCGAACCACATCACGCGGAAGGAGTAGCCTCCGCTCAGGCCGAACCGGCGGTGCGGGTACACGGTGATGCCGGCCTCGGTGTTGAGCCCGTAGCCGCGGTACCGCGCATCCCCCGCCTCACCGTCGAGGAAGCTGCCTTCCTTGACCCTGGTCCAGGGGAACGAGCCGCCGACGAGCACGTGCGGCTGCACGCGGCTGCGGGGCAGGAAGAAGTACCGTCCATCGACGTTGATGGCCTGGATCGTCACGTCGGTGGCAAAGTCTTCGAAGATGCCGTCGTGCTTCGTCCGGTCGTAGCTGATCTCCAGCGAGACGTTCCGCGCCCGGTAACCGAGGATCCCGCGCACGAGGGGCTGCTTGTCGAGGCTCGGGAGGATGATGATCTCCTCGCTGCCTTCCAGCTGATACGCGGACACGCCGTCGAACGTGACGCCGTCGAACTTGAACTCCGGCAGGAAGCTGACGCCGACGAATCCTCCTTCGCGGGCGAATCCCGGCTGCTGGGCCTGGGCCCGGACCGGCGCCGCAAGGGCCAGCAGAAACAGGACCACGGCAACGATCCGAACGGCACTCGACGGCAGATGAGAAGTCATGGGCCACCTCGGCTGCAAACGATCTGCCCCCCCGAAATTCGCGCTATTGCACGCTCGCGCACGGCCGCGGGTTACGGATCGCGCGCGCCGGTTACGATTCTGGGAGAGGATCAGCCGAAGTCGGCCCCGCGGCCAGCCAGCAGCTTCCTGAGAATGGACCGATGACACCGTTGCTCGTTCTCGCAGTAGCAACCGACCGAGAAGCTGGTCTGATGTGACAACGCCGCCAGCAGATCGAGGAGTCTCGCCGCATCCGGCCGGTTCATCTCGGCCCGGAACTTGCGCTCGAACGCAATCCACGATCTGGCGTCCTGGGATCGCTGCCCGAGCGTCATCAGCGCCTGGCTCGGAGCCAGAGCCGGCAGCCAGACATCGTAGTAATCACGCGTGGCGAACTCCGCTTTCGGGACTCCGCGAGGGGGCCTGCGAACGGTACCCAGCCGCAAGCCCTCATCGGCTTTCCTCGGAGACCCGAGTCTCAACACCAGGATCGGCACGTTCAAATCCTCTTCTTCTTCCAGCTGGAGCTCACGACCTGCCGTCATGGCCGCCAGCGCGATGATCGACGTCGATGGATCGACGGCGCGCGTGTTGAACATTCGGGCGGGTCAGCCGCCTTCCCTGGCGATCACCGGTTCGGCTGTTCCCTTCCAGGTGAACCGGTAGGTGCGGTCGCGCCGGACGTTGGCGACGATCGCGGGCCTGAAGCAGGCCACGCACGTGCCTCCCTCACGCCGGACGCTGGGATAGACCACCCCGAGCGAGTCCGCATCCAGGAGCCGTTCGCCGAGCGCCTGCGACGCGACGTATGTATTCGGATCGAGACAGGCGCGAAAGCCGCGCGCGCGGCGAAGGTCGTGAAAGCTCGCGCTGAAATCGGCGAGATAGTCGTCGTAGGTGACCGTCTCGTCGAATCGCGCGATTTCGGCGAGCTGGACGCCCTTGTGAAACGCGACCTCCGCCTGCGAGGTGACGAGATCGAATGCCGCATACCAGGCGCCGCGGTCCGGGCCGCTGAACCGGCTCCCCAGCGGGTTGGGGTGAGAAAAGGCGGCGTTGATGACCCTGGCGTGCGGGACGCCGAACACCAGCTCTTCGAGACCGAGCTCCGGCAGACGCTGATGCTCGGCCAGCAGGCGGTCGTTGGTCGCTGCATCGAGCTCGAAAATCGCCCGCAGGTGCTCGTCGTCTTCAGCAATCTCGGTCAGGACGCTTTCGCCCTTCGGCGTGTGGCGCGACGGCACGAGCCGGTGGGTATCGAGCTGCCGGACGAGCGTGACCGGCGGCAGCTTCATCAGCCGGCGCGGCGCGCGTCGAGCAGGCGCCGCACGGTCTGCATCGCGGGGAGCCCGCCGCGAGCCATGTACGCCAGCGGCGTCTGGCCGGCGAAGATCGGGTTCTGGTTGGGCAGGTGCACCCATTCGTCGGCCAGACTCCGGGAGTGGAGGATCTGCAGGGCCTTGAAGATGCCGATCAGGTACGAGATCCGCGTGAGCCGATCGGCATCGATGACCCGGTTCGGGTCGCGCTTCATTTCGTAGAAGGGACCGTTGGTGACGCCGCCGAGCAGGGCGCGCGCATCCTCGTCGCGCACGCGCCAGCGCGTCATGATGTTGAAGAACGCCTTCAGCGCGGGCGTCGACAGCCGCTCGCGTTCCGCGCGCGCGCCCAGATCGGGCGGCGCCTCGGGACGATAGCGGGTGGCCGGATACCGCAGGGCTCGGGTTGGCATGGGTCTGACTCCTGATCAGGAGTATGTGTCATCCTGATTCGGCCGTCAAGCGCGGCCCGGATGCCACCGACAGGAACCGGTTCCAGCCGGGATCGAACGAGCACTTCCGGGGATCGTCTAGGCTGAGGACACCTGGAGGTTCTATGAGGGGATCTGGCGGGATCGGGAATTCGGTCGGTGGTGCGGGCATGAGCGAGCTCGCAGGGTCACGACGCCGGACGTACGTTGTCGTCGCGACCATGCTGGGGACGTTCGTCGTTTTCCGGACCGTGCTCCACCTTCGACCAGACACCGACCTGTTCGTGGCGGGTTACGACGTCCATCACCTGTATACCGGCGTCCTGCTGATGGCGATCTTTGGCCTGCCGGCCATGATCTCCGAAAGGCGCCGGCCCGTATCGATGCCGAGCGCCAGCGGTTTTGCGATCGGACTGACGCTGGCGCTCGACCAGTGGGTGTACCTGATCACGACCGACGGGACCAATGCCGCGTACGTCACCCCGTGGTCCTTGTGGTCTGGCGCCGTGATGGTCCTCCTCGGCGTGGCCTATGCGCTGGTCAGCAGGCGCCCGTGACCGGAAGGAGTCGTCGGGGGCCATCTGCCGACGAATTCCGGGCAACTGCGGGCGGCAGTCTGCGAGAATGCCTGCTGACATGCCGGTCCTGGCTGCCGTCCTCGTGCTCCTCGTCATCGCGACCCCGGCATCCGCTCAACTCCGCGGCTCGTTCACCGTGGGGGCCGCGATCACCACGATCCGCCCTTCGGCGGCTGAACTGACCACCAAGGTGAAGATCCGGCCAACCGTCGGCCGCGTGCCTGCCCGCGGCTGGGGCCTGGCCCTCGCGTTCAACTGGTTCGATGCGGATGTCGCGGGCGACTTCGTGAACGCGGCCGGACGCCTCGGGCAGGTCAGGATCCGGCCGGCGATGGCGGGCGCCGGCTACACGCACGTGCATGGAAGGCTGGGAGTCACTCCGTCGGTCGTCGCGGGACCGGCGTTGAACACGCTGGTGCTGGATCCACGGTGGCAGGACCAGTTCGAGGTCGTCGGAAGCCGCTTCGAGCGGCGAGCCGGGACGCTCAGCCTCGCACTGCGCCCCGGCGTCAGTGCGACCTATGCGTTCACGCCCCGGTTCGGCGCTACGGCATTCAGCGGATATGTGTTCAACCGTCCGGCGTTCCGGATCTCGACACCGAACGGCGACGTCCGCACGCGCTGGACGACCGACGGTTTCGTGCTGAGCACTGGCGTCGTCGTCTCGTTGTTCTGAGTGGGGTCGGCCAGGCGATCTGTGGGGCACGCGGCCATGAGCGAGGCCGCGAAGCGGCTGAGTCGAGTGGTGCGGAAGAGAGGATTTGAACCTCCACTGCCTTGCGGCAACTAGCTCCTGAGGCTAGCGCGTCTGCCAGTTCCGCCACTTCCGCACGAAGGGGGAGAAACGCCCGGCTGGAAACATCGATTATACACGATCGGTCTGGCGCCTCGGCGCCCGTGGATGCTATCTTCGGTCGAGGCCTCTCGTCATGTTCCTCCTGCCGCTCGGATTCGTCTTCTCCCGGAAACCTCGAGTGATCGACTTCGCACGCGATCACCGCGATCGCCGCGGGCGCATCCGCTGCCCCGCCTGCGCGTGGCAACCGTCGAAGGCCGACGCCTGGTGCTGCGCGCCGGAGGGATGCGGGCATGTCTGGAACACCTTCGAGACCCGCGCGCTCTGCCCCGGCTGTTCCAAACGGTGGACGCACACCGAGTGCCTCCGCTGCAGCGTTTCCTCCCCCCATGAAGAGTGGTACGAGGTAGACGGCGACTGACGCCGGCCCCCGGCTGGAAGCGCCTATCATTAGGTGCTTTCCCATGCACCGTGGAGTTACCGAGACCCTGACGCCCGGCGGCGAGCTCGGGCGGGCCGCCCGCGCCGGTGCCATTTATCTCGCGCTTACGCTCGTGCTCGCCTGGCCGCTCGTCCGCCATCCGGCCAGCAGCGCGATGCCCGGAGACCCCGACACCGACCTGTTCATGTGGACGCTCGCATGGAACACACATGCGCTGACGACCGATCCGCTGTCGGTGTTCGACGCCAACATCTACTTTCCTCACCGGCGCACGCTCGCCTTTTCCGAGAACCTTCTCGGCAGCACGCTGTTCGCGGCCCCGGTGCTCTGGACGACCGGCGATCCGCTGCTGGCCCTGAACGTGGTCGCCCTGTTCTCGATCGCGCTGTCGGGGGTCGGCGCGTACGTGCTGGCCCGGCGGCTCGGGCTCGGCGTCGCCGGCGCCGTCGTCTGCGGGCTGGTCTTCGCGTTTTCGCCGGCGCGGTTCTTCAGGCTCGGCCAGATTCACCTGGCGACCATCCACTGGGTCCCGTTCTGCCTCGCGTTCCTCCACGCCTATCTCGACGCCGGCCGCCGGCGCGATCTGCACTTCGCGATCGCGTTCTTCAGTCTTCAGGCCCTGACCAGCGGGCATGGCGCGGTCTTTCTGGTCACCGCGACCGCGTGCCTGCTCGCATACCGCCTGCTCTTCGGCGAACCGATCGCGCCAGTGCGCCGGATGAAGGACGTCGGTCTGACGGGCGCGTTGCTGGCGGCCCCGGCGCTGCTGGTGGTCGTCCCTTACCGGTACGTGCAGAACGAGTTCGGCCTCAAGCGGTCGCTCGATGGCTGGGAAACGCCGGCCTCGAGTTTCTTGTCGCCGTTGACGCCGCTGCACACGAACGTCTTCGCCTGGGCCGGGATCTCGTTCGACGAGCCGCCGAGCGCGTACCTGTTCCCGGGGCTTCTGGCCGTGATCCTCGCCCTCGTCGCGTGCCTGCCCCACCGCGACCGATTGCCCGCCGCTGCGGCTGCGCCAGCGGACCGGCGCTGGCCTCGCCTCGCCGGCGCGATCAGCCTGCTGGCGGTGGCGTCATCGGTCGTCGCGCTCTATATCCACATCGAAGGGCCGATCCGGATGCGCGCAGGGGGCACGCTGCTGTTCTCCGCACGGGACCCGCTTCGCCCCTGGATCGTAGCCGCAGCGGCCGCGGGCGCCCGGCTGCTGCTTCTGCGCCGCGTGCCGCTCGACATCGCTGAGAAACGGCGGCATCTTCTGGCCGTCTGGCGGCGGCACTCGGACGTGCGACGTCGCGACGCCAGGACCTTCTATGCGCTGCTGACCCTGCTGTGCATCCTCCTCGCGGCAGGGCCGCCGATCGGGCTGTGGCCGCTGGTCTACGATCTGCCGGGGTTCAACTTCCTCCGCGTTCCATCACGATTCATGCTGTTGGCCGTGCTGGGCCTCGCCGTCCTCGCGGCCATCGGATTCGAGCGGCTTACCAGCCGTGCGGGCGGGCGTGGCCGCGCGATCGCGGCGGTCTTTGCCGGCGGCGTGCTCGTTGCCGAATGCTTCACGATGCCGCTGCCGGGCCACCGCCCCTACAGCGTCGTGATTCCGGGCGCGGATCGCTGGCTCGCCACACAACCCGCACCACTCGTGATCGCGGAGCTCCCGTCCGATCACCACAACGAGCGTCGTCAGAGCACCTACATGCTCCATTCGATGGCGCACTGGCAGAAGACGGTTCACGGCCACAGCGGCATTCGTACGCCGCTGCACCGGGACCTGTACGAAAAGCTGCGCGGCTTTCCCAGCGCCGCGAGCCTGGATGCCCTGACCGCCCTCGGCGTCACGCACATCGTCATCCACCCCGGCATGTACGATCCCCAGGACTGGGCCCGGGCGTCGGCGGGTCTGCCGGCGTTTCGTCACCGGCTCAGTCAGGTCTATGACGATGGCGAGGGACAGGTCTACCTGCTGCGGCCCCCCGCCGGGCCCTGAAAAGGAGCGCTTCACCGCTCAGCTTACGCTCCCCGGCGCAAAGTCCGATAGGCAGGGCGGGGGTTCACCGTGGATAACCGCAGGCAGCTGTATCACGCTCGCATTACGAGTCATCTGACGCTCGAGCAGGTCGGCATGCGCACCGCGCTCAGCCCATCCGTGCTGCGGCACATCGACGAAGGCCGGTTCGAGCTCCTGCCGTCAGGCCTCTACGCGCGCTCGTACATCCGGAGTTTCGCCGGCGCCGTAGGTCTGGATCCCGAGGCGACCCTGACGCAAGTCGAGCATCTGCTGCCGGACGCGCCCGATCCGCTTCCGGCGCTGCACGCGGTCAAAGGGGTCAGTGCAGCAGAGCAGGCCGTGGAACAGTTCCGCAGCATCATGACCGGGCTGCGGCAGAGGGTTCCGAGGTTCCCAGGTACCAAGGTTCCGGAGTTCCGCGCTGCCGGGATTCTGGATCGCGTGGAGGAGTGGCGGACGGCTGTCTCCCGATGCAGCGCGGCTGCGATCGATGCCCTGCTGCTCATCGCCGTTGACGCGCTCCTGGTCCTGCTCATTTCGTGGAGCAGCGGGATCGGCCTCGACCGTCTGCTGCAGGAGGCGGGCTGGGCGCTGGGCTCGTTCTGCGCGATACCGATCGCCCTCTACTTTCTGTTGTTCGGGGGGATTGCGGGCAGCACGCTCGGACGGTCGGTGTGCAGCCTCATCGACAATGCGCCCCATCACCATCACCCGCTGACGCTGCCCGACATCCTGCGCCGGGCGGTGCTGCGCTAGCGGGGAATGAGAAGGTGCGCGGCTCCCGGGTCGAGCCGGACGTAGAGGCCCCGGGCGTCGATCGACTGGCGGTCCCAGCGATGGCGGCTGCTCGTGAGCTGATCCTCGAAATCCCAGGCGTCGCCTGGGGGCAGATGCGGGAGCTGCACGTGCCCCTGGGCTGAACCGGCGCCCAGATTGGCCACACCAACGGCGAGCCGGTCGCCCAGAAGCCATTGCCACGCGATCAGGTCGCTGCTGGTGCCGTCACCGGCGGGCTGAACGCCGAGCAGCTGCCAGTCACCGGCGTGAAACAGATCGTCATCCGACGCTTTCAGCAATCGTCCGTACATGTCGCGGACCTGCGGCGATGCCGGTTCCTCGGGCCAGCGCCCGAGCTGCACCGGCGCCCGCAACCGTGCGCCGTCCATCTGGCCGTCGAAATAGAAGCGCATGCCCGGCAGCGTGGCGAGCATCGTCGCCGCCGCGGAGAGGCGATGCGGCAACTGCGCCGCGCTCCGGGCCTCGTCGTGGTTCTCCAGGAACCGGGCGAGCCGATCCCTGAACGGCCCCTCGGCCTGCAGATGGCCGCGGACGTCGTGCGCAGACGACCCATGAAGCCGGTCCAGGAGCCGCTTGTCGTACGTGAAGTCGAACCCCTGCTGCTGCAGCGTCCATTCGAGGTCCCAGTAGACCTCCGCGAGAAACGTGAGCGTCGGCACGGCGGCCGTGGCCCCCGGCCAGAACTCGTCGGCCGGCATCGGCCAGCGGTCGCGAAGCACGCGGCGCCAGGTGCGCTCGAACACGTCGTTCAGCACGAGCATCGCCATGTCGCAGCGGACGCCGTCGGCATGGGAGGCGATCTCGCGCAGCACGCCGGTCATCCCCGCCCGCGTGTCGGGATTGAAATAGTTCAACTGCGCGACATCGCGCCAGGGGGCGAAGTAGGGATCCCGTCCGCAGGCCACGATGGCCCCGCCGACCCGGCGAAAGTCCTCGGGCGCCGCCTGAATGTCCCCCTCATCGCCGAGCACGTATCGATCGGGATGCGACCGCACCCAGGCGTGATCGAATCCGGTGTGGTTGGGCACGAAGTCGACGATCAGCTCCATCCGGCGCGCGTGCAGTGCCGCGCGGGTGGCGTCGAGCCCGGCCCACCCGCCCATCCGTGCGTCGGGCACGTAGGCCGAAATGCAATAGGGAGATCCCGGGACGTCTTCGTCCGTCCAGCCGGGCAGCACCCGGTCGTACTCGCCGCGCAGGTCCTTGTCGGTGCGGGCGAGCTCGCGTCCGAGCGCGCTGCGTTCCCAGACGCCCATCAGATACACCTGGTCGAACCCCTGGGCGGATATGCCGTCCCAGACCGCCTCCGGGACGTTCGCGAGGGTGATCGTCCGCCCGGCCTGGGCGGACAGGCGGGCCAGCCAGGGCCAGGCTGAAATCTCGAGCAGGTGCGGATGGGGTCGGCTCATGGTGAGCGTAATGTATCCCGATAAGGTAAAATCGAATGTTCCCGTCGCGGATTTTTCCCGGTAGTGGTGCATATCGATGATTTCAGTGAACGGCGTGTCGATGCGGTACGGCTCGAAGGTGCTCTTCGAGGACGTCAAGGCGACCTTCTCGCCCGGGCGGCGGTATGGCCTGACCGGGCCGAATGGGTCCGGCAAATCGACCTTCATGAAACTGCTGACCGGCGAGTTGATCCCCCAGCAGGGCACGATCGTGCGGCCGGCGAAGCTCGGCGTCCTGAAGCAGGACCAGTACGCCTTCGACGCCTACCGGGTCCTCGACACCGTGATCATGGGCAACGAGCGCCTGTGGAGCGCGCTCCAGGAGCGGGACCGTCTCTACGAGAAGCCCGACATGTCCGACGAGGACGGTATGCGCCTCGGCGAGCTCGAAGGGATCGTCGGCGAGGAGGACGGGTACACTGCGGAAAGCGACGCCGCGATCCTCCTGCAGGGGCTCGACATCCCCGACGAGCTCCACGAGCGCCAGATGTCGGAGCTCCAGGGAGGCCAGAAGGTCCGCGTGCTCCTGGCGCAGGCGCTCTTCGGCCATCCCCAGGCGCTGCTGCTCGACGAGCCCACGAACCACCTGGACCTCGACTCGATCCACTGGCTGCGGGAGTTTCTCGTCCGGTATGACGGCACGCTGATCGTCATCTCGCACGACCGCCACTTTCTCAATGCCGTCTGCACGCATACCGCCGACATCGACTACCAGACGATCATTACCTACACCGGCGGCTATGACGACATGGTCATGGCCAAGACGCAGATCCGCACGCGGGTGGAGTCGCAGAACGCCCAGCGCGAGAAGAAGATCGAGCAGCTCAACGACTTCATTGCCCGCTTCTCGGCCGGCACCCGCTCCAGCCAGGTACAGTCACGCCGCAAGGAGGTCGAGCGGCTCCAGACGACCGAGCTGGCGCGGTCGAACATCCAGCGCCCGTACATCCGCTTTCAGATGAACCGGCCATCGGGGCGCACGGTGCTCGAGGCGAAGGGCATCACCAAGTCGCATGGCGGCCAGTCGATCGTGGAGGATTTCGACACGATCGTGTCGCGCGGCGAGCGCATCGTGCTGATGGGCCGCAACGGTCTCGGCAAGACGACGCTGCTGAAGGCGCTGCTGGCGGACTCGCCGAATCTGCCGCCGGCGCCGCAGGATGTGGATGCCGGCACCGTCCGCTGGGGGCACGAGGTCTCGATCGGGTACTTCGCGCAGGACCACACCGGCGCGATCCAGAAAGGCATGACGGCGGTCGAGTGGCTGCACCAGTTCGATCCGGATGCCGCGCGGCAGGACATCCATGGCCTGCTCGGCCAGATGCTGTTCAGCGGCGAGGAAGGACTGAAGCCGACCGAGGCGCTCTCGGGGGGCGAGACCGCCCGGCTCCTCTTTTGCCGCATCATGCTGCAGAAGCCGAACGTCCTCGTCTTCGACGAACCGACGAACCATCTGGATCTCGAGTCGATCAACGCCCTCAACATCGCGCTCCAGAAGTACGAAGGCACCGTGCTGCTGGTCACGCACGACCAGGACCTGATCGAAGAGGTCGGCACCCGCATCTGGCACTTCGGCGATCAGCGGGTCGAAGACTTCAAGGGCACGTACGAGGAGTACGCCGCGGCGGCCCAATAGCCGGGGGCCTGACCGCGGCCCGATCTCGCCCGGCTGCTCTCCCTCGCAGATGCTCCGCAAACATGTCGCCGCGCTCGCCCTGGAAATCGGCGAGCGGAACCTCTGGCGGTACCGCGAGCTGCAGCTCGCGGCGGAGTACATCGAAGCCGAGTTCCGCCGCTGCGGCTACGTGCCCGCCCGACACGCCTACGAGATCTCACGACTGCCGGTGTGCAACATCGAAGTGACGTTGCCGGCCAGGCCAGCCGACGGCAGCCACGACGCGTCGGCCGCAGACGAAATCATCGTCCTCGGCGCGCACTACGACACCGTCGGGGGATCGCCGGGCGCGAACGACAACGGCACCGGCGTCGCGGCCATGCTCCACCTCGCGCGGCGCTTCGCCGGCCGTCCGCAGCGACGAACCATCCGGTTCGTCGCTTTCGTGAACGAGGAGCCGCCGTTCTTCCAGACTCCGCAGATGGGTAGCGTGGTTTACGCCAACGCCGCGCGGGCCCGCGGCGACCGTATCGTCGGCATGCTGTCGCTCGAGACCATGGGCTACTTCTCCGACGCGCCGGGCAGCCAGCAGTACCCGGTGGAGGAGATGACCGGGTTGTATCCGGACGTCGGGAACTTCATCGGGTTCGTCGGCAACGAAGAATCGAAGGAGCTGCTCGAGACCGCGGCCCGCGCCTTCGCGGCGCATGCCTCAGTGCCGCTGCAGGCCGCCGCGATGCCGGCGGGGCTGCCCGGCGCAGGATGGTCGGATCACTGGGCGTTCTGGCAGGCCGGGTACCCCGGACTGATGGTGACCGATACGGCGCCCTGGAGATATCCCTGGTATCACACCGCCGACGATACGCCCGACAAGATCGACTTCGACAAGCTGACCGACGTCGTCAACGGGCTCGAGCACGTCACGTTGGCTCTCTCCTCATGACTTCAGACTCCAAACTCCACACTGCAAACCACCAATTCCAAACGTCCCGAAGAGAACGCCTCTTGAAGTTTGAAGTTTGATGTTTGAAGTTTGAAGTTGAAGTTGGCGTTGCGCTACGCCATCCTCCTGAGCTTCACGTAGAGCGGCCCGATGCCGAAGATCGGGAGCAGGAAGTAGGTGCTGGCGCCGGCGCGGTTGATGGCCTCGTAGAAGACCTGTTCGCCGGGCGCGACGACGAACCGGGCGGTTCGCCACACCAGCGTGTTGTGAACCCGGAGCGTGTGCGGGCCGGCGGCCAGCTCGCACATCATCGAGTCCCCCCACAGCAGCTCACCCACCCGCTTGCCGTCGATCGCCACGACCAGCTGCCGCGACTTCCAGTCTTCTTCGGACGTACGGGTAATCGTGACGGAGGTCGGGAACACGTGATCGAACGCGATATGGGAGTCGACTTCGAGTCGGCGATCCTGCGTAACCGGCATCGCGCTAGCGTAAACCGCATCGACACCAGGACCAAAGCCGAACGGGCGATCCGCCGACTCGGCGATCAGTCGATCAGTCGATCCGCCGATCAGTCGCCTGGCCCGGCAGTGGTCGTGACGGCTCCAGGCGACCGAATCACAAGATTCTCGATGAAGAACTCCATCATCCGCTGCTGATTGAGGCCGGTGTGGCCGAGGTCGGGACCGACCTGCACGTCGAAGCTCTTGCCCGCCTGCTGCAGCGCGCGGATCAACTGCATGGAGTTCGACGGGTGCACGTTGTTGTCGGCGGTTCCGTAGTAGAGCAGCAGCCGCCCCTTCAGGTCCTTGGCGTAGGTCATGGCGCTGCCCGCGGCGTAGCCGGCCTTGTTTTCCTGCGGGATCCACATGTACCGCTCGGTGTAGATCGTGTCGTAGTGTTCCCACGCGGTAACCGGTGACGAAGCGGCGGCGGCGGCGAACAGATCGGGATAGCGGAGGAGCAGCATCGCGGCCGAGTAGCCGCCGTACGACGTGCCGTAGACGCCGACGCGCGTGCTGTCGAAATAGGGCCGCGCCGCGAGCGCCCTCACGCCTGCCGCCATATCGTCCATCTCCGTCTGCCCGAGCTTCAGGTAGATCGAATCGAGCGTCCGCTTGCCCATGCCGGGCGCAGCGCGTGAGTCGAGGTTCAGCACGAGGAACCCGTACTCGGTGAGCGCGCTCGGGGTGACGAACGTCTCGCGAGCCGTGCTGCCCCCGGACGCCGGGCCGCCGTACACGCTCAGCAGCGCCGGGTACTTCTTCGAGGGATCGAACTTCGACGGGAACTGGATCATCCCTCGCAGGGTCGTCTTGCCGTCCGCCGCGAGGTAGGTGAACATCTCCGCCTTCTTCAGACCGAGACTGTTGAACTTCGTCAGATCGCTCTGTGCGAGCTCGGCGACGACCTTGCCGCTCGTCGCATCGAGCAGTCGCGTCGCCGGCGGCGTGTTATGCGTCTGATAGACGTCCACGACGTGTCGGTTGTCGGGTGAAATCGCACAGGCCGGAGCCCCGGGGAGAACGGCGGAACCCGCGGCGGGAGGCGGCGACATGCAGCCGCCGATCTGATGGTTGAACGCGGGGTCGGTCAGGCGAACGTCGCCTTTGCCGTCGAAGCCGACGCGATGCAGCTGCGTCTTGAGGTGATTGTCGCCGTCGCGCGCCGTATAGAAGATGACGCCGGCGGCTTCGTCGACCTTCACCAGCCCCCCGACCTCGAAGGCAGTGTGCGAGGTGATCGGCGTGAGCAGCTTGCCCGTGATGTCGTAGAGATAGAGGTTGTTCCAGCCGTTGCGCTCCGACTCCCAGACGAAGCGCCGGCCGTCCTTCAACCAGGTGATGCCGGGGCTGTTCTCCACCCATCCTGTCGTCCATTCCTCGCGGATGATGACGCGGGTCGCGCCGGTCTCGGGGTTCGCGGCGGCGAACTCGAGAACGTTCTGGCGTCGATTCGTGCGGTTGAAGAGCAGCTCGCGGCCGTCCGGCGACCAGGCGATGCGGTAGACGTAGTGACCCACCACCTCGTTCTCGAAGGGCTGACCGCTGCGCACGTCGACCTTCGTGGACTGCTTCGTACCGACGTCGTAGACGAACAGATCGACGATCGGATTGTCCACACCCGCCTTGGGATAGGCCTCGACGTCGACCCGGCTCTGGGTTTTGGTCTGGTCCAGTTGCAGGTGGTAATCGGGGACCTTGCTCTCATCGAACCGGTAGTAGGCCAGCTTGCGGCTGTCGGGCGACCACCACATGGCCGTCCGCTGCGCGAGCTCTTCCCCGTACACCCAGCTGCCGGTGCCGTTCTTCGTGCGGTCCCTGGCGTTGCCGTCGGTCGTCACGGTTACTTCGGCATTGGTGGCGACGTCGATGACGTAGAGATTGCGTTCGCGATGGACCGCGCGGAGCTTCGTGTCGGGCGACTCCGCCGATTCGAACTGGCGGCCGCGTTCCGGGCCGCCACCGCCGCCGCGTCCCCCGCGGCCGCGCCCCGCCG
>DATFFM010000151.1:0-52237 GCA_035250005.1 Vicinamibacterales bacterium | reverse complement strand
CGAAAACAACCGCTCCAGCTTCGCGAGGATTTACGTCCGTTCGAGCGGCGATCGCTTCGAAGACAACATGCTGGGATGCCAGATTGGCGGCGGTTTGGTACTTCCAGTTGTCGGAACGGCGAACTCCAACTCTGTCGTATTCGAAGCCCACGGGACGCAGTTCATCGACAACCGGCGCACCGAGTTTTTCAACACAACCGGGCCGGACTTCACCCACTGGGGCGGCCTCCTGGTTGAAGGAGGCTCCGCGGTTAGCGGCGCCGGCAACACCAACGGCAATACCGTGACGGTGAGCCTCTGGGGCTGCAAAGTTGCCGGGAATCTCAATGTTGATTTTCAGGCGTTCGGCGCGCACGCCGGACCGGCCGTGTCAGGCATTGCCGGCACCGACAATCACGTCACTATCGAGCTTCACGGGGTCAGCAAGCTGATCGATGTCGTCGCCGTGGACAGCTCGCCCGCGGATCCCTCAGGCAGCAACACTGCGACCGTGATTCGTTAGAGCCACGTGCTCTGCTCGACGCGCGGCGGATCGAGAGAAGAGGCGGAACGAGGGAACCCGGAAGGAGGTCGAAAATCCCAAACGCCCAGGAATTGGGACTCGTACGCCGGATGATCTGCGCCATCGTCTCCGGGGGGCCAAGCCGAGAATTCGGCTCGCTCGGACTGTCCCCACGATTGTCCCTGTGCCGCGCGAAATCGGTGCTTCCACTAGCCAGCGCCAGCCAAATGACTCGATCGAGGAAGTAGAGAAAAGTAAAGGTTGTACGAGGAAAATCGAAAGACGTCGAAGGGCGGACTTCCGCTTAGCACACCGCGAAAGCCGCTCCTCAGATTTCTTTGAGCCGCCCGGTTGCGTACTTGTGGAGCAGGCTCGCGATCAGCGTCTGATACGGCAACCCCTCTGCGAGCGTTCGCTTCTGAATCGCCTCCAGGTCCTTGCTTGACAGCCGGATGTTCAGGCGCCGGTCCTTGCGGAACGTGGCCTTCGCGTATCGGGAGTACCGCGCGCGCTCGCGCTTGCCACCGTTGGTGGACTTCCACCTCAAGCACAAGTACGATCCTGAACTTTTTCCTGGGAAACCAGAACATCCAGCCCGCGGACAAGTGATCTACAGAGCAGCTCGCAACTGGATCCTGCGTTACCGAAATCAGACGTCGGCATCAAGTTTCATCGTCGGATTCGGGTGTTCGAGGTCAGGAGTGCCGGCAGCTCTTGACAACCCGCCATCATCTGTCATACTGTCATATGACAGTTACCCATGTTGTTTCAGTTGAATTACAAGTCGGGCAAGGCCGTCTACCTGCAACTCGTCGACCAGGTGAAGGCCGCCGCCGCATCCGGTGCGCTCCACGCGGGCGCACCATTGCCGGGGATCCGTCCGCTCGCGGAAGAACTGCGCGTCAACCGGAACACGGTCGCCAAGGCGTACTCGGAGCTCGAGAGCCAGGGCGTCATCGAAACCATCGCCGGGAAAGGCTGTTTCGTTCGCGCGAACCATTCGCCATTCAAAAAAGAGGTGCGCCGGAAGCTGCTCGCCGAAACGCTCGACGGTGCGGTCATTCAGGCGCACCACCTGCAAATCGACAAGGCGGACTTCCTGCGTGTCGCCGAGGAGCGCTTCGACGCGCTCGAGCACAAGCGCCACGCGGCGAACTCCTGAATGCTTATGACCCACAACAATCCCGTGATCGAAGTCCGCAACCTGGTCCGCCGCTACGGACGCACCGACGCCGTCGACGGGCTGAGCCTTTCGGTGCCGGCAGGCCGGTGCTACGGGTTTTTCGGCAGGAACGGCGCCGGAAAGACGACGACGATCAAGTGCCTGCTGAACCTGCTGCGGCCGACGAGCGGAGAGGTGCGGGTGTTCGGGATGGATCCCGCGCGCGAGGAAGTCGCTGTCAAGTCGCGCATTTCCTACGTCCCCGACTACGTCGCGTTCTATCCGTGGATGACGGTTCGCGACGCCCTCGGCTACTTCGCGTCGTTTCGTCCGAAGTGGAACAGCGAGACGGAGCGCGCGCTACTCGAGCAGTTCCGCCTCGATCCGCGCCAGAAGACGAGTCACCTCTCGAAAGGCCAGCGCACGCAGCTCGCGCTCGTCATCGCCATCTGCCCCGAGCCCGACCTGCTCGTCCTCGACGAGCCGACCTCGGGACTCGATCCGATCGTCCGCCGCGAGTTCATCCGGACCGTGATCGGTGCGTACCAGGACGGCGATCCCGGCCGCCGGACGGTGTTCGTCTCCACCCATCTGATTTCCGAGTTCGAAGGGTTGATCGACGAGTTCACGATCATCGATCGCGGGCGTGAAGTGCTCACCCTCGACGCCGACGCGGCGCGCGCGCGCCACGAGAAGAGCCTCGAGGAGATTTTCGTGACGACCCTCAAACCAGAGGGGGCGACGGCATGAACGCCCCGCTGGCGGCGCTCGCGTCGAAGGAATTCCGCGCGCTGCTCCCGGTGTGGGCGGCGGCGGCCTTCACCATCGGTGCCGACACGTTGCTGCGCGGCACGGGGATGCACTCGCTGATCCCCGTGGGCATGTTCGCGTACATCGTGGGATCGCTCGCACTCGGCGCGCACGTCATCGGGCATGAATTCGCGAACCGCACGCTGGCATCGCTGCTCGTCCAGCCGTGCAGGCGATCGTCGGTGCTGTTGACCAAGGCGGCCGTACTCGCCGTGATGCTGGTGGCGCTCGGGTTGATCGCGAGAGTCGTGTTGTTCCAGTCGCTTGCGCACACGTTGGGCGACTTTCCGCGATACCCCACGCTGTACCTGCCGTTGATCGGCGGGTTTTGCGTCGCGCCGTATCTGACGATGCGGCTACGGAGCCAGATCGCGGGCGTGGTGTTCACGGCGTCCATTCCAGGGATGACCTACCTCCTCGCGCTCCTCGGCGGCGTCATCATCTACGGCACCGAAACGGCGGCCGCCGAGAGGCTGGCCCTCGCCGTCTGGATGCCGGCGATGTGGATCCTCGCCGCGGCCGGGGCCGTCCTGTCTGCGCGATCGTTCATGCGTCTGCAGGACGTTGAAGGTGGGCGAGAGGAACTGCGCCTGCCGCGATGGTTCACAGTGACAGACGCCAGCCCGACCCGGCCGCCGCTCTGGATGCTCGCGAAGAAAGAACTGCGTCTGCAGCAGATGACTTTTGCCATGGTCGCTTTATATGCGCTCATATGGACCGGCCTGACCGTTGCGGGCCGGCTCAACCTGGACTTCGCCAGCCAATTCCCGATGCGCGCGGTCGGCATGCTGTATTTCGCCCTGCTACCGCTGCTCATGGGATCCCTCGCCAGCGCGCAGGAGCGGCACTTCGGCATGCTCCACTCGCAGACGATGCTGCCCGTGCCGCGCGCGCAGCAATGGGCGGTGAAAGCAGGCGTCGTGCTCGTCCTTGCACTCGTGCTCGGCGTGGTTCTGCCGTGGTTTGTATTCGCGCCGCCGCAGATCTCCCGCACGTCGTTCTGGCCGCTGACGGCGAGCATCGTGCTCCTGACGACGTGGAGCCTGTACATTTCGTCGTGGTGCGGGAGCGGGATTGTCGCGCTCGCGCTGCTGCTTCCTGCAAGTGCGGCAGCCATGGCGGTCGCGAGGTGGATCGACTGGACCGTCAGCGCACTGCTGTTGCCGCATCATTCCGCTGGCGCGTATGCGGTGCTGACGCAGCCATCCGGCGTCTTCACGCCTTGGCTGCTTGCCGCCACGCCCCTCGCGGTGCTGCTGCTGTTGTTCGCGGCACGCAACCATTGGACGTCCGAACGCAAGCCGAAGACCCTTGCGGTGCAGGTGGCCGGGCTCGCGAGCTGGCTGCTCTTCACGGACGTTCTGGCGACGGTGCTATAACCTTCCAGCAATCGCAAGCAGCAGTCGGAGATCACCGGTCCGAGGC
This sequence comes from Vicinamibacterales bacterium, assembly GCA_035250005.1. Taxonomy (GTDB): domain Bacteria; phylum Acidobacteriota; class Vicinamibacteria; order Vicinamibacterales; family 2-12-FULL-66-21; genus JACDCA01. The sequence goes on along the minus strand of DATFFM010000151.1, from coordinate 48,338 downwards.
GGTCGTCGGTCCGGACGACGAACCGGCGTGAGCTAGGGGCGCTTGAACAATCCGACGAGCACGCCTTTCGCGCGGACTTTGCCCGCCATCGCGGCCATCACCGCGGCGCGTGTTTGCGGCGGCGATTGACCCGCCGCGGGCACGTCGATCGGCGCGTCGAGCGCATAGACCTCGAAGACGTAGTGGTGTGCGGGCCCCGAAGCCGCGGCGCCGGGGCCGCGATAGTACGGCCCGCTCGCGCTGATCTGGCGTGTGCCGTCGGGCAGCTGGCTTCCCTGGGCAATGCCTTCCGGCAGTGCGCGTGCGCCCTTTGGGATGTTCCAGAGCATCCAGTGGAGGATGTCGTCGGTGCCGTTGCCGATCGCCGCATCCACATCCCGCGCGATCAACACAAAGCTGGCGGCATCGTCGGGCACGCTGCTCCAGGCGAGAGGAGGCGAGACCTGCGCGCCTGCCTGCGTGTATTTCGCCGGGATCATGCCGCCATCGCTCCAGGCGCTGGATGTCAGCGACATCACCTGAATCGGGCCGGAAGACCGGGGGCCTCGGCGATTCTGGCGGCCGCCTGCAGGCTGCGCCGCAGGAGCCGGCAGCGGATTCGGCAGCCCGGCGGCGGGAGGTGTCTGCGTGTTTTTCCAGGCGTCATAGCGCGCCCGAAGCGTCTTCACCGGGTTGAGGTTTTCACCGGCCCGAATCTGGTTCGGTCCCCTATCGGGCCCCGGCTGCGACGCCGTGATGTACATCGAATAGGTACCGTTGTTGTGCGAGTCGCCGCTGGTGTCTTTGGGATCGGCGGCCAAAATATAGGCCACGTGCGCCGTGCGGCCGTCGCACGGAATCGGCGGCGCGGATCCATCGGTCGGCCACGGAGGGCACACACAGCGGCTGTCGCCGCCCGAACCATCGGCAGCCTCCATCGCCGCTATCACGCGGTCGGTAATCGAGCCCTGCGTCTTGATGAACGCCTGCACGGCGTTGGGCGCCACCTGGCCGGGGCGCAGGATGTTGCCCTGAATCGAGTAGAAGATCTCCGTGCCAGGCACCTGGCCCTGGATGTCCTGCGACACGTACCCATTGGTCAGGCCGGAATGGCCGGCGCTGCGCCCCTGCAGATCGACGATGCCGAACTGACGGCTCTGGAAAGCGGGGTCCTGGCTCAGCATCTCGATGATGGCTTTGGGGTCGGTACCCTTCTTCAGCTCTTCGAACACGAGCATTTGATTCTTGTGCGTGCCATCGACCGCGGCCTGGCATGCAGCGACGCCCTTGCCCGGAACGATCACCGCCTGCACCCCCATGAGAAACTGATCGTCGCGGTCGACACACGTAGCCGACGCGATGACCACGCGCCCGGTCGTTCGATCGACGGCGATCACCGACCAGGTTGCGAAGGCCGAAGACGGCAGAGCGAGAATGCCAATAAGAACGGGAATGACACGGCGCATGGGGTCGGCTCCTGTGAGCGGGAATATTAGTTCACGGAGTCGCCGCCGGCCCGCGCGCGTCCAGGGGAAGCCGCGAGAATCTTTGATGATGTTGGTGACGGCATCATGAGCGAGACCGTCGGCGGTGGTGTGCGTCCCGACCATCAGGGCACGAGCATAGACCTCGTGGATCGGGAGCTCAACGTAAAATGAGGCTCACGACTGAAAACCCGGGCCCGCGAGCCGCCAGTCCGGCGCCTGATCGCTACCGGACCGGCACCCCCGACACCGAGTCGCTGCACGAGTTCGCGACCCAGAACCGGCCGGCCCCGATCGCGCCGCCCAGCGGACAGCGGCCGACCGCGTAGACGGCGAGCACCATGCCGCTGTCGGGATCGAGCTGCGTGACGCTTCTCTCGCCACTGTTGACCACCCACAACGACCGGCCGTCGTGGACGATGCCGGATGCGCCGTCGCCCGTCTTGTATGTGGCGACGACCGCGCCGTCCGCCTGCCGCAGCCGGGTGACGGTGCCGCTGAAGAAACTGGTGACCCAGACGCTGCCGTTCGCCACGGCCACGCCGAATGGGCCGTCGGCCACTTCGGTCCCCACGCCGACCGCGTGCGTCGAAACGCTCGCGCCGCCGCCGATGCGGGTCACGCTGCCGCTGCGGTTGTTGGCGACCCAGACGTCCGTCCCGTCGTACGCGAGCCCGATCGGTCGTCGGCCAGTCACGTAGGACCCCAGCTTGACGCCGTCGGACGCACGAATCTGCGTGACCGTATCCTCGTCACGGTTACCGACCCAGATGAACGTCCCGTCGAAGATCACGCTGCCGGGTGCGCGTCCGACGGAAATCGTACCCTGCAGCTTGCCATCCAGACCCAGCCGCGTAAGGTCGTTGCTGCCCATGTTGGCGATCCAGACACTGCGCGCGCCAACGGCCACGGCGACCGGCCGCTGGCCGACCGCGAACGTGCCCTGTGGCGACCCGTCGGTCGCCTTGAGCCGGGCGACCGCATTCCGGTTCCGGAGCGGCACCCAGAGGTAGGTGCCGTCGAATGCAATCCCTTCGGGCGAGCCGCCGACACGCCGGGACACATCGGCGGCGGCGGTGTCCTGCACCGACCTCGGGGCGGCCGACAGCGCCATCGCGGCAGCCAGCACCGCGACGACGAAGGCCCCTCGCCGTTCTCGTTCGCATGCCTGCTTCATCAGCTTGGTCATTGAAGGCCCCCTATCCCTCGACGTAGGTTCGCACCGCGCGCAGCGTGGGCGAGTCGAATTCGAAGTGCATCGACCGCACGATGTGGGCGGGCGGCGCCAGCGCGACGGTATGTCCCCAGCGCGCGGCCGGTTCGACCACGAGGCGCACGATCCCCAGGTGATTCGAGGTGTCCGCGTCCTCGGTCGGATCGGCCGAGGCAAAACCGAGACCGCGGCGCAGCTTCTCGATATCGGCTGGCTCGCCGGTCAGGAACTGCCAGCCGGGTCCAATGCCGTGGCGCGCGGCGTACTCGGCCAGCACCGCGGGGGTGTCGGCCTCGGGCTTCAGCGTGATTGAGTAGAAGAAGATGTCGCGGCCGACGCGGCCGCCGAGCAGCTTCTGCGCCTCGACCAGGTGCCGCGTCGTCGGCACGCAGACACCGGTACAGGTCGCGTACATGAAGTTGATCGCGACCTTGCGGTCCTTGACCAGATCGTCGTAGAAACGAACGCGCCGGCCCTCGTGTGTCGTCAGCGGAACGTTGTGCAGGCGTCCGAGCCGCAGCCGTTCGCGCGCCGGCAACCTGACTGGCGACCCGCAACCCGCGCTGCCTTCGGCGCGCGGGCTCGAGGTCGTGTATGCCGCCGCCGCACCGGCCAGCGGTGACACGGCCAGCGCGGCCATCCATTGTCGCCTCGTTACTCCATCCATCGTCGCGTCCTCATCAGGTAGGTTGTGGGGCGTCGTGCGCTCGATCCCGTCGGGTCACGGCTCCGTCTTGTCGTCACCCTGCTCGGCCACTTCGAACAGCAACATCATCGCGTGGTCCTCGTGCACGGTGTTGTGGCAGTGAATCGGGTAGGTGCCGAGAAAATCGCGAAAACGAATGAGGATTTCGATCTCCTCGCCGTGCCCGAGCCAGATCACATCCTTCCGTCCGAACTCGAGCCGGGGATTGCCGCACGCGACCATCTGGCCGTTGCGCCTGATGATTCGGTGCTCCTCCATGTGGATGTGGACCGGGTGCTTCCAGCCCCCTGAGTTGTTGGAGATGATCCAGCGTTCCGCGGTGTTCCGCTGGAACCTGAAGCGCCAGTCGGTACAGTCGACGACCTTGCCGTTGATCTGCCACACGCTGTTGCCGCGCTCGAATCGCAGGGTGCGCGTGAGGCGGATCCTGTCCTCGGGGTCCGGCGCATTGTCGGTCGGCAGGTTCGGCAGGCAGATCGGGTTGAACACGCAGTCGTTCGGGCTGCACCCCGCCGCCGGATAAGACACCGGCCTCGGATCGAAGCTCGCATCCGCGACATTGTTCGGGCCCGTGAGCCGGAACTCCATCAGGACGTTCCTGACCCCTTCTTCGAGCGGGTCCATGATCTTGTCGAATGCGTCGGGGCCGCGCCCGTTGTCCTGTTCGAGTCGGTTCTCGAGGTAGATCCGGTCCGGCTGGCCGAAGTTGTCCCAGATGAACTTGAAGTCGATGATCAGATCGACCCGCTCGGCGACGGCGATCGGGACCCCGTCCTTCATCTCCTGGGGGCGCGGCAGCAGATTGCCGTCGGTCGTCGTGATCGCCCATACGGGAATCTTCTGGTTGGGGCTGTTCGGATTCGTCAGGTACAGCCGGTAGAACCGGGACGGGCCCCCGTCGAGGATCCGGAACCGGTAGCGACGTTTCTGAACCTCGAAGAACGGCTGGATCTTGCCGTTGACGACCCACTTGTCCCCAAGCCAGCCTTCCTGGTCGAGGATGTCGAAACAGAGCTCTCCGTCGTCGGAGAACTGCTTGTCGGTCAGCACCAGCGGGATGTCGAACTGGGGATAGCTGGGCAGGCGAAACCCGGTGGTCTCGTTGCCGGTATCGAAGTCGTTGAAGACGAAGTGCATGCCGGCGAGCCCTTTGTAGACGTTCTCGGCCGTGTGGTCCACGCGGTGGTCGTGGTACCAGAGCGTCGTCAGCGTTTCACGGACGTCTCCGTTGGTCGCCGCGAACTGCGGCGTGTCGAAACCTGCCCGCGCCATGGTATGGAAATAGTCGTAGAACTGGCCCATGAAGAAGAACCGGCCCTGCTCGAGCGGATTCGTGCTGAACCCTCCCGAGACGGGATCGCACGGCCCCCCGTCGCTGTCCGGCCCCGAGTGGAAGTTGTGCAGGTGGGTCGAGACTTCCGGAACGCCGAAGCCGTCGGGCGGGGGCTGGAGCTCGTTGAAGCGGCGGATCAGCACCGGCGTCCCGTAGCGCGTCACGATCGTGGGGCCGGGCGTGGTGGCGACGTCCCCCGGGCCCTGGCCGCCGGTATTGAACCCCCAGGTCAGTTGCGGGCCGATCCGGCTCAGATTCGTCGAATTGTCGCTGAACCTCGTGTTGGCATTGGGACGCATCCGCTCGATGTAGTACTCCTGCGGGGGAAAACGGTCGCGGAACTGGTGCGGGAGATTGCGTCCTTCGAACGGGATGCCGGTCGCCGGGTTGATCTGGCGGTTGGGCAGCGTGGTTGGCGGGGAGAACGTGAAGCCGGGATCCAGCAGGGGATTCCGCTGTGGCAGCGTGGCCGGGATCACCAGCGGATCGACGAACGGAATCGTCGGCGGACTCATTTCGAACTCGCAGGTGCCCGAAAACTGCGTAAGCGCGGACGCCCGCGAGTTGAGCCCCTTCTTCATCACGAGGGCTCCGGAAGCCGTCAGCAGGCCGAGTTTCACCATGTCGCGGCGTGAGAGTCTCGCCTTGACGATCTCCTGGCGGTTGCGCAGCGCGATACGCGACAAGCGTGGCCATTTGTGCTTCAGAAGGTGCATGGCAGCGACTCCTTGGGTCGGCTTGGTCGGCGCCGCGCTTCGCAAGATCCGAACCGTGTCTGACGCGCGGGAAATGTTCCGGAAAAAACACAAACGCCTCACCGAGACCGGTCAATATTCGGCCCTACCGGTCAACGCACTGTCTCTGCCGGACGCGCGAGGGATCGGGAGTATGCGTTCGCTCGACGAAGGCTGTCGGAGTTGCTGCAGCGGCGCCGGACGGCGACCGTCCTGGTTACGGGGCCCCGCGACGTCGTCGACGGATTGCGGTGCTCGCCCGCCGACCCGGTCCGCCGGCTCGGGGTTGCCGCCGTCCGCCGCTGCCGGCCAGGGCAGTCGAGCTGTCGGTGCGCGACGAGGCCAGCGCCAGCTTCACCAGCAGGCCGTGCAGGGTTTCGAGGTCGTCTCGATCGAGAGCCGCGAGGTCAGGCGGCGGGTTGTGGAACTCCTTCGAGAGGGCCGCTCTGGTCTTCTGGCCCCTGGCGGTCAGGACGACGAGCTTCACTCGCCGATCTTCGGGAACGGCCCGACGCTGCGCAAGCCCCAGCTTCTCGAGCCGATCGACGATCCAGGTCGCGTTTGACGGGTCGCACTGCCACGCGTCAGCCAGCGTCCGCATGGGCCGCCCGTCGTCAACCGCAAGGCTGAACAGCGCCCGCGAGTCATTCGGCGTCAGACCCCGTTTCGCCAGACTGCGCGTTCGGTGAGGTGCCGACCGGATCAAGTAATCAAACATCAGGCGCCAGACCTGCCCGGCCAACGTGGTCCTGGAGACGGCTTCGCGAGACATGCCTCAGTCTACGGACGGCCCGGCAGGTGTTTCAAGCGTCTCCATTGACGAACTGATTCAATTGTTGATACGTATCAAGTATCTGACGCTGAGGAGGCCAGGCCATGCACCACGTCCGTACATTCCTGGGCATCGAAGCGATGGCATTCGGAGCCGCGGCGCTCGTCCATGCGGGCGTCCTGACCGCAGGCTATCGGCATCGGGAGGCCACGATCGCGGAAGGAGTCATTGCCGGCGTGCTCACGCTCGGCCTCGTGGTGAGTGTGCTGCGCCCCTACTGGAGCCGTGCGGTGGGGCTGTCCGCGCAGGGATTCGCGCTCCTCGGAACCTTCGTCGGCATTTTCACGATGGCCATCGGCGTCGGGCCTCAGTCGGGGTTTGATGTCGCTCTGCACATCGGCTTCATCACTCTCCTGATCGCCGGGCTCGTCGTCGTCGCACGGAGCGGGGCCGGCCTCGCCGGCAGTCCTGTGCAGGATGTGTAAGGAGCTGTCCAGGCCGGTCATCGCTTCTTTTTGCCGGCTTTGGCCCATCGCGCTCGAGCCGCCTTGCGCGCGATCTCGCGCCGGCGCTTCGGGCTGAGCGCGCGCGCGCGGGCCACGCCACCCTTTTTCGCTCCGAGCCGGCCGAGGGCGGCCGCGAATGGATTCTTGGCGCGGGGCACGCCAGAGACGATGATGCCGCCCGGCAGCGGAAGGATCAGCAGGGCTTCCGTCGGTCCGTGGCACCAGGGGCAGTCGGGGTCGGCGCCCGGCAACTCCACTCGTTCCCCCTCCCATTCACAGATCCGGCATTTGCGCTGGACGAGGTTGCGCAGGGGCCACGGTGGTTCGAGCGGGCTGGGTGGCTTTGGCGCCATATCCACTTCAGCTTACGCGTGCTTGCGCGTGCATGCAATTCATGCCTACCATGCTTGCCCGCGGAAGTATGGGGTCTTGCTGGGGGCCGCGTCTGGAAAGCCCTCAGTAGTCGGTCAGCTGAGTTCTCGATCCCTTCAGTCCAGGCTCCCCGAGGCGACGCATCGAAACGCGGCGGCCGCCCGTGCACCTGCGCAACCTCCGCAGGAGTTGCTGCCGGTGTACTGGGCATGTGTTGCGGCTGAACTGGCGAGCTGTTTCGCTATGCTTGCCCGGCAATGCTTCATGCTTGCCCTCGCATGCACTAGGGGAATGAATCTTGATCTCGGGCGCAGGCGTCGTGTCGGGGCAGGGCGGGGCCGCCGACAACCGCAGACAACGCGGCAACGCGAACGAAGGAGCAGCGCATGAGCTCGAGGAAGAAAACGTGTGTGGTGGCCGCGGCGTTGATGCTGGCAGCCGTCAGTGTCGTCTTCGCCGCGTTCTTTCAGGACTTCCAAACGGACACGAGCGGGTGGTTCAGCACGACGAGGGTGGCATCAGGGACACACCTGGTACCGTCGGAGTCCGGGACCTTTCACGCTGAAGACGGTGGCGGGGCGTTCACTCGGTGGGGTGGCTACAGCGAGACGTTCCCTGTCGGCGGGTACACGACGACGGTCGACATCTATCTCGACATCGCACCTCCGTATGGGAGTGCGCTCAATCTAACGCCCTACCCTAACGACACTCGATTCGACTGGTCGTCAGCAATCAACACACCCCAATGCGTTCACCGGCGGGATTTCGTTTTCAACGCCGGCTTTTACACGGACACTGACACCACGGGGACGGGTCCTCGGTTCGTAATCAGCGCCAGCAATAACGCCGGTCGAGGTAGTTCGTTCCCGAAGAACCCTGGACGGGACCCGTTTACGATCTCTGTGGAAGGGTGGTACACGTTCGAGCATCGGTTCTACGGCCTTCCGCCGGCGCCAGGCGGACAGCTGTTTGTCGATCTGACCATCAAGGACGCCGTAACCGGCGCTCCGCTACATACCTGGACGCTGACTGATCCATCCGACGTCATCGGTACGAGCGTCGGCGGCAATCGGTACGGATGGTTTGTGACCGACGAGTTTCCGTTCCTCGCCTTCGACACTTCCGCGCTCATCGGCTTCCAGGACTTCTGCGTGGTGCCCCCGAGCCCGGCCGGCACCAAGGTCACGGCGGGCGGCTGGATTACTACACTTACAGGTGACAAGGGGACGTTCGGCCTCACCGCGAAGGCGAACGCGACCGGGGCGCCGAGTGGCAACCTCACGTACCAAGACCACAGCCTTCTAGGCAGGACCGTCAAGAGTACCGCTGTCACGTCCGTGACTCCAACATCGGACAATTGCGTCCAGATTCTGGGCATGGCTACCGTCAACGGTACTCCCGGTGTCGGATTCGACGTTGACGTGTGCGACAACCTCGAGCCCGGCAAGGATGCCGACACGTTCTCGATCGTCATGAGTGACGGCTACACGGCCATGGGCACGTTGGCCGGCGGCAATGTTCAGATTCACAAATAAGCAGGGAACGCCATGAAACGAATGACTTGCGTGGGTGTGATTCTTCTTGGACTGGCCATCGCGACGGCCCCCGCCATTGCCGACAGCGACGCGCGGTCGGTCACCGGCGCCGCAAAAGGCCTTTTCGGCGGCGAGGCGGCACTGGGCGGTGTAACGCTCGAGGGAGTGGAGCTGGGCACCGGCGTGTTCATCGAGGCTGACGGCTCGGCGGCGGGAACGTTCCATGCCGTGCTGCAGGGGAGCTCGCTGGGTGTCCCTCAGGAGATCACGGTGGAGGGAAAAGTCAGCGAGGGCTCGGTCGCGGCCGACGGGCGCGCGTCCTTCAGCGGCACCGCCTCGCTCGACTTCGGGAACGGAGCGCCGCCTCTGCCGGGTGTGGCGTTCAGCGTCATCGCGGGAGCGGACGGCCTGGTGCTCGCGATCGACTCGACAACGCTGCCGGCCGCCGCGCTCACCGCCGGGGCCGTCACCATCGAGTAGAAGTCTTCTTCTACGGCTTCTACGGCGATCAATCCGGGGCGTGACAGCGCCCTGCGTCGGTGCGGCTCGCGGAGATCCTCCCGCTGTGTGAGCGTCGAGCGGGCTCGCGCGAGCCGCACCCTTCCGCACGTGCGCGGGCGGATTGATCGCCCAACACACGCGCCTCCCCACCCATCATTCGCTTTCTCGCGCAACGCGCGTTGACCCGGCGGCCGCGCTGCGGGATTTTTAAGCCCGCATCCGGTCAGTTGTATGCCGGCAATCGGCGTATAAGCGTGAAGTAGGCCAATGTACTCAAAAGAAAAGCTGACAAAGGGATTTCGTGAACTCGGGATCTCTCCCGGTGACACCCTGATGGTGCACGCCTCGGTTCGCGCCGTTGGTGAAGTGGCTGGTGGGCCCGACCAGATTCATCTCGCGCTCAAGGATGCGGTCACGCCCGACGGCACGCTGATGATGTACGCCAGCTGCCCGAGCTTCTATGACGAGGTGGGTCGCGGGAACCTGAGCGCCGAGAAAGAGCGCGAGGTGCTGGAGAAGCTGCCCGTCTTCGATCCCTACACCGCGCGGTCTCAGCGCGAGAACGGCGCGCTCGTCGAGATGTTCCGCACCTATCCCGGTTCGCAGGTCAATCCGCACGTCGCGCGCTTCGTCGTATGGGGAAGGCACGCCGGCCATCTGATCTCGCGGCAGCCGTGGGACTACGCCTTCGGTTACGACTCGGCGCTCGATCGATTCGTGCACCTCGGCGGCAAAATCCTGCTGCTCGGCTGCGACCATGACACGGTCACGTTTCTTCACTACGCCGAGCACATCGTCGACATCCCGGAGAAGCGGGTCGCGAAATTTCAGGTGCCGGTCGCAGAAGAGGGGAGGCGCGTCTGGCGGGAAATGGCGGAGTTCGATACCAGCGAAGCGGCGCACCGCAACTGGCCGCCGCGTTTTTTTGCCCGGCTCACGGATACCTATCTTGCCCAGACGAAGAATCGTGGCGGCCGGGTGGGAAATGCGCAGTGTTTCCTGCTTGACGCCCCCGGCCTTCTCCAACTCGCGTTGCGGGTGATGCAGGCTGTCGCCCTCGATCCTCGAGCGGCCGACAGCCTGCAGCCTTAGCAGCGAACTACGCCTCGCCGGCGCCATGACGAGCATGCCGGGCCAGCCGCAGCTCGAGGTGGCGCTTCACGTCACGCCACTCGGTGGCGAGGATGCTGTACATCACCGAGTCGCGCACCGTACCGTCGCGGCGCGCCTGGTGGTGCCGGAGCACGCCGTCCTTCTTCGCGCCGAGCGCTTCGATCGCCCGTTGCGACGCAAAGTTGAAGTTGTCGGTGCGGAGCCCGACGACCCCGCAGCCGATCGTCTCGAACGCCTGCCCCAGGAGCAGGAGCTTGCAGGCGGTGTTCACATGGCTGCGCTGCCACCGCTGCGCATACCAGGTGTACCCGATCTCGACGCGGTCGATCGAGGCGACGATGTCGTGGTAGCGGGTGGAACCGATGACGTCGCCGCTCGCCAGCTCGCGCACGGCCCAGGGCAGCATGTGCCCGGCCCTCTGACCGGCAAGTGCGGCGGAGACGTACGTTTCTGCCTGTGCCGGTTCCGGCACGGCGGTAAACCACAGCCGCCAGAGCTCGCCGTCGCGCGCGGCCTCCGCCAGGTGCGGCGCGTGGGTGGCATCGAGCGGCTCCAGCCGGACGCCATGGCCTTCGAGAGTCGCCGGAACGATCCGTATCATGCGCAGCCGTGCCGCCTGCGTTCAGGCTTTCCGGCTGCCCAGCAGCCCGCCCAGCGATCCCAGCACATCGTCGATCATCGATCCGTCGCGATTGCGATCGAGCATCGGCGACAGCATCGAGATCAGGCCGGCTCCGGCAGCCGTCGGGTTCTGTGCCCCGGCGCCTGGTGCGTTGGCCTGGCGCGACAGGCCGCCCATGACCATTGCGGCGACCAGCGGGAGCATCCGCTTCAGAAGGGCGGGATCGACCCCCTGTCTGCTCCGAGGCGCGCGTCGCGACCTGGCGGCTGACGTCCTTGCTGCCGAACACGTGACCCAGGATCGCGTTGCCCTCGGCGGTCGTGGTGGGAGCGGCAAGGGTCGACGGGTTCTCGAGGTACTGCTGATGGCGGCCCGCCGCGAGCGCGCCGATCAATCCCGAAAGTCCGCCTTCAGTTGACATGTTTCGCTGCACCCCGGCCGCGAGTGCGGGAACGAGCGCCGCGACGGCCGCCGATGTCTGGTCACGGCTCAAACCGAACTGACTGCCGAGCTGGTCGACTGCGTGGCCGTTCTGTGCGCTCAAAACCGTTTCGAGAATATTCATGTGCGTCCTCAGTTTCTTCCGATCCCGTGCAGCCCTCGAGCGTAGCTCAATCGACGGACTGCCGGCAAAGCGGACGCGTAGGGTGAAAGTTCTTTTCTATTGCTCAAAATATATCTTTCGAGCATTCTAAAGGCATGTCGATGCCTTCAAGAAGAATACGCCGAATGGCCTTGTTTCTTGGTGTTCTTGGCGCTATCCCTGCTGTTTCAGAGGCCACACCACAGTTCGCCCGAGTCTACCGGGTGGACTGTTCCTACTGCCATTCAGCTCCGCCGCGGCTGAACGAGCGAGGGCTTCGATTTGTCGCCGCGGGGTATCGCTTTGGCAGCGAGGAACGCTCCTCCACGATCCCGCTCGCCATCTGGAACACGGTGGATCTCGAGTGGCGGCACTCGGCGGACCTGGTGAAGGGTTTCCCCAGCCGCGTAGAACTGATTTCGGCAGGCCCCATCGGACGGAGCCGCCTGGCATACTTCGCCGAGTGGCGCGCACTCAGCCAGAGCATCGGCGGCAACGGGCGGCTGCTCGATCGCTCGGGTCGATTCGAGGATCTCTTCGTGCGCGCGCCGCTGACACCGGGCGGCGCCTTGTCGGTGACCGCCGGTCAGTTCCGAACGCTGACGCAGGTCGACGTGTCCCTGCGCCTCTCGCTGTCGGAGCCGCTCGTCTTCAGCTCCAGTGTTCCGGGCCGCCGCGCAGCAGGTGCGCGCCTGACGAGTCTGCGGGCGTTTTCCCCATCTGGACGGCAGCCGTCCGTCCGCGTCGAATATCAAGCCGCCCGCGGCCAGTCCGCGGCTGACGGATGGTTTGCCGCCGCGACACTGCCCCTGACGGGAGAGCTCACCATCCCATTCTCCGATGCCGCCAGCTTTGAATTCGAGGGGAGGCCGAAGGGTGTCTTTCTCGAGGTATTTCGACGATCGGGTCTGACAACCGTCGGTGGTCACGGGTTCATCGGCAACGAGCGCCGGCGAGTCGTGAGTGCGGTCGTGACGCACGATTTGGGAAATCGCTTCGCGCTCCTCGCCGGCGTTGGCGCTTTTCACGCGGCCGGGGTCACCGACACGCGGTTCAGTCTCGGCGGAGAGGCGACGATATCTTCCCGAGCGGCCGCCGGAATTCGTGTAGATCACCGGACGGGACAGGGGCGCGACCCCGCCGTCCTGCTGTATGGAAATGGCCACATCCCATTTGGCCCAGCGTCGTTCCGCCAGGCACTTCGGCTCCAGATCGAGCACCGGATCCAGCCGGCGAACCATGCGACCGGGTTCGCCCTGAGCCACGTGTTCTGAGAGTACTCTGGACGCGCGTGCGGCAAGCAAGGCAAGAAGTATTGCCCGACAGCCCAGCCCCCTACCCGAAAGCGCCGCGTTCTAGCGCCTTTCGTTGGTTCGCTCAGTCTGTGCGCGACGGCGGATTTCAAAACAGCATTGTGGTCGCTCAGCGCGATTGCAACATTCACGAACGGGTACTCCAACGAATTCGGCGACAAGGCTTTCCATTGCCAGACACACTCCATGATGTTTGCCAGTCAACGCTGCCAGAGGACATCCGAAGCCACGGATGATGTATCCGCCATTTCCCTCGACTTGAGTCGTGGCGCCCAAGTGTTCGTTCATCATCTCGCTCGCCATCGCCACGCGTGAAGCGAGGTTCCCGGCCGGTTGCCTTCCCTGCGACAGTTCGTCAGCGAGCTTTTTGCCAGCCTGCCGAAGCATCGTCTCCAGCTGATCTGCCGGCAGCCCGGCAGTGAATACAGCCACCAGTTGCGTGAGCAGCGGGATGTACGCGCTCGACAACAGTTGTTCGACCTCAGGCGTGAGTTCGAAGACGTGCGACGGCCTCGTTGTGCCTGGACGCTGACCAGCCCGACGCACGACACCGTCGCGCTCCATGCCGGTGATTTGCGACCGAATGGCGCTGCTCGTCACCCTCAGTTCGGAGGCGATGTCGTCGGCCGTCAACGCACCGCGTCTGAGGAGAGTGACGATGCGCCCGCGACTGGAATCAAGAAGCTGCTTTTTGAGCATCGGACAGAGTTCCGGACGCCGTTGTCTGGCAATCGAACACAGCAAGCGGATCACTACCGGCCAGGCTGCCGCCGCTGGGTGCTTGCCTGCTACCGGTCAATCAGGAGCGTCGCGATCGACACCGAACCGCGGGCGATCTTGCAGATTTCTCGCCACGCGGCAGCGCTTCCACCGAAACCGGGCGGCGTTCAATTTGCTTGGATAAGCAAATTGCGGCTTGTCCATCTTGCTTAACTCAGCAGGGACAGGGCCGATGTCACCCAGTCGGTCAGCATCGCGGCCCCGCACTTGCCGATCGATGATCTCAACGGCCCCCGCATCAAGGAGGTCTCATGCCACGTCACCTGAAGTTCCTGCTGGTTGGTGGAGCCTTCGTCATCGTCGGGACAGTGGCGCTTCGTCAAGCGTCGCCTGCGGCTCAGGCGCCACCCGCTGCGACCGGCTTCGACGCGACCATCGATCAGAACGCGCAGCGCATGCTCGAGGAAGGTCGCCGTATCTTTCGTTTCGACACCTTCGGCTCGGAGGATTTCTGGGGCGGCAAGCTGGGGCTGCACCAGGCCATCGTTGGTCAGAAGCTGGGTGGGGTCGGGCCAGGTGTGAGCCCCAAGATGGCGCTCAGCCTGGGATTGAAGGTGGATGCCGAGGCACTACCGGCCGACTTGGTCGCATCAATCAAAGCGGGCAAGGTCGACATGAACGATCCCGCGTCGACGGTCGCGCTTTTGAAAGCCAACGCAGTCGTCGGTGTCACCGCGTTCCTCAATCCGGATGGGTCAGCCAAATCCATGGGTATCCAGTGCGCGCTGTGCCATTCGACGGTGGACGATTCTTTCGCGCCGGGGATCGGTAAACGCCTCGACGGGTGGGGAAATCGCGATCTGAACATCGGGGCAATCGTGGCGACGGCGCCGAATCTCCAGCCATTCAGCGATCTGCTCGGCGTGGACGTGGCGACGGTCAAGGCCGTGCTGAACAGCTGGGGACCGGGTCGGTATGATGCGGAACTGAACATGGACGGAAAGGCCAAGCGTGCGGATGGCAAGAGCGCCGCGACGATGATGCCGTCCGCGTTTGGCCTGGCCGGCGTCAACCAGCACACGTGGACCGGCGGATGGGGCACGGTGACCTATTGGAATGCGTATGTTGCCAACACCCAGATGTATGGCAAGGGCACCTTCATCGATTCGCGGCTGGAGAATGCCAAACAATACCCGGTTGCGGCGAAGGCCGGCTGGGGGCACAAGCGTGACGCGACGGATTTGATCACGGCCAAGTTGCCGGCGTTGCATTTCTATCAACTCGCGATGCCGACGCCGAAGGCGCCGCCCGGAAGTTTCGACGCCGCGGCCGCTAAACGAGGGGAGGTGGTGTTCAACGGGACCGCCAAGTGCTCGACCTGCCACGTCCCGCCGATCTTCACCGAGCCCGGCTACAACCTGCACACGGCCGACGAAATCGGCATCGACAGTTTCCAGGCCGACCGCGGGCCCGACCGGCGCTATGTCACAACCCCGCTGCGGGCCTTGTTCGACACGCAGAAGATTCACAAGGGTGGCTTCTACCACGACGGTCGGTTCCCGACGCTCGAGGCGGTCGTCAACCACTACGACAACCACTTGAAGCTGAAACTGACGCCTGAACAGAAACGCGAGCTCATTGAGTATCTCAAGTCGCTATGAAGCGGCGTCTCCGTGATTAAACAGCTGGTCGATTGGCGATAGAACGCGAGGACCCATCTATGGAAAGCAGAGCAAAACTGTTGGGCCATCCGATTCACCCGATGTTGATCGTCCTGCCACTGGGACTCTTCATTGCGGCGGTCGTCTTCGACGCTGTCTACCTGTGGCGGGGGTCATCGACCTTCGCCACCGCGGCGTACTGGAACATTGCCGCGGGTGTCGTGGGCGGCCTTCTTGCAGCGGTGTTCGGTCTGATTGACTGGTTTGCCATTCCCGCCGGCACTCGAGCAAAGCGAATCGGGCTCCTCCACGGTGGTTCCAACGTCGTCGTTGTCCTGATCTTCGCGCTGGTCTGGCTGATGCGCGGAAACACCCCCGGCGCAACACCGACCACGAATCTATTCCTCCTCGAGGTCGTGGGACTCGCGCTCGGAAGTGTCGCGGGGTGGCTTGGCGGCGAGCTGGTTGACCGGCTCGGCGTCGGCGTGGACGACGGGGCGCATCTCGATGCGCCGAGCTCATTGTCGGGACGGCCCGCTCGGCAGAAGTAAAGGCCCGCCCCTCACCGGAACCCAGGTACAGGCGTGCCCGTTGCTCTCATTCGACCGGGACAGCTCTATGCATGGAAGGGGCCGTCCCTTCTCCTCGTCAACCCACGCGGCGAGTGCGGAGAGGACGAGCCGCTGTCCGGCTACTACTTCCGCGAGGCCCGTTTCCTCAGGACGATGAGGCTGGAGGTCAACGGCCGTTCGCCCTGGCCGTGCGAGGCTGCGCTCGTCGAACCCCACGTGCTGGCGTTCACCTACATCTATCCCGAGTTGACGGCGTTCGGAGGCGGGGGCAGCGGACAGTCCGGAGACGAAGCGTCAACGGATGCCGACGGCATTCCGCATCGGGCTTTGTCCCTGCGCGCCCTCCATACGCTGAGTCTCGGCGGGTTGGCTATTACGGTGACGATCAGCAATCACGCAACGCATCGCGTCGAGGCCGACGTCGCATGGACTCTCGATGCTGATTTCGCAGACATTCAGGAAGCGCACGAAGGCAAACGCGAGCAGCAGGCGGATGTCGACCGGGCGATTGACGGCAATCGGGTTCATTTCAGCTACCGGCATCCGCAGCTGAAGTACCGGACGGTCGTGACGCCGGCCGGCCCGGGGCCGTGGACTGTGAGCGAATCGACGATCAAGACCCGGATCCGACTCGAACCACAGGAAGCCGTGGTGTTAGGTCTGCAGACCGAGCCCTCGGACATGAATGGTGAGACGGCGTTCAATGACGCCGACGGTCGCGAGCAGCACCTTCGGGAATGGCGGGAAGGCCTGACTCGCGTCGCGATATCACCAAACCGCCTCGCCGAACGGATCCTCAGCGCAAACGTCCGGGACTTCGCATCCTTTCCGCTGGCCGAGGGGGAGCGCGACGAGTGGCTGACGCTGCAGGCCGGGATGCCGCTGTACCCTGCCCTGTTTGGCCGCGACACGCTCACCGCGGGGTGGCAGGCGGCCTATCTGGATCGCGGATCATCGCTCGACGCGAGTCTGACGCGGCTCGGCCGGATGCAGACCGATCGGGTGAACGACTGGCGGGACGAGGAGCCCGGACGCATCCCGTATCAGGTGCGTCGGGGGCCACTGGCCCTGCTCGACTTGAATCCGTACTCGGCGTACTACGCCGACTTCGCCAGTCCATTGATGTTCGTGATCTCGCTCGCCCACCTCTACTCCTGGACTGGAGACAAGAAGTCCATCCATCGACACTGGGATGTGGCGCGCCGCATTCTCGACTGGGCGCGCACAGACGGTGACAAGGACCGGGACGGATATCTCGAATATCAGACACGTTCGACCAAAGGCACGAAAAATCAGGGGTGGAAGGACAGCGGGGATGCCATCGTGTACGACGATGGGGCGCCCGTTCCATCACCGATCGGGACCTGCGAGTTGCAGGGCTACTGGTTCGCGGCGCAGCAAGCGATGGCATTCCTCAGCGGCGCCCTCGGAGAGTACGGCGACGCGACAGCGCTCTGGCGGAGCGCTTCAGACCTCAAGCAGCGGTTCAATCAGGACTGGTGGGACGAGAAGCAAGGCTCGATCGTCCTGGCGCGCGATCCGGAGAAGCGGCCGGTCGCCGCGGTGACGTCGAATGTAGGGCACTGCCTGGCGTGCGGCATCATCAGCGACGAACATCTTCCACGCGTCGTCGGCCGGATGTTTGCGCCGGACATGTTCAGCGGCTGGGGGATCCGCACGCTGTCGTCCAGCCATCGCGCCTACAACCCGTTGAGTTATCACCTGGGAACGGTCTGGGCCGTCGAACAGGCGACGATCGCATTCGGTCTTCGCCGCTTCGGCTTCGACACACGCGCGTTGGAACTGGCCCAGGCGCTCTTCGACCTGGCGGAGCTGTACCCGGAATTCCGCGTTCCGGAATGTATTGGCGGCTATCCTCGCAGTGAGACGGGCGCTCCCGGCGCGTATCCGCGCGCCAACACGCCGCAGCTGTGGAATGCCAGCGCCTTCCCGCTTCTGATCCACACCATTCTCGGTTTCCAGCCGGTTGCAGCACTCGAAACGCTGGTTGTCGACCCGGTTCTTCCCACCTGGCTCCCGGAGCTCGTCGTGCACGATCTCCGGCTGGCCGGGGCGACGGCCACCCTCCGGTTCTGGCGCGACAGCTCCGGTTCGTCCCACGTCGAAGCGATTCACAAGCGCGGTACACTCCGGGTGCTGAAGCAGCCGCCGCTCGAATCGTTGACGGCCGGAATGACAGACCGCATGAGCGCGCTATTCGACAGTGTTCGACACTGATGGCTCTGCCCGCGGGCACGATGCCGTGGTGCCAAAGATGGAGAAACCCAACATGAAGATCACGCTCAAACCACTCAGCGAACAAGTCATGGTGATCACCGGCGCCTCGAGCGGCATCGGGCGGGTGACCGCCCGGCAGGCAGCTCGGGGCGGCGCCTGTGTCGTGCTCGCCGCCCGCAACGAGAAGGAGCTTCACGATGCCGCGGAAGCCATCCGGCGCACCGGCGGTCGTGCGGCGTTCGCCGTCGCCGATGTCGCGGATGCCCGGCAGGTCGACGCGGTCGCCGACGCCGCCGTCCGCGAGTTCGGTCGCATCGACACGTGGGTCAACAACGCCGCTGTGTCGATCTACGGCCGAATCACCGAGCTGACAATCGAAGACATGCGGCGGCAGATGGATGTCAATTACTGGGGTCAGGTGTACGGGTCGCGCGCCGCCGTGCGACACCTCCGCCACCGCGGCGGCGCCCTGGTCAACGTCGGCAGTGCGTTGTCGGATCGGGCGATCCCGTTACAGGGTGGGTACTGTGCGGCCAAACATGCGCTCAAGGCGTTCACCGATGCGCTCCGAATGGAGCTCGAGGAAGAGGGCCTCCCGATCTCGGTGACGCTCGTGAAACCCGCGAGCGTCGACACGCCGTTTTTTGAAAAAGCGCGCACCTACCTCGGCGTGGAACCCCAGCCCGTACCGCCCGTGTATGCGCCAGAGGTCGTGGCCGAGGTGATCCTGCACGCCGCGGTGCACCCACTTCGGGAAGTGATCGCGGGAGGATCCGGAGCCAAGCTGAGTGCCGCCCGCTTCGCGCCACGTCTGGCTGATCTCTACATGGAGCGCTGGACGTTCGAATCTCAGGCAACGGACAAGCCGGTCAACGGACGCCCAGACAACCTCTACGAACCGCTGCCGGCGGATGGTGGCGAGCGCGGGCGAAACTGGGAAGGGCATACGCGCGAAAGCAGTCTCTATACGCGCGCCGCGCTGCACCCACGTGCGACGGCTGCAGTGATCGGGGCGCTGGCGCTGGGTCTTGGGGCCGCGACAGTCGTACGAAAGGTTTAGAGCGCAGGCCTGAGAGCGAGGCGTGGACCGGAACCGCGGCGCCCGAGCGGGTTTTCAGGGCTGCGTCCGGTCGAACACTTTGCGCCCTCCTACGAAGGTCATCGCCACGCGGGCATCGCGGATCTGCTCCGGCGGGATCTCGAAGATGTTCCGATCCAGGATCACGAGATCGGCCAGCCGTCCCGCCGTCAGCATCCCCTTTCGCGCTTCGTCGAACGAGGCGTGCGCCGCGCCGGCGGTGTAGGCCCGCAAGGCTTCCTCGACCGAGATCTTCTGCTCGGGGACCCAGCCGGCCGGATGGCGGTCGTCCAGCGTTCGGCGGGTCGCCGCGGCATAGATCCCCTCCAGCGGCGTGGGCGGCGCGACGTACCAGTCGCTGCCAAACGCGAGCGTGGCGCCCGCATCCAGCAGCGCGCGAAAGGCGTAGGTCGTCCTGATCCGGCCGCCGATGTACTTCTCCGCCCAGCGCCCGTCGTCTATGGCGTGATACGGCTGCATGCTGGCGATCACGCCGAGCTTCGCGAAGCGGGGGATGTCGGCGGGGGCGAGATGCTGGGCATGCTCGATCCGGAACCGCCGGTCCCGCGCGCCGTTCTCGCCGGCGACTCGCTCGAAAATGTCCAGCAGGAGTCCGTTGGCGCGATCGCCGATCGCATGGACCATCACGTGCAGACCGGCCTTGTCGGCACCCGAGATCCAGCGGTACAGATCCTCCGGCGTGTTGACGAGCAGGCCCCGGTCCTTCGGCGCATCGTCGAATGGCTGATGAAACGCGGCCGTGTGCGACCCGAGCGACCCGTCGACGAATCCTTTCAATCCGCCCACGCGCAGCCACTCATCGCCGCGGCCGTCGGCCCCTCCGTATTCCTTGCGCGCCACGACGGCCTCGAGGCGCTGCCAGTCCGCGAGCGGGACCACGCTGTAGATGCGCGCCGTCAAGGACCTTGCCGCGCGCGCGCGCGCGAACGTCGCCAGATCGTCCCACCCGCCCATGTTGTGGACGGTGGTCACGCCACGCTCCGCGACGTACTGCATCGCCGCCGACAGGGCGCGGTCGCGCATGTCATTCGAGAGCGGAGGCACCGCCTTGTCGACGAGCGCCATCGCGTTGTCCTTCAGCAGACCGGTCGGCTCGCCGCCAGGGCCGCGAACGATCTCGCCGCCGGCCACGTCGGCCGTGGCGCGGGTGACACCGGCGGCCTTCAAGGCCGCCGTGTTCGCCAGCGCCATGTGTCCGTCCAGCCGATTGATCCAGACCGGGTGGTCGGGCGTGGCCGCGTCGATCCAGTCGCGCGCCGGCAGTTCGCCGCCCCAGAGGCTATGGTCCCAGTCGCCGCCCATGATCCACGTGCCACCCGGAACGCTGGCGGCGAACGCGATGATGCGGCGCACGAACTCCTCGCGCGTCCTGGCATCGCGAAGCTGAACCGACGCCAGGCGCGAACCGCCCTCGAGAAAGTGCACGTGTGTGTCGATGAATCCCGGCACGACCAGACGCCCCCCGGCATCGACCGGTTCCACGCCCGCCGCGAGGCGTCTGACGCTGTCGTTGCTTCCGACCGCCACGATCTGCTCGCCGCTCGCCGCAAGCGCTTCTGCCCAGGGGTTCGCCTGATCGCCCGTCCACACGCGGGCATTCACGATCGCCAGGGTGACCGGGCCGGGCCCGGGAGGCGTTCGAGGCTCGCCGTTCGAACACGCCGACACGATGACAGACAGCAGCAACACGAGAGACCGGTTCATGTGGAGATCATGCGACAGGGAACCGGGGCTACCCCTTGTACGTCACGCGATAGATCACGTCGGCCTCGTCGTCTGCGATCAGCAGCGAGCCGTCGGGCATCACGAGCACGTCGGCGGGCCGGCCCCACGCGTCCCCCAGCGTCATCGAACCCCGCGACGGGCGAGCACCCCGCAGCCAGCCCTCGGCGAACGGCGTGTAACTCACCGGCTTGTTGCCATCGAGCTTGACCAGCATGATGCGATAGCCCTGGGGTTGCGAGCGGTTCCAGGAGCCATGTTCGGCGATGAAGATCTGGTTGCGGTACTCCTCCGGAAACATGCGCCCGGTATAGAACTTCATCCCGATCGCCGCGACGTGCGCGCCGAGTTTCATCGCCGGCGGTTCGACGTCGCTGCACGGGCGTTTCGCACCGAACTCGGGGTCAGGCGTGTCGCCGCCGTGGCAGAAGGGGAACCCGAAGTGGAGGCCCGGTTTGTGCGCTCGAAGCAGCTCGTCGGGCGGGACGTCGTCGCCCATGTTGTCGCGCCCGTTCTCGGTCAGCCACAGCTCGCCCGTCCGCGGATGCCAGTCGAAACCGACCGTATTGCGGATACCCCGCGCGAAGATCTCCTGCCCGGTGCCGTCCGGTTTCATGCGGGTGATGGTCCCGAACCGTTCGTCTTCCCCTGTGCGGTCGCACACGTTGCACGGCGCACCGACGGGCACGTAGAGCATCCCGTCGGGCCCGAAACCGAGATACTTCCAGCCGTGAGACGTCGCGGTGGGCAGCGTGCCATTGACGACCACGGGTTCCGGCGGGGATTCGAGCTTGGATTCAATGCCGTCGAACCGGATCACGCGCGAGATCTCGGCGACGTAGAGCGCGCCGTCGCGGAACGTGATGCCGCTCGGGGAGGCGAGGCCGGTGGCGATCCGGTAGACCTGTTCCCCCTTCTTGTCGCCGTCCCTGTCGACCACCGCGTACACGCTCCGCGCACTGCGGCTCCCGACGAACAGGGTCCCTTTGTCGCCGAGCGCCATCTGCCGGGCGTTCCTCACCCCCGTCGCGTAGAGCTCGATGCCGAAGCCGGGGGGCAATTTGATCTGGTCGAGGTGCAGCTTGTGCGGGGTTTGTCCGGAGTATCCGGTCAGCAGCACCAGCGTCAGGGCAATAATCGCGCGAATCATTCCTCGATGGTATGACAGGAAGCGCCGCGGGGGATCACGCCCGGCTGGCGGAAGAGCTGGTGCGGACTCCCGCGTCCCCTGGATGCTAAATTTTTACCTTTGTGCTATTTTCATAGCACCTTTTGGGCGGGCCCTCCGTCTAAGGGTTCGTGAGGCAATCGTGAGTCAGAAACCGCACCTCGACCTCAGCCGGCGCGAGCGGCAAATCATCGATATTCTCTACTCGCACGGCCGCGCCACCGCGGCCGAAGTCCAGCTGGCCCTGCCCGATCCGCCGAGCTACTCCGCCGTCAGGGCCATGCTGCGCATTCTCGAAGACAAGGGCCACGTGCGCCACGAGCAGGACGGCCCGCGCTACGTCTATCTGCCGACCGTGGCCCGCGACAACGCCAAGAAATCCGCGATGCGGCACATGCTCAAGACGTTCTTCGACGGCTCGGCGTCGCAGGCGATCTCGGCGCTGCTCGACGACCCCAGGACACGGTTTTCCGATGCGGAGCTGGACCGGCTCGCGCGGATGATCGACAAGGCACGGAACACCGGAGCATGACGATGCAGTTTTTCGACCTTCTTCAGAGCCCGTCCGACTGGCTGCCGTTCGCCGATGCGGTGGCAAAAGCGACCCTGCTGCTGGCAGCGGCGGCAATCGTGACCGCCCTTCTCCGCAACAGCAGCGCGGCGTCTCGACATCTCGTCTGGACCTGCGCACTGCTCGCGACCCTGACCCTCCCGCTGCTGTCGCTCGCCCTCCCGCGCTGGCAGGTACCGGTCGTGACTCTGCGGGATGGCGGATGTGCGGTGCAGGATGCAGGCGCGGTGCGCGACCGGCCCTGCGGAGATTCGGCCGCGCAGGTGCCGGCCTCGCAGAACGCCTCTCCCGTTCCGCATCCCGGGTCCGGCCCCGAACAACCCGCGTCCGAGGTTCCGTCTCCCGCATCCCGCCCTGAGGCCGCGTCGGTCTTTGGGCTTGCCGCATCCTGGTTGTCGACGATCTCCTGGAGCGCGCTGTTCGGCATCACCTGGCTCGCCGGGACCCTGCTGATTCTCGGCAGGCTTGCGCTGGGGATCCTCGCCGTGCACGGGATGGCGCGGCGGACGCAGGTCGTCACGGATGCGGCCTGGCTGGCGCTTGCACGCCGGATTGCGGCTCAGCTCGGGATCACCCGAGTGACGTTCCGCAGCGGCCGGGGGGCGATGCCGATGGCCTGGGGGGTCTTCCGCCCATCGGTCCTGATGCCGGCCGAGGCGGACCGCTGGCCGCAGGATCGCCTTCGCGTCGTCCTGCTGCACGAGCTCGCTCATGTGCGCCGCGCCGATTGCCTCACGCACATGATTGCGCAGGCCGCCTGCGCGCTCTATTGGATGAACCCGCTGGCCTGGATTGCGGCGCGACGGCTGCGCGCCGAGCGCGAGCGCGCTTGTGACGACCTCGTGCTGGCCCATGGAACCGCCGGGCCTGACTACGCAGACCAGCTGCTCGAGATCGCCCGCGCCCTGGGCTCGGGCCGTTTCTCGGGGACCCTGGCCGCGGCAAGTCTCGCCATGGCTCATCGCTCACAACTGGAAGGAAGACTCATGTCGATTCTCGATCCGTCCGTGCCACGAACCGGCGTGTCCCGCATGCGCACCGCCACCGCCGCCGCCATTGCCCTCGTCACGATCGTGCCGCTCGCGTCGCTGCAGACGTGGGCGTACGCGGAAGCCGCGGTCGTGCCGCCGATCCCGGTGCAACAGCCACGGGTCGTGACCGCGCCCGCTCAGACCGCCCCACGGGGTGTGAGCCAGGGAGGGAAGCAGGGCGCGATCCAAGGGGCCACTCAGGGTGCGATTCAGGGCGCCACGCAGGGGGTCATTCAGGGCGCCACGCAGGGGGTCGTGCAGGGTGCCGTGCAGTCGATGTTCCACAACGTCAGGAACGCGGTCGGCAGCGCCCTCTCGCAGAATCCAAATCCGAATCCGAATCCCAATCCGAACCCTGTTGGTCAGAAGTCGAAGGCGGATCCGAAAGTCGTGGCGGCGCTGACCGAAGCGCTGAAGGATACCGACAAGGAAGTGCGCGAATCGGCGATGCACGCCCTGGTCCAGATGCGTGACCCCGGCATCTTCGAACCGCTCGTGCAGGCGCTGAAGGACGCGTCGCCCGACGTGCGCGAGAACGCGGCGTTCGGTCTCGGTCAGCTGCGTGACAAGCGCGCAACGCCTGCACTCGCCGGCGCGCTGAAGGATGCCGCGCCGGGCGTGCGCGAACAGGCGGCGTTCGCGCTCGGCCAGCTGCGCGATCCATCGGCGGTCGATCCGCTGATTGGCGGGTTGCGTGACGAGAACCCCAGCGTGCGCGAGCAGGCCGCGTTCGCGCTCGGACAGCTCCGCGACGAGCGCGCGGTCGCGCCGCTCGTGGCCGTGATCAAGGATCCCGCGGAAAACGTCCGCGAGCAGGCCGTCTTCGCTCTCGGGCAGCTGCGCGCCCGATCGGCGGTGGACGCCCTGATCACCGCGCTGAAGGACACGGATCCCGAGGTCCGCGGCCAGGCGGCCTTCGCCCTGGGGCAGATCCGCGAGCCGCGGGCGATCGACGCGCTGACCGCCGCGCTGAAAGACGCGAGCGCGGAAGTCCGTCAGCAGGCCGCCTTTGCCCTTGGGCAGCTCGCACGATGAAACGCTGAACGCTGAAGGCTGAACGCTGAAGGCTGAACTAAAGACGGCAGATCCTTTCAGCGTTCAGCGTTCAGACTTCAGCGTTCCGTTTGGTGCTATTTTTCTAGCAGGAGAAGGCGCATGACTCCGCTGGCCGTGTTCTTCCGGATCCTTTCACGAACGAGCGCGTTGCTTCTCGGGGCGGTCGCGGTCGCTGTTTATCCGCCGCTGCCAGGGTCGTCGCCGCGGTTTTCACTCGCCACGACCGAAGACACGGCGCTCAGACCGCAGCACACGATTCAGCAGCTCTCCGGGCAGCTGACGGCGTCGGACCCGGCCGTCCGGGCTCGCGCAGCCTGCGATCTCCGCGAGCGCGGCGACAACGCCGCCGCCGCGATCGAGGCGCTGATCGCGCTGCTCCCCGACGCGGCGCCGCTCGAACGCTCCGTGTGCGGCCAGAACTGGTGGCGCTGGAATCCCGAGAATCGGACGACGCCAGGCGAACAGGCCGCCTCCGCGCTCGTGGCCATTGGCAGCCGGGCATTCGATCCGCTGGTCAAGGCGCTGCGGCACTCCGCCTGGATCGCACGCCGCAATGCCGCCTGGGCGCTCGGCGCGCTGGACGACGCCCGCGCCGTCGAACCGCTGATACCGGTCATGAAGGATGCGGAACCGGCCGTCCGTGAGCAGGCGGCCTGGGCGCTCGGCGCCCTCGATGACCGGGCGGCGGTGCCCGCACTGATCCTCGGCCTGAAAGATGCGGACGCGCGCGTCCGGCGGCAGTCGGCGTGGGCGGCGGGGGCCGTCGACGATCGGCGGGCGGTCGATCAGCTGCTCTCGGCGGTGCGCGATCCCGAACGGTCCGTGCGCGAGCAGGCCGCATGGGCCCTTGGGGCCATCGGTGACAGCCGCGCGATCGAGGGTTTGCTGCCCGCGTTGAAGGATCCGGAACCGGCCGTACGACGCCAGGCCGCGTGGGCGATTGGCGTCCTGAGCAAGTGAGCCGGGATGAGGACCCTTCTGAGCGACTTGCGCCACGGCGTCCGGCTGCTGCTCGGGGCGCCCGGCTTCACCGCCGTCGCCGTGGCGGCGCTGGCGATCGGCATCGGCGCGAACAGCGCGATCTTCAGCGTCGTCAACACCCTGCTGCTCGAGCGGCTGCCGTACGGCGAGCCCGAGCGCCTGGTCGTGGTCTGGGAGCACAACATCCCGCGTGACCGCAAGAACAACGTCGTCTCGCCGGGGAACTTCATCCACTGGCGAGAGATGAACCAGGTGTTCGAAGACATCGCGGCGGTCGGCCTGACCTTCAACCTGACGCTCACCGGCCACGGCGATCCGGTCGAGATCCCGTTTCAGTATGTGACTGCCTCCTTCTTCCCGATCGTCGGCGTGCAGCCGGCGATGGGGCGCATCTTCACACCCGAAGAGGACCGCCCGCGAAGCCAGGTCGTGGTGATCAGCGATCGGCTGTGGCGATCGCGGCTGAACTCCGATCCGGCCGTCCTGACGCGCGGCCTGACGCTCGAGGGGGAGGTCCACTCCGTGGTCGGCGTCATGCCGCCGGGGTTCTCGTTTCTCGACAAGACGGTGGACCTGTGGGCGCCGGTGGGCTTCCCGGCCGAGGCGCGAACGCCGCGTGGGCGATGGCTGATGACCGTCGCGAAGCTCGAGCCCGGCGTCACCGCCGAGCAGGCGCAACGGGATATGACGCGAGTCGCCGGCGAGCTGACGACACTGTTCCCCAATTTCAATACCGGCTGGACCGCCCGCGTCGTGCCGCTCCGCGATCAGCTGACCGGCGACATCCGTCCGGCGCTCCTGTTGATGCTGGGCGCGGTCGCGTTCGTGCTGCTGATCGCGTGCGCCAACGTGGCGAACCTCCTGCTTGCGCGGGCCACGTCGCGCCAGCGCGAGCTTGCCGTCCGTGCGGCTCTTGGCGCCGGGCGCGGCCGGATCGTCCGTCAACTGCTCGCCGAGAGCCTGGTTCTGGCGGTGGCGGGCGGCGCGACCGGTCTGGCGCTCGCCTGGTGGAGCCTGCAGCTGCTGCGCGCGTTCGTGGCCGACCGGCTCCCGGTGCCACGGCTCGAGCAGGTGGGGATCGATGGTCCGGTTCTCGGGTTCACCGTCGCGGCCTCGCTGCTCGCCGGCCTGATCTTTGGCCTGGTCCCCGCGTTCAGCGCAGCAGGTGCCAGGCTGACCGACGCCCTGAAGGAAGGCGGGCGGACGGGAAGCGCGGGCCGTGGAAAGCGCACACGGTCGGTGTTCGTTGTCGTCGAGATCGCGCTCGCGCTCGTGCTGCTCGTCGGTGCCGGGCTCCTCGTCCGCAGCTTCGTTCGGCTCATGGACGTCGACGCCGGCTTCGACACGGAGCGCACGGTGACCATGCGCGTCTCACTGCCGCAGTCACGCTACCGGCAGCCGGTCCAGCGCATCCAGTTCTTCGACCGGCTGTTCGAACGGATCGACCGGATCCCCGGCGTCCAGTCTTCGGGCGCCGTCACGTTTCTGCCGCTGACCGGGCTCGGATCAGCCACCCGTTACGAGGTGGTCGGCCAGCCGGTCCCACCGGCCGGGCAGGAGCCCGTGACCGACGTCAGGATCATCGCGAATCAGTACTTCAAGGCGATGGGGATCCCGCTCGTGCGCGGCCGGCTGTTCGACCCGGGGCAGCCGGCCGATGCGCAGAACAGGATCATCGTCAACGAGGCGCTCGCGCGGCACCACTGGCCGAACGAGGACCCGATCGGCAAACGCATCAAGGTCAGCTGGACCGACAACCGCCAGGACGAGATCATCGGCGTCGTCGGCGACGTGCGCCACGCGGGGCTCGACACCGAGGCGCGGAGCATGACCTACTGGCCGCACGCGCGCGACGCCTCGTCGTCCATGACGCTGACCGTCCGCACCGCCGCCGAGCCGCCTGCCGCGGTCTCGGCGATTCGCGGCATCCTCCGTGATCAGGACCCCGAGCTCGCGCTCGCCGACGTCAAGACGATGGATGAAGTGGTGTCGCGCTCGGTGGCGCAGCGCCGGCTCCTGATGATGCTGCTCGGAATCTTCGCGGCCGCGGCGATGCTGCTGGCGGCCGTTGGCATCTACGGCGTCATCGCCTACAGCGTCACCCAGCGTACACGGGAAATCGGTATCAGGCTGGCCCTCGGCGCGCAGCGGTCGGATGTGCTTCGAATGATCGTCGGGCAGGCCGCCAGACTCGCCCTGGCCGGCATCGTCATTGGCGCGGCCGGCGCCGCCTGGCTGACGCGTTTGATGGCCGACCTCCTCTTCGAGGTCCGGCCGCTCGATCCCCTGACCTTCGCCGGCGTCGCTGCGGTCCTCGGCTCGGTCGCGCTACTGGCGAGCTATCTGCCCGGCCGCCGGGCGACCCGTGTCGATCCGGTGGTGGCGTTGAGGGCGGAGTAAACTCTCTATGAATGTTGCTGGCATGGGCGGTCATCGTCCTGCTGATTCTGCTGACCGCGCTGTACGTGGGGGCCGAATTCGCGGCCGTGGGGGTCCGGCGCAGCAAGCTCAGGCGGCTCGCAGAGGACGGTAACGCGCTCGCGGCCCGGCTCCTGCCCATCGTGGAGGACCCCGCCGAGCTCGACCGGTACATCGCCGTCTCGCAGATCGGCATCACGCTATCCAGCCTGATCCTCGGCGCCTACGGGCAGGCCACCCTGGCCCCCGTGGTTGCCCCGCTGTTTGTCACGCTCGGCGGCCTGGACGGCGAGACCGCCAGATCCTCCGCCGGGATCCTCGTGCTGCTCGTGCTCACCGTGCTGGCGGTGATCCTCGGTGAGCTGGTGCCGAAATCGATCGCGCTCCAGGATCCGACGCGCACGGCGCTCTTCACCGTCCTCCCCATGCGCTGGTCGCAGTGGGTCTTCAGCTGGTCGATCTCTGTCCTCAACGGCAGCGGGGTGCTGCTGCTTCGCGCGCTCGGCGTGCCCGCCACCGGCCATCGCCACGTTCACTCACCAGAAGAGATCGAGCTGCTGATTGCGGAAAGCCGCGATGGCGGCCTGCTCGAACCGGAGGAACAGGTGCGGCTCCACCGCGCGCTGCGCCTCGGGCTGCGGACGGCCTCGCAACTGATGGTGCCGCGCGAGCGCCTGGCATCGGTTGATGCCGCCACGCCGTTCCCGGAGGTGCTCCGGATCGTCGGGGCGAGCCCGTACAGCCGCCTGCCCGTATACGACGGGGCGCCCGAGAACCTCATCGGCGTGCTGCACACCAAGGACGTCGTCACGGCATTCGTCGGCGAGACTCCCCAGAACACGAGCGCGCTCCTGCGGCCTCTCGTCCGGGTTCCCCCGCAGATGCCCGCCGACCGGCTGCTCGCCTTCCTGCGCGAGCAGCGAACCCACCAGGCGTTCGTCGCCGGGCCGTCGGGAACGGTCGAAGGCCTGGTCACGCTCGAGGACGTCGTCGGCGAGCTGCTCGGCGACGTGGCCGACGAGTTCAAGGGTGCGCGGCGCCGGTTGCGCGCGCCGGAGCGGCGCCGATGACCGCGCTGATCGTCATCACCGTGCTGATCCTGCTGAACGGCCTCTTCGTCGCCGCCGAGTTCGCCATCGTCGGGGCGCCGAAGGCGTCGATCGACAAGCGCGCCGCCGACGGCAACGCGCTGGCGCGCGCGGTCCAGGCCGTCCTGCGCGATCCGCAGAAGCAGGACCGGTACATCGCCACCGCGCAGCTGGGGATTACCGTCGCCAGCCTCGGCCTGGGCATGTACGGCGAGCACGTGCTCGCGGACGGCATCAACCATCACCTCGGCGCCGTGGCGGGCCCGACCTTTCTGGCCTCGCACACCTTCGCGAGCGTCCTGGCGATCGCCATCCTCACCTACTTCCACATCGTCGTGGGCGAGATGGTGCCGAAGTCGCTCGCTCTCCAGCGCGCCGAAACGCTGGCGCTGTGGATCACCCCGCCGATGCTGTGGACGAAGAACCTGCTGTATCCGTTCGTGATCGGCCTGAACGGTCTCGGCAACCTGACGCTCCGGCTGCTGGGTATCCGGCGGCAGGTGCCCCATTCCGAGCGGTATTACACGCCCGAGGAACTGCAGTTGATCGTGCAGGAGAGCGAGGAGCTTGGCGCGCTGCGAACCGACTCGAGCCGGATGCTCCAGGAGCTTTTCGAGTTCGGCGACCTCACCGCCGACCAGGTGATGGTGCCCCGGGTCAGGATTACCGGCATCCCGCTCGGCAGCGGCCCCGACGAGATCCGCGAGATCCTCGGCCGGGCGCCGCACACCCGCTATCCGATCTACGAGCGCGATCTCGACCAGATCGCCGGCATGATCCACATCAAGGACCTCCTCCGGCTGCTGCTCAACAACGAGACGATCGCGCTCGCCCATGCCCGCCCGCTGCCGCTGATGCCCGAGACCGCGGAGCTCGACGACCTGCTGGACGTCATGCGGCGCGAGCGGACGCAGATGGTCGTCGTGCTCGACGAGCACGGGGGCACAGCCGGCATCGTGACGCTCGAGGACCTGTTCGAGGAGGTCGTCGGCGAGATTGCCGAGAACCCCACCGATGCCCCGCCGTTCTACCGCGACCCGAACGGGCGGCTGCGGGTGCCCGGCACCATGCGCGTCGACGAAGTGGGGCAGCAGTTCGATCTGGATCTCGAGCACGAGGAGGTCGACAGCGTGAGCGGGCTGGTGCTCACCCTGCTCGGCCGCACGCCGAAGGTCGGCGATCTGGTACGGTACGACCGGCTGGTGTTCGAAGTGATGGCGGTCAAAGGCCACGGGGTCGATCAGTGCGCCGTGTCGCTGGTCGAATGATCCAGCGGCATCCGGCGCCTACCCGACGTGGATCCTCGGACGCTTCATGGGATCGGGTTCCGCCTGCCGCAGCACCTCGCGCGTGACTGGCGCCGTGTCCCCCTCTCCGAAGGCGAGAAACTTCAGCAGGTACACGATCGGGTTGCCTTCGGTCCAGCCGAAGTAGGCGTGAGGAATCTTGCCGGTGGCGTCGCGGGCGTGCAGAAGGATTGCGGCGATGGCGTTGGGTATCGCGGGGCTGACGCACCGCAGCACATGGTGGCCGCCGACGTCCACGCCTTTGACGTCCAGCCGGTCGGCGAACTCCGACACGTCGCCGGGCCTGACCTCGATGAACAGCACGCGTTCTTCGGGCAGGAGGTGGTGCGAGTCACGCGCCTCCCGGAGCTTCTGCTCGTATTCGGCAGGCTCGCCCGTGTCGGGCCGGTTCGCGATGATCCGAAGCGGGGCCCCGGCCGCCTCCAGCAGAAAGGCCTTCGCCGCCTGGTCCGCGTCAATCCCCTGGACCCGGAGCTCGGTCGAGCGCATCACGCGCGAGATGAGCGAGGTCACGATGATCGTCACGATGAAGAACGACGCGATCTGCAGACCGTCCGGACGCTCGACGATGTTGACGGCCGTCGTGTAGAGGAAGATGAGCGTCAGAATCATGTAGCCGGTCCACGGCCGGTTCTCGCGCCAACTGGCCAGCGTGACCGCCAGTGCCGCCGATCCCATCAGGACCAGCACGCCGGTCGCGTACGCGCCGCCCTGCACGCTCACGCCCGCCTTGAAGTAGATCGTGACCAGAAATGCGATCGCCGTGAATATCACCACCAGCGGCCGGTTGGCTTTCGCCCATTCCGGCGCCATGCCGTATCGCGGCAGATAGCGCGGCACGAGGTTCAGCAGCCCGACCATGGCCGATGCACCGGCGAACCACAGAATCGCCACCGTGCTGACGTCGTAGAGCGTGCCGAACAGCGGCCCGAGATGCTGATGGGCCAGATATGCGAGGGCGCGGCCGTAGGCGGCACCGCCCGGCTGAAACAGCTCAGCCGGGATCAGCAGGGTCGTGACCAGGCTGCTGCTGACGAGCGCAATGCTCATGATGACGGCGGCGGTCGTGAGCAGCTTGCTGGTATTGCGGATCCGGCCGGCCGGACGCTGGGGCGTGTCATCTGCATCGCCGCGGACGAGCGGCATGACGGCGACGCCGGTCTCGAAGCCGGAGAGGCCGAGTGCCAGCTTCGGAAACAGCAGCAGAACGAACACCATCATCAGCAGCGGGTTGCCGTGTGAGGCGCCGAGCGACGCCGTCCAGTGCGAGAAGAGCTCGGGGTGTTTAGCAAGATGCTGGATGCCCCAGCCGAGCACCACGGCGTTGAGCGCCAGGTACAGGGCCACGATCGGGACCGCAAAGCCGACCGCCTCGCGGAACCCCTTCAGGAAGATGGCCGCGAGCCCTGCGAGCAGCACCAGCGTCATGAGGATCGGGTGGTTCATCCACTCCGGAACCCACGGGTTCTCGACGACGTGCGCGGTTGCGTCAGCGGCCGACAGCGTGATGGTGATGATGAAGCCGGTCGCGGCAAACCCGAGCAGGCACAGCACCAGCGCCTTGCCCCGCCAGCGTGGCAGCAGCTCCTCGAGCAGGGCGATGCTGCCCTGGCCGTGGGGGCTCAAGGCGGCGATCCGCCGGTACATCGGCAAGGCGCCGAACAGCGTCAGCAGAACGAGGACGAGAGTGGCCAGCGGGGACAGTGCGCCCGCCGCGAGATACGCGATGCCGGGCTGGTAGCCGAGCGTGGAGAAATAGTCCACGCCGGTCAGGCACATGACCTTCCACCACGCTGACTGGTGGACATGCGCCGGGTTGGCGTGCGGCCCTTCCGGCTCGCGGATCCCCTCGTAGAACCAGACCTTGAGCCGCCGCTTCTGGCGGACGGATAGGCCAAAGGCCATCAGGTTGCCTCAGATCTCACCGCGCGCCGCCGCAAGTGCCAGTTCCGCGTCGGTCGCTTCGAGGAACTCCCCCTCCCACTTGGCGATGACCACCGTCGCGAGACAGTTGCCGATGACGTTCGTCATTGTTCGGGCCATGTCCATCAGCTCGTCCACGCCGAGGATCAGCGTTACGCCTTCGAGCGGCAAGCCGAACGACGCCAGCGTCGCCGCAAGAATCACCAGGGACGCGCGTGGAACGCCGGCGACGCCTTTGCTGGTGAGCATCAGCGTGAGCATCATGGTCACCTGCTGGCCGATCGTCAGCTCGACGCCGGCCGCCTGCGCCACGAACACCGCCGCGAGCGACAGATAGAGCGTCGTGCCGTCCAGATTGAAGCTGTAGCCGAGCGGCAGAACGAACGAGACGATCCGGCGCGGCACCCCGAGCCGCTCGAGCACCTCCATCGCCCGCGGCAGGGCGGCCTCGCTCGAGGTGGTGGAGAACGCGATGACAGCCGGCTCCTTCACCGCCTTGATGAACTTGCGCAGGGGCACGCGGAACATGAGGGCGATCGGCAGGAGGACACCGAGAATGAACACCGCCAGCGCGATGTACAGCGTCGCCACCAGCCAGGCGAGGTTGTACAGGACGCCGAGGCCACCGTGCCCCACCGTATACGCAATCGCCGCGCCGACGCCGATCGGTGCGTAGAGCATGACGATGTTCGTGAACTTGAACATCGTTTCCGCGAGCGCTTCGCACCACACGATCATCGGGCGCCCCTTCTCGCCGATCATCCCGAGCGCGATCCCGAAGAAGATGCTGAACGCGACGATCTGGAGGACGTCGCCCCTGGCCATGGCGTCGATGATCGACTCCGGGATGACGTGCAGGAGGATCTGGTCCCAGGTCTGCGCCGTGGCCGTGATCTCGGAGCCTGCCCCGATCGGCAGATTCACGCCGTCGCCCGGCCGCGTGATGTTCACGGCGATGAGGCCGATGATCAGTGCCAGGGTCGTGACGATCTCGAAGTAGATGATCGCCCGAAGGCCCATCCGCCCCACGATCTTGAAGTGCCCGGCCCCGGCGATGCCGGCGACCAGCGTCGCGAAGATCAGCGGCGCGATGATCATCTTGATCAGCCGGAGGAACAACTGGCTGAACGGGCGGAAGTAGATCGCCCACGCGGGATTCGTGGCGTCGACGATCGCGCCGACGACCACCCCGATGGCGAGCCCGATGAAGATCTGGGTGGTGAGCGACATGCCGCGGCGGCGCGGCGGTGGCGGGCTCGGCAAGGGGTCCATCTGTGTCAAATCCGGCGCGGCACAGGCTGGCGACTGCCCCGAGCGCCTGAGGATTCTACTCTGAAACGGAGGCGTTCAGGCCCGACCTCAGGTCGGGGGAGACATATACAAACTCCGGGCGGTGAGCGCCTGCACGTCCAGGCCGGCCGCTTTCGCCAGCGCGCGCTGCCGTGGCGGCAGCGCCACCTGAAACCGCCAGTCGTCGTGGCGTCCGCCGGCCGCCACGAAGGCCTCCGCCCACTCATCCCACCAGAGATTCACCCGCCGGCCGATCGGTTCGATGACGAGGACCGCCGCGCCGGCGGCGTGCGCAGCCTTGAGCTGATCGAGCAGCGGCTGGCGACCACGGCCGGGCAGCTCGTTCACCGTGTAGGCGGCCAGTACCAGCGTCCCCGCCGAGGCAGGCACCTTCATTTTCGTGATGTTGGCGATCGTGGCGCGCCCACGCAGACCGAGCGCCCGGTACGTCCAGTTCGCTTCGCTGACCGCCCACGGATTCAGGTCGAACCCCTGAATCGCCGCACCGCCTGCTTCGATCGCCGTGGCGGCACCTGCCGTCCCCGTGCCGCACCCGAGGTCGATCACGCGCTGGTAGAGAGCGGCGTCGGGCGCCGCGGCCGCCGGCCTTCCCGCCCCCGCCCGGATCGCGCGGACGACCTCGCGCGTGATGAAGAAATGCTGGGGACCGTAAAAAAGGGCGAAAGCCGCGCGCTTGCCGGCGCCGTCGAGGGCGCCGCCGGTGGCAAGCTTCTCGCGGCGTTCGACATAGCAGGACGAGAGCGCGCGGAGCGCCCGGGTGACTTCCGCGGGCGTCAGGTTGGCCAGGTGCCGCTCGTCCAGTGCGGCGAGCCAGGGATCAAGATTCACAGTCGAGGGTGGGCGTGGCCACTGAGCCGTGCGGCAATCACATCAGAAGCCGAGGTGGCGGCGGCCACGGTGCCGATCTGTCTGGCCGTCCGGATCCGCCGGCGGATCCATGATCGGGAACCGCACCGTGAATGTCGAGCCGCATCCAGCTCCTGAACTCTGGCCCTGAACGGTGCCGCCATGAAGCTCCATGAGCTGCCGTACGATCGCGAGTCCGAGCCCCAGCCCTCCGTACGCCCGGTTCGGCGTGTGGTCCGACTGACTGAAGCGGTCGAAGACGCGCGGGAGAAAATCTGGATCGATACCGACACCAGAGTCCCTCACCGCAATTGCCGCCACTGAGTCCTCGCGGGCCAGCGTGATCTCGATCTCTCCGCCGCGCGGTGTGAACTTGATGGCGTTCGAGATCAGGTTCCAGATGATCTGCGGTACCCGGGAGGAGTCGGCCAGGACCTGTGGGATGTCACGCTCGATATGGGCACCCAGGTTGATGCCCTTCGCGGCTGCCGCCGGTCGCGCGGCATCCACGCCGTCCTCGACCAGCGGAGCAAGGTCCACCGCCTGGACCTGCAGCCTCAGCTTGCCGGTGACGACCTCAGAAACCTGAAGCAGGTCGGCAATGAGACGGGACTGCACTTTGGCGTTGCGTTCGATGATCTCGAAGGCGTGATCCGCCGCAGGCCCGTTCATGCCGGTCTGCCGAAGGATGTGCAGCCAGCCCAGGATGGTGTTCAGCGGCGTCCGCAGCTCGTGGGAGAGCGCCGCAAGGAATTCGTCTTTCGCCCGGTTCGCCGCCTCGGCGTCCTCGGCGAGCTCCTGCATCCGCACGCTCATGACGACCAGGCGCTCGTTCGCCTCCCGCAGCTCTGCCAGGGTTCGTTCGAGCTCGTCACCACGCGTTGGGGATACCGACTCGCTTCTCTCAGAGGCCACGAGGCCGCCCCCTTCCCGGTCGTCTCGACGCGATGGCGAGACACTCTCCCGGCTATCTTGCGCCACTCCGGGGTTCGATGCCAAACTCAGGCGGTTTGTCCGCTTCCAAGCTACCGGATATCCTTCTCCCGTCGACGCGGAAGGCCGCCGATGAGGCCCACGAAGTCGTCGAGACGCTCGCCTACGACGATTCCCTCGCTGGTGATCTCGTAGCGCCGGATGTCTTCGCTGTGCTTCCGGCT
Organism: Vicinamibacterales bacterium; assembly: GCA_035250005.1. GTDB lineage: Bacteria > Acidobacteriota > Vicinamibacteria > Vicinamibacterales > 2-12-FULL-66-21 > JACDCA01. The sequence continues at coordinate 12,703 of DATFFM010000151.1, read as the reverse complement.
TCGGGTTTTGACGACGGTCATGATCCGCTTCAGCTGGCTGTCGATCTCGATGTACCGCTGAAGAATGATGTCGTTGGTCATGAACGACACGGCGTGCGGGCTGAACCGCAGGGCTGTGTAGTTGTCGGTGTTCTCCACCGTCATCATGATGGTGATCCCCTCACCCGTCAGCGCGCCGATCAGGCGGTACAGCGATTCGCGGAAGTCCTGCTCGAATGACGGCGCGAGCGCAATCTCCAGACCCGTGAGCGAATCGATCACGACCCGCTTCGCGCCAACCTCCTGGACGGCCGCCTGAATCTCGAAGAGTGTTTCGTCCACTGACAGGTCCAGCGGCCGCAGGTACACCTGCTTCAGCTGTCCCGCACGCGTCATTTGCTCGAGATCGATGCCGAAGCCGTCTGCCTGCTCCAGATACTTCAACGGCGTTTCTTCGAACATCGCCAGAACCCCCGGTTCCCCCTGGCGGATCCCGTCAGCGAGAAACTGGATCGCAACGGTGGACTTGCCCGAGCCGGCGGGGCCGGATACGAGCACCGCGCTGCCGGCGACGATCCCGCCGCCCAGCATGTCATCGAGCCCCTGGATACCGCTGGACAGGTGCCGCATGGGCTGCAGTGTCACGTCTTTTTCCATCGGCTTCACCATGCGCGGGAAGACGCAGACGCCATCCCCGGTGATCCGGAGCGTGTGAAGACCGGGTTGCGTCGCCTGGCCTCGCATCTTCACGGCTTGAATCTTTCGCACCATCGAGTTGCGGTTGACGTTCTGCGAAAGCCAGATGATGCCGTCCGCAATGGTGAACACGGCGTAGTCGCGCGGTTCGTTCTGGGCGTATTCGCCGACGAGAAACGTGGTGGCCTGCAGGCTCGTCAAATGCACGGCGAGCCGCTGCACGAACGTCGACAGGTCCATCCGGTCGGCGCCAACGGAGCGCTCCCCGAGCGTCAGGCTGCGGAACGAATCGACGACGACGATCGCCGGATTCCGCCGCTCCACTTCCGCGAGGACCGCGTCGAACGTCTGACCGAGGTCCCCGATCGCCTCGCGGCTCAGGTTCACGAAATGAATGCTGTCGTCCAGCTTGTCGGGCTCGAAGAAGGAGAACTGCTGCTGATACCGCAGCATCTTGATCGGCGGTTCTCCGATCACCGTGAAGTACACCGCCGGCCGCTCCGGGGACGCATTGGCGAACGTGATTTGATGGCAGAGCGTCGTCTTGCCCGACCCTGGATCGCCGGCGATCAGGTTGAAGGAGTACTCGGGAAAGCCGCCGCCCAGGATCGCGTCGAGCGTCGGCACACCCGATGTCAGGCGGTTCAAGCGTGCCTTGCCGTTGTCTGTCATTCCTCTGCTCCTGAAGAATCCGACGTGTCGAATGGCACCTCGGGCCAGCCTTCGCGGACTTTTCGCAGCCCCAGGTTCTCCCCGAGAAAGATGACGAGCAGCCAGATGAAGTGGGCGAGCACCGCCGTGAGTGCCTCGCTGGTCTCTTTGGGTTGGTGCACATCGATCGCCGCCGGCAGGCCAATTGGCGCGCAGTCATCGTCGGCCGGCACGCTCACAGTGGCCAGGATGGGATGGTCGCGGGCGGCGAGCTTGATCGCGCGGGCCAGCAGCGTCTGGACCCCCTGAGAGCTGATGAGAGGAGCGAGACGCGCGCGCAGACCACGGCACACCGGTTGAAAACCGGTCGCGGGCACGTTGCCCGTTCCCGCCTTCTCCGCTTCGTATCGCAACAGGGCCCTGGCAAAATGCGCGAGCCGGCGGGGGGGAGCTTGTGGCATCGATGTCGGAACCGAAGACGTTCACGCCGGAAGATTCCCGGGCGGCTCGGGTGAACCTATAGTAGATGAACTCGAGCCGAGGCAACGACGCCCGGATGAGGCGGCACCCGGCGGCTCGCCGACGACTCATGAAACAGATGCCGCTGGCGCTCGTCGTGGGACTGTTCCTGCTCTTCGGTTGCCGCACGATCCCCGGACGGGACGTTCGCTACGAGCCCACGCCGATGCCCGTCGTGCTCGCGATGCTGAAGATGGCCGGCGTCGGCGCGCAGGACGTCGTCTACGATCTCGGCTCCGGCGACGGACGCATCCCGATCGCCGCGGCGAAAGAGTTCGGCGCGCGCGGTGTCGGAATTGAAATCGATCCGGCCCTGGTGGCGCGGGCCCGAGCCGACGCTCGCGAGGCCGGCGTCGAAGACCGGGTCGAGTTCAGGATCGGTGACATGTACGCCGCCGACGTCCGCCCCGCGACCGTGGTCACACTCTTTCTCCACCCGAAACCGAACCTGAAGCTGCGTCCGGCGTTGCGCGCACAGTTGCGGCCCGGGGCGCGAATCGTGTCCTACATGTGGAACATGGGGGATTGGCCGCCCGACGAGACCCGCCGCGTCCACCGGCGCCAGATCCTGTTGTGGCGGATCCGCGACCGTCCTTCACCCGACTTTTATCCGTGACTCCGAGCAGGCGCCTCTTCGCCACCGCGGCTCAAACGCAATCAGCCGTTTCGCGACGACGCTCCTTTTATCCATCTGCGTCCGTTTACCGCTGTTTCGGATTTTGCCAGTGCGATGTCACTCGAAATGAGCTTGCCAATACAGTGGCGGCTTGACGCGCACGACCCGACTCTCGAAAGTGAGCCGGTACGCGTCGAACGAAGATCGACTACCGCCTGAACTGTTCAAGGAACTTCGCGTCCATCCAGTAGACGTCACCGGCGGTTGCGTTTCCTGCCGTGCTCTGGCGTCGAGAGAAGAAGAAGTATTTGCCGTCCGGGGTGACGAACGGGCAGAAGTCCGATATCTTGGTGTTGACGGCGCTGCCGAGATGCGCCGGCTCGCCCCAGTTGCCGTCCGGCCGCCGGAACGAAACAAACAAATCGCCGGCGCCGATGCTCGGCGGACGACCCGACCCAAACACCATGAGTTTCTCGTCCGGCGACACGAAGGTGTCGCCGATGCCGGATTCGTGATTGATGGGCGCCGGCAGGAGGACCGGCGCCCCGAAGGTCCCGTCGGCGAGCCTCTGCGCGCGGTACAGACTGCTGCGTCCGATTCCGCCCGGCCGGTTCGACAGGAAGTACATGCTGCCGTCGCCGACGATCACCGGGTAGACCTCGCTGGCGTCAGTGCTGATTGGCGCGGGCACCTTTTCCGCCGTCGCCCACGTTCCGTTCACTCGCCGGCTACGCCAGATGTCGCTGTTCGGAGCACCGGTCGAATTCGGAGGCTGGTAGTTGCCGAGGAAGTACAGCTCCTTGCCGTCGGGTGACACCGCCATGTCGACCGCCAGGGCCCGGGCCTCGCCGGGGAACAGCAATAGCTCGCGTGGTGTGGTCCACGCGCCGTCGACCAGCCGAGAATGAAACATCGACGGGACGCGGTCGATCGCGCGCGCGAAAAACATTTCCTTCAGGTCGGGCGTGAACACCGTATTCAGCTCGACCGCGTCGGTACTGACGATGCCCGGAGCGAAGAGCGCCGGCGTCATGCCGGGCACAGGCTGAGCGAAGTATGGAGAAGACTTTGCGGCCTGAAGGAGACCAAGCCAGAGACCCAGGCCTGAGACGATCGCGATGTGCCTCATCATTTGATTGTGGGAGTTCGCGAAATCTTTTCGTCGTCCTTCTACCGATACTGCCAAGCAGGGCGATTCGCAACGTGCCATCTCCGAGCCTGGCAGTGTCAGAGTGGGCGGATTATGTCACGGGCCGAGCTCTCCAGTCCGCTGTGGAGATGTCGTCGTCGTTTACGTCGGCAGCTCTGTGCCGGCCTGCTCCGCTATCATGTAGGCGGCGTACCATTCGGGCCAGTTCTCGTCGCGCTTTCCGCCCGTGCGCTTCTCGTGCTCGCCGTGTGCCGCTTCGGCTCGCCGGAATGCACTCGCCAGATCGCTCGCCGACGCAAATGAAGTCGCCGCAGAATCGATCCGCCCAGGCTGGCGGGTCGTGACCTCCTGCATCAGCCAACCGTTTCCGTCCGGATCGCTGAACGAGGCGAACGAGCGGTAGCTGCGATGCTCCGGATCTGCACCGCTGACCCGGTGACGCCCAAAGAGGTAGGGCTGATCCGAGCCGGAGTACACTCCTGCGGCGTGAAACACCTCGCTGACCTCGGCGCCGCGATTAAGCAATTCCTCGCGGGCGGCCGCGATGTCGGAAACAATCAGATACAGACCCTGGGCCGAACCGGGTGCCGCCGCGGTGACGTTCTTACCGAAGATGACCGAGCACCCGGATCCTGGTGGCGTGAACTGCATCACGCGGAAGTCATCGCCAGAGGCGAAGTCGGCGTCGAGCCGCCACCCGAGCCTCCCGTAAAACTCTTTCGCGCGGTCAGCATCCGAGACGGGGATGACGACGATCTCAAATTTCAGGTCGACGTTCGCGGGGCTGGTAGGCTTGTTGCCGGGGATTTCATCTGTCAGATTTGGCATCGTTTTTCTCCCAATTGAGCCTTCAGCCATCAAGTCGGAAGCGCTTCACCCCACCCATTTCCTCCGGCGCCGAGCTGATGGCTGAGGGAAACGCGCTCTCGCCGACTCTTCGGAAAACGTTAGGAATAGGGCGATTGAAAATTGGCGGAGAGAGAGGGATTCGAACCCCCGGTACCCTTCCGGGTACAGCGGTTTTCAAGACCGCCGCCTTCAACCACTCGGCCATCTCTCCGTGCTGAGGGCTGCGCCATCGATCTGGCGATGGTGCAGCCCTCATGTTACGACAGGAGAGGCAGGCCGGCGGTGTTCAGTCCTGCTTCGCGCCGCCTGCCGCCGGCTTCGCCTTCTTCAATTCGTCCGCCACCTGCCGCGCGGCCTTTGACAAACCATCCTGCACGGTCTGCGTCATCTTTTCACCGGATGCGTCCGGCGCGCCGGGCACGACGCCGCCCATCGCCGGCCCACCGCCGGCTGACATGATCGACATCGCCGCGCTCATTCCCGGGTTCATCCGCCCTCCCCCCATGCCGCCACCAGGGCCGAGACCACCAAACGACGAGTTCGGCCCCATCATGCCCATGATCCCCGAACCCATCCCCATCGTCAGGTACATCTGGCCGGCGAAGGCCGCGAACCTCAGAGCGGAGCCGACACCGAAGCCGCCGCCGCTCGACGCTTTGACCGAGGAGGTCATGCGCGGTCTGGCGGAATCCCCCGCCGCGTAGAGCCGGTAGTCCACCCGCACTTCGTGGATCTCGGCCGGCGCCGCTCCGTCCCCTGACACCTTCTTCAACAATCCGCCCACCCGGTTGGGTTTCGACGTCTTGATCTCGGCGATGTCGCTCACGAGGATGTAGTCGCAGGCCTTGCCGGCGGCATCCTTGTCGAGTTCCGCCGCGGTGGCGCCGGAGATCGGCAGACTTTCGAACGGCGCGCTCGCGAGCCCGGCCAACACGCTGCTGGCGAGCCTCACGTCCAGTAGGTCCCTGCCGCTCTTGTTCAAAGGGGTTGCGACTCCGATCCGGATGACGCCCGCCTTCTTCGGCGCAACCGTGCTGGTGCCGTCCGTGATCGACCCGAAGACCGCGTCGCCCAGGCTGCCCCCAGTCGCAAGCGACGGCAGCAGCGCCTTGTAGTCCTTGACCTCGGTGTAGCCGGCGGGCACGTCGAACAGCGCCTTGTCGAGCGAGGCGACTCTCAGCTCGGTGACCTCCATCGACATCGTCGTGACATCGGGGTCCTTGTCACCGCCCTTCTCTTTGGCGTCGGCAATCGTGGTCGTCATCACCGTGCTGAGCGCGAATCCCAGGTCCGCCTTGCCGATGGTCTGCGTTTCCAGCCGATCGGTGCAGGGCTGCTGGTCCGGAGACGACGGCGGCGCGGCCTGTACCGGAACGGTCGGGCACGAGCCATGTTCGGGCAGGTCGGCATACCATCCGTCTGTTTCGATCGTGGTCGCCTTCGTCTCGCAGGCGTTTTCGCCGGGCTGACGGACGACGACCGTTTTGATGCGACGCGCGTCGAGGCCGAACATCTGTTTGCGCTCGCCGGTATCGATCAGGGTGACGGTCTCGATGATCACCCCCCCTTTCGCCTTGGGTGTGCCGCCGCGAGGCGGCTTCGACATCGCCGCCAGTTGTGCGCCAAGCTCCGTTTCCGCGGTCGGCTCGGCGGGTGCCGGCGGCACGACTGGCTCGGTCGACACGACCATGTAGCGCTTCGTCGCGTCGTGGAGCTGCAGGCTGCGCTTCAGATCACACTGGGTGATCATCGTGATGCCCGGAAACTCGAAGCGCTGCCGCGCTCGCTGAATATAGGTCCGGTTCTCAGAGACCTGGGCGCCGGTGATGTACGTGGTCCGGAGCTGGACGTCGGTGGCGGGCGGGGGCGACGCGGGTGGCTCCGGGGCGGCCGCGGGATTCTTCGCTGCGGGTTTCGAGGCGACGGAGGCCTTTTTGGGCGTGGTTTTCGGCTTCGACGGCGGCGTCTGGGCCGAAGAGACGACAGCAAACGAGAGCGCGACCAGCGTAGCGGCGACCCTGCGCAAGAACATGAGAACCCCCTGGCGTCTCTACGCCACGGGGAGGATAGCCCGGATCGCCGCCTGGCAGGGGAAGATCGCGCGGCGGCAGGTCACTAGCTGACCGCGGTCAGGCGCCGGCGGACCTTCGCGCCGTGGTTCTGCTCCACGTAGTCGATCCCATCGGCGGTAATGGTCAGGTGGGACTGATCGTCGCGCACCACGAGCTTCTTCTGGACCAGATACCAGAGGGTGAACTCCAGATGCTCGCGGGGGCGGCCGGTCATGTCGGCCAGTTCGAGGTTCGAAACGCCGGGTTTACCGGGGTCGGAGCGGCGGCGATTGTAGAGGATCTCCAGCGTGATGCACCGCATCTGCTGTTCCTGGTCGAAATCATTGTCGGCCGGCGCACCGGCGGCGACGAAGCGCCAGCGCTCGCGGCGGAGCGCGTCGTGAGTGATGTCGTATTGCGCACGCTTTTCCGGATCGCTGAGCACGATGTAGGCATCGTGGAGCCGCCGAAAATGAGCGGCGTCACCGGTGTCCTGGTTGTCGGGGTGGTACTTCTGCGCGAGCAGGCGGAACACCCGCTGGATCGTGTCCGTATCCGCGTTCGGACTGATCTGGAGCGTCTCGTACCAGTCCTCGGGCGCCTCACTCGACATGGTTTCGTCCTTTCGCCGCTGCCGGGCGGCCGCGCTGTATTGAGCTATTTCCTGTATCGGACGAACCCCGCCGGACTTTAGCGCCGGGTGATGGCCTCGAGGCCGCCCATGTACGGGCGCAGCACGTCGGGGACCACGACCGTGCCGTCGGCCTGCTGGTAGTTTTCGAGGATGGCGATGAGCGTGCGGCCGACCGCGAGACCGGAGCCGTTGAGCGTGTGCACGAACTCCGCCTTCCCGGTGCCGTTCGGCCGGTAGCGGATGTTCGCGCGGCGCGCCTGAAACGCCTCGGTGTTGCTGCAGGACGAGATCTCGCGGTAGGTCTGCTGGCTGGGCAGCCAGACTTCGACGTCATACGTCTTCGCCGACGCAAACCCGGTGTCGCCGGTACACAGCAGCATCCGGCGATAGGGCAGCCCGAGGCGCTCGAGAATCGTCTCGGCGTTGCGCGTGAGCGTTTCCAGTTCGTCGTACGACTGTTCGGCGGTGGCGAACTTCACGAGCTCCACCTTGTCGAACTGGTGCTGCCGGATCAGGCCACGGACGTCGGCACCGTACGAACCCGCCTCGCTGCGGAAGCATGGCGTGTAGGCGGTGTAGCGGATCGGCAGCTCGCGGCCGTCGAGGATCTCGCCGCGATGGAGATTGGTCAGCGGCACTTCCGCAGTCGGAATGAGATACAGGTTCCAGTCGCCGGCGATCTTGAACAGGTCCTCCTCGAACTTGGGCAGGTTGCCGGTACCGCGCAACGAATCCGCGTTGACGAGAAAGGGGGGCTCGACCTCCAGGTAGCCGTGCTCGCGGGTATGGACGTCGAGCATGAAGTTGATCAGCGCACGGGCCAGCCGCGCGCCGCCGCCCAGGAGCACGGAGAACCGCGCGCCGGACATCTTCGTCGCCCGCTCGAAATCGAGGATCCCGAGCGCGGGACCTATGTCCCAGTGCGGCTTCGGCTCGAAGTCGAAGACGCGCGGTTCGCCGTCGCGCCGGATCTCGACGTTGTCGGCGGCGCCGGCGCCGTGCGGCACACTCGCGTGCGGGAGGTTCGGCAGCGTCATCAACAGCGACGCGCGCTGCTGCTCCACGCCATCGAGCTGGGTCTCGAGCTGTTTGATCCCCTGGGCGCGGGCCCGGTTGGCGGCGAAGATCGGGGACGCGTCCTGCCCCTGCCGCTTGGCGCGCGCCACCTGGTCGGCGGCGGCGTTCTGCTCCCGTTTCAGCCCTTCGATCTCGGGGATCAGGCGGCGCCGGCGCAATTCGAGGGCCGCAATCTGCTCCAGCTCGGCGTCAGGCTTCAGGCCGCGGCTCTGCAGCCGACGGCGGACGTCCTCGAGATGATCGCGCACGAATCCCGCATCGAGCATGGCTAAATCCTATATCGCCCCTCTACGCTCCTGCGATAGGATCGAAGCGTGAAGAGTGTGATCCGCAAGGCGGTGTTCCCCGCGGCCGGTCTCGGCACGCGGTTTCTTCCGGCGACCAAGGCGCAGCCGAAAGAGATGCTGCCGCTGGTCGACAAGCCGATCATCCAGTACGGCGTCGAAGAGGCGGTCGCATCCGGGATCGACAACATCATCCTGGTCACCGGCCGCGGCAAGAATGCCATCGAGGACCACTTCGACGTCTCGGTGGAGCTCGAGACGTTTCTCGAAGCTCGCGGCAAGGTGGAACAGCTCGACGAGATCCGCAAGATCTCGAACCTGATCAACTTCTCCTACGTGCGCCAGGGAGAGCCGCTCGGTCTCGGGCACGCCGTGCTCACGACCAAGGCGCTGGTCGGCGACGAGCCGTTCGCCGTCATCCTCGGCGATGACGTGATCGACGCCGATCCGCCGGCGATGCGCCAGATGATCGACGTCTTCAACGAGGTCGGAGGGCCGGTGCTGGCGATCGAGCAGGTTCCCCGCGAGACGGTCAGCTCCTACGGAATCATCGCCGCCGAAGAGATCCGGCCGGGGGTCTATCGGATCCGCGACATGGTCGAGAAGCCGCCAGTCGACGAGGCCCCCTCGGATCTCGCGATCATCGGCCGCTACGTGCTCACGCCCGACATCTTCCCCGCCCTCGAGTCGATCGGCAAGGACCGGACCGGCGAGATCCAGCTGACCAACGGGTTGCGCCTTCTGCTCAAGAGCCGGCCGATCTATGGATGCCGCATCGACGGCGTCCGTCACGATACGGGCAACAAGCTCGGCTTCCTGAAGGCGGTCGTGTATTTCGCGCTCCGCCGCCCGGACCTGGCCGACCAGTTCCGCGAGTATCTGCGCACCGTCGATCACGTTGACCCGGGCTCGACCGAGACCCGTCCCACGGTCGGCGCCGGGAGCCCGGCACGCACGCGAACGCCCTGAGCTAGTCCTTTGAGGTGGCCGATCCAGCCGCAGTCGCTGGGGAGGCGGAAGACGCCTTCGAAGAATCGGACTTGGACGTGTCTGACTTTGACGAGTCGGCCTTCGAGGAATCGGTCTTCGACGAGTCGGTCTTCGAAGAGTCCCCTGCCGCGTCCGACGTCTTCTCGGACGACGGTTTGCCCGACGACGAATCCGCCGGCTTCCTGGCGTAATCGTTGATGTAGAAGCCGGAGCCCTTGAACTGGATCGCGGGTGACGAGAACAGCTTCCGCACCTTGCCGCCACATGCCGGGCAGCTGTCGAGCGGCGGATCGGAGAACTGGACGATCTTCTCGAACCGGTTGCCGCAGGCCTCGCACTGATATTCGTAGAGGGGCATACTTACTGAAGCGAAGGATAACACGCGGCCCGCAGAGGCGCGGTCATTCGAGCAGCGTGCCGTTCTGCTCCCCGAGCATGAGCGCGCGATGCAGCCAGAGCGGCACGGTGCCGTTGCCGAGCAGCTCGTCGTGGAACCTGCGCAGCGAATAGGCGGCCCCCATCTTCGCCTTGTAGTCCTCGCGCATCTTGAGGATCATCAACTTCCCGGCCGAATAGAGCACATAGGCCGGGTCGAAGGTGCCGCGTTCGGCTTCCCGCCGCGCGCTCGCCTCCTCGAGAAATGCTTCGTCCCTGAAGAAGCGCACGCCCTGTTCGACCGACATGTCTTCGCAGTGCAGACGGATACCGACGATGAAGCGGCAGAGGCGGATGAGGGCTTCGGCGATCTGGCCGAGCCTGACACACGGCTCGTTCTTGCGAAAGCCCTCGTCGAGCATCATCTGCTCGCAGTAGTGCGCCCACCCCTCGACCAGCGCGGTCGACGAAAACAGAATCGACTTGCGCAGCTTCGACTGCACCTGCCGCAGATGCTGATAGTGCAGGAAGTGCCCGGGAAAGACCTCGTGGATCGAGATCGACCAGAGATTGCCGTAGTTGAAGTCGCGCAGGTGCTCGGCCTGGCGTTCGGGCGGCCACGCCGGGTCCACGTCGGTGATGTAGTAGGTCGCGCGAAGCGGGCGGGCTTCGAACGGCCCGGGCGTCCACATGCTGGCAAACGTCCAGCGATAGAACCTCGGCGTCGGCGCGACGTCCACCGGAGCGCCTTCAGGGATCGTCACGATCCGGTTCTTGCCGATGAACGCGATGAGCTCCCCCAGCTGCTGCTGCGCGACCGACACGAGCTGCCCCGCCGGGGGATGGTCGGCCTTGGCGCGTTCCCAGGCGAGGCGGGGATCACCGCCGTTGACGCGCGAGGCGACGCGCCGAAACTCCTCCTGCGCGGCCCGTAGCTCGCGCGTCGCGATGGCGAGCAGCCGGTCCACGTCGAGCGTCAGGCCTTCGTCGAGGCGCAGCTTCTGTTCGAAGCGCTCGCGGCCCAGCCGGAACGACCCTTTGCTGCGCGGTGCCAGGTCCTTTTCGAGGTACTCGATGTAGCCGCCGAGGGCCGCCGAGGCCTCGATCGACGCATCCGCCAGGTCCCCCAGAATATGGAGATCGTCGAGCCTCGAGAAGGCCCTCGGCAGGTCGTCGTCGATGAAGCGCTGGGTGCCGCGCATGCTTTCGAGACCGACTTTGACGAAAATCCCCGGCGGATCCTTGACATTGTCTTTCGCGGCCTGGATCAGGCGGGGGACCTGCCGGAGCTTCGAGACGATCCGGCGGGCCCGCTCGGGGAGCGGCGCGTACTCGAAGAGCGCCTGCCCCGCGAGGCTGGTGGAAATGATGTCGGCGTAGTGCTGGGGGCTCCGCTCCCAGGTCCGGACCTGCTCCAGTTCGAACAGCCGCGACCGGAGCGTCGCTTCGAGGGCAGGCCGCTCGAGCCGCTCCCCCTCCGTCAGCCTTGCCGGATCGATCGCCCCGAGCCGGCGCGCCAGGGCGCCCAGGTCCCGGACCTGCCCCTCGATGGCCCGCCGGCTCAGATCTTCGAGCAGGTCGTCATGAACATGGACCCCGTCGAACGTGGCGCTGGTCGGGTGAACTTCATGCAGGTACGCGAGGTACTCATCGACGAAATGGGGAAGGGGTTCGGCTGAATACATGCGCTACAATTCGGCCCCTCAGACATGCCGGGCATCCTGTATGTGGTCGCCACGCCCATCGGCAACCTCGAGGATGTGACACTGCGGGCCTTGCGGATCCTCCGCGAAGTCGCTCTGATCGCGGCGGAAGACACCCGCCGCACGGCAAAACTCCTTCAACACTACTCTATCTCCACGCCGACGACGAGCCTGCACGAGCATAACGAACATGCGAAGACACCGGCCCTGATCGCGCGGCTCGGCAGAGGTGACTCGATTGCGCTGGTGTCGGATGCCGGGACGCCGGCGGTGTCGGACCCCGGAGCCCGACTGGTGGCGGCGGCTCATCTGGCGGGTGTGGCCGTCCAGCCGGTCCCCGGTCCGAGCGCCGTTCTGGCGGCCGTCTCGGCTTCGGGTCTGGCGACCGAGGGGTTCACATTCCTAGGGTTTCCACCAAATAGGGCGAAAGCCAGAAAGAGCTGGCTGCATGGTCTTGCGGATCACGAGTTCGCCCTAGTGATCTATGAATCTCCGCACAGGATCCAAGCGACTCTGACTGACATCGCTTCCGAGCTAGGTGACCGGACCGTCGCAATCGGCCGTGAAATGACGAAGATACATGAAAATTTGGCTGTTCGACCAATTGCGACATGGCTGAAAGACCCGCCTCCAGAGCAAGGTGAATTCGTCCTGGTCATTTTCCCGTCGTCTGGGGCAGAGGCCACAAACGCGGACGCACGCGACCCGCGGTTGCTGGCCCGAGAATTCTGGCATGTAACCAAAACTGAGGCCTTGGGTCGCCGTGAGGCTTTACGGCAAGTGGCCAGGCGTTTTGGCGTCAGTACCAGGACAGTCTTTGCCGCAGTTGAAGCCCATCCAGAATCTGTTGAATGACCAAATCTAGGGGTGGAGCGGGCGGTTGCGCATCCTGCTTGACCGTACAACAGCCGATTTGTTACTTTTGCCCGCTGAGGCGCATGCGGGCAGGAGGCGATAGGTTGGCAAAACAGCGCCGGGGAGCATCTCCCCGGACGGTAAAAAAGAAGGCGACGGCCCGAAAAGGTGGGGCGCCGCGAACACTGGCGCGTGGCCGGGTGAAGCCCAAGGCACGGGCGGCCGTGAGGCCGGTCGCGAGATCGGGGGCCCGGTTGTCGGCGCCGGCGAAGCC
>DATFFM010000150.1:0-44027 GCA_035250005.1 Vicinamibacterales bacterium | reverse complement strand
CCCGAGCTCCAGCAGCGCGTCGCGCCGCCAGGCGGCGACCCCATCACGCGGCGGCACCCCGCACCGCAGCTGGTGCCACGCCAGCCGGCTCGCCATCCACGACCGGATCGACGCCAGCCGCTGGTAATCATCTCCCGCACTGGTCCACTCGTCGTCAGGCAGAACCCCGGACCCCCGGGCCCCCGGACCCCCGGCCCCCGGGCCCCCGGAACCCTGGAACCTCGGAACCTTGGCACCCTCTCTCTCGACGTAGCTCGTGACGGCCAGTACCGCGGCAGGATCGCGAAGCGCGGGCGACATCAGCCGCAGCAGCGCGTCCGGGTCGAAGACCACACCGGGCGACACCGAGACGACGTAGCGGTAGCGCGCGAGGCTGACGCCGCAGTTCAGCGCGTCGGCGCGCCCGCCGGCGGCCTTCTCCACCAGAATGAGCCGGGGGTCGCGCTCGCTGCCGTAGATGCGGTGGACCGGCAGGGTCGAGAGCGTCCGCCGGTAGAAGAGCTCCTTCGGCTCGAGCATCCACGCGTTCTTGAATGCCTCGATCGCCGCGTCCGACACCCGTTCGGCGACGACGATGACCTCGAGCTCCGGATAGTTCAGCGCGAGCAGCGCCTCGATCGAGTGTGAGAGCGGCGCGTGCTCGGCGTCGGCCGGCACGATCACGCTGACCGGGATCGTGAAGCGCGAGACCGCGAGCGCCTCGTAGGCGTCCACCGCGCGTTCCCGCCGGCCGCCGTGCGTCAGGGCGCCGGCAACCGATGCGGCCGCGACGACGATGAGATAGCCGAGCGAGAGCGTGACGGCAAAGGCCGCCACCGACGAGAGCAGGTCGAGCATCAGGCAGCCCCGACCTGTTCGAGCCCCATCGTCGCGAGAAGGCGTCGAACACGTGGCGCCGCGGAGCCGGCCCGTTCGATCAGGGAGTCGGTCATGCGCGAGCCGCCGGCGGCGGCGATGCGCTTCAGCAGCTTGATCTTCGCGTAGCTTGGATCGTCGGACGCCGCCTCCATCATGATCAGGCTGTCGAGGATGCCGAGGTTCTGAAACACCTCCGCCGCTCCGTTCCGGACGAACCTGTCGGGGTGCTCGAGGCAGCGCATCAGCACCGGCCACACGTCGGAGCCCATGGCTTCGAGCGACTGCTTGGCCGCGGCCCGCACCCACCAGTCCGGATCGCCGAGGAGCTGCGCGACGGCGGGCCCGGCTTCGGTGCGATCGAGCTCGCCCAGCGCACGAGCGGCATGCGCGCGAACGAACGGCGCCGGATCTTCGAGCAGCCGCAGCGCGACCTCCGCGGCAATCGCGTCTCCCACCTTGCCGAGCGACTGAACCGCGGCCTTCCGCACCCGCGCATCGCCGTCATCGGCAAGCGCCGCGAGCTCCCCCTCGAGCCAGGCGACATCAGGGCAGTGCGCCAGCAGCGTCGCGCCCCAGAAGCGCACGACCGGATCCGGGTCTTTCAGCAGCGGCCGGTATGCCCCGACCGGACGCAGCGGCGAGTGCTCGAGGTGCACGGCCACGCGGGAGGCCGGGTGGCGCTGCGCCTTCAGGGCCTCGACCAGGATCGCAGTGGCGCGTGGATCGTGAGAGGTCCCGAGCAGCGCGAACGCGACGGACGCGATATCCGACTCGCGCCCCTGGACCGCGCGCGTGAGCAGGTCGAAGATCTGCGGATGCCCGAGGTGAAACAACACTTTCAGTGAAGCGGTGCGGCGCCAGACGTCCCTCGACATGCGATGCGACGAGGCCTGGCGCACCAGCGTGTACACGCCCCAGCGATCGACGAGGTACGTGGTCAGCACGTCCACGGCGTCACGCGGCGTGGCGGTGTCGGCCGCGGTGTGCAGGACCATGTCGCGTGAGACCCGCTCCAGCAGCGGTTGCACGCGGGCGACGCGCTCGCCGATGGGGGCCGAGCGCACCCCCTCCTCGCGCAGCGTGGTCAGCACGGCCGAGACGACCGCGCGCGCGGCGGTACGCCGACGGTCGATGTGAATCACATAGGCCGCCAGCGCTGCCCAGAGCAGGACAGCGAGCACGGCGCCGGTGAGGAGCAGGGATTCCATTGATCGACTTATCGGGTGATCGACTGATCGGCTGATCGGCTGATCGATCTATCGGCCGATCGATCGACCGGCTCCAGCCTCCCGTTACTGGTTCCGGGCCACGCGATAGTTGTGCGCCACGATGGCGGCGTACGCGCCGTTCAGCACGACCATGAGGACCATCGCGCGGCGCGGGTGGTGCTTCGCGAGACGCTCGGCGAAGTAGGTGGTCACGACGGCCGTGCCGGCCTTCACCGCGTAGAGCGCGGCGTTGTTCTTCACGATGCCGGTCATCGCGGGATTCGCTTCGCGGCCGCCGGCGGCCAGCGCCTTGCGCGTGGAGACGGCGTCCATCACCTGCAGCGCGGCGAACGATACATACATGCTGCGGCGCAGTGACGTCGCCGCGCTCCCCTCGCTCCGCGGGATCGCGAGGTCAACCGGGCGCTGCGCGGATTCGGCAAGCGGCTCGGCTTTCGGCTCGGGCGTGATGTCCGCGAGCAACGCGGGCGGAATCGTGGGCGTTGCGCTCGGCATCCACGGCACGAACGTCGCGTTCACCGCCCCGAGGGTGAACTGCACCTGCGGCAGCGGCCTGTCGTTGATGCGGTCGTCTGCGGCCGCAGGCGACGCGCTGGCAAGAAGAACGGCGCCGGTGAACGCAAGGGCAGACGCGTGACGAGCGGTCGCAAACATTGACGAACCTTTCTGGGCGCCAGAGAGCCCGGATCAGGTCGCCGATGCGGCACGCCGCATTCATCACGCCGTGCGTCGAACGACCGCATGCCAGGAGTGCACGGGGGGTGCCTCATGCCGCGGCGCCGAAAACGCCCGTCTTTGCTGGTGATTTTGCGACTGGAGGAGGGAGCGGCCTTACAGTAATTGGGGGGCGAATGCGGATCTGTAATCGAGCGCCGGCGGGCGATCAGCCAACCGACGTGAAGATCTTTTCGCCGTTGGAACCGGTCGCCGTGGCGGGCTTCGCCGCAGGCACTTTCAACGCCGGCCGCCGCGGGGAACGCCTGAGACCGAGCAGCTCCTTGAAGCGATCGACAATGCCGATCTCCGCGTCGGCGCGGTCGAGCGACTCGAGGATGTCGAGACACTCGGCAACAGAAGTGACCGAGCCGATCCCGAGCTGGCGGGCGCTGCCCGGCACCGTCTCTTCACCGCCGCGCCATACGAGCAGCGCGCGCGCGGTCGAATCGATGGCAATGTCGAGACAGTTCTCGGGCCGATCGTCGACGAGCACGTCGAGCTGCAGCGACGCGGCGATCTTGCCGCGCGAGCCGTGCACGACGAAGACCGACGGCAGCTCGAAGCCGCGCGCGCTCAACCAGCGATGGCTCTGCGCCTGCGCGGTGTCGCCGCGCGTTTCGGGGCGGCTCGTGAGAAAGATGACGTCCCACCGGCGGTCGTGCGCCAGGCGCGAGAGGCGCGCGAGAGATCCCGGCTCGATCTCGTCGAGCGTCTCCCAGAAATTCGTGCGCGCGCACGCCGCATCCCAGAGCTCGCGCTGCTGCCGCGGCGAGAGCGCCGACATGCTGAAGACCGGCGCGCCGTCGTCCTCGTCGCCAGGCGCGACGGCATCGGGCGCGATGGAGCGCGGGAGCGTGCCGGGATCGACACCAGGAAACAGACGTCTGGCTTCACGGGCGAGCGCGCCCTGCAGATCGGCGACGGTGCCGTCGAGATCGAACCCTAGTCGCATTGGTGCGGAATGAACGTTAGTTTAACGCCGAGCGGGGGCCAATGCCGAGAGAAAATCGCCCCTCGACAGGCTCGGGACCGGCCCCCGATCGTGAGATGATGCCCGCATTCTGGATCCAAGCTCAGCAACGGTTGTGCCGCCTGCACATATTTGCGCGCGGTATCGCCGATGGCTGCCCCTCTGGGCCGCCATCGCGGCGCTCAACATCGCGATCGGCATCGCGCTGGCTGCCAATCCCGAACGCGCGAGCGACTTCGACACGATTAGACGCTGGTCGGGTGAGTGGTTGTTCGATGGCCGCGACCTGTACTCGTCCCCCCGCTCCGGGACCGACTATCCGCCGCACGCGATCCTGACGCTGTCGCCGGTCAGCCTGCTGCCGGATGCCGCCGCGGTGCCGGTCTGGTCGGCCTTCAATCTCCTGCTTCTGATCGCCGCACCGTTGCTGGCGGCGCGAATCGTGCGGCCGCACGGATCGTGGACGGACGGCGCGTGCCTGGCCGTGTTCTTTCTGGGGTGGAGCGGGTCGAAAACGCTCCTCCAGTTCACGCTGCTCACCCTCGTCCTGGGGCTCGCGGCGATGGTGCTGGCGCGTCGGCGCCCGTGGTGGAGCGGCGCGTGCCTGGGGCTGGCGCTCATGAAGCCGCAGATCGGCCTGCCTTTTCTCTTATGGGTGGTGCTGACGCGCCGGTGGCGGGTCGCGGCCGGCGCTGCAGCGATCCTCGCGGCCGGCAGTCTGCTATGGTGCATCAGAGCCGGAGCCGATCCCCTCCACGTGGCGATCCGGTACTTTGAGATCCTGACGCTGTACTACGGCAGCGAAGGCGGCATGGTGGGGGTCTCACAGGCCGGACCACTGTTCGCAAGGGTTCTGCCCGCAGGCCCCGCCGGCGCGGTGTCCGCGGTCGTTTCGATCGGTCTGCTGGCCGTGATCTGCGTGGAAGGGTGGCGTCCCGGCCAGAGCGGCGACCGCTTCCTGTATCCTGCCCCCGCCATGGCGGCCGTCTGGTCGCTGCTCACGTTCTACCACCTGAGCTATGGTTTCGTGCTGCTGCTCCCAGCGGCAGCGGCACTGCTCCTCACCGACGATCCGCGGACCGCCAGGCTCCGCCACGTGGTTTTCTGGTTGATGCAGGTGGCGCTCGTCGTCGACGTGCCCGGCCTGTGGCGGCGGTTTGGCTCAGAAACCGTGGCTTCGCCGAGCGGCATGGCCTTCACCGATTTCTACCGGGTCGCACTGATGGTTTTCTTCGGCGCGCTGTGGGCAATCCAAAGAAGAACAGCGAGCCAAAACCCCATAACTGTGTGACAACATTGTAAGTTAGGGCCGTTTTCGAAAACGCTGTATCACTAAGGCGACAGTTGTATTCAGGCCGTCACCACGGTAACGCAACCGCGGTTGACTGTAGAGCCGCGCCCACTTAAGCTGAACTGCCAAACCAAGCATTTCAAAGGGAATAGGGGCGACTGGCGGTGATCTTTTGAAGCCAAGCACGGAGGTCATCTGCCGTGAGCTCGGCGGCGCGGCGGTTCTGATTCACCTGGGCACGAACGAGATCTTCGAGCTGAATCCGACCGGGTACCGCGTCTGGCAGCTGCTTCAGGAGGGTTTGGATCGCGAAAGCATCGAACACCGGATGCTGCAGGAGTTCACGGTCGAGCAGGACCAGCTGCGCCGTGAAATCGGCGACCTGCTGGCCGGCATGGCCGCGAGAGATCTGATCCTCGATGTCGATCGGGGATGACGACAGGAGACCGTTGACAGCTTTAGCCACCCTCGATCGAGAGCGATCGCTCGAAACCGCGGCCCACCCGCCGCGCGGGGAGTGGTGTCTCTCGGTCGATCGAGACGGCGAATTCACGCTGCTGCCCGGCGCCTGGGGCTCGCCGTCGAGCGCGGCCGGCCGTGCCTCGCGCGCCGTTTTCGACGGGACCCTCTATAACCGGGCGGCGCTCGAGTCCGAGCTCGAGGTGCCGCGCGGCGCCGCGCTGAACGACGCGGAGCTCGTGCTGCGCGCCTATGAGAAATTCGGCGCGTCGCTCTTCGCCCATATCAAAGGGGTCTTCGGCGCCGTTATCTGGGACGTCGCGGAAGCCCGCCTGCTCGTGTCGCGTGATCCGATCGGCGTTCAGCCGCTGTTCTATGCCGAGCAGAACGGCCGCTTCATCTTTTCGGTCTCGGCCGAGCGCATCGTCCGTACGCCAGGCGTGTCGGCGCGTCTCAACGACCGCGCGATTGCCGACTGGCTCAGCCACCGCTGGCCCGACGCCGAGGAGACGTTCTTCGACGCGGTCAAGCGCATGCGGCCCGGCTACGTGCTCACGGTCGGCCGCAGCGGCCGTCGCATGGAGCGGTATTGGGATCCGGCCCCCCCGGGGCAACCGGTTCAGTGGCTGAAGGAAGACGACCTCGAACGCTTCGACGATGTATTCAGCCAGGCCATCGATCGCTGCATGCACAGCGGGCCGAGCGGCATCTTCCTGAGTGGCGGTCTTGACTCGGTCAGCATCGCCGCGGTCGCCACCGACCTGGCCCGCAGACGGAAGGCGCAGGCGCCCGCCGCGCTATCGCTGGCGTTCCCGGGCGACGAGTGCAACGAGGAGTCGGTTCAGGCGAGCGTCGCCTCGCAGCTGGGCCTCGACCAGACCATGGTCCCGTTCAACGAAGCGGTCGGGCCGCAGGGTCTGCTGCAGGCCGCGCTCGACCTGGGGCGCACCTGGCCGCAGCCGATGATGAACGCGTGGAATCCCGCCTACATCCATCTGGGATCTCTCGCGGCGCGCAAGGGCTGCCGGGTTATCCTGACGGGGAGCGGCGGCGATGAATGGCTGACGGTCAGCTCGTACCACACCGCCGATCTGCTCGGCGCCTTCGACGTGAGCGGGCTCGCGCACATGTTGTCGAGCATCCGCCGGTCGTACAAGTTTTCGTGGCTCAACATCATGCGGGCCACGCTCTGGGTCTACGGCATCCGCCCGTGGCTGACGATCGCGGCCAATGCGGTCGCGCCCGGCGCCGTCCACGATGCACGCATGCGGCGCATCGTCGCGACGACCCCGGACTGGGTCGCGCCCGGCGAGGCGCTCCGGCAGGAGCTGAACCGGCGCGCCGTCGGGATGATCCTCCCGCCAAAGCCCGAGAACGGGTTCTACCTGCGGGAGATGCGTCAGTCGCTCGAACACCCGCTGCAGGCCGTCGAGATGGAAAACGCGTTCGTCTCGGGCCGTCGCACGGGGGCCGCGCTGCGTCACCCGTTCTGGGATCCGGATCTGGTGGACCTGATGTTCAGGATCCCGCCGCGGCTGCTGAACCAGGGAGGGCGCACGAAAGGCATGGTGCGCGACGCCATCGCGCGGCGATTCCCCGACCTGGGTTTCGAGCGGCACCGCAAGGTCTTCGCGTATGGATTCTTTGGTTCCGTGGTCAAGGACCAGGGCCCGGCCGCATGGAGCCGCCTGGGCGGCGCGAAGACGCTCGCCGATCTCGGAGTCGTCGACGGCAAGCGGGTGGACGCACTCGCGGCGCACCTGTTCTCGGGCAAGGAGCCGCGCGAGATGTATCGGATCTGGGACATTCTGCATCTGGAGGCCTGGGCGCAAACCTGGGCATAGTGGACAGTGAGGAAGGACAAGTCGATGAGAGAAGGAACGAGCAAGACGACGCGCGCCGGTGAGCGCGCCGCGTGGGTGTCGCCCAGCGTCACGTATGTGGGGCACGTGGGAGACATCGTCCAGGGAGGCGGCGGCAAGAGCAGCACGCAGCCGACCGATCCGGGCGAACCGATGAAGGTCAAACCGCCGAACCCGGAAGGCAACTAACCCCCGGCGCCGGGTGGGTCCGCGTCGGTGAAATGCTGAAGCTGACGATCCTCGATCGTGCAGACGGCGTGCGCGTGCCCGCTGCGGTTGACGGCCCCGGTGTGTACGTCTGGCGGGATCTGGGCGGGCGCCCCTGCGCCTACGGCCAGACCGTGGACGGCCACCACTGGATGCACTGGCCGCATCTGGCGAGTTACCGGTTCGATGACGAAGGTGGCGACGTGGTCGCGTACACCAGCGACTCCGCGTCACCGGACTCGATCATCGACACGTTTCACCGCATGGTGCTGCCGCTCGCCCTTCAGCGGCGGGGGCTCGAGGCGCTCCACGCGAGCGCCGTCACCATCGCAGGGCGTGTCGTGGCATTCTGCGCCGTATCGGGTACGGGCAAGTCCACGCTCGCCTACGCGCTCCATCGAGCCCGCGGCTATCCCCAATGGTCCGATGACGCAGTGGTCTTCGAGGTCGGATCCGCGATCACGGCCGTACCGCTCCCCTTCGACGTGCGGCTGCTGCCCGAGGCGGCCGCCGCGTTCACCGGCAGCTCCCCGCGACCGGCTGCGGTTCTGCCGCGTGGGCTCGAACCGGCGCCGCTCGGCGCCATCTGCGTGCTGGCCCGCCGAGGCCGGCGCGAATTCGGCGACGTCAGCGTCGACCGGCTCCCGAGCGCGAAGGCCCTGACCGCCGTTCTCGAACACGCGCACTGCTTCAGCCTCACGGATCTCCCCCGCAAGACGCTGATGATGGAGCACTACCTGGACGTGGCGGAACGTGTCCCGGTGATGGAGGTGCGCTTCAAGCCCGGCTTGGACCGCCTGCCCGCAGTCGTGGAGGGCGTGAGCCGCGCGCTGGAGCCATGAAGAGACGGATTGCCGAGGCGTGGATGGCCGGCCGGATGCTCAGCTGGCTGGTGGTGCTCCCGATCCTGAAGCGCGTGATGCCGCTGCCATCGCTCGTCTCGCTCATGTGGTCGCACCCGGCATCTCCGAGGGCTTCGACCGCGTCGGAGATCGATCGCATGTGGCGGATCGCCCGCTGGCTGGCGGAGCACGCGTGGCCGCGCCGGTCCGGCACCTGCCTGGAGCAGAGCCTGATCCTCTACCGGTTTCTCTCCGCGCGCCGGGCGTCCCCGGAACTCGTCATCGGCGTCCGTCGGCACAACGAGAGCGTCGGCGCGCATGCGTGGGTGATAGTGAACGGCGAGCCGGTCGGCGATTCCACCGCCGCGCTTGCCGCCTTCGCGCCCGTGGTCTCTTTCGGCCCGTCCGGCGTCCCCTCCGGGGGGACCGTCGCACCTGGTTTGCTCTGACGCGGCGCGCGGCGAGGTCTCGGCGTAGCTCGAAGAGCCAAGGCGGATCGGCGTCCGCCCGGAATCGGCGAGTCCATGCCAGCCCCGCGGCGCCTCGGCCTTCGCGGGGAAAAACGACCCTCCGGCGCCGGCTCACGATGCGGCTCCGGCTCGGTTATCCGCAGGCCGGTAGGGGATCGCTTGGATAACGAGGCAGTGCGCGGCGCTTGGGACGAGAGCTGCGCCTCCGCCGATGGGACCGCCTGCGGGCCGTTTTTCGAACTAACGCAGCGCGCTGTCCGCATTGCGCCGCGGGCCTGACATGGACTCGCCTCAGGCGGCCGCCCAGCAGCATGGTGTGACGCGGTTGGACCGTTTGTTACCGCGGAGGCGGCGGAGCCATGTCAGGTCCCCGGCGCGATGCGGCCAGCCCGCTGCTGCCGCGCCGGAACCTACCCCAGGGCGCGGCAGTTCTGAAAAATG
Organism: Vicinamibacterales bacterium; assembly: GCA_035250005.1. GTDB lineage: Bacteria > Acidobacteriota > Vicinamibacteria > Vicinamibacterales > 2-12-FULL-66-21 > JACDCA01. Next base: position 34,681 of record DATFFM010000150.1, on the reverse strand, counting down.
CACCGCAGGCGTCCCCATCCGTCGAGGCAGTGATTCGCCACTGACGGTGCGGCCAACCCGAAGGCCGACCCTGATCATCGCCCGGCGTACGGCAAACCCCAGCCGAGACGGCATCGTGAGGCACGCGACGGAGGTGCATTTTTCCGGGCGAAGGCCGAGGCGCCGGGGACCTGACGTGGCTCCGCCGCTGAAGCGTTCGGGAGCGTGTGCATCTACCCTCGTGGGCGGAGGTGCATCTTGCCGGCCGTAGGACTACGCGGAAAGGCTGGAAGCGGGACGGGCGGCGGGGGGGCGATGCATGGCGATGGCGAGCAGCACGACGAAGAACGCGGCGTTGCCGGGCATCTGGAGGCTGAATTCGACGAGCGACTGGAGCGCGATGGCGAGCACGCCGGCGGCGGCGCCGAAGCGGATCCACGAGGTGGTTCGATCCTCGCCGGCTTCACGGAACCGGCGGCTGACCGCGCGGACGAAGAGGAGCCCCGCGACCAGGATCGGGACGCTAAGCAGCACGCCGCCCTCGGCCAGCAGCTGCAGATAGTCGTTGTGCGACTCCTGGAAGTGCACGTCGCGGTTCCCCGACTGATACATGACCATCGCGGTGCCGAACGTGTTCAGCCCGGTGCCGGTCAGCGGGAAGTCGCGAATGACGGCGCGGGTATCCCGCCAGGCGTGCAGCCGGGTTTCGATTGAGCCGACCGAGTCCGACGAGAAACGGTCCACCGTCGCGCCGAGGCCGAGCCAGAGCGCAGGCACGGCGATGAGCAGCACGAAGAGTGCGGCGGCGGCGAGCCGCGCGCCCGGTGTCCGCAGCGACAGGAGCAGGCGGCCCCCGACGACCACCGCGGCAACGGCGAGGCACGCCATCCCCGACCGCGACATCGACATCGTCAGCGACAGCGTCATGACGATGACCGCGAAGACGACGAGGACGGCCCGCCCCCCTTGGGGTGAGGAGAACCACAGGAGGCGGGATCGCCAGCCGGGCCGAATGCTGGCGGTGCCGCGCTCGAGCAGGGCGCAGAGATACCCGATCGTGAGAGGAATGCCCATCAGCATCCACCCCGCGAAGTGGTTGCGGTTGACGTACGGGCCGAACGGCACCACGAGCTTCGACTCTGGCGTCCAGAACCCGTAGATCTTCATGCCCATGTACGCATGGTCGCCGAGCACCGCCTTCTGGATGACGGCGATGAGCGCGAGCACGACGCCAAGCGCCACGACCGCCGGCACGAGCCCTCTGACGCCGAAGCGCGCGAACGCGCGCAGCAGGCCGGCAAGAAACACCAGAAACGCGGCCAGAAAGGCCAGTCCCAGCATCGTCGCGCGGGGCTCGATGGAGATCGGATGCCGCGCGGTGCCGAGTGCGTATCCGAGATCGTAGTGCTGCAGGAAGGCGTCGGTGGCGGGGCTGAGGGCCTTCAGAGCGCCGGCCGGGAGCGGCACGAGCTGGGCGAGACCGGCGGCCATCACGGCAAGGAGCGCGAGGATCGTGGCCCGGTTGGCGCGTGAGGCGGGAGCACCCCGGCCCCATGCGAACCCCAGCAGGCCGACGGCCGCGCACGCGGCAAGCATCGGGAGATACGCCCAGGCGTAGACCGCGCCGAAAGCGAGCGCACCCCAGGCAATGATGACCACGATACCGGCGTGGATCATGGGGTCCGGTTCAGCGCGGTCTGGCGGCGGCTCGTGAGGCGGCGAAAGAAGAGACGTCTCGCGGGAGGATGCCGGAAGAGCGACAGGATCAGCTCGCGATGGCGGTTGAAGCGGGCGGTGCGCCGGACGATCGGCATGATGCCGTCGGTCTGCGCGAGGTCGAAGAGCGAATCGATTTCTTCGTCGGTGAAGCGGTTCGCCAGCAGCCGCAGCGACAGTTGGGCGTCGAGCTCCGGACCGAGACGCTTTCGCCACAGCCGCTGGTACGGCGCGAGATCTTTTTCGGCCAGCGCGTCGGCGGTGAGCGCGTGCCCGAGCACATCGGCGGCGAGCCCGGCGCTGACGAGGCTGTAGTAGATGCCGCCGCCAGTCGTCGCCTTCACGAGCCCGGCCGCATCGCCAACCGCGAGGATGCGGTCCGCGTAGGTCTTGCGCAGCGGCGCCAGCGGCAGCATCTTGAGACGCGGTTCGCCAGACGCGTCGCTGCCGGCGGCAGCGTCCAGGCCCCAGCGCCCGGCCACGCGCGCGACCAGGGTGCGGAAGTGCTGCGCGGCGCTGCCCTCGCACATCAGGCCGATGCGGGCCATCGGCGAGGCCCCCCGCTGAACCGGAACGACCCAGGCAAAGCCACTCGGCGCGACCCGGTGACCGAAGTGGACTTCGACGGCGTCGAGCGGCGCAGCCGGCCACTCCACCTGCGCGGACTGCAGAAAGACCGCCGGCATGCCCAGGCCGATCCGGCGCTGGAGCACGTAGTTGGCGCCGCACGCCAGGATGCAGGCGCGGGCCTGTGCGTCCGGTCCCTCGGCAAACGAGACGGTCACGCCGGCTGGCGCCGACACCACGTTGGTGACCCGGGCGCCGGCGACGACCCTGACGCCGGCCGACAACGCGGTGAGGTGCAGCTGGTGATCGAACAGCCGCCGGTCGATGACGAGCGCTTCGATCTCGGGGGTGGTGTAGCTGACGACATCGCCCGAAGGGGCGAAGAAGCGGACCTGCGAGAGCGTATTGAGGACCGGCTCGCGCGGGATGTCGAGCTCGTCGTAGGCTTCGGCCGCCAGCACGCCGGTGCAGTGCACGGGCTCGCCGGGCTCACGGTGTTCTTCGAAGAGCGTGACGTCCCAGCCCTGACGCGCGAGCAGCGTCGCGGCGTGCAGCCCCGCTGGCCCGCCGCCGACGACGATGACGTCAGGCACGCAGCAATCCGACCGGTGACGGCATGGAGGAGCCGGCGTCGTTCTGCGTGGCACAGAGCTGGCGGAACCGCCCGCCGGGCAGCGCGAGCAGCGTGTCCCAGGTGCCGGACTCGACCAGCCGGCCTTGCTCGAGCACGTGAATCATGTCGGCTCCCCGAATCGTGGACAGGCGATGCGCGATCACCACGATCGTCATCGACCCGTGCAGCCGCTCGATCGCCTGTTGAATCCGCTGTTCGTTCTCGGAGTCGAGCGCGCTCGTCGCCTCGTCGAGAATGAGCAGCGCCGGCTTGCGCAGCAGCGCCCGCGCGAGCGCCAGCCGCTGTCTCTCGCCGCCGGACAGCTTGACCCCGCGGTCCCCTATCACCGTGGCCAGGCCGCCCGGAAGGGCGGCGACGAAACCGTCGGCCGCCGCGAGGCGGAGCGCGCGATCGATGTCGGCATCGGTCGCGGCAGGATCCGCCCACAGCAGGTTGGCCCTGACCGTATCGTGCAGAAGAAAAGTGTCTTGAGCCACGTAGCCGATCTGGTCGCGCCACGCCCGCAGGCGCCGGCGATCGAGCGGCTCGTCGTCGATGGCAATGATACCTTCATTCGGCATCAGCAGGCCCATGAGCAGATCCGCCAGGGTGCTCTTGCCCGCTCCCGACGGACCGGCGATCGCGGTCGTCGAGCCCGCGTGGAACGTGAGGTCGATGTCGCGCAGCGTCCACGCGCTGTCGTCGCCGTATCCGAAGCCGACGCCGTTGACACGGATGCCGCGCGCCAGCGGAAAAGACCTGGCGTCGGCGAGCGGATCGCGTTCGGCGGCATCATCGAGCTTCTCCTGCCAGCCGGTCACGGCCTGCACCGACGGCAGGAGTGTCAGGTACTGCTGAACGCCCTGCTGCATTGCTGCCAGCCGCGGCATGATCCGCGCGAACAGGAACAGCAGGAGCAGCAGCGTGGCGGCGGAGATCCGGAGCCGGTCGATCGCGACGAGCAGGGTCAGCGCGAGAATCCCGACCGCACCGAGATCGAACCAGGCCTTGCTCTGCGAGTTGGCCGCGGCGGCGCGCACGTGCGCGTCGGCAAGCTGGTCGGCCGCGCCGGTGAAGAGCGCGACCGCGCGATCTTCGCGGCTCTGGCCCTTGATGGTCTTGATGCCGCCGAGATGCTCGATCGCGGCGGCGTACATGCCGGCGCTGGCGCGCGAGAACTCCTCGCCGGCCGCGCGCGCGCGCACCGATCCGCCACGAAGGGCGATCAGGAGCACGCAGCCCGACGCGAAAACGATCCCGGTCATCGCCGGTGACAGCGCGACGGCGAGCCCCAGATAGATCAGGCTGATGAAGAGGGTCGCTGCGATGGAGGTGAGCTGGCCGGTGGCCGCCCCGACGCGATCCAGCTCGCGGGTGAGCAGGTGAGCGAGATCCGCGCTGCGCTGGCGGGCGAGAAACAGCCAGCTCGCGCCGAAGATCGATCGGTACAGCCGCTGCCGCAGCCGCCGCACGATGTCCTGCTCGAGCCGGATGTGAAAAACGGCCTGGTATCTCACCAGCAGGACCTGGAGCGACGCCGCGGCGGCGTAGAGGATCAGGACGGCGGCCAGCGTCCGCGGCACGCCGGCCGACGCCAGCGCCCCGGAGAGCGCCTCCTCGATGCGCCCCATCGACCCGGCGCCGGGGTCGAGGCCGACGAACCGGAGCAGCGGCACGAGCAGCAGCAGGCTGATGCCTTCGCCGGCGCCGGCGGCGACCAGCAGGACCGCGGCGAGCAGCAGCCGCCACCGCGCCAGGCCGGCGAGGCAGGCCGCGTGCTGGCGCAGCAGCGTCAGAACTTGCTGCCGCTGTGTTCCCATCGCCCCCGCGCGGTGATCCAGAAGGACAGAAGGATCAGGCGAACGTCGAACCAGAAGCCCTGGTTGCGGATGTACAGCCGGTCGTAGCGGAACTTGTTCCGCCGGGTGATGTCGCGGGGAGCGAAGATCTGTGCGATGCCGGTGAGACCCGGCCGGACCTGGTGCCGCTCGCGCGCACCCGGGATCTGATCGATCGACAGCAGCTCCCCGCTGCCATTGACTTCGACTTCCTGAGGGCGCAGCGCCCGCGGACCGACGAAGCTCATGTCGCCGATGAAGATGTTCCACAGCTGCGGCAGCTCGTCGAGCGCGGTGACGCGCATGATCCGGCCGATGCGGGTGACGCGGGGATCGTTGGCGGTCGCCTGGATCGCGCGGCCCGACTCCGCGTCAGGGATCATTGAGCGAAACTTCAGCGCGTCGAAGCGCCGGCCACCCTGACCGACGCGCTCCTGGCGATAGAAGACGGGACCGCGGTCCTCCAGCTTGATGGCGGCGGTGACCAGCACCCAGATCGGCGCCGACACCAGGAGCCCGGCGCCTGACAGCACGACGTCCAGCGCCCGCTTCGACAGAGGTATTTCGATCATCGTGAGCTTCTGCGTAGCCATCTCCAGGCTCCGCGCACGATCCTGTGCGTATACAGCGCCGGCAGCAGGGCACGGTTCGACACCGTGTACATCCCGGCCATGTAACTGGGCGGCGGGAAGGCGTGCTCGCACATCAGCCGGATGCGCCGGGACCACCCCGGCAGCGCCCGAAGATCCGACAGCAGTTCGTCGATGCGGCTTGCGTGCGGCTCCAGAAACACGGCTGACGGTTCGGGTACGCCGGCGGGCCGGTCCGCGGTCAGCCGCTCGAGCAGGCCTTCGGGGAGACGCGTGCCGAACCACCGCTCGGCGGCGGCGAGCCCGTCGGCGCACACCGCGCTGACGGAACGATCGACTGCGAGCGTGCCGAACGATTCCACTTCCGCGGGCGACAGAGCCCCGGCGAGAAGGTGGATGTCGTGAATCCAGATCAGGCGGTCGTCGGAAGGATGGTGTGCGACACGGTGGACGCACGCGAGAAGAAGCGCGTGGATGCGGCTCAGGCCGCGAGCATGCGGACCCAGAGCGGGGATCGGTTCCGCCGCGCGCGCGAGCTCGTCGAACGACAGCATGCCGGCCACCGCGTGGCGATTCGCCACCTTCCAGTGGAAGTCGTAGACGTGCCAGACGCCGTGGGAGTCCTTGCGCGCATAGTCGAGCTGGTGCATCACCAGCTCGCCGGTCACCTGGCTCGGACGCACGTAGCCGCGGCCGCCCATGACGTCGGCGACCGCGTCCATGTCTTCACGGCGGACGAGCAGGTCGGTGTCGAAGCGCGGGCGATGGGTGGGGTGGGCGTAGAGCGTGTACGCCAGCGCCGATCCCTTGAGCAGCAGCGGCGCGAGCCCGCGGCCTGCCAGCAGTTCGAGCACGAGCCGCAGCTCCCGCTGCTGCAGTGCATCGAGCGCGGCCCCAAGGACCGGTTCCCTGCCAAGCGCCGATTGAACCGCGGAGGGCCAGTGCGCGAGGGCCGGGCCGAGACGCTCGGCGACGAGCGCTCGAAGGCCGTGATGCGTCGCGGCCTCGACGAATGCCACGCCGGTATCTTCAGACGCCGCCGGCTGGACGGCCTCCCCCCGGATGATCGCCGCGAGCGCGGCTTCCACCGGACGGGCGACAGAGGTCACCTGAGATCGACTCCTGTCCTGGTCGGCACCGCGCCCGCGGCCGTGACCGGTGCCGGCGCAACCGGCCGCGAGACGACGTCGCGGTACACCTCCAGCGCGCGCAGAGCCATCCGCTCCGCGGTGAACTCATCGACTACACGCTGCCGCCCGCGTTCACCCATGCGCTGCCGGAGCGCCGCGTCGCCCGCGAGCCGGTTCAGAGCCGCTGCGAGCGCGCCGGCGTCGCCCGGAGGGACAACCAGGCCCGTTTCACCATCCCGGTTGACCCAGGGCACACCGGATGGCAGCGCCGTGCTCACGACCGGCTTGCCGCAGGCCATCGCTTCGGTCTGCACGACGCCGAACGCCTCGGCGCGCGTGGTGGACGGCAGCACGAAGAGATCGCAGGCGTGGTACCACGCGATCAACCCGGGCTCGTCGACCTCGCCGGCGAAAACCACCCTGGCCTCGATGCGCAGCTCCCGCGCCAGCGCTGCCAGCGCTTCACGCTGGGGGCCGCCGCCGACGAGCACCGCGGTCGCCGGCACATCGACCATCGCCCGCAACAGCACGTCGAGCCCTTTGTACGGCACCATGCGGCCGACGAAGAGGAGGAGCGGCCCGTGATGGGCGGCGCGCAGCTGCGACGCGCGGCGCGCGACGTCAGGCGAGAGCGTCAGCCGCGTCTCGTCGACGCCGTAGGGAATGACCGCGGCCGGCGCGGCGAAGCCTCGAAGCTGGCCGGCTTCGAGCATTGGCGGCGACGCCACGATGACCCGGCTCGCACGCCGCATGGCGTAGGCGAACCAGGGCCGGTACATCAGCGCGTACTTCAGACGATCCCGCACGACTTCGCTGTGGAACCACACGATCAGCTTGCCCGCCGGCCGCGCCAGCGCGTAGGCGAGCAGCCCCATCGGATTCGGTTCGTGGATAACGATCACGTCCGCGCGCTCGCGCGACAGCCACAACGGAAGCGACGGGCAGATCGCGACCGACCCGGCCGATCCCACGTTCGCGACCCGGGTCACCCGAACGCCGTTGACCGTTTCGCGGATTGTGGCCCGTGTCGTGTTCGCGACGAGCACCCGCGTGTCGACCTCCGTCTTTTCACGCTCGCACAGGAGCTGAAGCACACGTTCCATGCCGCCGCTCACCGGCGGATAGAACTTGCCGAGGTGAAGAACGCGCAGCCGCGCCGTGGAGGTCATCGAAGCACTCGCTCGTAAATCGACTGGACCCGTTCGACGTGACCGGCGATCGAGAAGGTCGAAAGAATCCTCTGCCGGCCCGCCGCCGCAAGACGGCCGGCCTCGGCGCGATCGCCGAGCAGCCGCTCGATGGCGGCCGACATCGCGCCGACGTCGCCCGCCGGCACGAGGAGCGCCGACGTTCCGCTGGCGCCGGTCACCTCCGGCACGCCGCCCGCATCGGTCGCAATCACCGGGCGCCCGCACGCCATCCCCTCGGCGACGACGCGGCCGAACGGTTCGGGCTCCACCGAGGCGTGCACGACAACGTCCAGCGCACGCAGGAGCGCCGGCACGTCGGTGCGGTACCCGGTGAAGGCCACGGCATGCCCGATCCCCAGCTCGCGCACGAGCTGTTGCAGTTCGCTCTTGAAACCGGTCTGTCCCTGGGTCACGTAGATTTCATCTCCGGCGATCACGCACCGGGCTTCGGGCCGGCTGCGCAGCACGCCGGCAAAGGCCCGCAGCAGCACGTCCTGCCCTTTCCATCGTGTGAGCATCCCGACGATCCCGACCAGCGGCGCGTCGGCCGGCCAGCCGTGCTCTGCCCGCAGCGGCGCGGCCGCCCCGTCGGGCGTGAACCGCACCGCGTCGATCCCGTTGGGCACCGCCTGCACCAGCGGCGCCGACACACCCATCCGGGTCAGGTGCCCGCCGACCGCAGCGGAGTTCGCGATCACCGCGTCGACCCGGGTGTTGGCGAGGCGCACCATGCCACGCTCGACGGCGCCGCCGCGCCAGAAGTCGCGGACGTGCCAGACCAGCCGCGCGCGCCCGTTCACGAGCCCCCCGAGGACGTGCGCCTTGTTGCCGTTCGTGTGCACGATGCCGGCGCGCGACGCGAGCCGCCGGATCCGCCAGGCGACCGGCGCGGCCGACATCGCCGAGGCGGCCAGCGCCACCGGACCGCTGCGACGGCCTTTGAGGCTCAACCGCGCGAACCGCGACGGCAGCTCCAGCGGCATCGCCTCGATGCCGCGCGCCTGCGCCGCCTGCATCAGCGGCCCGTCCCCCAGACACGCGATCAATGGAACGAAGCGCCCTCGGTCAAGCGATCCGGCGAGATCCAGCAGGCTGTACTCCGCTCCGCCCAGCTGCGCGGTCGGATTCAGGTAGAGGATCTGTACGGGTGACATCCGGTCAACTTCAAACTGCAAACTTCAAACTGCAAACCTCAAACTTCAAAACACCAACTCCAAAGTGGGCTCGGGCGATCACGGAGCTGCTGAAACTCAACCGACTTCGTGAGCTCTCTGGAGTTTGAGATTTGAAGTTTGGCGTTTGAAGCTTCGCGTTGGTAGTTGGAAGCGTCAGCTTTGAACCGGACGGACGAGCACCGGCGGGGCAACCGCCGCATCGAGCACGGCCTGAAACGCCGCCACGAAGTTCGCCCACGACAGCTCGTTCACCGCGCGGTCCCGCCCCTGTGCACCCAGCCGCCGCGCCAGCTCGTCGTCCGAGAGCACCCGCAGCAGCGCGTCGGCGATCGCTCCGACGTCCAGCGGATCGACCAGCAGCCCGGTCACTCCGTCAACGACCGCGTCCGGTACGCCGCCGGACCGGCCGCCGACGACAGGCTTCTGCCACGCCCCGGCCTCGATGAAGGTGAGCCCGTACCCTTCGGCGCCTCCGTCGATCGGCGACTCGCGGCTGAGAAGCGTGAACACGTCGGCGCGGCTGTACCAATCCTGGAGCGCGGCGTCTGGCAGCTCTCCGGCGAAGGTCACCGCTCGCGCCACACCGAGCGAGGCCGCCAGTCGCTCGAGGTAGGGGCGCAGAGGGCCGTCGCCGACGATGACGTAGCGGGCGTTCGGCTCGCGCGCGAGGACGAGAGGCATCGCCCGGATCGCCATGTCGTGGCCTTTGTAGAGCTCGCCAAGCCGGGCGACGGTGAGGATGATCCGCTCGGCATTGGCAGCTGTGCGGGCCGGTGAGGCTGCCGCCGTCACCGGCCGGTACCCCGCGCCGGGATGAATCACGACGACGCGCGGCGGCGCCACGCCGTGCGACAGGACGGCCCGCTTCGTGAACGCGCTCACGCTGACGACCATCGCCGACCGGCGAAGCGTCCAGCCCGCGAGGTGCTTCATCCGCGGCGCGCGGATCTCGTAGGCATGCGCGATCACGACGAGCGGCGCCCCGAACAGCCTCGCGATCCCGCAGCAGACGGGCCCGAGCAGCACATGCCCGCACACGACCACGTCGGGTGGACGCCGGAGCGCGCGGCTGAGCGCGGCGCACCAGAACGACACCATCACCAGCGGCCAGAACGTCGACGCGGCCGCTCTCGTGACGGTGTACGGGCGACGGCTGTCCCACTCCGCCCCCCCTCGCCGGTACGGCGCGATCACAGAGACCTCGTTCGCGGCGGCAAGGCCATCGGCCAGGTTCGCCAGCAGGTTCTGGATTCCCCCCAGCGCGGGGGGGAAATCAACGGTCAGCAGCAGGATTCGCATCGAGGTACTGCTGGCACCAGAGTTCCAGCCAGAGAATGTTCCAGATCGCCTGGGGCGGCGCCGCAGGAGCATCGCCGTTGTTGGCGTGCAGCAGCGCGTCCAAGGCAGGCAGCGTGAAAAGCCCGCGATGGCGCATCGCGTGGGACGCAAACGTATCCCGCAGCATCGACGACAGCGGGCCGCGCAGCCACTCGGCCATCGGCACCCGGAATGCCGTCTTGGGCCGTTTCAGCAGTTCGGGATCCAGCAGCCCTTTGACAGCCGATCGCAGCAGCCGCTTGGTCTGCAGGCCGGAGAGCTTCAGGCGGTACGGCAGCGTCGCGGCAAACTCCACCACCTTGTGATCGAGCAGCGGCACACGGCCTTCGACCGAGGCCGCCATGCTCATGCGGTCCATTTTCGTGAGCAGGTTGTCGGGAAGCCACGTCTTGAAGTCGGCGTACATCAGCTCCGAGACCGGCTGCGAGCTGCCGGCCCGCTCCAGCCAGGCCGCGACCTCCCGCGCGGGAGACGTCCGCGCCATGGCGGCGGCCAGGTCGGGATGCACCAGGCCCCGCTTCAGGTCATCGTCCATGTTGGCGATCCATCGAACGTGGCGCTCGGCGAGAGAGCGGCCGGCAACCACTGCGCGGACTCTGGCGCGGAGGTTGGCGGGCAACAGCGCCGCCATCGGCTCGCCCACGCTCGATGCGACACCCGCGAGGGCGGGCTGCGCCAGCACCTGTTCGCTCCAATGCAGCCACCGGTACCTGGGGTAGCCGCCCAGGAGCTCGTCCCCGCCTTCGCCGGTGAGCACGACCTTGAGGTGCTCCGATGCAAGTTTGCAGATGAAGTAGGTGGGGACCGCCGCGGGGTCCGCCACCGGTTCGTCCTGGAACCAGGCCAGCTTCGGAAGCGTGTCGGCAATCTCGGGTCCGATGAGCAGCTCGTGGTGCCGGGTACCGATGTGCTCCGCGACGCGCCGCGCCTGCGAGGTCTCACCGACGGCGCCGGTCGTAAAGCCGACGGTGAAGCTCCGGGTGCGATGGCCGTTGCGGTTCAGCAGCGCGGTGACGGCGGCGGAGTCGATCCCGCCGGAGAGCAGCACACCGACTTCGACGTCGCTGATGCGGTGGAGGTCCACCGACTCCTCGAGGATGCCGCGCAGCTGCTCCACCGCCACCTTTTCCGACATCGGCGGCGGGTCGTCATCGAACACGACGTCCCAGTACTGTTCGACGCGAATCTCCCCGTCCTGCCAGACCAGCCAGTGCCCCGCCGGCAGCTTGCTGATCCCCTTCAGCATCGTCTGCGGCCCCGGCACGTACTGGAGCGTCAGATAGGCATTGAGCGCATCGGGATCGATCTCGCGCGGGATGCCCGGCACGGCGAGGATCGACTTGATCTCGGAGCCGAAGACCAGGCGCCCCTGGTGCTGTGTGTAGTACAGCGGCTTGATCCCGACCCGGTCACGAACGAGCACGAGTCTGCGGCGCGGCGCGTCCCAGATCGCGTAGCCGAACATCCCCCGGAGAAGGTGTACGGCGGCCTCGCCGTACTCCTCGTAGAGATGAACGAGCGTCTCGGTGTCTCCCGCCGTTCGGAGGCGATGGCCTTTCTGTTCCAGGTGCGCGCGCAGCTCGCGATAGTTGTAGATCTCGCCGTTGAAGACCGTCACGACCGTGCGGTCCTCGTTGAAGATCGGCTGATTGCTGCCCTGGAGGTCGATGATGCTCAGACGGCGCGCGCCGAGGGCCACCCCGCCGTCAGTGAAGTACCCGTGGCCATCGGGGCCGCGATGGACGATCCGGTCGGCCATCTTCCGGACGAGCTCTTCATCCCCCGGAGCGCCTGCGTATCCGACAATGCCGCACATATATGTCTAAAAGTGTCCCTGGTGATACACGCCGTCAGCTCGTCCCGCCGACGCGGCTGTCCCGCATCACGGCTTCGCCACAAGGAGCACGAAGAACACTAAGGCCACAAAGAAGGACACAACGACATTCTTTCAAAACGCAACAGAACCAGTCGCTAGGGGATCGATCGCTGGTGACTCCCGGTCCTACTCTCTTGGCGTTGTGTCCTCGCTTTGTGGCCTTCATGTTCTTTGTGATCCTCGCGATCCACGCCGTCAGCCCGTCCAGCCAGCGCCAGTGTTCTCGCCGCGCATCACGGCTTCGCCACAAGGAGCACGAAGAGCACTTAAGGGTTCGTGCCGATCCAGACGTCGCGATTCCACACCCACGAACGGGCCGGGACCCGCGTCGGAGCCGCACTGCCGAACCAGCCGGCGGGCGGCGAGCTTTCGGGCGGACCGATCCACACCGCGTAGGCGCCGTCGCGGCCGGCGTCTTTTGGACGCTGGTGGTCGCGCATCTGCACGAGCTGCCAGGTGCCAAGCACCGGAGCGAACTCCTTGAAGGCGCGGTCGCCGACGACGACTGTCGCGCCGTCAGGGATCGAGGATTTGATGGCCGCCTGGACGGCCGCATGCGCATCCAGGTAGGCGCCGTGGCCGAAGGCGACGGCGGTGAACCCGATGACGAACGACGCGAACGCCGCGGCCGGCATGAACGCAATCAGCTGCGAACGCATATCTGCAGAAGCCGGACGCGGCGCCGAAGCGGTCATCACGGCGGCGTGGTGCGAGAGAAAGCGCGCTGCCGGCAGACACGCCAGCATCGACGCGGGGATCAGGAAGCGCTGGCCGGGCAGCAGCCCTGCCACGCCGTAGCCGAGACCGTCACGAAAGTAATAGAACGAGGCCATGACCACCACAGTCCCCGCGGCGGCAGGCACGGCGAACCCGCCGCTCCAGCGGCGCGACAGCGCCGCCCACCCGGCGAGCGGCATCACGAGCAGCGATCCCGCATAGAGCGGCAGAAAGGTCGCCAGATTCTCCCCTTTGAAGCCGTACTGCGTGCCGAGCAGCGAATATGCGTTTCGAAAGGGACTGCCGGTCGTGAACGCGTTGTACGCCAGCAGCAGCGCCGCGGCCGGCAGTGCGGCGGCCATCAGGATCATCAGGGATCGCAGACGGGCGCGCGGCGCATCGAGCCACCAGCCGATCGCGAGGGCGGCCGACACGGGGATCATCCACGGGTGGAACAGCGCGCCGAGGCTCAGCGCCATGCCAGCACGGCCCGGCCGGTTCTGCTCGCGCAGGAGCAGCGACGCTCCAAGCAGGACCATCACCGACGCCGGCACGGCGGCCATCAGCGTGCGCGAGTAGAACCAGATGCCTGGACACAGAAAGTAGAGCGCCACCCAGCCGCTCGACAGCTCCTCGCGCCGAAGCATGCCGCGAAGCACGAACGCCCCGCACACGGTGAAGAGCCCCGTCACCGCGAATCCGATGCGCCAGTCCGTGACGACCGCGGGAATGAACAGCGCCGCGTGAAACGGCGAGAACTTCGAGATCCGATGACCGTTCCATAGCAGATCGGCGTCGAGGTCGAGGCCCGCGACATCCAGCAGCACCGTTCCGCGCGACAGGCTGACGGCGAGCGAGAGGATGCTGAACTCGTCCTCGATCGCGTAGGTGCCGGGATACCGCGCCAGCCAGATCGCCGCGAAGGCGGCGACGTACGCCCAGAACAGCCGATCGCTATGCCGCGGGATCATCGGTGTTGACGCGCGCGACCGGTGAAGCTGCCGCGTTCAGGACGGCGAGGAGCGCCGACACGTGCGCAGGCATCGAGTGCCGCGAGGCGACCTCGACCGCGCCGCGCGCGAGGGCCGCGTGACCCGCCGGGTCGCGCAGGCATTTGACGATCGCAGCCGCCAGGTTGTCGGCGCGCGGTGAGCCGGCAGACGCCAGATGCCCGTTGACGCCGTCGTGGAGCCATTCGCTGATGCCGCCGACGTCGAACGCGGCGGAAGGCACGCCGCACGCCGCCGCCTCCAGGCCGATCAGGCCGAATGGCTCGGGCCAGAGACTCGGGACCACCAGCAGGTCCGCCTCGGCGAGCAGCCGGGTCCGTTCGTCGGGCCGGAGCCAGCCGGTGAACTCGACCCGCGAGCCTGCGCCGGTCGCGAACAACTTCTTCGCCTGGGCTTCCCATTCCAGCCGCCTGCGGCCGTCGCCGGCAAATGTCACGTGCAGCGGGCGGCCGAGCGACGCCTGGACCGCGGGGAGCGCCTCGAGCAGCACCTGCCCGCCCTTCAGCGTCTCCATCCGGCCGATGAACACGACCCTCGACGGCACCCCGCCGGAGCCGGCCTTTCGTCCAGTCACCTGCTGGGGCGTGGACGGCACGTGGCAGGGCAGCCGGTGCGTGCGGCGGCTCGCCACGCCGTGACGGACGTACTCCTGTTGGATGTGCTCCGAGAACATCACGACCGAGGCGTATTGATCCAGCAGGTCACGCCGGTGCGACTCCCGCCGGTACATCCGTGTCATTGTCAGCGGATTGAGCCCCCCGCAGCGGTGCGGCAGGTAGTGCACGAGACACTGCCATCCGAGACGCCGCGCGCACGGCGTGTTCTCGAGGGCGGCAAAGGTCTTGGTTCCGCTCACGCAGGTGCCGCGGTAGGCGTGCGCGAAGAGCACGGCGGGCGCGATGGCGGCGACGCGGGCCTCGAGCCCCGGGTCCTCGAGCCCCTGAGCAAAGATGACGTCCGGCCGCCATGCTGTAAGACCCGCCAGCGCACCGTCCACTCCGTCACTCGCACACCAGTGCGGCACCGCGCCTGCCAGGGTGATCGGCGCACGGTCGGCCGGGTCGTCCACTTCGTGGAGCAGCGACACGTCGTGCCCGCGGTCCAGCAGGGCCGGCACCAGCGCGGCGAGATAGGTCTCGACCCCGCCTGCCAGCCGCCGCGTCCACGTTGAGATCCCGATTCGCACGTTTCGTCAACCGGCCATCAATGCATTCACGGTGTGCCGTACGTCGAAGAGGTCGTCGTAAAGCTGTCGCGCGCGGGCACCCAGCTGCGCGCGGGCGCACGGATCGCCGACGAGCCGCGCCACTTCGTCCACGAGCGCGGAGGGATCGGGGCGGACGAGCGACACGGCTCCGCGCTCGCGCCACACCGGCTCGCTCGACGGCCCCGTCGTGGTCACGATTGCCCTGCCGTGGGCGAGCGGGGCCATGGTGGACGTGCGACGGCTGGTGATGCCTTCCGGATACGGCTGCACCAGGACGTCACATGCCTGCAGATGGCGTGAGAGGTCCGGTGGCGCCAGCACACCCGTCGCGTGCACACGCGTGGCGAGACGAGGTTCGTCGTGGAGAATCTGCTCGCGCAGCGCCGGGCTGCCCTCCCCCATCAGCACGACGACGACCCCTTCGAGCCGGGCGAGGAGCTGCAAGACTACGTTCTTCATCGGCCGGGCGGTCAGGCGGCTGTACAACCCAAAATGTCCGACTACGTGATCACCCGGTGCCGCATATCGCGACCGAATGTCTGCGACGCCGCCGGGGTCGTCGACCGGTTCGACCGGGCTTGGAATCGGCAGCCACCCGAAGCTCGCCTGCCGGCCCCTCGCAAAGGGTTTCAGCGACCGGCGCCAGGCAGGTGTGGAGATCCAGACGCGCCTGGCGGCGTCGAGCAGCATCACCGTCATCACGCGGTGGACCACCGCGGCGGCCTTCTGCTTCCAGGAGCCGTCGAACGACAGAAACGGCTCGTGCACCATGAGGTCGATCCGGTCCCCTTTTCGCGCCCGACGGCGAACCCACAGGCAGAACGGCAGGTTCATCGACCGGTAGCCGTAGCCGTGCGGCACCCACTGGATCAGCACGTGCCGCGGTGACGCGAACCCGTCGAGCAAGCGGCCCGCGTTGCGCAGGTCGCCGGGCCGGAACCGTCCCAGCTGGCCGTGCACCGTGACGCCGGCCGGCGCCGGCCGCGGCTCCCGGGCTGGCGGGCACCAGACATGGACGCTGTGTCCGGCCGCGCCCAATCCGCCGGCCACGCTCGCGACGTAGCTGCTCACGCCGCCGATCTGCGGCGGATACTCGCAGGTGATCACGTGCCACTCGCTCACGCGGCGTCGTCCGGTTTCTGCACAGCGAACGGACGGAGCAGGACGTGACCGTAATCGCCGAGAGGATCGCCGTGGACGGAGAGCGAGACCGCCGTGAGCCCCAGCTCGTCGAGCAATGCCTCGGCCGACGCGCGCGACCATCCGGCGACGGCCCAGGCATCCGGGTGCATTTCCACCAGAACGTTGATGCGGCCGCGCAACCTCGCGAGAGTCCGGCGGGCGCCGGCCAGGACGGCGAATTCGAAGCCCTCGACGTCCACGAGCAGCCAGTCGGGCGCCACCGCGTGCCGGTCGCAGAACTCATCGAGTGTGACGACGCGAACAGAGGTCGGCCGGGTGCGCGCGGCAATTTCAGGATTCGGCGCACCAAGCCGGCTCATCCCATCGGCTTCCGCCATATGGAAGGTCTGCATCCCGGACGTCTCGGCCATGGCCGCCGGCACCACCTCGACCCGCCCTGCCAGATCGTTCATGCGAAGGTGCTCGGCCAGCGCCGTCGCCGCGACCGGATTCGGCTCGAAGGCGATGACCCGTCCGCTCGGGCCGGTCCATCGCGCGAACTGCAGCGCATAGACGCCGACATTCGCGCCGACGTCCAGGCAGGTGGAGCCCGGCTTGACCTGCTGCGCCAGGTAGGCGGCGACGGCGGGGTCGTATATCGGCCCCATGCGGTGGCGGTGGAAGGGGCTGATGCGGAAGTCTTCGCCGTTGATCGTCCAGGGAATGCCACGGTTGCCGCTCAGAACGGCGAGCGTTCGTTCGTAGATCGGACGCACACCCTTGACGAGCCCCGAATCCCGGCCCAGGATTCCCGCCATCCCGCGCGCCGCCTGCTGGAGCATCTTCACGCCGCGTATGCCTCCAGGCAGCGCCGAACGACCGTGTTCCAGCTGAATCGCTCCATCACACGCCGGCGGCCCTGCTCCCCCATCGTCTGCCGGTGTTCGGGATGGCTCAACATCCAGCAGATCGCGTCTTTCAAGGCGGCGGGATCGTTTGGCGCGACGACCAGGCCGGTCACTCCGTTCTCGACAACCTCTGGCAGGCTCGCGACGTCGGTGCAGATCGCCGGCGCGCCGCAGGCCATGCCCTCGAGCAGCGTCTGGCCGAGCAGCTCCGGAACCTTCGTCTCGGCGCCGTACATGTCCCGGTACACACTGGGCAGCACCACACAGGCCGCGCGGCGGTACGCCTCCACCAGCGCGCGATCATCGCAATCGAAGCGAAACCGGATCTGCCTGCCGGCCGCGCGAGACTCGAGCTCCGCGAGATATCGCTGGTCTGCCGCCGGGCCGATGATCTCGGCGCGAACACCGGGCTGGATGGCGTCGATCAGATCGTTGACCCCCTTGTGGGGCAACAGACGGCCGACGAACAGGACCGTGCCGTCGCGTGGCGTGGCAGGATCCGGCGAGAACTTCGCGGCGTCGACGCCGCCCAGGACCACGTGCGCCCACGGCGCATCCGCATGCCCGGCAATTCTCCGGCTGTATTCGCTGATGTGCAGGTGCCCGTGGTACCAGCGGTCGGTCGAGACGTACGCCGAGACGTCCCATCCCCCGCCGCCGAGATCGGTGCAGAAGACCCGCGCGCGGAACAGCCGCGCCGTCGCCGCCGCGACGCTGCTCATCACGACGTGCTGCTGATGGCAGTGAATCACCCGCGCCCGCCGGACCTCGCCGATGAGCGCCGGCGACACCGGATTGGACCGCTGCCCGCGCACGTACCGCGCGCCCCCGATGACCCGGACCTCCAGGGAGCCGATCCGCTCGTCGCGCTCCCGGTCGCCGAACGTGACCAGACGCGTGGGCACGACGTTCGCCATGTGCCTGGCCAGCTCCAGAACGTAGCGCTCGGCGCCGCCGATGATGCCATCGTGCGCGTCGAACAGCGCCGGGACGAGGTGGAGCACGGTGCCTTGTTCGCGGCCGGTGGTCATGCGGCTGCCTGGAGCGGAGGCCGCTTGAATCTGACGCCCATCTGCACCAGGCATCGCTCCCGCACGCCCCGCGGCATCAGCCGCGTGACCTGCTCGAAGGTTGTCACCACGCCGGGCGGCAGCACGCGCAGCAGCGGTTCAGTCTTCAGATGCCCTTGCGTCAGCGGGTTGGTGAATAGCGTGAGCGCATCCACCTCGAGACCGGCGCGGGCGGCCAGCGGCGTGATCTCCTCCGGATGCAGCAGAAAGATGTGGCCGTCGGCGTCGGGCCTGAACTGGACGCTTTCGTAGATGGCCGGATCCGTGCACTCGGAGAACTTCGGCAGGCGGTTGCGGAAGTACTTCCCGTTCGGCGTCGTCATGATCACGTACCCGCCAGGCCGGACCAGCGAAGCGGTCCTCTCGAGCAGCCGGTCAGGGTGCGCGACGTGCTCGATGATCTCGGTCAGCAGGACCGCGTCGAAGATCGTGTCGAACTCGGTGTCGAAGACGTTGCCGGGCACATACTGGATGCGGCCGCGCTCGTGTTTGAGCTGAACGTACTCCGCAAGGTCCTCGCGGAGATCGTTCCACGTGACGTCGAACCCGAGCTCCGCGAGCGCCATCGAGAAATTGCCTTGCGCGGCCGCGACATCGAGGATGCGAGCTCCCTGCCGCAGGACTTCAGAGGCGAGACGCAGCGTGGCCTCGCGCCGGGTCTGGTAGGCGTAGGCATATCCCCGGTGGGTGATCTCGCCGTAGATCTCCTGAAGGTCGTAGCGGTACGAGTACTTCCACGACTCCGGCCAGGTCTCCTGCGGCGTCACACGCTTCATGGGAGACCACCCGCCGCGCGGTCTTTCACGACCTCGAGCTCGAAATAGAGAAACCAGGCAGGAAAGATCCACGCCCAGCGGTGCTCGTAGAGGGCCGGCCACCGGTTGGCGAGCTGCCATGCCACCCGGTTCACGATCGTCGGCGTGAACACGATCTTCGCCACCCGGCGCCGGAACCGGGCCGCGGTATAGAACGGGAACTCGTTCTCACCGGTGAAGTAATGAAAGCTGAACCAGCTGAACCAGTGCCGATGCGTGATGTCGATGAACGCGTTGGCGCAGGAGAAGTGCGGGACCGTCAGCTTCACGATGGCGCCATCGACCGAGACGCGATGGATCTCTTCCATCGTCGCGACGATGTCGGCGAGGTGTTCGATGACGTCGTAGGCGATTACCTCGTCGAACGCGCCGTCCGCGAACGGCCAGGGCCGCTGGTCGAGGTCGTGTACGACGTCGGGCCTCGTGATCTCCCTGAGGTCCACGTTCACGGCCCCTTCCATGCGCTTGAGCCCGCATCCGAGATGCAGGATCCGCGGCAACGTGCGGCTAGACAACGGGGCCTGAGTCATGGGTCGGGACTGCCGCCTGGGAAGCGGCCGCGCGCGCACCGACAAACCGGAGCAGGGGACCGAACGCGCGGCGCACGTACTCGCCAAGCGGGGGCCGGAGGGCGACAGGCAGCATCAGCGCGGCGTATGCCAGCCCCATAACGGTTGCAACGGCCGCAACCGAGAGAAAGCTCGGCGATCGCACCAGAAGGTTCGTCACCACCGCCACCGGAACGAGCAGGGCCAGGCGGACCGCCCACGGACCGAGGGGCGAGGCGAACTGCAGCGGCGAAACGCCGGTGTCGCGAGCGAGCGCTTTGAGGTTCGCCGGCACGCTCACGAGCAACGCCCCGCCCAGAAACCCCAGCGGCACGCCGGCGACGCCGATCACGCTGGCGAGCGCCAGCGAGAGCGCCAGCGTGACGGCCCCGTCGACGACGGTCGTGATCGAGATCCGGCGCTCATGGCCGAATGAAAAGAGCGAGTACACCAGCGCGGTGTTCCAGTGACGAACGAGCATGGCCGCGGCGAAGAGTGCCGTGAGCACGGCGCCGCCGTACTGGTCGGCGCCCACCCACCAGGAGACGAACGCCCGGTTGACGGCGAGGACCACGACGAGCACTGCACCGCTCCCCAGCATGAGCGCCAATGAGAGCGACGAGGTGACTGTAAAGAGCTTGCCGCGGGAAGCGCCCATCCGCAGCTCGCTCAAGCCCGGGGCCGCCGCCTGCGTCAGGATCTGCGGCTGATGCGACAGGACCGATATCAGCTTCTGCGTGCAGGCATACGGCACGACGGTCACGGGCCCGAAGATCCACGCGACGACCAGGAGATCGGTCGCGTACAGCAGCACCTGCGCCACCTGGCTGACGCTCACCCAGAGCGCCCGCTGCAGGTGCGCAACCGTCACGCGCCAATCGAGCCGCGGCAGCTGGCGTGGCAGCGCCGATGAGAATCGGGTCGCGACCCGAAACGCGCAGGCGCCAAGCGAGGCCGCCTGAGTCACCATCGCACCCACGGCGAGCGCGGCAAGGCCCCATCCGGTCAGGACGAGATACACCGTGACGGCCGTTCCGAGCGACCATGCCGCCAGCTGCACGCCGCCGACAAACGCGAGGTCCTGGAGCCCCTGGAGCGTCGCCTGAAAAATCCGCAACGGGTACGTGAGCACAAACGCCGCCAGCAGCGCGGCCAGCGGAACCCGCAGCGGCTGCCAGCTCGCGGGCAGCAGCGACCACGCCACCCAGGCGGCGACGGCGATGAGCGGCAGCTGCCACAGGACGATCCACGCCGTGCGGCCGATCACCTCGGGCAGCTCCGAAGCCTGGTGCGCACCGCCCGCGCGCCCGGTGGCGTACGCGGCGTCGCGGGGCAGCAGCGCCAGCACGCCCACGTCGAGCAGCGTCAGGTACGCGATCAGCTGGGTCGCGGTCAGCCACAGGCCGTAGTCATGCGGCCCGAGACGCCACAACAGGAAAGGCGTCAGCCAGAGCCCGACGATGGTGACGATGCCCTGGTGGGCGTAGCCGACGCTGACGCCGCCGACGAATCGTCTCGTGCGGCTCATGCGGCAGCGACCGTTCCCACGAAGGCCTCGGCCATGTCTTCCCAGCCGTACGCGCGGAGCTCCCGGCCCAGCGGCGCGATGCGCGACTTCCATGCGTGCATCTCGGGGCGCCAGCGCCGAAGGATGTTCCCGAGCTCGTCAGCGCTGTCGGGGTCGTGCAGGAGCAAGTCGGCCAGATCGGCGGGATAGCGCTCCGCCACCCCGGCGTTCCGGCTCACCACCGCCGGCACCCCGCGGCAGATCGCCTCATGGACGTTCAGGCCGTAAGGCTCGTATCGCACGGGACTCACAAGCAGATCCACGGCCGCGAGCACCTCCTTGATCCGGTCCGAATGCCCCAGCATCCGTACCCGCTGCGCGATCCCGGCTCGCTCGGCGCCGGCCGCGATCCACTTCGCGTCCGCGCCGCTGCCGGCGACGATCAGATCCGCGTCCCATTCCGGCGACGAGCAGAGCATCGTCCATGCCTTCCAGAGCGTGTCGAAGCCCTTGCGCCGATCGAGCCCCAGTGCCCCGACGAACGCAACCGCGGGCCGCGCCTCCGGCAGCCCGAGCCACTTCCGCGCGGCGGCGCGCTCATCGGGAGTCGCAAGCCCCCAGCTTGCGTCCGCGCCGAGGTAGACCGTCCGGACGCGTTCCGCCGCGACGCCGACGTGTGTCAGCAGATGGGTACGCGTGAGCTCCGAATTGGCGATGACGACGCGCGCCGCCTTGAGCGCCGCCCTCTCGTTCCGGCGCCAGCGCGTGCTGAATACTCGATGCTTGGCCTTGAACCAGGCGGGGGCGTCCGCGTCGACGTCGGTCCACGCGTGGTGCACGTAGTGCACCCAGTTGACGCCGGGCCACCGGCAGTTGCCGCCGTTTACGACAACCCGGGCGTCCGGCTGGGAGGCGAGCAGCGCCCTGGCCGCCTGGCGGCCGCGCCGATCGAGCCCGAACTCCCCGAGCGCAAACGAGCCGAGCGGGCGGCCGACGAGGTCGACGCGGGCGCGGGGGTGCTCGAGGAAGAGAGGGTCGACGTCGTGCGCGACAAGGTGCACCCGGGCGCCCCGTCGCAGCAGGTACGACGCGAGCTCGGCGTTCGCCTTGTCCATGCCGCCGCGGAAGTGAAATCCGGCGGCCACGATCAGCCAGGTCGCGCCCGCCAGATCGCCGCCGGCAGGCAGAGGCCGCATCGAACTATGCGGATGCCGCGAGCTCAGCTCTCCGCAGCCTTCCAGCCAGAACCTGTCGCGCCGCGACCGGCTTCTTCACCGCGATCCATCCGACGCCCAGCAGCAGCACCATGCTCTGCGGGACCGACGTGAGCAGCCCGATGCCGGTGAGCGCGAAGACGAAGTAGGCGGCGACCGTCGCCAGCACGAGGCGGCGCGAGAGGTGCCAGGGATCCGTCTTCGGGCCGCGACCCTTGGTCAGGACCCAGACCATGAACAGGACCCAGAGGAACAGGCCGGGTATGCCCTGCTCCATGACGATCCGGGCGAATTCGTTCTCCATTACGAAGTTGGCTTCGAACCGGTCCTTGAGGAAGTACGGAATGCTCGTGCCGCCGCCCGCCAGGCCGCGCCCGAACGGATACGCGCCCATGAGGTCGAAGAACTCCCGGTTGACGCTGCCGCTCCAGCGCTCGGCGAGGTACTGCGTGTCCTGAAGCGACACGTATCGCTGCAGCCGCCCGTCGCTCGAGACCACCCACCCGACGACCAGGATGACGCCGGCCCAGCTGAGCCACGAGTAGCCGCGAAGACGGCCCGACAACGTCACGAGGACGACGAGACCC
Source organism: Vicinamibacterales bacterium (assembly GCA_035250005.1). Taxonomy (GTDB): domain Bacteria; phylum Acidobacteriota; class Vicinamibacteria; order Vicinamibacterales; family 2-12-FULL-66-21; genus JACDCA01. Next base: position 11,964 of record DATFFM010000150.1, on the reverse strand, counting down.
GCGAGCACGAGCATCGGCGTGCGCGCGCCGGCCATGAAAACCCCGAGGAGCGATGCGGCAAGCGCCACCGTCAGGACGTGGGCATGCCACCGTTCGCGCTGCTGGATCCAGGCGCCGAAGATGAACGGCAGCGTCATCACCATCGTCCCGCCGTACGCATGCGCGTTGACGAAGGAGGAGGGGATGCGCAGGCCGAGCGACTCCTGGTCGCTGAGCCGGCTCTGATACATCATGTCGGTGACTTCGCTGTAGGGGAAGAACAGCTGAAGGCCGAAGGAGAACTCCAACCCGCCGACGACGGCGGCCGCGATGTTGAGCACCGCCATCGACAGGCCGATCTTGTAGATGGCGTCGTCGTCGAGCTGCGCGCCGATCAGGAGAAACGGCAGCAAAAAGACATTGGCGCGCCATCCCACCAGTTCGACCAGCACGTCGCCGGGAGGAAAGAAAAACAGGAGCGTCGGCCAGGCGATGAGCGCGAGTGTCCAGAACTTCAGCGCGTACAGGCCGGGGCGATTCGTGGCCCTGGCGACGTTCCACAGCTGCGCGGCAAACAGGCCTGCCACCGCCGCGTCGAACAGCAGGTGCGTCGCTCCGCCTGCGTTGGCGCGAACGATCCCGTACCCGTAGCCGACCGTGAGCACCGCCGTGATCCCGAGCCACATCGAGCGGCGGCCGGCCAGATACGCGGCGGCAAACGCGGCAACGCAGATCCCGATCGAGATCATGGCAGCGCCAGCCCCTTCGCGTGGGCGATCAGCCACCGGTTGTGCGGAATCGGCCGCGCTTCGGGGACGGCGAACCGCCACCAGGCTGGGGATACGATCCTGACGGTCAGGTCGTGGCTCTCGAGCTGGCGGATGCAGGCCTCTTCGAGCGGCAGCGAGTGCGTTTCGATGATCCACGACACGCCGCCGCGCCGCAGGAGACATGCCGCACCCTCGAGGACATCGGCTTCGGAGCCTTCGACGTCCACTTTGGCGAGGCACGGCAATTCGATGTGGCCGTGCAAGGCATCGAGCGCGATCGTGGCCGGCGTCTTCCCGGTACCCACCGGCGATCCCGATACCTGCAGCCGCGGGTCTCCCTCCAGATCGTTCAGCCGGAGATTCGACGCGAGAACCTCACGCGCCGCCGGGTCGGGCTCGAACGCGTACACCGCCCGGGCCTTCGTGCGCTTCAGAAAGTAGAGGGAGTACGCGCCATCGGCGGCTCCGACGTCGAGCGCGCTGGCGGCGTCCTGGCCGAGCACGCGCAGCCAGCCGTAGAGCTCGCGCTCGTAGAGCCCGAGGTAGACCTGCGCCTGCCGCGTGAGGTCGAGATCCATCCGCAGGCCTTTGAGGGCGCCGGCCCGGATCATCCGCGGCTCGGATCCGGCCCTGACCACCTGGTTCTTCAGGTGGCCGAGCAGGCTCGTGGACGTACCCTCATCCGTCAGCGACATTATGTTGTGAATGAAATTCGACGCCGTGACCCGCGGGGGATCACGGCGTCGAGGCCAAAGATCGGTGGGAGGGCCTACTGGCCGGAGGCGGAGACGTAATAGCGTGCGTAATCCTTGCGGTAGTACGCGGAATAGTAATAAGGATTGCGGACCAGATCCACGCGGTTCAGGACCGAGCCCACGAGGTGGGCATTGGCGGCGTCGAGCTGCTCGACGGCCGCGCGCGCCGCCTGCCGGCTCGTGTGATCGGCGCCGACGACGAAGACGACGCCGGTGGCCTGGTTCGCGCAGATGGAACCGTCCGCCACGACCATCACCGGCGGCGTGTCGATGATCACCCAGTCGAAGTGCACGCCGAGCGAGGCAATGAAATCGCCGTACCGCTTGGAGCCCAGGAGCTCGGCGGGATTCGGTGGAATGTGCCCGGCGGGCATCAGCCACAGCCCCGCGGTGCTGGTCTTGCGGACCCCTTCGCTGGTTTTGGCGTTGCCGGCCAGCACGTTGGAGAGGCCCGGCTCCTGCGAGATGCCGAAGATCTCGTGCACGCGCGGCCGGCGCATGTCGGCATCGATCAGCAGCACCCGCTGGCTGGCCTGGGCCATGGCGATCGCCAGATTGCTCGCGACGACGCTCTTGCCCTCGCCCGGTCCCGCGCTGGTGATGACGAGCGAGCGCATGCCCTCTTCAGCCGACGAGAACAGCACGTTGGTGCGCACCGTCTTGAACGCCTCGGCGAAGTTCTGCGGCACGCCGCCGTTGAGCAGCGGATTGGAAGGCGCGTCCTTCTCGCCGCCGATGCGCGGCACCATCCCGAGAAACGCGATGCCCAGGCTCGCCTTCAGCTCCTGCGGCGTCTTGATCCGGTTGTCGAGGTGTTCGAACCCGAAAGCGAGGCCGATGCCACACACGAGCGCGGCGAGAAACGCGAGCGTCATGTCACGCCGGACGTTCGGCGAGATCGCGCCACGAGGCACTTCCGCGCGGTCCACGACGCGCACGTTGGTGGCCCGCCGCTCGCCCGAGATGCCGGTCTCCTTGGTGCGCGACAGCAGGCTCTCATAGATCTGACGGTTGCTGTCGGCTTCGCGCTGCAGCACCTGGTAGGTGACGCTCATCTTGTTCTGGCTGAGCGCCTCATACTTGGTCCCGTTCAGCGCCCCCTGCAGGCTCTGCTCCTGCGCGAGCGCGGCCTTGTACTCGCTGTTGACCCCTTCCACGACCTTGCCGATCTCGGCGGTCAGCTTCGCGTTGGCGGTCTGCACGGCGGTGCGGATCCGCCGCATCTCAGGGTGGTCCTCCAGGTACCGCTCCGACAGCGAGGCCTGCTCGCGCTGCAGCGCGGCGAGGTTCGTCTTCAGCCCCTGGATGTAATCGTTGGCGAGCACCGCCGGGAACGTATCGAGCGTGCCGAGGCTCTGCATCGACTTGAGCTGGTTGTAGAGCGACTCCTTGGTGATGCGCTCGGTCTTCGCCTTGATCAGCGCCGTGTTGAGGTCGTTGAGACGCTGGGTCACGATGCTGGAGGTGCCGTCCGCGATCGAGACGGCGCCGTTCTCCTCCTTGAATTTCTGCAGCGCGCGCTCGCTCGCCTCCACCGCTTTGCGCTGCTCGGCCAGCCGCTCCGAGAGGAAGTCGCCGGCTTCCTTCGACGTGGTCAGCTTGAACTCCATGTTCTGCTGGATGTACGCGGCGGCGACGGCGTTGGCGGCCTCGGCGGCAAACGCCGGGTCGGTGGACGTGTACCGGATCTCGACGATCCGCGTGTTGCGGACCGGCACGATGCTCAAGCCGCCGAGGAACTCGTCGATCCTCCCCGACTGCGCCGCCGTTTCACTGCCGGGTGGCGGCTCGGGCAGAGGGGCCGTGACCTCGGGCGCGGCCGCCTCGCTGTTCGCGAACGGCCGCTTCGCCAGCGCGATCGCGCCGTCCACGACACTCCACATCATCCCGGTGGGGCTGATCGATCCCTTCGGGATCGGTCCGTTGCCGAGACGCGGCGCGTCCCACAGCTTCATCGCGTCGATCGTGCGCTTGGCCAGGCTGCGGCTCTCGAGGATGCGGTGCTGCGTCTGGTAGAACTCGTCGTTGTACCAGCCCTCCTGCGACTGGAACATCTGATCGAGGCTCGCGAGGTTCGGCGCGTCCTTCTCGATGAGCAGCTGCGACCGCCCCTGGTAGAGCGGCGTCTCCCGCAGCGCATTCACCGTCATCGTCACGAAGACGATGAGAAACGCAGGGATCGCGATCCACCGCCTCTTGTAGAGGGTCCGGAGATAGTCGCGGATGTGCTTCTCTTCGGCCACCGATTCGGTGAGACCGGCCGGGACGCGAGGACGAGGTACTGGTTTCATGTCGAATTCCTAGAAGATCCGCTGACCGACGACGATGGTGTCGCCGGGCTGAACGACCGACGTGAGTTTGACGCCCTTGAGGTCCTTCTTCTTGCCGTCAACCGTCCGCGTGATGGTGATGCGCTTGTCGGACCCGCGGTCGGTGAGACCGCCGGCAAGGGAGAGCACCTGAAGAACGGTCATGCCTTCGTCGACCGGATAGGCCCCGGGATCCTTCACATGCCCCGAGACGAACACCGACTGCGCCTTCGGCACGTTGATCGTGTCGCCGTCGAGCAGCGGGATGTTCAACGCCATGTTGCCGGCCTGGAGATCGTTGAGGTCGATGCGCAGGATTTCGGGTTCAGCGGCGGCTCCGGCCCCTGACCGTTTCGGCGATCGCACGATGACCGCTTCGCGGCCGGCGGTCGGCGTCACGGACCCCGCCTTCGCCAAGGCCGACAGCAGCGTCATATCGCCGGTGAGCTGATACTCGCCGGGCGCGTTGACCTGCCCCCAAATCATGATGCGCTGGCTCTGATAGGCGTCGACCGCGACGCTGACCTGCGGATTCTTCAGGTAGCTGGCCGCGAGCTTGGATCTGATCTCCTGCTCCAGCGCGCGGAGGGTCAGGCCGCGAGCCGTCACGCGGCCGATGAGCGGAAAGGTGAACGTGCCGTCCTGCTCGATGGTGTACTTGCGCGACAGGTCCTCTTCACCGAGAACGGTGATACTCACCACGTCCTGTGGACCGAGCACGTAGTTGGTCTGCGCCATGGGCGCCGCCATGACGCCGCTCCAGACGAGCAGAGTGCACACGATTTTGAACAGATGCTTCTTCATTGCTGTATCCCGTAGCTGATCGAGCCAAACACACGCAGGCCTTCGAAGTCACGGCGCCCCTCGATCTCGGACCGCCGGGTGTAGTAGTTGGTGTCGAGCCCCAGCCGGAAGGTTTCTCCCAGCCGGTAGCCGACGCCGCCGCCGTAGACGTAGCCTTTGTCGCCTGGCGGGATGCTCGAGGCGTCCAATGCGTCGAGCATCCTGTAGGCGAGCGTCTGCCGGCTGCCGCGCCCGACGAGCTCCCACGCGTTCGTGATTCGCTGCGTCACGGTCAGCCCGTAGTCCAGGAGCGCGTAGTAGGGGCGCGTCGGCTCGTACGAATACGCCAGGTCGCGATCCACCTTCAGCTCGAAACGGGTCGACGACCGGATGTAGGTGGCCTTGACCGATGCAACGACCCCGCGGTACTCCGGCAGCGTCTCGGTCAGCGGCTTGAACTGACGGTAGCCCACGAACACCCGGCCCGAGATCAGCGCGAGCGGCTTCAGCTCGAATCCGGGCATCACCCGCACGCTGTCGGTATCCCGCAGCCGCGTCAGCTCGAATCGATCGCGGCCGATGTCGGTATCGACCACGAACGTCGTCAGCGGCGTCAACGCGTAGCGGAGCTGCACCTTGGTCGTCTTCTCGCGCCGGTTCAGCGCGTTGGCGAGCGCGGTGCCGAGAAACGACTCCTCTTCGTCGTACTTCACGTTGAACTGCCGGTAGCTCACGATCAGTGCGGTTTTGCCCGAGAGCCGCAGGCTGCTGCCGACGGTGACCGAATCATCGCGGCGCCGCGAGCGGGAATCGATCTCGTAGCCCTGGCGCTCGCGGGTGTTGACGTAGCTGCCGGCGACGAACGGGGTGAGCCGCGCGAGCGGCACCTCCCAGCGGGCCTCGTTGTTCGTGTTCCAGGCGCGCTGGTCGTCGAACTCCTTGAAGTAGAGATACTGACCGCCGACCTTCGCATTGAAACGCGTGCCGAAGGGCCGTACCCAGAGCTCCACCGCCGGCCCGAAAGCCGCGGTCGTGTCGCTCTTGGGATTCTCGGCCTCGTTGAACACGTTCGAATCGTGGCCCAGGCTCGTGATCTGGATCGCGGGCGTGAACCGGATCGGGCCGAGCCGGAACCGCGCGGTTTCGAACGGGTCCTCCGGCTCCTGCGCCGCCGCAGGGACACCGACGCCAAGGCATGCGCACGCCAGCGCGAGCGCGCGAAAAGTACGTAGATTCATACGTGCACAGGAGAACAACGCCGGGAGGGGGAAAAAACGCGGGCCCGCACGGGTGCGGGCCCACGGAGAACAGCGACGGGATGCGTGCTGACGCCTACCGGGACGGGCTGGCCGGATCGTTCGCGACGACGCCCGCCGTGATCCCGGCTGCGCCCGCCGCGGCGAGCAGCCACCACGCTGCCGGCTTGCCGCACTCGATGTTCACATCGCTCTTGATCGGCTGCCTGGCGAGATCGAACGGCCCCTCGGTGCAGACGACCTTGCCCTTCGAGTCGAGCAGCTCCACGAGGTAATTGGCCGGATCGATGCCGGGCAGCGTAAAGTTCCCCGCCGGATCGAGCTGCACGGTCGACGCGATCACGCCCTGCTGGACGTTTCGCGCACGAACCGAGTAGTCGGTAAACGGCTTCTTGGCTTCTTTCTTCGCGGTGCCGCTGATGGTGCCCGCGTTCTGCCCGCCCGCGCGAAGCGCCGGCTGCATGATCATGCCCGTGGCAAACGCCATCGCCAGGGCCAGTGCTACAGTCTGTCGCCTTCTCATGACTTTCTTCCTTCCCTCTCGTGTCTTTGGACAGGCCTATCCTCTCGCGCCTCAGCCGCAGAATCAAGGCAGGGTCGGCAGGTTCTGTATCGGCCGAACCACGCGTGTATCCAGCCGGATACATCAGGCCCAGCCCCTCGGCCGCATCAGATTGAGCCGCCTCATCTTACGGTACAGATTTGTTCTTTGGACCCCCAGCACCTTGGCGGCATCGGCGATGCGCCCCCGGTGGTGCTGGAGCACCGCGGCGATGTATTCGCTCTCGAACCGGGCGCGGGCCTGACGGAGCGTCGCATCCAGCCGGATGGGGCTGGGGCTGCCTTCCAGCGGGGTGTGCGCGAGCACGTCTTCCAGCCGGATCAGCCCCTGGGGCACCAGGAGGATCAGCCGTTCCAGCAGCCCTTTGAGCTCCGGGACGTTGCCGCGCCACGGAAGCGCCGACAACAGCGTCAGGGCCGGCCGGGTGAGGGTCTTGAGCGGGGTCCCGTTGGCCTGGCAGAGCTCCTTGAGGAAGTGGGTGGCCAGAACCGGGATGTCTTCGCGCCGCTGCCGCAGGGCCGGCACGTCGATCCGGATGAGCGAGAGCCGCTCGTACAGATCCGGACGCAGACGCCCTTCCTCGAGCGCCGTATTGATCGACCCGTCGGCCGCGGCGACGATGCGGACGGTGAGGCCGATCCGCTCGCGCGCCTCTTCGCTGAAGACTTCACGGTCCCGCAGAACGCGGACCAGCCGCGCCTGCGCACGCGCCGACATCTCGGCGACGTTCTCGAGGAATAGAAAGCCGCCGGCCGCCTGATACAGGCGGCCGTTTCGGCGGACCCGTTCGAGGCTCCGCCGTTCGGGCGCGTTGCTGCCGCGTTTGACGAGCACGCCGAACAGCTGCAGCTCGACGTCCTCGGGCTCCGGAGCGGAACAGTCCACGGTCACGAACGGTGCGTCGCGCTGCACGCTGTGCGCGTGGATGGCTCGCGCGATCATCTCGCGGCCGCTCCCGCGCTCGCCGCAGATCATGATGCCGCACTGGCCGGCCGCTGCACGCTGCACCAGCTCCATGACCGGTCGCATGGCTGCCGACGTCCCGACGACGCCGTAGGCCGGAAACTCCACCGCGCGCACCGGCGCGACCGACGCGGCGAGGTTCGCCTGCTCGCGCGCGTTCGCGATCAGCGCCCGAAGATCCCGCGCGGATGGGGGCCGCGGCAGCACGTCGAACACGCCGGCGCGAATCGCTTCGGCGGCCGCGTGCGGGCGCGACGGATCCGCCACGCCGATCACGATCGCCTCGGGATGCCGGTTGCGCACCGCCCGCGCGATCCGCAGCGCATCGCCGTTCTCGCGCAGGTCCACCAGGCACAGTGCGACCGGCTCACCGAAGTCGGCGATCGAGTCCTTGCCGTCGATCTCGAAGGTCTCGAAGCCGAGCTCGTTCAGCACGGCCTTCACATCGGCTTGCGTCGAGGTGCCTGTGGCCAGCAGCGCGGTCGCGGCGGTTTGAACTCTCACTTGGCGGACCGAAATTCACCCGAGCCGGTCGGGTCGGTTTCGATGCGATCCAGAGAACCATCGGGGCGGTAGATCAGGCGACGGTCAGGCTTGCCATGCCCCCCCGTGTCGAGGGCGAGGGTGACGAGCCCTCCGCCGGCATAGGTCTCCCACTTGTCGGTGGTGCCGTTGCCGTCGGTATCCTCTTCGACCCGAACCATCTCACCCGCTTCGAAGAATTCGCGGCGTGACACCCGGCCGTCGAGCCGAGTGGCCCGCTCGATCCGCTCGGGTGGCTGCTTCAACTGGCCGGCGGCACCGGACGGGTAGTACTCCCAGCGGTCGATCTTGCCGTCTTCGTTTTCGTCGGCTTCGAGCCTGGTGAGTCTGGCCCCATCCATGAAGGCCCACGTGTCGTGCTTGCCGTTGCCGTTCGAGTCGTAAGCCAGCCGCGTGAGCCGTCCGGTGGTCTTGTCGTAGTCAGGGTCGATGCGCCCCTGAGCTTCCGTTCCGCTGGCAGCTCCGCCGCAGCCGCTGAGAGATGTCAGCAGGACCGCCCCGACGAACGGGGCGAGCCGGGAGTGGAAAGTTCGCATCTGGAAGACTAAAGGTACAGCTCCGCCCTCTGCCTTACATACACGGCAGGCGCCCGGGGATTTGTGAGGAAGGTATTTTTATACCCCGGGTGGCTCATCTGTGTCAAATGCGATCCAAATACGTCTACTTTTGGATAATGGATCAGCCAGTAACAGAATTCGTCATTTTTCTGAGCAAAAGCTGTAATTGCTCGCAAGCTCGTGTGTCTGAGGCAATACTTGTGTAGCACGTTGGATACGGAAAGCGATCCAATGGGGACGCGATACAGCCCAGGTTGCTACTACAATTTCCTTCATCGACCGATATATGACTGACCTCAGGGCCCCTACGCGGGACAAGGCGCCGGCTCGGCAAGGCGGGGGGTACATCCTCATCGCAATGCCGAACGTCAGCCGTGCCAATGCGTACCGGGCGGCCATCACCGCCACGGTCTTCGAGACCGTGCTCGTGCGGGATGGCGACGAGGCCAAGCAGCAGATCGTCCGCCGGGGCGCCCCGGCCCTGCTCATCCTGGATCTGTCGCTCCCCAAGGTGGATGGCTTCGAGCTGCTCCGTGAGCTTCGGCAGCACGCCTCGCCGGGCGAGGCCGTGGCGATCGTGGTCTCGGGTCATTCCGCCATCCGCGCCGCGGCGCGGCGGCTCGCCGATCCGCTCGGCATTTCGAGGGTGATGCCGTTCGACGTCGAGCGGCCGGCGCTGCGTGAAGCGATCGATGCCGCGCTGAACGAGTTGAACGCCAGCCGGCCAACCCCGGCCATCGTCCCGGCAGTCCGCCCGGATATTTACCCCGAGCCGGTGGCCGGAGTGGAAGGGGCGATCGACGCGGCGGTTCTGGCGGCGGCACGCCGTTTTCGGACGGCGATCACCGTCGCCTACGTCAAGATCGGGCAGCAGGAACACGTGCGCGGATACTTCGCGCTCAACGACGCGGGCGGGACCGTGAACGCGTCGCACAGCATCGCGTTTCTCCGTCAGGTCGCGGCGGGCAGCGACCCGCTGATCGTGCCGAATGTGACGAACTATCCGGCCCTCAGCGAGATCGCGCCCGGCGGGATGCCGCTCGTGCGGGGATTTGCCGCCACACCGCTGGCGGCGCACGCGGAGATCAGCGGCGCGCTCTGCGTGATGGACACCAGGCCGCTCCAGATGGACGCCACCGAGCTCGACGCGCTGGAGGCCCTCGGCCGGGACCTGCACCGCGATCTTGGCGGGCAGGCCGCCCCTGCAGGCTCCCCGCCGACCGTGCCGTTGTCGGCCGCCGGCAACGCGACCGTGGACATCGACAGCCTCGAGCGGCTCGCCTCGGCAGACCCGCTGACCGGGCTCGCGAACCGGCGCGGCGGCGAAAAGGACATCGCCGCCGAAATCTCCCGTGCCCGTCGTCAGAACACGCCGCTCAGCTGCGTGCTGCTCGACATCGACCATTTCAAGGACGTAAACGATACGTTCGGCCACCAGGCGGGCGATTACGTGCTGCGGGAGATCAGCTCGCTGCTGCGCCGCACCGTTCGGGCCTACGACATCCTCGTCCGCTGGGGTGGCGAAGAGTTCCTGGTCGTGCTCCCCGGGGTCGAGCAGGCGCAGGCGCTCAAGCTCGCCGAACGGATCCGACAGGCGATCGAGAACATGCCGCTCGCCGGAATCGGCGGGATCACGGCATCAGTCGGGGTGGCGGCGCTCGGGAACGACTACTCGTTCGAAGCGATGTTCGCGTCGGCGGACCGCCGGCTGTACAGCGCGAAAGCGTCGGGAAGGAATACGGTCGCGTAGCGCGATCAGTCGATCACCTGGTCAATCGATCAGCCGATCAATCGATAAATTCGAGTCCGACCACAACGCCGTCGGGACCGGGCTCCACGCGGACGACGCGCGCGGGAGAGCTCATCTCCTTGGCGTCGCCGCGCGCACCGGCAAGCGTCACGCGGACGATGTCGCCGACCGCCGGGACGGCGAGAACGATCGAGAGCCCCTTCGAGCTGATGTCGCGGCCCGCGGCGGTGCGGCCATCGATCTGGACGACCGCCCGATACGGGTAGCGCGGGCGGTTCCGGCGGTCTTCACGCTCGTAGAACACCGGCACGGAGAACGCGGGAGAGACGAACATAAGCCGCTGACACCTTGCCCGGCGTCGCGCCGGAAAGCGGCCGTGGAATGCTGGGAGCGGATGACCAGTATCGCCGACCCGGGCCGCCTCATTTCACACAACTGCACGAAAAAAGGCGGGGGTCAGATCTCGATTTTTCGGGTGAACCGGTCGGATTTCGCCGGTCCACCCGAAAAATCGAGATCTGACCCCAACGCTCCTCAAGTCAGCCCGTACTCCTCGGCGAAGCGGACGAGTTCGGCCCGCCGGCTGATCTTGAGCTTCTCGTAGATGTTGTGGAGATGGATCTTGACGGTGCCGTCGGCGATGCAGAGCTCACCGCCGATCTCCTTATTGGTCAGCCCTTTGGCGACCATCCGAACGACGTCGATCTCTCGAGGCGTGAGCAGGGTCCCGATCTCGCGTCCTTTCGCCTCCCGCCGCACCAGCTTGGCCATCGCCCGATTGGCGGAGTCTTTCTCGAGCCACTGCCCACCGGCATGCACCCGGCGCAGGCATTCGACGAGCAGCTTCGTCGCCATCTCTTTCAGCACGAAGCCCCGAATCCCCAGATGCAGAGCCTCGATCAACTGGTCTTCGTGCAATTGCGCGGTGAGCAGGACGATGTTGGGGCGGTTGCCAAGCCGATGGAGCTCGCGCACGGTCGCCAGGCCGTCCATGCCGGGCATCAGCAGGTCGAGCACGAGGATGTCGGGCCGGTGGCGCTGCGCCGCGGCCACCGCCTCCGTGCCCGAGTTGCAGCGCTCGAGCACTTCGAACTCCGGATACTCGCGCAGGAGGTGGTACAAACCGTTCAGTACCAGCGGGTGATCGTCGGCGAGGATCACCCGGATCGTTCTGGCCGTCCCGGTCGCTGAGGAACCCTGCGTCACTTCGGGCACTGTAGCGCAACTCGTCAGCGGATGAACTCGAGACCGACGACAACCCGGCCCAGGCCCGCGTCCACCCGGGCCACGCGCGCAACGCGCGAGGCGCCGCCGGGGCGCCCGTGCGGCCGGCTCAGCGAGACGTGCACGACCTCGCCAACGGATACCGTGGGTCCCATGACGACCGAGAGGCCGCTGTCGCTGATGTCGCGCCCGATGACCAGGCGCCCGTCGATCTGGACAGGCTGCCGGAGCACCAGCCGTTCGCGCGCCCGGCGATCGGGGCATTCCCTCAGGAGCAGTTCGGGGATCACTGGTGAAGCGAGCATACGATCAATGCCTCCGGATCGGATTCCTGGTCCAGACCTGCCGTGAAAGCCTGGGGGCCGCCCTGGACGGACGGCCCCCACGGCGGTGAGCTACTCGATGATGATCTCGGCACCCTTCACGAGGCGGACTTCCTCGACCAGCAGAGAGCCCGCGCCAGCGAAGGCTTCGGCGCCTGCAAGCGCGCCGCTGGTGTCGAAGCTGACGTTC
>DATFFM010000149.1:0-37182 GCA_035250005.1 Vicinamibacterales bacterium | reverse complement strand
CTCGAACTCCTGGCGCAACTTGTTCAGCTCCTGGCGGACCTGCTGAACATCCTGCACAACCGGCGGAGCGGCGTCCTGCGCACTCGCACCCCCGGCACACATGAGGGCGGTTAGGGAAAGCGCGACGATACGCGCGCGCGGCAGACAGGTGGACGAGTGCACAGCTACCTCCACAGAAAAGACGGTGTACGGCTAAACGGGTCCCCACAGGGACACTGCTGCGACCCCTGGGACTCTGTGGCGTCAAAACTTCAAGGCATAAACGATCTTGAAGTTCCGGCCCATTTCCGGCACGAAATCCTTGATGAAGGAGAGGTGATTCCGATACAGCTCGTCGGTGGCATTATCGAGGCGAAGGGTAATCGTATTGACCACATCGCCGCTGCCGAACGAGTACGAGCCGAAGAGACGCGTCCGCCTATAACCCGGTGTTTCGGTCTCTTCGCCAAACACTCGATCCTGCTTCGAAGCCGAGACGACCTCCCCGCCGACCTGGAACGCGTTGCGGTGATACGTCAGTCCCCCCCGGAGGCGGAACGGTGGGATGCGCGGAAGGGGATCGCCGGTGTCGCGCAGCTCGCCGCGCACGTAATCGAGGCCGACCTCCAGCATCAGGTTCTTCGCGAGGTTGACATCGGCGTGCCCCTCGAACCCCTGCAGAAGGCTGTTCGCGGCGACGAACTCCACGAAGGGGAACTCGGCATCCTCGGCTTCCTCAGGCCCATGCTCCGCCACGAACTCAGACAGGCTGATCGGGTTTCTGAAGACATAATCGTCGATCGAGTTGCGGAAGTACGCCACTTCACCGCTCATCCGGCTCCCCCGCCATCGGAGCGCCACGTCAAAGCCAAGCGCCTTCTCCGAGTTCAGAGAGGAATTCCCGATCTCAAATGCGAAGTTGCCCGGGTGCGGCCCGAAGAAGTAGAGCTCTTCCAGCGCCGGATTGCGAGCGGAGCGTGCGAGGCTGAGCGCGATCGTCAAGCGATCGTTTGCCGCTTCCGGGCGCAGCAGCACCCCGACAGAGCCGGAGATGTCGGTGAAGTCCCTGGGGACCAGGTCCCCCGCGGGATCGAACGATGCGTGATTGACCCGGCCGCCGAACTGAAACGTCGCATGGGGCCACGTGAGCTCCTCGTACAGAAAAGCCGCGGCACCCTTCTCCTTGACTGGCGGCGACAACGCCTCCTCTCCAGTTGCGGTGAAGTCGCGGGTCAGGAACCAGCCGCCGAGTGTGCCTGACAACCGGCCGGCCGGCTTGTGCCGGAGGCGAAGATTCAATTCATCCGTGTTGTTCTCGAACTGCGTGCCGACCTCCTCCCCGACGAGCTCCGCATGTTCGTAGCGCGTGGACGTGAAGTCTGCACGGAAGCCTTCGAGTAGTCCACGCATCTGCGAGGCGCCCGCTTTGATGCCGACGGTATGCCGCCGCGGGGTCAGCTGGATCAGGCCTTCTTCGACAACCGGAATGCCGTACTTCGTGTCGTCGTAGCCGTAGCTGGCGCCGAAAAAGCCGCGCGCCCCGGTCCAGGCCGCACCGACACTGCCGAACGCTCCACGTGACTGTGTGTTGTCAATCGTGCCGCCCGGGGTGTCGACGTCGCGGTTGCGCCGTCCGCTGCCCCCGAGGTTCAGCGCCCAGCTCCCGTTACCCCAGCGCAGGTCGGCTGCGGTCCCCGCTTCGCTCGCGGCGGTGCCGGCCTCGGCGACGAACGCTCCCTGCACCCCCTGCAGCGGCGTGGTCGGGATCGTCTGGTCGATGATGTTCACCAGACCACCAATTGCGTTCGCGCCGTACAGCAACGTGGCGGGTCCGCGAACCACCTCGATGCGCGACGCGCTCGCTGGATTCGTCGGCACGCCGTGATCACCGGACTGACTCGAGAGGTCACCGAATCGCTGGCCGTTCTTGAGGATCAGCACGCGATCCCCGTCAAGGCCACGGATGACAGGGCGGGAGGGACCTGGGCCAAAGGAGCGCTCGGCGACACCCGTCTGTCGCTCGAGTGTCGCGCCAAGCGTACCCTGCAGATCCTTGGTCAGCTCCTGGCCTGCGAGAACGGAGGTCGGCTGGTAAGACTCGAACTGATCACGCGCGTCGGGGCTGACCGACACGACCTCGGTGTAATGGACCTCTGCGTCCATCAAGACCTCGAGCACGACCGAAGGGACAGATCCGACCGTCACCTCAACCCTCAACGGCATCATGCCTGCCGCGGCGATGATGAGATGGTACGCCCCGGCGGGCACCTGTTCGATCGAGAAGCGCCCGTCCGCCGCCGACGTCGTCCGCAGGGACGTCCCCTCCACGAGAACGGCGGCCTTTCCGATCGGCTTGAGAGACCCTGACTGCCGCACCTGACCGGTGATGGTCGCCGGCTGAGCCCCGGGCGCGGCAGGGGGCGGCACCGGACGCGGCTCCTGCGCGGCGGCGGCTCCGGCGAAAACAATCCCTGCGATGACAGAGACGAGGCTCCGTCGAATGATGGAAAACATGCGAATTCCTCCCCATGAAAGACCACGCGCCGCAGCTGCTCGCGTGGGACGACTCGGTGCGGCGCACCAGAAACGGCTAAACCGGCCTAAGGACCTTGGCTATGCCTGTTCTGAGGGCGGCGCTCTGGGGGGAATCTGATCGGTTGCAGGGGGGCGGCGAAAGACGTCCGCGATGGCGACGAAGTCGGCGCCGGCGCCATGACCGGCCGCCGACGCCACCGTCGCCGCAAGTAGCGGTTTGAGCCACCGGGTCCAGTGGCAGATGGCGCAATGATCCTGGTGACCCGCCGGCGCGGAAGCCGTGAAGACGTGCTTCGACTCGTCGTGGGCTTCGGTTCCCAGCGGGGCGCAAAGCTCGTCGTCCTGCAACCGATGCGGGAGTTGCCACATCGAAGCGAGCAGCAGGACGCCGGCGATTACGCGGGACGACCGTCGAAGCCAGCCCAAGCTCATCACAGTCAGATTAGCATACAGAGGAGATGTTCCCGATCAGCGACGTGATCCCGTCGCGCACCCGGCCGGTCGTAACGATCAGCCTCATCGCGGTCAACACGCTGGCGTTCCTCTACCAGCTCCAGCTCGACGATCTGACGCTCGAGCGCCTGGTGTTCGAATATGGCGTCATTCCGGCCCGTCTCTCCTACGCCGACGTGATCTCGAGCATGTTCCTGCACGGCGACTTCCTGCACTTCGTCGGGAACATGGTCTTTCTATGGATCTTCGGCGACAACGTCGAGGACCGGCTCGGGCATGGCGGCTACCTGGGCTTCTACGTCGGGGCCGGGGCCGCGGCGGCGATGGCGCAGGTGTTCGCGGATCCGACGTCATTTGTGCCGATGATCGGCGCCAGCGGCGCGATCGCCGGCGTCATGGGGGCGTACTTCCTGCTCTACCCTCACTCGCGCATCCTGACCGCGGTCTTCTTTTTTCTCTTTCTCGACATCATCGAGATCCCGGCGATTTTCTTTCTGGGCGTGTGGTTCCTCCTCCAGGTGTTCCACGGCGCAATGGCATCGGGCGCACCCGGCGGCGGCGTCGCGTTCTGGGCACACGCTGGCGGGTTTGCCGCCGGGTTCATCGTCGGGCTGTACGTCAAGGCGCGCGACCGCGCGAGCCAGGATTACTGGCGCGACGTTCACTGAGGTACATGTCGACATCGACACGCCTGGACGCGGAGCCGCTGATCACAGTCGTGATCCCGGTGCTGAACGACGCGGCGACGCTCGCATCAGGGGACTATGTGATGAACCGAAATTGACGGCAGTCGCCGGCAGTTGTCCGGCCGCCGCGCAGGCGCAACTCGCTTGACGGTGAATATGACGTCCGCGATGAAAGTTTCTCATCGCGCCGTCAACGTGCACGCCAGCCGGGCGAAGGTGCCGGAACCCCGGAGGACGCCGCCGGCTTCGCCGACGAGGACGATCTCGTGGATGCCGCGCGCTCCAGCACCCCTCGCGCGCGCCGCCTCGCCTCCGGCGAACGCGATCCCCTCGCCCCGTGGCTCGCGCAGACCGCTCAGATCCATGCGGAAGGCTTCGCGCCAGCGGCCGGAGATCAGGTCCGCCGCCCGGTAGAACGCCACCCAGTGGGTGGTCCGCACCGCGATCCAGTCGCCATCGGACGACGCGTCGGCACCGGTGGGCCGATCCCTTGCGTCGACGTCGTGCCCTGCCATCGGCTCGCCGACCTGCTGAAGTTGCACCGTTGTGCCCGATGCGAGCCGTGGCGGGAACCGGTACAGCGCAACAGATCCAGGGTCCCCCTTCGTGACGACGAAGACGTCCGCATCGCGCGTGACGAATACCGATTCCGCGTCGTGCGGGCCGTCGGGATATCCGGCGTGGAACACCTCGACGGGAGCGGTGGCGGCGTCACCTGGTGCCGGCTCGGCAACGCGGTACAGCGTGATGCGCTTCCTGCTCCCATTGTTATCGCCGATGTCGGCGATATACACACACGAACCCTGCGGGCAGGGGCCGACGGCCATGTCTTCCCAGTCGTCGACGGTGGCGCCGGTGACGCGCACGCGTCCCTTGACGGCGCCCTGTAGATCGAGCGCGAAGATCACCGGCTCTCCGGAGTCGTTGTGCGCCCAGAACACTCCTGGCGTCCGGCGGCTCGCTGCGGCGCCGCTCGCTTCGGGCAAGTCGTCGAGCCGGACGGTTTCTCTCGAGACTCGGCAATTCGATGCACTCGCGTCCGGCGCCGGCTGCCAGACAGTCGAGATTGCCGCGAACCCCAGGAAGGCTGTGAGGCTGCTGATCATGCTGAGCACGCTTCTCGCTCTCTGAGATCCGGTACGCAAAACCTTGGCCTTGAGAATGAACCGCAGGGTAGACTTAAAAACCGTGGCCAGACGCTCCCGACTGATCCGGGTGGTGCTGCTGTCAGCCGCGATCGGCGGCGGCGTGTCTTTGAGCGCGAGTCAGAACGCCGCCTCGACGCGAGCCGCCGGCGGCCCTGACGTGACGAAGCTGGGCCCCCAGCAAGGCCAGAAGGTTCCTGACTTCACGTTGCCCGATCAGGACGGCCGCGCTCGCAGTCTCGCGTCGCTGATGGGCGACAACGGCCTCGTCCTGGTCTTCTCACGCTCCGCCGACTGGTGACCCTATTGTAAAACGCAGCTCGTGGAGCTGCAGGGGCGCCTGAACGAGATCAGGAAGAGCGGCATGGAACTGGCGGTGATTACCTACGATCCCGTGCCTGTGCTGGCCGACTTCGCCGCGCGACGCGGCATCACGTTCCCGCTATTGTCCGACGCAGGCTCGGAAACGATCAAGCGCTACGGCATCCTGAACACGACGGTGCCCGAGTCGAACCCGGCGTTCGGGTATCCATTTCCGGGCACGTTCATCGTCAGACCGACTGGCATCGTCACGGCTCGGTTCTTCGAGCAGGGATACGAGGAGCGGAACACGATCAGCAGCGTGATCGTGCGGCTCGGTGGCCGGGTGGACGCGCCCGCCACGAAGATCGCCGCGCCGCAGATGGAGATCACGTCCTACGCATCGGATACCGTCGCGGCGGCGGGTACACGCTTTTCGCTGGTTCTCGACATCACCCCCGGACCGAAGATTCATGTATACGCCCCGGGCGTGCAGGGGTACAAGCCCATCGGGTTGAGCATCCAGCCCCAGCCTGGCCTCGTCTTGCGTGAGACTCACTATCCTGAGTCGGAAGAGTATTTTTTTGCGCCGCTCAACGAACGCGTGCGTGTGTTCCAGCGGCCGTTTCGGATCGCGCAGGACGTCGTGCTGGATCCGTCACGGGCGGCGCAGACCGCACTCGCGGGAAAAACCAGTCTGACGATCGCCGGCACCCTGAATTACCAGGCCTGCGATGACAAGGTCTGTTTCATGCCGCAGACCGTTCCCCTCAGCTGGACGATCGCCGTGAAACCGCTCGACCGTGAGCGAGTTAAGCGCTGATTTGCCGGTGTCCTCAACGGATGAGGCTTGCTGACCCGCGTACCCGACGCGCAGCCCACCCGCCGCGGCAGTCGCCGCGGCGGTGCGGTTCGGTCTACACCCACGCGACAGCCGGAAGCGCCGAAACTCCGAAACTCCTGACTGCGAAGGCCAGGACTCCTTCAACGGCCCCGAGGGGTACCGAAGATCTCGAAAATCGCCCCTTTGCTGATGGAGACGATGAACAGGTTGCCGTTCGGGCCGGTGTGCAGGTCGGTGCCGACACCGAAGTTCCGGCCGATGAGCAGGCTCTCGCTCTCGGTGATCTCCCACTTGAGCAGGTTGTCGGCGACACGGTCTTCCAGACGAGGATCGTCGGTGGCGATCGCGCGGCGGTTTCCCGTCAGATTGAAGTGAAAGAGATGCCCGTCTTCGAGGAACGGGCGCGCGCCGGCGACGAACAGGTCCCCTTCGAACTGCGGCCCAAGCCCGCGCCCCGAGACGAAGCCGATGCCCCCTGGCGCAACCTCGAACTTCCAGGAGAATTCCGGTGCGCTGTAGTGCGCGCCCGGCAGCATGAAGAGTCGCGCCAGGCCCTCCTCGGGCGTGTCAGCAATATTGACCGGCGACCAGCGGAGCTGCTGCAACCCGAAGTAGGTCGTCGCATTCGGGTCTGGCGGATCGGGAGTTACGGTTGTCTCGATGGTCTTGAACTGCCCGATGCGGTCAGGCGGACCCATGATCTGGACCCAGCCTGAATTGAAGCCCGGCTCGACCCGATTCAGTTCGCTGAACGAGTCATCGCCGTTCTCCTGCTCCCAGAGCGCACCGCTCAGGGGATCGAACGCCATGCCGAAGCCATTGCGCAGTCCGTAGGCGTAAATCTTCTGAATATTCGCGCCGACCTCGCCGCCGATGGAGCCTGCCGCGATGAAGGGATTATCGGACGGCGTGGTGCCGTCGTCGTTGAGGCGCAGGATGACGCCGGTCAGGTGGGCGTCGTCGGGCTCGGGTCCCCCGAACTGATCGTCGTCATCGGTCGTGGCGCCGGGTCCGTTCGGCCCGTTCGGCAGGTTCTGCAGCTGCCCGCGCCGGCCGTTATCGCCGATCATCACGTAGAGCTTTCCGTCGGGCCCGAATCGGATCACGCCGCCGTTGTGATTGCCGCGCGGCGGCTGGGTTTCATCGCCCTGTCCTCCCGGGCTGGGAGCGCCGTCGTTCTGGAAGGCCCGGAGCATGATCAGGTTGTGATCGAACGTCAGCACCCCATTCTCCCAGATGAAGCGGTCGACCCGATTCCCGAGCAGCGGCACTTCGAGAACCTGGTTCGTGTCGTCGGCGAACATGTTCGAGTCGAGACACCGCTGTTCATCCGGAAAGAAATCATCAGCCGGCGCGTCCGTGCTGCGGCAGGTCCAGTACAGGTACACGCCCGGATTGACCGGAAAGTCTGGGTGCAGGGCAATGCCGAGCAGCCCGCGCTCGGAGTTGTTGTTGACGCCGAGGTCCAGCACCGTTCCCGTGATCGAGCCGTTGACGACGCGCCGGACGCGGCCGGAGTCCTTTTCAAGGACGAGCATGTCGTTGGCGCCGATGAAGGCCAGACCGATCGGAGAGGCCAGTCCCGACACGACCGTCCTCACCTGGAGAGACGGATCCAGCATCTCCGGGGCGTCGTCCTGAGCGCCCGCGCCGTCTTTCATTGACATGAAACCCGAAGCCAGCGCGACCAGCGCGGCGGCTGCGCACACCTTGCCCAGCCGGAGTGTTCTCATCATCGTGCGTCCTCCTCCGACGAGCGAGTCGGCAAGATCGATACCCCCGGCGTTGATCGCAGTGGAGAGCGTTTTCGGTGGATGAGGCGCGTGCGCCTTACGGGCGATGTAAGGCCGGGAGGCAAGACGTAAAAACATCCCGAATATCAATGAGCTGAAAAACTCTCGGTTTCGCTGCTAGACTCTGCGGCGTTCAGGGAGGCATCGATGTCGGCACCCGACCTCTGGTCGATGGCGTTCGTCTTTCTTCTCGCGACGTTCGTGGGCATGCAGGTCATCCAGAACGTCTCGCGGCTGCTGCACACGCCGCTCATGTCGCTGACCAATGCCATCTCAGCGATCGCAGTCGTCGGTTCGATCCTGCTTGCCGGTGAGCAGAAAACGACCTCCAGCACCATCCTTGGTGCGATCGCCGTCGCGGCGTCGATGACCAACATCGTCAGCGGATTTCTGATCACGGACCGGATGCTGAAGATGTTCCGGCAGCGCGGGCCGCGGCCATGATCCGGGCGGATCTGATCCAGGCCGGCTATCTGTCGGCGGCGGCGCTGTTCATTCTGTCGCTGCGATGGATGAGCGACCCGAAGACGGCCCGGCGAGGCGTGGCGGCGGGCGTCGCCGGCATGTCCCTCGCCATCGTCGGCACGCTCCTCGATCCGCACATCCAGGGCTTCGCGTGGATCGCGGTCGCCTGCGTGATCGGCACCGCGATCGGCATCCCGCTCTCGAAGGTTCCGCTCACCGCCGTTCCGCAGCGGACCGCCCTGTCGCACGCGTTCGGCGGGCTTGCGGCCGGCCTCGTCGGCACGGCGAAGTACTTCCTCTGGCTGGATGAAGGGACCCTGACGCCCTTCCGCAGCGGCGTCATTTCTCTCGAGGTGATTCTCGGATACCTGACGTTCACCGGGAGTCTGATGGCGGCCGGAAAGCTGCAGGAGATCATTCCGACGCGCCCGATCACCTATCGCGGTCAGAACCTGGTCAACCTGTCGCTCTTCGCCATCGCGGCCGTCGCGGCGGTCTACCTCATGTACCGGCCGGAAGCGTGGGCGCTCTTTCCGGTCATCATGCTCCTGTCGCTCGCCTTCGGCGTGCTGCTGATCATGCCAATCGGCGGAGCCGACATGCCGACGGTGATTTCACTGCTCAACTCGTATGCCGGGCTCGCGGCCGTCGCGATGGGCTTCGTACTCGAGAACAAGGTCCTGATCATCGCCGGCGCACTGGATGGCTCCTCCGGCCTGATTCTCTCGATCATCATGTGCCGCGCGATGAACCGGTCGTTCACCAACGTGCTCTTCGGGGCGTTCGGCCAGGTGCACGCGGGCGGCGCATCGGGAGAAGCCAGAACCGCCAAGAGCGGCACGCCCCGCGACGCCGTGGAGCTGCTCGCCAACGCCGGCAGCGTCGTCATCGTGCCGGGCTACGGCATGGCGGTCGCGCAGGCGCAGCACCGGATCCGCGAGATCCACGACCAGCTCACCAAACGCGGCATCAGCGTGAAATTCGCGATCCATCCGGTCGCCGGCCGGATGCCGGGGCACATGAACGTGCTCCTGGCGGAAGCCGATGTCCCGTACGAATCGCTGGTCGAGATGGACGACATCAACCACGATCTGCCGCAGACTGACGTCGTCCTCGTCATCGGCGCCAATGACGTCGTGAACCCGGCAGCCCGGCACAACCCCGGCAGCCCGATCTACGGGATGCCGATCATCGACGCCGACAAGGCCCGGTTCGTGATCGCGAACAAGCGATCGATGAATCCCGGCTTCGCCGGCATCGACAACGACCTGTACTACGCCGACAACACACTGATGGTGTTCGGCGACGCGAAAGCCGTGCTCGGGGAGATCGTCAAGGGGCTCAGCGGCGAGGCGGCTCACTGATCCATGTCGTCGGCGAAGCGATAGCCCACCCATGGCTCCGTGAGGAGATATCGTGGATGTGCCGGATCCGGTTCGATTTTCTTGCGGAGCTGCCCGATGAGCACGCGCAGATTTTCAGGCTGGTCGGTACCGCGCGTGCCCCAGATGCTTTTCAGAATCGCGCGATGGGTCAGCACGCGTCCTGCGTGGCTGACGAGCAGCGTGAGAAGCTCGAACTCCCGGGGCGTCAGGCGCACCTCCACGTCGCCACGGCTCACGCGCCTCCGATCAAAATCGATCGTCAACTCACCACGCATGAGTTGACCGCGCAGCGGCATCTCGCGGCCAAACGACCGTCGAAGAGCGGCGCGTACACGCGCCATCAACTCCTCGGGACCAAAGGGCTTCGTGATGTAGTCGTCGGCGCCGTGATCGAGTGCGGCCACCTTGTCCCGTTCCGCACCGCGGGCCGACAGCACCAGGATGGGGGTATCGGCCCGCTCCCGCACCTGACGGCAGACCTCGGTGCCGTCCATGTCTGGAAGGCCAAGGTCGAGAACGACGAGGTCCGGGCGATCCCGCTCGAATAGTTCGATGGCCTCACGCCCGGTCGCCGCGACCGCGACGCCATAACCCCGCGACCGCAGCAGCGGCGCGATGGCCCGCTGAATGGCGCGCTCGTCGTCGACCAGGAGTATCAGTGCCGGCCGCGTCATGAGCATTCCCGTTCGGGCAACGGCATGGCTCTGGTGGCGACCGGTACGGCGATCGTGAACAATGCGCCACCGCCGGCGGCGTTCTCCGCCCAGGCACGCCCTCCTTGAGCCACCAGCAGGCCGCGCGTGATCGCCAGACCCAACCCGGTCCCGAAGCGCTGCTGTCGGCCCTCCACGCCACGATAGAACCGCTCGAACAGGTGTTCGAGGTCCGCGATCGCAATGCCGACTCCTCGATCTCGTACGCTGATGCGCAGTTCCTGGCCGGCAAGTGTCACCTCGACACCGATGGCCGAGTCCGGCGGCGAATATTGCCCCGCGTTCTCGAGAAGGTGCGCCAGTGCGGACGACATCAGCCGGGGATCGACACGAACCAGCAGCGGCTCCGTCGCCGCGTCGACGTCGACTTGACGTCCGACGAGCGCATGACTCACCTGGCGCATGGCGGCATCAATGATCTCCGACGGCTGCACCCATTCGGGGTCGGTGTCGATGGCGTGCGTCTCGATGCGGGCCATGTCGACGATGTCCTGGAAGAGATGATTCAACTTCGCGAGCTCCGTTCTGACGATGTCGGCCTGTTCGCGACGGCCGGCTTCATCGAGCCAGTCGGCGGTCAGGTTGTCCGCGGCAACCCTGACCGCGGTCAGTGGAGTCTTCAGATCGTGGCCCAGCGCCGCGAGCAGCGCGGACTTCAACTCTGCGCCGCGTCGCACCAGTTCCGCCTCCTTGCGGCGCGCGGCGGCCTCCTCCGTGCGCCGTCGAACCTCGGCGGACAGGTGGCTCGCAACGATGCTGACCGACAGCAGCGTGAACAGAGCGACCCAATGCGCGGAATCCGCAATCCACAAGGTCCCGACTGGCGGCAGGAAAAAGAAGTTGAAACAGAAGAAAGCCGCGAGGGACGTCCAGATTGCGACCCAGCGGTGCGAGACCGTCCCAACGACCAGGACAACCAGCAGGAACGACAGCGCGACGGTGGTCGGATTGGTGACTCCCAGCCAGACGTGATAGACGAGCGTCAAAGCTGCCGTCGCTGCGAGCGAGAGAAGCAGGTGCCACACGCGCTGCTGATAGTGCCTCGCCGTGCCGGAGAGATCAACCCGGAGGATGTCTGTCGAGCCACCAGCACCAGACGAGCGCGGCGGACACGGCCGCGCAGAAGCCGGCGAGCGCCCGCGCCGAGACCAGCACGAGCAGGGCGCCGCCGAGGCCCACGAGTATGAGCATGCCGACCGTAGCACTGGGGCACCGAGGAACATGACGCACGCCAACACTGTAGAAACAGAAGGCATGAGAAGACCGGCAGGGCTTTGCCAGTAAGTCATGAGCCTCCTTATGCTTTCCTTACGCGTTCCCGATGTATCAAGTGAGTGTTGTCGGTCGAGCCACTAGCCTGGCAAAAGGCACCCGGTCCCGGCCGGTTTCAACGCTGGTTTTTCGAGGAGCTGCGCGACACACCAGGCCCCCACGCGCACCCCCGCCACGGGGCGGCCTGGTGGCAGGTGATGTGCCTCACCGGAGTGGACTACTTCTCCACCCTCGGCTACCAGCCTGGGATTGCCTTCATTGCGGCCGGCGTGCTCTCTCCGCTCGCCACCGTCGTGCTGGTCCTGCTCACGCTGGTCGGAGCGCTCCCGATCTACAGCAGGGTGGCTGAGGCGAGCCCGCACGGGCAGGGCAGCATCTCGATGCTGGAGGACCTGCTCCCCCGCTGGCGGGGCAAGGCCTTCGTGCTGGCCCTCCTCGGATTCGCTGCCACCGACTTCGTGATCACGATCACACTCTCGGCGGCCGACGCAACCGAGCACCTGATCCACAACCCGTTCACACCCGCGGCATTCGATCGTCCGGTTACCGTAACCCTGGTCCTCCTCGCCGCACTCAGCGCGGTCTTTCTCAAGGGGTTCAGGGAAGCAATCGGCCTGGCGGTCGCGATAGTTGCCCTGTATCTGACGCTGAACGTCGTCATCATTGCTTGGGGCCTTCTGCAGCTCCTCAACAATCCCGAATACGTCCTGAACTGGACGAATGCGCTGTCTGCACAGCACGGCAGTCCACTGGTGATGGTGGCGTTCGCGCTGCTGCTCTTCCCCAAGCTCGCGCTGGGCCTCTCGGGATTCGAGACCGGGGTGGCGGTGATGCCGCTGGTGAAGGGCGATGCATCCGACGCAGTCGAGCGGCCCATCGGACGGATCCGCTACACCAAACGGCTGCTGCGGACCGCCGCGGGAATCATGAGCGTGCTCCTCGTCGGCAGCTCACTCGTGACGACTCTGCTGGTTCCCGCGTCGGCCTTCGCCGTCGGCGGCGAGGCGTCAGGCCGGGCGCTCGCCTATCTCGCCCACCAGCACTTCGGAGAGGCGTTCGGGACGATTTACGACATCAGCACCATCGCCATCCTCTGGTTCGCCGGGGCGTCCGCGATGGCCGGCCTGCTGAACCTGGTGCCGCGCTACCTGCCCCGTTACGGGATGGCTCCGGAGTGGACACGCGCCACCAGGCCCCTGGTGCTGTTGTTCACGGGGATCACGTTCCTCATCACGATTCTCTTCAACGCCGACGTCGAGGCACAGGGCGGGGCCTACGCAACCGGCGTCCTCGTCCTGATGACATCGGCCGGTGTCGCGGTCACCCTGAATGCGCGGGTCCGGCGCCGGCGCGAGTTCGCCGGGTTCCTCTTCATCACCCTCGTGTTCGCATACACCACTGTCACGAACGTCGTGGAGCGTCCCGACGGCGTGAAGATCGCCGCGTGGTTCATCGCGACGATCATCCTGACGTCACTCGTGTCGCGGGTGCTCCGGTCCACGGAACTTCGCGTCCAGCGCGTCGAAGCGGATGGCACAGCCGAGACCTTCCTCCAGCAGGCGACGATCGGGCCCGTTCGCATCATTGCGAACCGGCCCGATACCGGACTGCCCGAAGAATATGCATACAAGCTGCGTGAAGCCCGGGAGTCTCATCACCTCCCTGACGATGCGCCCGTGCTCTTCGTCGAGATCCGGCCCTCGGACGCGTCTGAGTTCAGCGGTATTCTGCGCGTCGAGGGGGTGACCGTAGGTCGGTATCGAATATTGCGGTGTGTGAGCCCGGCCGTCCCGAATGCAATCGCAGCCCTCCTGCTGTTCGTCCGTGACCGCACGGGCCAGTTGCCGCACGCCTATTTCGGCTGGACGGAAGGCAACCCCATCGTTTACCTGTTGAAGTTCCTGGCCTTCGGCGAGGGCGACACCGCGCCAGTGACCAGAGAAGTGCTGCGGCAGGCGGAACCGGATCCCGCCCGCCGGCCTCGCATCCACGTGGGATGAATATCCAGTCGGGTCACCAGGCGGAGAGGCGACGTGACTGTACGGCGACGCTGGAACTATACTCAGAGACACCATGAGAGCACTGATCATCGCAGCCGCAGCAGTGGTCATCGCCGCATCCGCCACACCGGCACGCGCGCAGGATCCTGCCGCACATGTCAGGCCGGCGCTGAAGGCGTTCGAGCATTACGAAGGGGTCCGCCGGGCATTGTCGGCTGACACGCTCGCCGATGTCGCGACGCATGCGAAACGGCTGGCCGAACAGGCCGAAGGGGTGGGCGGCGCCGCGGCAAAGAAATCTGCCGAGAAGGTCGCGGCCGCAAAGACCCTCGACGACGCGCGGACGGCGTTCGGGGAGCTGTCGTCGATCCTCGTGCCGGTTTTTCAAGCCGAGAAGATCCCCGGCACGACGGCCTACATCTGCCCGATGAACCAGAAGCCCTGGGTGCAGCGCGGCGACAAGATGGAGAATCCGTATTACGGCAAGTCGATGCTGACGTGCGGCTCGGTGCTCCCACCGAAGAGCAAATAGGACGTCACGTCGCCCGTCCACAGCGCGGCGCCGTGGTCAGGTCTTGCGCCGTCGCCGCACCTCGCTCGACACCCGCGCAAATTCGGTGATGATCCGCTCGAACTCTTTCGAGTATTCCTCGGCCGACAGGAATGTCTTCCGGATCCTGAGCTCCTCGAGCTCCGCCTCGAGCAGCGCCTGGCGCTGAAGCAGCTTCAACAGCTCGTCGTCGGTCGGCGCGGCGCCGGGCACCGGTTCGTCCAGATAGGTCTGGCTGGCCTGCGCGCCATCGCCCCCCTGCTCCGCCGCCGACTTCCCCACGCCGTCGCCGTCGTCGTCGAGCAGCGCCCGCTCGGTAGTGAGCTGCCCGCGCTGCTGATAGTGCCGCCGGACGCCGGCGGCGGCTGACGCAAACGCCTCCCACACCGACGTCCGGCCGTTCTTGTCGAGATCGGCTGACTCGTCTTCGAACGCCTTGACAAAGTATTCGGGAAAGACGGTGTCGAACCGTTGCGCCACCGAGTCGGTCGCGGTGACGACGATCCGGCGTGGACCGCTGAGACGCGCGATGAAGGGATAGCTCCCCGCGGTGCTGTTGACGATCACGACCCGGCCGGGCAGCGGCGTCAGCAATGCGGCCCACTCGGCAGACTCCATGTCCGGGCCCACCAGGTTGAATTTGGCGTCGACACCATCGAACGTCCCGTGCCCGATCAGGAGGATGAAGAGGAGGTCTTCCCGCGTCATGCGCTGCCGGACGCCGGCGACCGCTTTCCGCACGTTCGCCGCCGTGGCGGACGCCTCTGGCGCCTCCGCGTCCGAGAGGACGGTCACCCGGGCTGGATCGAACTTCAGGCGCTCCGTCAGCGTGCGCGTGAACGTGTCGGTCCACGCCATGTACTGCGTCGCGTACTCGTCGCCGCCGGTCGCGCCGGATACGACGAGCGCGTACCGCTGCTGGGCGAACGCCGTCACTCCGCCGGAGGCCCGGCTGTCGAATCCGGCGGTGTCGAGCCCGCCACCGAGCCACAGCCCGAGCGCGAGCGCGCCGGCGGCCGCCGGCTTCATCGCAGCCCCCAGCGGCGGCGCAGCAGCCACTCGCCCGCGAGCAGACCGATGATCAGCACAAGCGACCACGCGTTGTGCCAGAGGTCCTTCCGGGTCGCGAGCGCTGAAGCGCTCGCGCCGGCACGCAGCAGGCCGGGGAGATCGTCCAGCCGACCGGCTTCGAAAGCCCGGCCTCCCGTGCTGGACGCGAGGCGCGCGAGCAGCGCCGTATTCAGCCGAGGATCCGACATCTCGACGTCGGCGCCGCCGACCAGCAGCGACGAGGCCGCCGAGCCGGCCTCCGCGCGCCCCTGCCGGGCCGAGACGTTGACCCGGTACAGCCCGGGCTGCTGCGGAATGAACCGGGCGGCGAACACGGAGCTCTCATTTCCGTCATCTTCTTCGAGCGCGCCGCGGAGCGTCTCCATCCGGCCGTCCGGGCCCGACACGCGCACGTCGACTTCGGCGTCTCGAAGCGCGTAGAACGAGGCGTCACGAACCGCCGTGCGGATGACGACCTCGTCGCCGGCTCCCACCGCCGGCGCGGGGAGGATCGACACCGGGTCGGTCGCGCCCAGGGCCAGCCAGCGGACCGCCTGACGCCAGAACGTTTCGTACGAGCGATCCGTCGACGGCAGCATCATCCGCCAGCGCCAGGACGCCTCGCCCGCAAATACCATCGAGCGGCCCTCGCCGTAGCGCTGCACCGCGATCAGCGGTCGCGCGGCGCCGCCGGCGGTCGTCATCGCCAGAATCGACGCGCCGGGCCGGGGCGTGCCCAGCGCCGCCGCACCCGCGAGCGCCGGCAAACCTTCCCAGCGCTTGCGACTCTCCTCGGGGGTGGCGCCGATCTGCGTGACCGGGTGCTCCGCTCCGGCGTTGGTCAGCGACACGCGGTTCGCCGCTCGAGTCGCGCCCGCCGGGACAGCCGAGTCCACGCGGCGGTTCAGCTGCACCGGCAACGCGTCTTCCACCGCGGTGCCCGCGAGGCCGCGATTCAGGAACGACTGCGCACCAAGCACCAGCAGGCCTCCGCCGCGGCGCGTCACGAAGTCCCGCGTCGAGTCGAGCTGCGGGGTCGTCAGCTGATCACTGCCGACGTTTGCAAACACGAGTGCGTCGTAGGCGAACAGGCTCGCGGCGTCGGGAGGATAGCCGGACCTCAACGCGCCGCTGCGGGACCTGGCCGCCTGAATGTAATAGGTATCGGCTCCCTGCTCGTTCTCTCCCTTGCGCACGACCGAGTCGATCTCGAGACTGCGATCACCCGTCAGCGCACGCTGGAGAAAACTGTGCTCGAAACCCGGCGCCCCCTCGACCACAAGCACGCGGCGCGGCCGCGACGGCGGCTGCACCAGCACGCTGCGCCGATTGTTCTCGGGCACGAGCTCGCCCGGGGCCGGGGGGATCTCGACCGAGTAGACCGTGGCGGCGCCGGCCGCGGGCGCGACCTGGAAGACCTCGCGGATCGGTCCGCCGTCGGCCGGGAGACGCACATGCCGGACCTCACGGGGGCGGCCGTTCTCGAGGAGCCGCAGCTCGACCGGCGCGCTTCCGGCATCGTGCGCGATCGCCGACACGGCGACGTTCACGCGCGAGCCGTCGAGCACGGCCTCGGCGGCGGTCACGCTCAGGACTTCGCGATCGCCCCCCGCATTCGCGGATCCGAACCCGATGGTGTGAACCGGCGGAATCCTGCCGGTGGAGACGACCGCCTCGAGCGCGCCGCTGGTCTCGCCGCCGTCACTGAGCACGATGACACCGGCGATCGGCCGGCCGCGATACCGCTCCCGGAGGGCGCCCAAGGCGCCGGCCAGGTCGCTGCGGCGCGCGCTCGCGCTCAGCGCCGCCGGATCGGCGGCCTCGAGCGTCTCACCGAACGACAGGACCTCGACCTGAAAGCGTCCCGTGAGCGCAGGCAGGAGCTCGCCGGCCACGAGCTCGCGCGCACGATCGATACGGCGGCCGCGGTCGGAGTCTTCGAGGGCCATGCTCCGCGAACGGTCCACCAGGATCGGGACGACGGTGTCGCGGGCGTCGATGTCAGCCGAGCGCGTCACCGGCCGCATCAGAACGACGACGAGGAGCAGCAGCGTGACGCACCGAAGAGTGGAGAGCGCGTAGCGCCGGCCCGGCCACGCCGTGAAGCCACGATAGGCGTGCCGGGCGAGCAGCACGGCCGCGGCCGCGATCAGAACGAGCGCCCACCAGGGCAGCGGGTTGGCGAAGACCACGGCTATTTCTTCATTCTCGCCAGCGACTCGTAGTATTTCGCCACCAGCCGGCGATAGTGCTCGGGTACGCGGTCGCTGCCGCCGGCGTTCAAACGGTCTTCGCCAATCGCCTTTGCGAGGCGCCGCGAGACGTCGGCATCCTGCGCCTCGAGCGCGCGGTCGATGGCTTTACGGAGCGACGCCCACCCGCTGCGGTCCTGCTTGAACGCCTCCGTGCCTGGAGCCGAGCGGCTGTACTGCTGTTCCTCCGGGGTCGCGCCCCTTGCGCCGTCACGCTGCTGCTCGGCGCGGCCGGCCTGACCGCCGAGCCCCGCTGTTGCCCGGGCCAGTTCCTGCGCGTATTGTTGCTGGAGCTTGCCGAGCTGCCCGTCCGCCTTGCTCCCCGCCTGCTGCATCTGCGCTTCGAGCCGGTCCAGACGGTCACGGGTCTCGCGCGATCGATCGAGCTGCTCGGCCAGCGAGCGGGCTTCTGCCGATGAGGCGCCGCCCAGCTTTTCGACGACCTGCTCAAGCGCCTTGGCGATCTGCTGCTCCGCCTGGCCGGAGGGAGATTTCGCGCCGTCGCGCAGCTGCTGCGCCGAGTCGCGCATGCGCTCGGCGACGCGCTGCCGCTCGAGATCGCCGGCCGCCTCGCGCGCGCGCGCCTGTTCATTCTGTGGCGAGCCCTCGCCGGATGCCTTCTCCGACTTCTGTGGAGAAGCGGGGCCCGCACCAAGGCGCTGCGCCTCGCGCTTCAGGCTGTCGACGCGGTCGGCCAGCCGGTCCTTGTCTGCCGCGAGCCGGCGTCCGGCATCCGGGCTCTTCTCGTTACTCTTCTCGAGCCGCTCCGCATCGGAGGCGATGCGCCGCTGCTCCTGGGCGATCTGCTGGGCTTCGGCCTGAAGGTCGGCCGCCGCGCGCTGCCGCGCATCCGCCCCGCCGCCACGCAGCTGCTGCTCGAGATTCCGCAGCTGTTCGGCGGCGCGCTGACCGCTCTGCGCCGCCGCCTGACCGTCCTGCCGGTTCATCCCGCTTGCCGCCTGTTTCATCTGTTCGGCGGCCTGGCGCATGCCAGCGTTTCCCTGACTCTGCTGCCCTTGCGACTGCCCCTGCTGGCGGCCCATTTCGCGGGAGAGCTCCTCGGCCTGCCGCTGCAGCTCCTGCTGCTCGCGCGCCAGCTTTTCGAGCTGGCGCTTTCGTTCTTCAGCATTCCCCGTCGCGAGCTCCTGCTGACGGCGATTCAGCTCCTCCTGGCGGCGTGCCAGGTCCCGAATCCGGTCGAGGCTGTCCTGGTTCGACGCCTGCTCGTCCTTCCGCTCCTCGATCTCGGACCGCTGCTCGTAGTTGGTGCGTTGCTGGCGCTGGAGCTCCTTGTCGAAGAGCGCGGACAGATCCTGTGACTGCCGGTTGCCACCACCGCTGCCGCTGCCGCGCGCCTGCTGCGAGACTTCACGGCGCCGCACTTCGGCCTGCGCCTGCAGAAGGCCGTTGAGCGCCGCCATCTCGTGCGGGATCGCCTCGCGGGTCCGTTCCGAGGCCAGCTGCTCGATCGCCCGGGTCATGGCTTCGACGGCGGC
The DNA here is from genome assembly GCA_035250005.1 of Vicinamibacterales bacterium. Taxonomy (GTDB): domain Bacteria; phylum Acidobacteriota; class Vicinamibacteria; order Vicinamibacterales; family 2-12-FULL-66-21; genus JACDCA01. The sequence continues at coordinate 18,264 of DATFFM010000149.1, read as the reverse complement.
CGCAACCGGGTCGCCTCCGGCCGGCCGCTGCCGTGGGGGCGGCAACTGCGTCCGCTGGGGGAATCCCCGTCCACGGCGGCCGCGGCCGCTGGCGAGCGCCTCGACTCTCGCTTTCAGATCCGCCTGCGCCTTCGCGATCGCTTTCACGTCCTCGGCCGAGCGGCCCCCGGTCGAACGCCGCTCGATGTTCCAGGTCGCGCTGATCACGTCTTTCTGGGCCTGAATCAACGATTCGAGCTGGGGATCCCCGCCGCCGCCGCTCGCCTGGCTCTGTGCGGCGACGAACTCTTCGGTGAACGGCTTGACCTCGAGAAAGAAGATGTCGCTCTTCGCCTCGGTGGAACGTTTACCGCGCCCGACGTCGCGGGCCTTGGCGTAATACGTGATGACGTCGCCGGGGCGCACGTTCAGCTCCTCGGCGGCGAGGAGGTGCGCGCCGGTGCGCTGGGTGTCGGTTCCGGTCAGGTTCGAGAAGGGCACGACGTGCTCTTTGCCGCCCGCCACCGAGTAGACGAGGTCGAACGAGGCGACCCCATAATCGTCTTCGGCCCGCGCTTCGATCGCCACCTCCTCGAGCGGCGTGATCCCCTGGTCGGCGGACGGCCGGACAATGCGGACGTCGGGCGGCCGGTCGTCCATCAGCCGGATGAAATACTCGCTGTCGCCATCGGACGCGAGCCCATCCCGATCGAGCAGCCGGATGCGATACGAATCGTCGCGCGCCACCACCAGATCCACCTCGAGGAGCTGGTCCCCTGCAGGCCGCAACGGCGGCGTGCCGGTCGACATGGCCAGCTCCCCCGACGCGACCGCATTGTCGGTGTGGATGTGCAGCCGCACTCGCGTGCCGGCCGGCGCGTAGATGTCTCCGCCGTCCTCTTCGCGCCGGGGCGCGAGACCGCTGAAAGACGGATATTGGTACTGGATGTCGATGCGCTTCACCCGCGGGGCGAACAGCGCCGTGACGGTGAAGTCGGCGGAGGCCACCGGGCCGGCCGCGACCTTGTACCGAAAAGTGCGATCAACCGACTCGAAGGTGAACTCGAAACCGTCCGCGTTCGCCGCCATGTCGACGGAACGCTCCTCCGATCCCGCCGAAACGATCAGCCTCGGCTGGGCGCGGGCAAGCGTGGCGCCGCCGGCATGCAGACGTGCCCTGATGGTCAGCGGGGCACCGGCCACCACGCGGGCGTCGCCGGGCAGGACCTCGACGGAGATCGATTCGGGAAAGAGGGCCAGCTGCACGGTTTCGTAGGTGTGGATGAGCGCCGGCCACCCCGCCACGAACGCGATCAGCAGCAGGACGGCGCCGCCGGCGCCAACCAGCGCCGACTGCCGGATCGAGGACGTCGGCACGAGTGCCGGCGCTTCGATCCCTTCCAGCCGGCGCAGCGCCCCGCCCACCACCAGTTCGGCGAACGGCGCCCGGTCGTCGGCGCTCCCAGGCGTTGACGCCTGGACGGCGCTGACGACGCAATCGTCCATCGGGCGGCCGTGCGGCAGCGCTTCCGCCCGCTCCTCGATGAAGCGCGCGACGCGGGTATCGTGGGGCCTCGGTTCGATCCGCCGCACCACGACCGCGGCCGCCGCTCCGGCGAGCATCGTCGTGGCCGCCGCGAGAGCGAGCAGCGCCCCTCCGGCCGGTGCGAACATCCAGTAGACCGCAATCGCACCCAGCAGCGGCGCCGACGCGGCCGCCATGGCGGTCCCGGCCGCCCGCAGCGCAACGGTCATGAACCACCGCCGTCTGACGGCGGCGATCAGCGCGTTGAGTCGATCGGTTCCCGGCACTCAGCCCTGCTCCCTTACTTCAGCATTCCGCATTCCGCATGCAGCCCTCAGCTAGGCTCGCCCGACAAACGACTCCGCGATCAGGGCGGCCAGCATGAGTATGAGCCCATACTGCCAGAGATTCTGCCGGCTTTCGGTCTGTTCCTCCCGCGCCGGACGATCCTCCTGAGCCGGCTGCACCGGCTCGAGCATCCCGGCAAACTCCTGCGCGGTCATGACGCCGATGCCCGATTCGCGCGGATCGACATTGACCGCGACCGTTCGCCCTGATTCGAGACGATGGAGCCCGGGTACCGGCTTGACGCTTGCGGGCACGCGGCCGACGACCAGCTCCGTCGGCTCCGCGTTCTTCGATGCGACGTGACGGATGGCTTCGGTGACGAACGGCACGAACGACGGGTGCAGCGGGAAGTCGTTCCAGCGGCGGTCGAGATCCGACGCGAATATCACCACCCGGCCGGCCCCTTCGCTGCGCTCGAGCAGCGCCGGCGTTCCATCGTCGAACCTCGCCGGCACGTGCCAGCCGTCGCCACGGATCCGCCACGCCCGGCTGAACCGGACGTTGCCGAGATTCGCGGCGAACGCGCCGAAGGGCCGGAAGATCGGATGGCGGACGTCGGTTGCGGTCAGCGACCCCTCGCGCGAATCAGCCGGGGCGAAGCTCGAAGCCGGCCATCCGAACATCGCCGTGACGACCGATGCCTCGACGTCCGGCGACGCCGCAATCATCAGCCCTCCGCCCGACCTGACGAAGGCGGCGATGCCATCGCGCGCCGCCCGGTCGAGACTGCGGGTCGAAAGCAGAATCACGGCGCGATGCCTGGCAATCGACTCGGCGCGCCCGCCGGCGATCTCCGCCGGCGCAACCAGCCGTGGCTGGAGCGGGGTCAGGGCACCCGCCTGGGCCGCATCGAGCGCCCGTTCGAGATACAACCCGGGGGAATCGGGCGACGTGATGATCATCACCGCGGGCGTGGCCGCCGAGCTGACCACGAGGTGCCGCGCGTTATCCGCCGGATAGCCCTCGTCGTCGGCGATCGACAGGACCACCCCGCCGGTGGATGCATTCCACGGGACCGAAACGTCGACCGTCGCACCGGCAGCTGCCGAGTACCTCGCCCGGGCCGCCTCGCGCCCTTCGTGCGTCACGACAACCGCTCCGGTCCGGGCTACCGGCGAGGCGTTTCGGATCGAGGCGCTCAGCCGCTGCGAGTCGACGCGTGCGCCGGTCAGCGCCACGTTCGCCCGGGGGGCGCCGGCGTCCCGCACCTCGACCTGCATCGAGGCCGGGACCCGCGCGCGAGACTCCCCTTCCCATCCGGCGCGCTGAAGATCGGTGACGACGATCACCCGAACGGCTCCGCCGGTGGCGAGCTCGGACGCGGTGCTCAACGCGGCGGGATAGCGCGTGGCGCCGCTGCCCGGACGCAGGGCCGCAATTGCGGCCCGCGCCTCTGCCGGCCCACCCGGGGGTGCAACGATCTCCGCACGGTCGTCGAACGCGATGACCGCGAGACGCTCGCCGAAGGCCGCCTCGTCGATCGCCGTGCCCGCCAGCGCGAGCGCACGCTCGAACGTTCCGGGCGCTCCCATGCTGAACGACCGGTCGATGGCGACGATCCGCAGCGGCTGCATCGCCGAGGCGGCCCCCGGCGCGAACGGCCGCGCGAACGCTGCAGCCAGCAGCAGCAACGCCGTCACGCGGGCCGCCAGCAGCAGCAGGTCCCGGAGCCGCCGGCGGCGCGACCGCTCCACCGGAGATTTCTTCAGCAGCCGCACGGCGCTGAAAGGCACTTCCGGCGCCACGTCGCGCCTCAACAGATGCAGCACGATCGGGATCGCTATGGCCGCGGCACCGAACAGGAACGCTGGATATAGGAAGTTCATCGGCAGTCGGGAGGCTCATTTCCTCCTGGCGCGGGCGGACAGGTACGTGAGGAGCGCGAAGTCGAGCGGCTGGGAGGTGTCGAGCTGTACGTAATCGATCCCGGCCCCGCGCAGTTCGCGGTCGTACCGCAGCGTGAGGCCGGCCAGCTCGCGCAGGTATTCGGTGCGTGCGCGGGACGGGTCGGCCACGATCTGTTCGGAGGTTTCGACGTCGGTGAACTTCGCCGCTCCCTTGAACGGGAACGTCAACTCGTTCGGATCGAGGACCTGAAACACCACGACGTCCGTGCCGCGGAACTTGAGGTGGCGAAGCCCCTTGACCACCGGCTCCGGGTCGTCGAGCAGGTCCGAGATCAGTACCACGAGGCTCCGCTTCAGGAGCGCTTCAGCCAGCTGGTGCAGAGGACGGCCGACATTGGACCGCTGCCCGCCCTTCAGCCGGTCGAGCGCCAGCAGCAGGGCGTGCAGGTGGCCGGGCCTCGCGGCGGCCGGCAGCCTGAACCGGATCTGATCGTCGAAGGCAATGAGGCCGGTCGCGTCGCGCTGCCGGTTCATCAGAAACGCCAGCGACGCCGCCAGCACCGATCCGTATTCGAGCTTGCTCATCGGCGCCGCCCCGCGGTACGTCATCGATGCGCTCTGGTCGAGCAGCACATGGCACTCGAGGTTCGTCTCTTCCTCGAACTTCTTCACGTAGTGCCGGTCCGTGCGCGCGAAGACCTTCCAGTCGAGCGTGTTCAGATCGTCGCCCGGCAGGTACTGGCGGTATTCGGCGAATTCGACGCTGAAGCCCTTGTACGGGCTGCGATGGAGCCCCGAGAGAAACCCCTCGACCACCGTCCGCGCCTTGAGCTCCAGGGTGCCCAGCCGCGCGATGACGCCGGGATCGAGGAACCGCAGATCGCGCGCGACGGGGGCGGAGGCCATGGCTTACATTCCGCTGCGCGGGGCGGGGACGGCTTCGAGCAGCCGCTCCACGAGATTGTCGGACGTGATGCGCTCCGACTCGGCGTAGAAATTCGGGATGACGCGATGGCGGAGCACCGGCCGCGCGAGCGCCTGGATGTCGGCCACCGACACGTGATAGCGATTGTTGAGGAGCGCCCGTGCCTTGCCGGCGAGGATCAGCGACTGCGACGCCCGCAGACCGGCCCCCCACTTCACCCACTCGCGGATGAACTGGTGATCGCTCTGCCGCCCCGGCCGCGAGGCGTCCACGAGCCGGACGGCGTACCGCGCCACTTCCTCCGCGACCAGGACCTGTCGCACGAGCTGCTGGATCTCCAGGATGTCGTCTCCGCTCAGCACCCGCGACGGCGGCTCGGTCGCCACCCCGGTCGTGTTCGTGACGACACGGACCTCTTCGTCCTCGGACAGGTAGGTCATCACGATGTTGAACATGAACCGGTCGAGCTGTGCCTCGGGCAGCGGGTAGGTGCCTTCGAGCTCGATCGGATTCTGCGTCGCCAGCACGAAGAAGGGGCGGTCGAGCGGGTAGGTGCGGCCGGCCGCGGTCACGTGATACTCCTGCATCGCCTCCAGCAGCGCCGCCTGCGTCTTGGGCGGCGTGCGGTTGATCTCGTCGGCGAGGATGATCTGCGCGAAGACCGGCCCCTTCACGAAGCGCAGGGACCGGTGCCCTGCTTCTTCGTCGAGCACTTCGGTCCCCGTGATGTCGGCGGGCATCAGGTCTGGCGTGAACTGGATCCGCTTGAACGACAGGTCCAGGATCTGGGCGACCGTCTTGATCAGCAGCGTCTTCGCCAGACCCGGCACACCCGTGATCAGGCAGTGCCCGCCGGTGAAGAGCGCCATCAGCACCTGGTCGATCACCTCGTCCTGGCCGACGATGACTTTCCGGATCTCGGCGAGGATCCGCTCCCGCCCGAGCGCGACGCGCTCGGCCACCGCTGCGATGTCTGCCGTCGATGTCGTCATCAGGTCTCGTAATGTCAGGTTCGTAGTATCGGATCTCGTAGCGCAGCCCTTCAGGGCTGCCTAGTGGGTCAATGAATAAATGATCTCGTTGATCTGCATCCGGTACGCCTGCGCGGTGAACTTGACGTAGCCCGGGAACTCGGCGGCGTTGGACCATTCCCAGCCGTCGCCCATGTCGGTGTTCCAGTTGATCAGCACCATCGCGCGGCCAGCGTCGTCTTCGATCGCCCGAAGCTTGCCCTCGAAGCCCCCCTTCTCCCAGGTGCGGCCATAGAGAAACGAGCCGAGGCCCGGTGTCTGCGGAAACCCGTCGAGCTGATAGAAGCAGCTGTAGATCGGATGGTTGAGCGGCAGGTCGACGATCTTGCGGTCGGGAAACACGCGCCGCATCTCGCGCTCGAGGTTCGCCCACTCGAAGGGGCCGTGAAAGTCGTCGAACGTCAGCGTCCCGCCTCGGAGCAGGAACTCGCGGAGGATCGGCACTTCGGCGTCGCGCAATCGCAGGTTGCCCGGCTCCACGAGGTAGAGCCACGGCAGACTCCACAGATTGGGATCTTCCAGCCGGATCACGACCGGATCGTTCACCTGGATCGCCGTGACGGTCTTGAGGCGGCGCGACAGATTCTGTTCGGCGGCCGGAGCGTCGATGTACCACGGCTCGTCCTCAGGCGCGGTGAACCGCCCGGGCGGCATCGTCCAGGCCTCGTAACGGACACGCGCGAACGTCCATGTGAGGCCGGCAAAACGCGAGTCGGCGACGGGGCTCCCCTGAGCGTCGGCAGGCGGCGACGCAATACCGGCGCCGAGCCACAGCACGAGGCCCGCCGCGCCGCTCAGCGGGATCGCACGGACGGCGGCGCCAGTCATGGCCGCGGCCTCGCGGAGGCCTTCGATTGAATCGCTTTGAGCAGCAGTTCCTGCGCCCGCTCGAAGGTCGGGGCGATCTCGAGCGCCGCAAGCGCTTCGCGCTTGGCGTCAGCCGCAAGCCCCTTCGCGAGGTAGCCTTCGCCGAGGTCGCAATGCGCGCTCGCCCGGTCGGCAGGACCGAGCGCGAGCGCGGCCTTGAACTCGCGGACGGCGATGTCGGGCTGGCTCTTTTTCAGCGCCAGCCGTCCGAGCCCGGTGTGCGCCGCGGCATCGGAGGGGTCGAGCGCCACCACACGCTCGTAGCCGAGGGCCGCGGCGTCGGCGTCGCCGAGCTTCTCCGCGAGCGCCGCGAGCTTGCGGGCCGAATCGACCGTCGTGTGATCGTGCGCGAGCAATGCCTGGTACTCCCGCACCGCGCGCGCTTCGTCGCCGAGCTGCACCGCCAGCTCCGCCATCAGCGCGTGCGGGCTGTCGTCTCCCGTCGCCATCGGCACGAGCGAAGCCGCGCGCTCGAGCGGTTCGAACGCCGCCTTGTCTTTCGCCGAAGCCAGGGCTCGGCCGTACGCGAGGTGAATGCCGTAATTCTGCGGGTGTGCCGACATGGCGGCGCGGAGCGCTCCGGGATCCGCCGGGTCCACACCCTTCACCGGACGCAGCGCCGTCCGCAGCTGGCCGAACCGCGCATCCACCGCCTTGTCGAACGATGCCTGGAGCTGCTCCATCGACGAGCCGAGCGTCTTTGTCAGCGCCCCGTCACCTTCGGACCCTTCACCGTAGGACCGCACCAGCGCGCGCAGCTTCTCGGCGCCGTAGGTCTTGACGATGTGGTCCACGAGGAGCGACGCCTGGAAGTACGCGAGGGCGATCGTCTCGGGACTGGTGAAGCCGGCGTTCAGGTCCGTCAGCTTGAGCGCCTTGCCCTGCTCGAGCGCCGCGGCGAACGGCACTTCCATGTCGCGCCCCCACTCGGGTCTCGCCTGCGCTTCTTCGTACACCGAGATGCCTTCCGTGAGCCACCGGGGCACACGCTGGTTCGACATCTGGAGCGTGATGACGTGGGCGATCTCGTGCCAGAGCGTGGCCTGCCACGAGAACTCCCCCGACGGCTTCGCCTTCGGTGAGTCCATCGTCACCACCCGGCCGAAGCAGGCGCCGAGCGCGCCGATCATGCCGGGCAGCCCCAGATTGCGGACCGCGAAGTCGTCGTGGACCGGGAAGATCTCCACGAGGATGGGGCCCTTCGGCGTGAAACCGTACTTCTCCGAAAGGGTCTTCAGCGCGTCCTTCGCGAGCGGGACGGCGTACTCGCGCAGAACCGGCGCCTCGTCGGGATGCATCTTGACCACGAGGTCGCCCGCTTCGACGACGGTGAACTGGTCGAGCTTATCGAGCAGCATCAGCAGGTTGTAGGTGACGCGGTTGAAGCGGTCGGCGTCGAACGAACGCTCGAGCGCGCGCCGGGCTTCGGGCTCGTCCCCCGTGCGCAGCAGGTGCATCCCGAGGTCGCCGAAAGCCTTCGCCGACGACGGATCGAGCGTCGTCGCCTGGCGCGCCAGCGCGACCGCTTCCTCGAACCGGTAGTTTCTGGCCGCGAGGTCGGCAGCAGCGCGGTAGACCTCGCCGAACCCGGGATGGATCGCCAGGACGCCCCGCACTTCTTTCTCATAGGCGGCGCGGTCCCCCTTGACATACGCGATCGCGGCCACGAGGGAGCGGGCATCGAGGTGCTGCGGGTTCACGGCGAGAATCTTCGCGAGACGCTCCCGCGCGGCGTCGGTGCGGGAGTTGTCGAGATCGAGCTGCGCGAGCAGCAGCAGAGCGGAGTCGAGGTTCGGGTCGATCTCCAGCGCCTTCATCGCGGCGCCCGCGGCCGCCGGCGGGTTTTCGTCGGCGAGGCCCCAGCCGATCCCGGCGTACGCCGGCGCCCATTGCGGATCCTCCTTCACGACCAGCTGGAGGCGCCGGACGGCCTCGGGTTCGTCGAACCGGTCCAGAAACAGCAGGGCGAAGGGGGTGTCGATCGACGGGTCGCCCCCGGCAGCGTTGGATGCCGACCGGAACAGCGAGTTGGCATCGTGCGGCCGGCCGATCGCCTGGGCGGCGCGAGCCGCGCGCGCGACCACCTGAGGATCGGAGGCGCCCGAACCCTGCCGGAACAGCGGCGTGAGCAGCGCGCCGGCCGCTTCGGACCGCCCGAGCCGCAGGTGCAGCAGCCCGAGCTCGAGGGCGGCCTGACTCACCGGCGACTGGGCCGCGGCCGGCTCCAGGAGCTTGACCGCTTCGTCATATCGGCCCTGGCGGATCGCCAGATGCCCCAGGATCGCGGCCGCGTCCGCATCGTCGGCCGGCTGGGCCCGCGCCACCGATTCGGCCTCCGACAGCTTGCCGTGGGCGATCGCCGCCCAGGCGCTGCGCGGAAACTCCCGAGGAACGGCGGAATCCTGGAACCCCGGAACCCCGGAACCTTGGAGGCACACGCCAAGGAGGACAACGACCAGCGGCCGCATCAGCACCGGAAGGGGACGGTGCGTGCGTGTGCCATTCATGACGCTGGATCGATTATAGAACACGGGTTCGGCCCTCTTCTTAGACTCTGACCGCACGAATCCAGCCGTCAGCGCACGCCCAGCGCCCGCTCTTCGACCGCGATACGCAGCAGAATCAGCGCCCCGAAGCCGATCATCGCCAGCGCCGCGGCAATCGGCGCGTGGGCGATCAACCCGGCGCCCAGCAGCTCGCCCAGCACGGCCACGTAATTGGGATGACGCAGAAGCCGGTAGGGACCAATGAGTACACGAGTGGAGCCGGGAGGCACGAGCACGCGGAACGTCCACCGGACGCCGAGCGACAGGATCGCCCAGTACTTGAGCAGCTTCGCGCCGACGAACACCGCGAAGCCCGCCGCGACGTGCACGTCGACGAGCGGCCCGCGCACCCAGCCCTCGACCAGCATCGCCAGGAACGCCGCCGGATATGCAATCTGCATGATCCAGAACACGTCGTCGTGCGGCTCGGTCGCTCCCATGGCGCGCAGCTGGCGCTCGTTGCGGCGCGACAGCGTCGCTTCGAACAGCATCGGCACGACGACGAGCGTGGCCAGCAGCAGGAGGTTCATGCGTCGGCGGCCCCGACGACGATCGCGCTGTTCTTCGAGCCGAAGCCGAGGCAGTTGCAGAGAGCCGCCTGCACCCGTGAGTGCCGCCCCCCGTTCGGGATCACGTCGACGTCGCAGGCGGGATCCGGCTCCTGGTGATTGATCGTCGGGGGCAGAAAGCCGTCGCGCAGCGCGAGCGTCGCGGTCACGATGCCGGCTGCTCCGCTGGCGCCCTGCGGGTGGCCGATCATGGATTTGGTGGACGATCCCGGAACCCGGTCGGCGTGAGGCCCGAAGAACTGGCGCACGCAGCGCGCCTCGACCGCGTCGTTGAGCACGGTGGAGGTGCCATGATAGTTGACGTAGCCGATCTCTTCCCTGGCGCGGCCCGCCCGCTCGACCGCCAGGCTCATCGCACGAACGATCTGCTCCCCCTGCGGAGCCATCTGCACCCGATGGTAGGCATCGCAGGTCGAGCCGTAGCCGTCCACGGTGGCGTAGATCCGCGCCCCGCGGGCGCGGGCGCGAGCCTCTCCTTCGAGCACGAGCATCCAGGCCCCTTCTCCGAGCACGAATCCATCGCGCCCTCTCTCGAACGGACGCGACGCCTCCCGGGGCCGGTCGTTGTACCGGCTGGCGACCGCGCGCATCTTCGAGAATCCGAACATCATCCCCGGCGTGACGCAGGCGTCGGCGCCACCGGTGAGCAGCACGTCCGCCTCGCCGCTGCGGATCAGTGAGGCCGCGTAGCCGATAGCGTCGGTGGAGCTGGTGCAGCCGGTCGACACGACATGGCTGATGCCATGGAGCTCGAGGGCGATCGATATTTCGCTCGAGATCATGCCGACGATCGAGACCGGGATGGCGTACGGCGTGACCCGCTTCCACCCGTCGGTGAAGAACTCGGCATACTGTTTCTCGGCGACGTCGATGCCGCCGGCGCCGCTTCCCACCAGCACGCCGGCCCCCGGCTCGTTCAGCCGCAGGCCGGCGTCGCTCCAGGCTTCGGTGGCCGCGATCACCGCAATGAGCGACGCCTTCGAGTACCGCCGCGGATCGGCCCGTCCCGTTTCGCCGCCGGCGCCATTGCCGGCCCGCCGCTCGATCGTGACGGCGGATTCGATCGTCACCGGCGGGACCGGAGCCGCCACGGCGGAGGCAAAAGCGGACGCGTCGAACTCGGTGATCGCGCGGGTGGCGCTGCAGCCGTGCCTCACGTGGTCCCAGAAACGCTCCCGGCCGACGCCGAAGGGTGACACCACGCCGATGCCGGTGATCGCGACGCGCGGGGAGGAGGCCGGTGCCATCCCCCTATAATAGGCCGCGAGTTGCTCCAGCCCGGCTTCGCATGGTTCGCCGCCGCCGCTTTCGCGGCCTCCCTGGCGTATTTCATGTACGCCTACCTGTTCCTGTTCGGGCCGCGGCCGGGGAGCCCCCAGCCTGGGGCGCTGACCTGGAACGTGGGGCTGTTCAGCGTATTTGCGCTCCATCACAGCGTGTTCGCGAGGTCGAAAGCGAAAGTCTGGGTCAAGGCGATCGTGCCGGCCAGCCTCGAGCGCGCTGTCTACACGCTGGTGGCCAGCCTCCTGTTCGCGGTGGTCTGCTGGGCCTGGCGTCCAGTGGACGGGCTGGCATGGTCGCTGCCCGGTTCGTGGCGCTGGGCCGGCTACGCCGCGCAGGCGGCCGGCGTCGTACTGACGATCGTCGGCGCGCGCACGCTCGACGTACTGGACCTGGCCGGCGTGCGTCAGGCGACGAATGCGGTCGCGGGACCGGTCCGCTTGAAGAGCGACGGCCTCTACGGCTTGGTTCGGCATCCGCTGTACTTCGCGTGGATGCTCGTGGTGTTCGGCGCGCCGGAGATGTCGATGACGCGGCTGACGTTCGCCCTCGTCAGCACGCTCTATCTCGCGCTCGCGATCCCCTTCGAAGAGCGCGGCCTGATCGAGACGTTCGGTCCCGATTACGCGTCCTACCGGAAGAAGGTCCGCTGGCGGATGATCCCGGGGGTGTACTAGTCCACTTCAGCCTTACCGCACCCGTGCTGACTTCAGCCTTACTTCACCCTTCAGCATTCAGCCTTCGGCATTGCAGGTATCATCAGGATTCGACTCATGGCTGATGCACCGCAGTCCCCCCCGCTACCTTCCGAGCTCCCGGTCGTGCCGCTGCGGGGTTCGGTCGTTCTGCCGATGACGGTCGCGCCGCTGGGCGTGAGCCGATCGCTCTCGTCCGAGGCGATCAACCGCGCGCTCGCGGGAGATCGCATGGTGCTGCTCCTGCTCCAGAAGAACGACGCCGACGAGCCGGGTGCGGACGACCTGTATCGCGTCGGCACGGTCGGCGTCATCCGGCAGATGGCCAAGGCGCAGAACGGCATGCGGATCCTGGTCGAAGGGATCACGCGGGTGCGCGCGGAGTTTCTGCAGGCCGACAAGGGCTTCATGCGCGCGCTGCTCAAGCCGCTGCCCGAAGTCTCGGAGCGCTCGATCGAGATCGACGCGCGCGTCCGTCACCTCCAGGAGCTGGTGGATCGCGCGCTGTCGCTCGCGACCGGCCTCTCGCCCGACGTCAAGGCGCTCGTCCAGGCGATGGACGATCCGCTGCGGATCGTGTACCTGCTGGCCAGCCTGCTCGACATGAAGGCGGAGGACAAGCAGAAGCTGCTCGAAGAGAACAACGTCATCGTCAAGCTGGACGCCGTGTCGCGCGCGCTGGCGCGCGAGATCGAAGTGCTCGAGCTCAAGGGGCAGATCGAGTCGCGCGCGGAGAAGGAGATGACCGACGCGCAGCGGCAATACATGCTGCGCCAGCAGCTGAAAGCCATCCAGACGGAGCTCGGCGAGGGGGAAGGGGAATCGCAGGAGCTCCGCAATCGCATCGCCGAAGCGAAGCTGCCGGAACATGTCGACACCATCGCCAACCGCGAGATCGACCGGCTCGAGCGGATGACCCCGGCGTCGCCCGAGTACCAGATGATCCGGACGTACCTCGACTGGATCCTCGACGTCCCGTGGGACAAACCCACCGCTGACCGCCTCGACCCGACCGAAGCGCGCAAGGTGCTCGACGAGGACCACTACGACCTCGACAAGGTCAAGGAGCGGATCGTCGAGTACCTCGCCGTCCGCAAGCTGAAGGGGGATCTGAAGGGGCCGATCCTCTGCTTCGTCGGCGCGCCCGGCGTCGGCAAGACCTCGCTGGGGCAGTCGATCGCACGCGCGATGAACCGGAAGTTCGTGCGCATCTCGCTCGGCGGCGTGCGCGACGAGGCGGAGATCCGCGGGCATCGCCGGACCTACATCGGGTCGATGCCCGGGCGCCTCGTGCAGGCGCTGAAGACCGCCGGCTCCTCCAACCCGGTCTTCATGCTGGACGAGATCGACAAGATGTCGGTCGGCATCCAGGGGGATCCGGCGGCAGCGATGCTCGAGGTGCTCGATCCGGCGCAGAACCACACGTTCCGGGATCACTATCTCGAGATCCCCATCGACCTCTCGAAGGTGCTCTTCATCGCCACCGCCAACCAGCTCGGGACGATTCATCCCGCCCTGCTCGACCGGATGGAGATCATCTCGCTCGCCGGCTACACCGAAGAAGACAAGCTGCACATCGCGAAGATGTACCTGGTGCCGCGACAGCGCGACGAGCACGGGCTGAAGCCGGAGCACATCGAGATCACCGACGACGCCCTGCGGCGGGTCATCACGGAGTACACCCGCGAAGCGGGCGTCCGCTCGCTCGAGCGGCAGATCGGGACGATCGCGCGAAAGATCGCGGCGAAGGTCGCGACCGATGCGCCGCACACGCCGCGGGTGGAGGCGGCGGACGTGCCGACCTATCTCGGGCCGGCCCGCTTCCGCGGCGAGACCGCTTTCCGCACCTCGCGCGCCGGGGTGGCGACGGGCCTCGCCTGGACGGAGACCGGCGGCGACGTGCTGTTCATCGAGGCGGTGCTGATGCCGGGCGGCGGCGGCCAGCTCACGCTCACCGGGCAGCTCGGCAGCGTGATGCAGGAGTCCGCCCGCGCCGCGTTGAGCCACGTCAGGCAGCAGGCGCGGTCGCTCCAGCTCTCGCCGGAGTTCCTCAGCAAACAGGATCTCCACGTGCACGTGCCGGCGGGGGCCATCCCCAAAGACGGTCCGTCGGCCGGCGTCACGATGGCGACCGCGATCGTGTCGGCCGCGCGCGGCGTCCCGATCAGTCCGGAAGTGGCCATGACCGGCGAGATCACGCTATCGGGTCTGGTACTCCCGGTCGGCGGCATCCGTGAAAAGGCGCTGGCGGCTCGCCGCTACGGCATCAAGACGATGGTGCTGCCGCAGCTGAACGAACCGGATCTGGCCGAGCTCCCGGAAGACGTCCGCCGCGAGATGACGTTCGTGCCGGTGCGGACGCTCGAAGAAGCGCTCGCGGTCGCCCTCCCCGGCACGGTCGCGGTGGAGACGGCCGCCGCCGAGAGCGGTCTCGGAGGCACATCGGCATCCGCGGCACGGCCAGCGCACGACTGACGTGCCGTCGGTCGCGTTCTACATCTCGGGCCACGGGTTCGGCCACGCCTCCCGGCAGATCGAGATCCTCAACGCGCTTGGGCCGCTGCTGCCCGCCCGCTTCAGCATCGTGCTTCGCACGGCGGCTCCGCGCTGGCTGTTCGAGCGGACGTTGCGGGGGCCGGCGGCGTTTCTGCCGGCCGGCTGCGACACCGGGATCGCACAGATCGACAGCCTCCGGCTCGACGAAGCCGAAACCATTCGCCGCGCGGCGGAGTTTTATCGGGGCTTCGAGCCGCGGGCGAACGCCGAAGCCGTGCTCCTCCGGGAACACGACACGAGGCTTGTGATCTCCGACGCACCGCCGCTCGCCTGCGCCGCGGCCGCCTCAGCCGGCGTTCCTGCCATCGTCATCGGCAACTTCACGTGGGACTGGATTTACGAGGAATACGCCGCACGGTTCGCGGCTGACGCCCCGCACGTGCTCCCGGTCATTCGCGACGCATATGCGACAGCGTCCGCGGGCTGGCGGCTGCCGCTGCACGGCGGCTTCGCGACGATCGCTTCCGTCATCGACCTCCCGCTGGTCGCGCGGCACGCCACCCATTCGCGGCAGGAGACGCTCGACGCGCTGCGGCTGCCGTCCACGGGCCCGCTCGCGCTGTCGTCGTTCGGCGGCTACGGCCTCGGCGGATTCGACCTGACCTCGCTCGATTGCCTGGACCGCTGGACGGTCGTGGTCACCGGGGAGACCCCGCCGGCGCCGCTGCCGAGCGGCGTGGCGTTCGTGCAGGAAGCAGATCTGTACGACCACGGCCTCCGATACGAGGACCTCGTCGCCGCCGCCGACGTCGTGGTCACCAAGCCAGGCTACGGGATCATCTCGGAGTGCATCGCGAACGAGACGGCGATGCTCTACACCTCACGCGGGCGCTTTGCGGAATACGACGTCCTGGTCCGCGAGATGCCGCGCCTGCTCCGCTGTGCCTTCATCGACCAGGACTCCCTGCTGGCTGGCCGATGGCGCCACGCGCTGGATGCTCTTCACGCCTCTCCGCCGCCCGCCGGGCACCCGGCCACGAACGGGGCCCAGGTCGCAGCCGCCAGGATCCTCGAGCAACTTCCGGTCTGAGCTCTTTCTCGCAAAGCTCGCGAAGCCCGATGCATGAAACGGCGGTATCTTGTGTACCCTTTGTGCTGCCGCCTTGCGAGAGCCAAAGACGTTGATGCGGGGTGACAGGGAGATGACGATGTTCACTCGCCGGAAGTTTCTCTATGGCGCCGGTGCTGCCGCGGCGATGCTGCCGGTGCCGCGACTCGATGCGCAGCAGCCGGACGAGCTCCCTCCATCGATCCGCGCGCTTACCTCCATGCGTTCCCAGGTCCGGCCGATTACCGCCGAGGAGCGGCGAGGCCGCGTCGAAAGGGCGCGGCGGCTGATGGCGGAACAGAAGATCGATGCGCTGATGCTGTGCCAGGGCACGTCGCTCGTGTACTTCACGAACATCCACTGGGGTGGCGGCGAACGGCTGTTCACCTGCGTGATCCCGGCCAAAGGGGAACCGTTCTTCGTGTGCCCGGCGTTCGAGGAGGATCGCGCGCGCGAGCAGATCGCGCTCGGGCCGTTTGCGGGGACCGCCGACGTCCGGACCTGGCACGAGCACGAGAGCCCTTACGAGCGGGTGGCGCAGGGGCTGCGCGATCGCGGCATCTCGACCGGGACACTCGGCGTCGAGGAGACCGTCGACTTCGTCTTCAGCAACGGCGTCGCGAAAACCGCGCGCGGGATCACCGGTGTCAGCGGCACGCCGGTCACCGCCGGCTGCCGCATGATCAAGGATGCCCACGAGCTCCAGCTGATGCAGCTCGCATCCAATGTGACGCTCAAGGCGTACGAGGCGGCCTACCGGGCGCTGAAGGAAGGGATGTCGCAGACCGACTTCGGCCGGCTTGTGTCGGCCGCGCACTCGCATCTCGGGTTCGAGGGGGGCGCCGGAGTGCAGGTCGGCGAGTACTCGGCGCTGCCCCACGGCTCGATCACGCCCCAGACCATCCGCGAAGGCACGATTCTGCTGATCGACGGCGGCTGCAACATCGCCGGCTACCAGTCCGATCTGAGCCGCACGTTCGTGCTCGGCAAGCCCACCGACAAGATGAAGCGTGTCTTCGAGATCGAGCGGCAGGCGCAGGACGCCGCGCTGGCGGCCGCGAAGCCGGGCGTGCCCTGTGAAGCCGTCGATGCGGCGGCCCGCAAGGTGATCGTCGACGCCGGTTACGGCCCCGACTACAAATACTTCACGCACCGCGTCGGCCACGGCATCGGCATGGACTGGCACGAGTGGCCCTACCTGGTCCGCGGCAACGCGACGCTGCTGGCGCCCGGCATGACGTTCAGCGACGAACCAGGCATCTACCTGCGCGGGGAGTTCGGTGTGCGGCTCGAGGACGACATGTACATCACCGCGGACGGCGCGAAGCTGTTCACGCCGCAGTCCGAGTCGCTGGAAAAGCCGTTCTGATGCTGCTCTCCATCATCATCCCCCTCTACAACGAAGAAGCGGTGCTCCCGCTGCTCGTGGCCCGCCTGAACGATGGGCTCGCGCGGCTCGATTGCGAGTCCGAGATCATCCTCGTGGACGACGGGAGCCGCGATCGGACGCCGGCGCTGGCGCGACAAGCCGCCAGAGACGACCCGCGGTACCGGGTTCTGAGCTTCAGCCGCAACTTCGGCCACCAGGCGGCAATCACCGCCGGCCTCGACTTCGCCGCCGGCGACGCGGTGGTGATCATGGATGCCGACCTTCAGGACCCGCCCGAGATCATCGGCCGGATGCTGGAGCTCTACCACCAGGGCTACGACGTCGTCTCGGCGCAGCGGGAGAGCCGCGAGGGGGATGGCGCGTGGAAGCGGGCGACTGCGTCCATCTTCTACTGGCTGATGCGCCGGACCGTCGATGAGCGGATCATGCCGGAGGTCGCCGACTTCCGGCTGCTGAGCCGGGGAGCCGTGCACGCCGTCCGCCAGTTCCGCGAACAGCACCGCTTCATGCGCGGGCTGATCGCCTGGCTGGGGCTGAAGGAGGCCACCGTCCAGTTCAAGCGGGGACCTCGCGCGGCGGGCACCACCAAATACCCCACGCTGAAGATGGCCGCCTTCGCGTGGACCGCCATCACGTCGTTCTCGGGGCTCCCGCTGCGATTCGGGGTGCTGGCGGGCATGTTCCTGACGCTGCTCGGAGGGCTCTACTTCGTCTACGCGGCCTATCGCGCGCTCGTCGTCCAGGCGACCGTACCGGGGTGGACGTCGCTGGTCTTTCTGCAGATCTTCTTTTCGGGGGCGACGCTGCTCTCGATCGGTCTGGTCGGCGAGTACCTCGCGCGGGTGTACGACGAATCGAAACGCAGGCCCCTGTACGTGCTGCGGGACATGGTCAACGTGCCCCTTCAGCAATCTCCCCGCGACCGCGTGGTCATCATTCATCCGCGTGACGATCACGAAAATCAGGAGGTCCGTTAGATCCGTTGGGTCCGTGGGGTCCGTGGGGTCCGCTGGGTCCGCTGGGTCCGTGGGTCCTTTTGGTCCGCTGGGTCCGTTAGGTCCGTTGGGTCCGTTCGGGTCCATCCACTTGCCGTCGTATCCTCCCGACTTTCCGATCGTGTGCTTTGTGATCGTAGCGGTCCCGCCATCAGCCTATCCACCGGCCCCGGCGGCGGACCCACGGACCCACGGACCAAAGGGACCCACGGACCAAAAGGACCTCACGGACCAAAAGGACCCAACGGACCCACGGACCCAGCGGACCTCAGTACGGCGGGCGCCACGTGAAGAACAGCGTCGCGACCAGCGCCTGGCCGGCCGCGAACAGCGCGATCCAGTAGGGCCGGCGCGCCTCGGGCACCGCCGCCCCCAGCCACAGAAAAATCGGGAACAGCGGCGCCGTGTAGCGGCCGAGCGACACGGGCCCCATCGAGATCAGCGGCGGCAGCACGGCCGAGGCGACGAAAATGCCGTACGCCAGACCGAAGCGGCGGGTGATCGGCCAGACCGCGGCCAGCGCGAAAAAGGCCGCCACGGCCTCGATCAGCTCGACTGGGTACGCCCGCGCATAGGAGAGGAGCCCCTGCGATTCGATCATCACGTTCCGGGCTTCGAGGACGTTCAACCCTTCCCCTGTCGTGCGCCCCCATGCCTGTTGG
>DATFFM010000148.1:0-14093 GCA_035250005.1 Vicinamibacterales bacterium | reverse complement strand
TTGCGGTTGTCGGCATTTACGGGGGCATTGCCTTCGCCGTCAGTAGTCGAACGCGTGAGATCGGCATTCGGGTGGCGTTGGGCGCCTCGAGACACCAGGTGTTTCGTGCGATCGTCGGCGACGTGCTGCTGTTGGCGGCGGTCGGCATCGCCGCGGGCGTCGCCGGTGGCGCCATGCTGACGCACTATCTGCAGCAAATGTTGTTCGAGTTGACGCCCCTCGATCCTGCCGTCTTCATCGCGATGCCCGTCGTCCTCGGCAGCGCGGTCTTGGGCGCGGCGTTTCTCTCGGCACGGCCCGCGTTGACCGTGGCACCGCTGGCTGCGCTGCGGCACGAGTAGGATCGTTCATCGCGACATCAAGCCCGCCAACATTTTCGTCACGGCGCGCGGCCAAGCCAAGGTGCTCGACTTCGGTCTGGCCAAGAGGATCAGATCCGTTGCAGCGGCCGACGCCGGGATACTGCCCTTCACGGGAGACAGGCTGGGCGCCATCACTGATGAGGAGGAGGAATGCAAGCGAGGACGATGAGGCTTGGCCACGCCTTCCCGTGAGTCGGCGAGCGCCCAGCGAAAGCCAGGCCGTTGCGCTGTTCGGTCGACTCGCCCTAAAATTCGGGCTGGCCGTCAGGCGGCCTACGGTCCGCGTAAAGGGTCGAACCCACCGCTGAGCGCTCTACCACATAGTCAGAGTCCCTGACTTCCAGCCCGAGAGACGCGGACGCCGGGCAAGAATGGAAGGAAGGGATCCATGTCGAACTCCAAGCTGCCTGAACGCGCCTCGCTCGAGTACCTGAAGAAACTGGCGAAGGATCGGCTGCATGAGTTGCGGCGATCTGATTCGAAGGCGAAGTTGGCAACCGCGTTGTTGTCGGTAGCGCGGGAGTACGGCTTTTCCAGCTGGCGTGAGTTGAAGGCCGAGCTCGCGCAGCGGCAGGCGGACTATCTGGCGCAGTTCTTCGAGGCCTGCAGCAGCGGGGACATCGAGAAGTCACGGAAGTTCCTCGCCGACGACCCCAGCCTGGCGCAGGCCACTCACCCCAATCAGCCCCATGCCGGTTGGACAGCCCTTCACGAGGCGGCGAAGCGCGGCCACGTCGAGCTCGTGCGACTCCAGCTTCAGCACAGTGCCAACCCGAACGCACGCGAGGAAGGAGATAACACGTATCCACTCCACTGGGCAGCGGCCCATGGACACATCGACACCGTGCGCGTGTTGCTCGAGGCAGGCGGGGACGTGCATGGATTTGGTGACGTGCACATGCTCGACGTCATAGGCTGGGCCACGCTCTATCGTGCTCCTGGCGATGACCCGACGCAGATGTCGGCGTCACGGCAGGATCTCGTTCGGCTGCTGCTCGAGCGCGGCGCGCATCACCACATTTTCTCGGCAATCTGTACCGGCGATCTGGAGCTGATACGGGCGCTCGTCGAGCAGAATCCAGAGCTTCTCGACCGCCGCTTGTCTCGCTTCGAACACGGCATGACGCCGCTCCATTTCGCCATCAGCAGAAAGCGCTACGACATCCTCGATCTGCTGATCGAGCTCGGTGCAGATCTGGAGGCAGAAGACGGCAGCGGGCAGACTGCTCTCGCGGTGGCCATGCTGCACGGCGATCAGGCAGCGATGCGGCGGCTGCACGCTGCTGGTGCCAAGCCGCCGGCCACGGCTGCGCCCCCGACGTTTGCCGCCAGTGTGGCGACGCTTGCGGACTCGGTGAGCAAGGGCGTTCCGATGATCTACGTCCCGGACGTGCGCCGGGCCCTGGAGTGGTATACGTCCATCGGTTTCAAGGAACTCGCCCGATACGAGGACGACGGTCTCGTGAACTTCGGCATGGTGTCCTTCGGGAAGGCGGAGCTGATGCTCAACATGCACGGTCAACGTGGTTCTCAGGCAGCGAGCCTCTGGTTCTACACCGACCAGGTCGATGCCCTCTATCAGCTTCTGAAGTCGAGGCAGATGTCGGCGGCGCAAGCGTCACTCGCTGGCGAGGGAGGCCTCGACAGTGGCATCGAGTTCGAGCAGGACATCGAGAATATGTTCTATGGCGCCCGGCAGTTCTGCATTCGAGACCTGAATGGCTACGAACTGTACTTCATTCAGTCCGTCGAGGAGTAAGCTACGCGGCAAGAACAGCACCACTATGGCGAAGCAGATCCCAAAGAAATCCGCGAGACCGCTTGCCGGTCGCGTTGCACTCGTGGCCGGCGCCACGCGCGGCGCCGGACGCGGCATCGCGCGCGCACTCGGTGAGGCCGGCGCGACTGTGTACTGCACCGGTCGCAGCATCAAAGGAAATCCGTCGCCGTACCAACGCCCTGAAACGATCAATGAAACGGCGGCAATGATCGAGGCGGCCGGCGGAACGGCCATACCTGTCCGCGTCGATCACTCGGTCGAGTCCGAAGTGAAGGCGCTTTTCCGCCGTATCGCCCGCGCGCATCACCGCATCGACGTCGTCGTGAACAGCGTCGCGGGCGAAGACCCGCTAATGCGTCAGTACGGTTTCCTGTGGCAGGCGGATCTGAAGAACGCCGATGCAATCTTCAGGCAGGCGCTCACGTCGCACATCATCACGGCGAAGCACGCCGCGGTTGCGATGATGCCGGCGAAAAGAGGGTTGATCGTCGAAGTGACCGAGAACGACGTGCTCGGCGGTGGCGGCAATCCGATGTCTCAGGTCGTCAAGGGCGCGCTCAAAATGCTGGCGCTGTACTGGGCCGCCGAGCTCAAGCCCCACGGCATCGCGACGATCGCCGTCACGCCGGGGTTCCTGCGTTCTGAATCGATGCTTCAACACTTCGGCGTCACGGAAAACAACTGGCGCGACGGCGGCAAGAAGGATCGCAACTTTCTGCAATCCGAATCGCCGCTCTTCGTTGGTCGCGCCGTCGCGGCACTTGCCGCCGATTCACAGGCGATGAATCGGACCGGGATGCTATTCAGCTCCTGGGAGCTCGCACGCGACTACGGATTCACTGATTACGATGGCCGACGTCCCGACTGGGGCAGCCATGCGATTGATTTCTCCATGTTCCCGCCGTCGTTCATGGACTATTTCCGGACTGGGGCAGACCTCCAGATCAACTGGCTGGGCACGTTGGAGACGCGCGCGAAGAAGTTCCGGAAGAAGATTCCCTCTTGACCCTCACGCAAGGAGGTCAGCCGGCTGGCCGGCGTCTCAATCCGGACGCTGCACTCCGCTTCAACCACACGCCGATCCGGTTCCAACTCGCCACCGTCAGGTTCACCACTTAACTGCCTCTACCGTTCAACTCACCGATTCCGAGTACCCCGTCTCCACAATGTCTCCACGCGCGCCCGTCGGCGCGGGCTGCTCGAGGAGCGATCGCACTTCGCGGCGGCGCTGACTTTCTGTCCGCTTTTGGGATTTCGATGGGTCGGCAGCGCGCACTTCCGGTGCCGTCATCTGCCGCAGCCACGACACTAACTGACTGAGATGGAGCACCTTGCACAAGAGGCCCGTTCTGGCACGCCGCTCGCTCCCTGGTCACGTTCATGACCCGCCTTCTGACCGAGTTCCTCCAGGACCTGCGCTTCGGCGCCCGCCTGCTCCTGCGCAACAAGCTGCTGTCAGCGGTCGCGACACTGTCGCTGGCCCTCGGGATTGGCGGCGCGGCCTCGGTGTTCACGCTCCTGAACGCAGTCGCCTACCGGACGCTGCCGGTCAGCGAGCCGCAGCGGCTGTACGCCGTCGCGGTGCATGGGCCCATGGGCGATCCGAATCCGCGCGTCTCCTGGCCCGCGTTTCAGGAGGCACGCGATCTGCTGCGCGGACGGGCCGACCTGTGCGCGACCACGCGCGGAACCGGCATGCAGTTGCGCGAGGGACGGCCGGACGCCGGCCCGGCCACGAGGGGCTTCGTGCAGCTCGTCTCCGGCGAGTGCTTCGACGTCATGCGCCAGCGCCCCCAGATGGGCCGCCTGCTGACACCGGCGGACAACACCACACTCGACGGCCACCCTGTCGCGGTCATCAGCGACGCCTTCTGGACGAGACAGTACCAGCGCAACCCCTCCGCCCTCGGTTCGCAGCTCGTGATCAACGGCACGAGCTTCACGGTGGTCGGCGTCACGGCACCAGGCTACTTCGGGCCCTACGTCGCGCTGCGGGATCCCGACGCGTGGGTGCCGCTCGTCATGCAGCACACGGTCCGGCACGCGTCGAACGCGGACAATTCAGGCGAATCCGATCCCCGCCAGCCGTGGGCCCCACAGGCGGAGATCCAGTGGCTGGAGGTCTTCGGCCGGCTCGCACCAGGCGAGAACCCGGAGGGGATCGCCGCGGTGCTGACGACGCGCTACCGGCGTGAAGCCGCGACGCGCCTCGATCCGTCCGCCTCCGACGAAGAGCGTGCGCGGATCGACGCAACCTCTGTCCGGCTGGCATCCGCCGCGCGCGGCGTGTCGCGCCTGCGTGATCAGCTCGATACCACGCTCTACGTGCTCCTCGCCATGGTCTGCGTGCTCGTCGCAATCGCGAGCGGCAACGTCGCCAGCCTGCTGCTCGCCCGCGCCGGCGTCCGTGAGCGGGAGATGGCGATCCGGCTGTCGATCGGCGCCGGGCGCGTGCGGCTCGTCCGCCAGCTCCTGGCCGAAACGCTGCTGCTGTCGTCCCTCGGAGGCGCTCTCGGGCTGATCGTCGCCGCCTGGGGACGCGACATCCTGCTGCAGATGTTCTCGCGCGGCGTCACCATCGTCGACTTCGACACGAGCTTCGACTGGCGCGTCATCACCTTTCTGGTGGGCATCACGGCGCTGACGGCCCTCACGACCGGCCTGCTGCCGGCGCTGCGCGGCACGCGGGTCGCGCTCGCCGATGCGCTCAAGCGGGACGCGCGGACGGTGGGGACCGAAGGGGGGCGCCGCGGCGCCTACGTCGCGAAGGGCCTCGTCGCCGCGCAGATCGCGTTCTGCCTGCTCCTGCTCGTCCTGTCTGGCCTCTTCATGCGCACGCTGACGTCGCTCCTTCAGGTGGACGTGGGCTACGACCGCGCACGGGTCCTGACGGCCTCACTGGACATCAGGAGCATGGGCTACGCGCCGGCGGCCCGGCAGGCGCTCTACGAGCGGATCGTCCAGCGAGTGGAGGCGATCCCCGGTGTCGAATCGGCAAGCCTCTCGGCGAACGGGCCGTTCGGCGGCTCGCAGCGCATCAGCAGCCTGAGCGTGGAGGGCTACACCCCGGGGCCCGACGAGCGCATGCGGACGAACGAAGAAACCGTCACCGAGGCCTACTTCCGGACGGTCGGCCTGCGCATCGTCGAAGGGCGCGGCTTCGCAGCCGAGGATCGGCTGCCGAAGCGGCGGTCGACGATCGTGAGCGAGTCGATGGCGCGCCGCTACTTCGGCGCCACCGGCCCGATCGGGCGCCGGTGGGACTATGGCGGCACCGTCGGACCCGAGTCCCCCGTGATCGTCGGCGTCGTCGAGGACGCGAAATACATCGAGCTTCGTGGCACGCAGCCATCGATGGCGTACCAGCTCGCCGCCGCCTCGGGGGCGGACGTTCTGTCCAGTCTCCAGGTACGCACCGCGCTGAGGCCGGCCGACCTGACGGGCGCCGTGCGCCAGGCGCTCAACGAGATCGATCCCGGGCTCCCGATCGTGGACATCGTTCCATTCGAGGATCGACTGGACCGTGGAGTCGCGAACGAGAAGCTCGTGGCGCAGCTCACCTCGACCTTCGGCGTGGTCGCGCTGATGCTCGCCTGCCTCGGCCTCTACGGGACCGTCTCCTATGGCGTGACGCGCCGCGTCTCCGAGCTGGGTGTGCGCATGGCGCTCGGGGCGGGGCGCCGGGACGTGCTCTGGCTCGTGCTCCGCGAGGCGCTGGTGCTCGTGACGGTCGGCGCGATCGCAGGGATCCCGCTCGCGTATCTGGCCGGCCGCAGCCTGGCGTCGTTCCTGTACGGGGTCGCGCCGGCCGACCCGGCGGTGTACGCGGGTGGCACGGTGGTGCTGCTCGCCGCGGCGACCCTTGCGGCGCTGCTGCCCGCGCATCGCGCGTCGCGCATCGATCCGATGGTGGCGCTCAGGAAGGAATAGAATCGGCGGCGTGGACCGCGGACCTGTTGCTAACCTAAGCCAACGTGCCGGCCAGACACCAGGATCTTCATTAACCTCGAAGACGAGTGGAAAGATGCGGTTCGGTACCTGCCGCTTTAGATTGGGCGGCGCGCACGAACCGGCGGCTTCCGCCTAACGTCCGTTGTCGCTACGTAGGGGAAGGCCACCAATGGGACATCGCGCCAGCAACGTGATTGGGCTCGTGACGGCTCTCTGTCTTTCGTTTGTGCGGGTGGCCAGCCTCGAGACTCAGATTCCGGCCGTAGACAGTCATGCCCCCGCGTTCCAAAACGTATCGATCACAGCAAACATGTCGAACGAACCGGCCAGAGGCAGAATTAATCTCGAACCGGGTGGCCGGCTCACTGCCTTGAACGTCACTTTGCGAGCGTTGCTGGAGACCGCGTATCGTCGGCATTCGTTCGACCGGCGCGAGATCTCGGGCGGACCATCTTGGATTGAAACCGATCGCTTCGACGTCGTCGCCAATGCCCCAGCGGAACACGTGTTCGATCCTGACGGAGCTCCCAGGCGGACGTGGCTGATGTTACGCCGACTCTTGGCCGACCACTTCAAGCTGAAGGTACGATACGACAATAAGGAGCAGCCGGTGTACGCCCTCGTGATGGCGAATGAGAATCGTGCCCTCGGTCCGGGGCTCAAGAGCTCGGACGTCGATTGCGCCGACACCATGGCGAAACTGATCAGGGGCGAGCGACCGACGGGTGGCCCGCAGTGCGGATTCGGCCCGTATCCTCGCCGCCTGGTTGCGCGAGCCGTGACAATGCCGGATTTGGCGAGCTATCTATCGGGCCTCCTGAAACGACCCGTTCTGGATCGCACTAGCCTCTCGGGAAACTTCGATCTGGAAGTCGAAGGAATCGAAGTCGTGCCGCCAGGACCGCCAGGCCCCAGCACTCGACCTTCCAACACTACGCGATCCATCGTCGATACACTGCCCGAGCAACTCGGACTGAAGCTGGAAAGCACTACCGGATCGGTAGAGATCGTCGTGGTCGAACAGGCGGAGAAGCCCGGACAGCCGTAAAGTGCAGCCGAATCCGGCAGCTCCCGGATCGCTTCGCGAAAGTCAGGCTCACCACGTTCCTTAAAAATCACTCGCGAGCGCGCCCGCAGCCCGGCATTCTGCGCCAACAACTCCGCCCGGTTTCGTTTTGACCGACGCCGAAATGGCGAGGCATCATGGACGCCGAATGGCAACCGGCAGCGCCGCAGGAAGGGTGACTCCATGACACTCGCTCGAATTGCTCACACCTTGGTCCTCGCGTTCATTGGCGCACTGTCACTTGACCCTCGAGTAGCGTCGGCCGAGATCCTGAAGCTCGCAGAGCTCACCACGGAACAAGTCCGTGCACTGAACCGTGAGAAGACAATCGTGATCATTCCCGGCGGCATCCTCGAGGAGCACGGTCCCTTCCTACCGAGCTTCACCGATGGATACAGAAACGAAGCCACCGCCGAGGAGCTGGCGCGATTGGTCGTTGCCCGTCCCGGGTGGACGGCCCTGATGCTTCCCACGATTCCACTCGGCGTGGGCGGCGCGAACGAGCTCGGAGGGCATTTCTCGTTCCCGGGTACCTATGCCGTGCGCAGCACAACGTTGCGCGCCGTCTTCGTCGATCTTGCCAGCGAGCTGGCCGAGCAGGGATTCAAGTGGATCTTCGTCGTGCATCTGCACGGCGCGCCCGGTCAACACCGTGCGCTGGACGAGGCGGGGGATTTCTTCCGCGACACGTATGGGGGCCGAATGGTGCACCTATACGGATTGATGCCTGTCATTACCGCCGGCGCGCCAAGCCTCAAGCCGGCCGACGCCGCCGAGAATGGCCTGGACATGCACGCCGGGAGGGCGGAGACCTCCGACATTCTTTTCATCCGGCCTGACTTGGTGGCGCCCGGCTATAAAACGGCTCCATCCTTACCTGGCAAGAACTGGGACGAGCTCATTCGCATCGCGCGCGCTCCGGGCTGGCCCGGATATTTCGGAGCGCCCAAACAGGCCTCTGCCGCCGAAGGACACGCGCGCATTCAGCAACGGAGCAGGGTGGCGGCCGAACTGATGTGGCGAATCGTCACCGAAGGCGCGGATGACCGCGCGATACCACGCTGGAGTGCGATGATGGCGGACTCGGAGGCCATCGCCAGGGTGGATCGCGCTGAGGCCGCCCACGAACGGGCCCGTGAAGAACGCTTCGCCACGTGGCTGGCGCAGCGGAAGAAGCGTTGACCGTCAGCCTCCGGGCTGGCGACGCGGTTGCACTTTTGTCGGGACCGGTCATTGCCATTGCGGTCTGACGACGTGAGCCGGATCTCCTGCTGGGGCGCCATGAAGCGTTATTCGAAACTGATGCGGATTATCGGATGGGGACTGGTCCTCGCCTGTGGCAGCCTTGCGCTGACCACGTGGCTTCACCTGAGAGAGGAGCGCCGCCTGCACGCATACAGGGCCATCGAGCTCGACCTGACAGAAGAGTCCGGGTGGAAGGACGTAAGGCTGCATCCGGGACGTTCAGGTCAATGGAGGATCTCTCTGACGACGGTGAACGCGTTTTCAAGCGCAGAGGGAGAGCCGCCGTTGCCTTATCGTGGAGCCATCGAAATCCTGCTGATTGATGCGCGTGATGCGGTCCGACTGCGCAAGACCCTGGATGGGCCTTCGAGCGGGCACGTCAGGCCGGCCAACATGCAGTGGACGGACCTGGTCCACGTTGATCTGAACGAAGGCGAGGAGTTGACCCTTCGTGCGCGCGTGGCGCGCGCCGACCGGGCATTCAACCGGACCGTTTCCGCGATCCGCGCCTACCCTCCGCAGGTTCATGACATGGGCTGGTACTCGTTCGGCGAGACCGTCAAGATCGTCCTTTTCACGGTTGGATCCTTCATCGGACTGACGATGGTCGCCGTCGCCGGAATGGCTCGTCGGCGCGCGGCGCCTCAGGCGGGGGTTTCCGAATAGATGGTCAGCAGGAAACCGCTCGGATCGGTGACCTCGCTGGCGGACTTGCGATCGGCGCTCACCGCGCGCATGCGGCCTGCAGCTCCTTCGGCGTGTGGGACGGGGTCCAGGGCGATCCGTTGCAGCCGCATCGATCTCCTCGGCGTCGCCGCATAACGCTACTGGAGCGAGTTCTTCGACTGGCTCGAGTGCATCTTCCGGCCCCGCCATTCGCCGCCGCTCGGTATACTCGCCGGCGGAGGCGGAAGGCATGCGCGACGATCTCAGGGGCGCGGTTCGATCGCTTCGGTCGAACCGGGGATTCACCATTGCGGCGCTGATCGTGCTCACGCTCGGCATCGGCGCGACCACGGCCATCTTCTCTGTCGTCGACGCAATCGTCCTGCGCGGTCTGCCGTTCGACGAGCACCATCGCCTGGTGGCGGTGGGGCAACGCCCCGCGGTGACGCCGACCTCGGGTGCACTGAGTCGGGACCCGGCGCGTCTGATGTTCGTCGCGCCCCAGAACTACCGCGACTGGGTCGCGCAGCAGCAGGTGTTCGAATCGATGGCTGCGGTCGCCAGTGGCTGGCTGACGCTGCGGCTGCCGGGAGTAGAGCCCGAATCGCTGGTCCCGCAACGCGTCACCGCCGACTTCTTCGAGGTGCTTCGCGTCTCCCCCGCACTGGGGCGGACGTTCACCGTCGACAACGAGACCGCGGGCGCCGATCGCGTGGCTCTGCTCAGCGATGCCCTGTGGCGCCGCCGCTTCGGCGCCGATCCGCAGATCGTCGGCCGCGTCATCCCCCTCGAGCTGCTCGAAGGCGGCCGCGGCGCCGACGAAGCCGGGTACGAGGTGATCGGTGTCATGCCACCGGGCTTCACCTATCCGGTCGGCGCAGCCCGCCCGACCGACATCTGGATTCCGTATGTCGTCCCCGAAACAGATCGCCTGCGCGATCCGACTCGGATGGCCACCTACCTCCAGGTCGTCGCGCGCCTGAAGCCTGATGTGCCGCTGATGCAAGCGCAGGCGCAGATGGATCAGATCGCCGCCGCGCTCGAGCGTGCGCATCCCATCTGGAACAAGGACAGCCGGATCGGCGTTCGCCCGCTCGTCGATCATCTGGTCGGCGCGCAGATCAAGTCGTGGCTGTTGATGCTCCTCGCAGCCGTGGTGATGGTGCTGCTGATCGCGTGCGCGAACATCGCCGGCCTGCTGCTCGCCCGGGCCACGGTGCGCGAACGCGACCTCGCGGTGCAGGCCGCCCTCGGGGCCAGCCGGTGGCGCCTCGTGCGTCAGTTGCTGATCGAAAGCGTGGTGCTCTCCGCCGCCGGCTCCGCATTCGGTGTCGTCCTCGCGTGGTGGGGTGTCGACGTCCTTCGCGCGGCGATGCCCGACGGCCTTCCCCGGGTGACCACGATCGCGCTCGACGTCAGGGTGCTGGCGACAGCCGTGGCGGTCTCGGTCACCACCGGGTTGTTGTGTGGCATTGGTCCGGCCCTGCAGGCGGCACGACCGGATCTGTTACGCGCCATGCGTGACACCGGTCGGTCCGGCCGCTCGCCGGGGCGTCAGCGGCTGCGCAATGCGCTCGTCGTTGCGGAGGTGTCGCTCGCCGTGGTGCTGCTCGTCGGCGCGGCGCTGTTCATCGGCAGCTTCGTCGCGCTGTTGCGGATCGATCCTGGCTTCGACATGACCAATGTGCTCACGGCGCAGATCACTCCACGTGCCGCGTCGGTGTCGGATCCGGCTGACCGCAGGGCCGCGCTCGGCGAGGTGGTCGACCGCATCGTCGCGTTGCCCGGCGTCGAGCATGCCGCGCTGCTCCTGGGGCAGCTGCCGCTCACCGACGGCATCCGGTCGACGAGCTTTCCGCTGCCTGACGGAAAAATCGCGCGGTTGAGCATCAAGAGCGTGTCGCCGGGGTATCACGCCGTGCTTCGGATCCCGCTCCGTCGCGGACGGTTCTTCACCGCCGCGGACCGCGCCGGCGCGCCGTCCGTGATCATCCTGAACGACGCCGCAGTAGCCGCATACTTCCCCGGCGAGGATCCGATCGGCCGCACGTTCAACGGCGCGGCGATCGTTGGCGTGGTCGGCGATGCGCGCCAGAACGGCGTCGAGCGCGACGTGATCCCGGAGATGTATTCCCCGCTCGCGCAAGGACGAGCAGCTGGCGCCGAGCTGCTCGTTCGGACGGCTGGTGACCCCTACGACTCCTTGCGCGCGGTGCGTGCGGCTGTCTTCGCCGTTCTTCCGGAGGTCCCCTTGAGGAACGTGACGACGATGGAGGAGATGTTCTCGCGGCGTATGGCCCAGCGCCGCCTCAACATGCTGCTGCTCGGGCTCTTCGGGCTGCTCGGGCTGACGATCGCCGGCGTCGGCGTGTATGGCCTGATGGCGTTCGTGGTCGCCCAGAAGACGCGCGAGATCGGCGTGCGCATGGCACTCGGCGCGAGCCGCGCGCGCGTGGTCGGGACAGTAGTCGTTCACGCGTTCGCGCTGGTGGCTGTCGGCCTCGCGCTCGGCAGCAGTCTCGCCTGGTATTTGAGCGAGGCTGCTCGCGCGTTCCTGTTCGGCATCGGCCCGACCGATCCCCGGGCGTTCGCCGCCGCGGCCATCTCGCTGCTTGTGGCGGCGTCCGCGGCCACGATCGTGCCGGCGTGGCGCGCCGCCAGCGTGGATCCGGTATCCGCTCTCCGAGCCGAGTAGTAACGAGCGACCGCGGCCGCTCGTTCAGGACGCGGCCTTCAGCGTTCGGGGGGCTGCCGCCGCCACTGTCTCGATCCGGCCGTTCACGAGCGCGCCATCCGCGACGACGACCCGCGGCGCCGACACATCGCCCTGGAGGTCCGCCCCGGTTTGAACCTGGATCCGCTCCTCCGCCGTCAGGCTGCCCTCGACCGTGCCGGCGACGACGATCCCGGTGGCGGTGATGTCGCCTTCCACATGGCCGCCCGCCTCCACCACGACGAGATGCCCGGTGACATTGATCGATCCCTCGACCCGGCCTGCGATGACCACGTCCTCGTGAGCCGTCAGCTCACCTTTGATCACCACGGTCGATCCCACATCAGCGCGTTCGTGCATTGCGAAGCCTCCAGTTCTGAGTGACGATGCGGGCCTGGCAAAGGCTGTTCCCGCGGCGAGCGATTCGCGTCGTGTCACACGGAGCTGCGGTTTCATGTGTCGGACTCGCGTGAAGTCGGGTTCGACGTTCGCCACGCCGATTACCGTTTTCGTACCCGGGGCACGAACTTGCCTCACGTGCGCTTCGAACCGAACTCTCCACCGATCGGACCTGAGCCTCACCGACATCTCACGCAACCCTCACCGGCGCGTGAAGACCCCAACGTTCTATCCGGGCGATCCTTTCGCAGCCGCCGGCCGAATCGGACCGGTGCGCGAGAGGAGGACCGCCCATGGAGAGACTCGTGCCCGCGGCAATCTGCCACCCCGGCCGGATCCGCGTCGCGGCCGAGGTCCGGCTGCCTGGTTCGGCCGCGGCGGTAACCCATGACAAGATCGACGGAGCGGACATGACTTCGGGACCAGATTCACTCCAACACCATCGCGCGGCTGTACGCGCGCGCCTGCTCCGCTCGGACCACGTGCGGGCCGGCCCCGAAAGCATCACCTGGAAGGTCAACCGCGAGGTGATCGTGGTCGCCGGCTGGGGCCGTGCCATCCTGCTCCAGCTGGCGCATCCCGCGGTCGCCGCCGGCGTGCACGGCCACAGCTCCTTCCGCGGCAGCCTTCTCGCCAGCTTCCGGCGGCTGCACTCGACCGTTGGCGCGATGCTGTCGCTCACGTTCGGTGATGCGGAGCAGATGATCACGGCCGCTGCCCGCATCAACACGATTCACGACCGGGTGCGCGGCCGCGTTCCGCGGCGCGCAAGCCCGTCATCAGTGAGTAATGACGGGGCGGGCGAGGCCTACTCCGCTCACGATCCTGACCTGCAGCGATGGGTGCACGCCACGCTGCTCGAGTCGATTCCGCTCACCTACGAGCTGCTCGTGGGCCCCCTGACGGTTCGTGAGCGGGATCGGTACTGCGCTGAGGCGGCGATCATGGAGCCGCTGCTGGGGATGCCGGCTGGATGGCTCCCGCGGGATTCGGCGCAGCTCGACACCTACATGCGCGAGATGCTGGCAGGCGGGAGCATCGTCGTGACCGGCACCAGCCGGGCGCTCGCACGAGCGCTGCTGTACCCGCCCCAGTGGCACCTGGTCTGGCCGGCGTTTCGGGCGCTGCAGCTGCTCACGATCGGATCGCTGCCGCCATCGATCCGCCGGGCTTACGGCTTCGAGTGGCGCGCGCGTGACGTGCGGGCGTTCGCGCGCTGGACGGCGCTGCTCCGAATGTCAGTGCGGCTGCTTCCGCCGCTCGCACGCGAGTGGCCGATGGCGAGGGGTCGAGGTCTGATACGATCCCCCGAGGTCGTACCCAACCGTCGTGATTCGATACCGCTTCAGTGATTTCACGCTCTCGCCTCGGCGGCGGCTCCTCCTGCGCGAAGGCCGCGAGGTGCCGCTCATCCCGCGCTATTTCGACCTGCTCGTCCTGCTGGTCGAGCGGCGTCACGAGGCGGTGCACCGCCGCGACATCTTCGATCGCGTCTGGACGGACGTCATCGTCTCCGACAGCGCGCTGAGCCAGGCCGTCCGGACGCTCCGCCGCACCCTCCGCGACGATTCGCGCGAGCCGCGCTTCATCCGCACGGTCGCGCGCCACGGCTACCGCTTCGTCTGCGCGGATGTCATCGAAGAGGAAGACGACGGCGTGTGGCCGGAGCCGGTGACGGTGTCGCAGCCGCAGGCCGTCGAAGCGCCGCAGGCGGTCGAAGCACCGCATGGTGATGCCTACGAACCGCTGCTGGATCGTCTCACCCGTGCCGGCGTCACCGATGACGACCGCCGCGAGGCGGCCGAGCTGCTGCATGCGCTGGGCACGTCGGATGCGCTGAGCCGCCTCGGCACCCGCCCCGGTCATGCCTCAGCGCGCGCGCTGCTGCGCGATGCGCGCTGGGATGCGCCG
>DATFFM010000147.1:0-2192 GCA_035250005.1 Vicinamibacterales bacterium | reverse complement strand
TCTCTGGCGATGGACCGCAGGCGTGGGGCGAAGAGCAGGGGATCGCCCATGGTATGGACGGCCATGCGGACGGGATAACTTCCGCCAGGAACCAGCGGGTGATAGATGCGGGCCCTCCTCGGGTCGCGTCCTTCCGGATCTTCGCCGAAATCCCGCACGACGCCCACGACGTGATGCCACGGTTGGTTTGCGGACGTCGCCGCATTCTGCTGTGTCAGATTGCTGTAGCGAAGTCGCCGGCCGATCGGGTTGCTGCCTCCGAGCACCACCTGCGCGAACGACTGGTTCACGATGACGGTCCGGGCGCCCGGCTGCAGATCTCCGGAGTGAAACGCACGGCCGGAGAGGATCGGCGTGTCCAGCACGTCGAAGAAGTCCAGAGCGACCCGGGCCGAAGACACGTAATGCGGGCTGGAACTCCGCTCCCCGCGCGCGCCGCTCTCCTCATCGATGTCGATGGTACGCCACGGGTGATCCATCAATGGCAGCACGCTGGCGACCGTGACTCCCGTGACGCCGGGTTCGGCCTCGAGTCTTCGCTCGAGCTCTTGGGTCGCGGCGGCGAATCTGCCCGTGAACGTCGAGCCGTCCGCACCAGGCACCTCCTCGCGGTCCATCGCCATCGTCACGGCGAGGTACTGTTCCGGAACCAGGCCGGCGTTCGCCGCGCGTGCTCCCCTGCCCATGTCTCCATAAATCGCGATCACGGGCGTCGGGACGATGGCCATGACCGCGACCTGCATCACGATCAACACCGTCCAGATGCCGCCGAAGCGAAGGCCGCCGCCTCCCGGGCCCGACTGCCTCAGGCGCGTCCCGAGGCCGCGGGTCACTTTGAGCCCCGGGAGAAGTCCTGCGATGGCGGCGGCGACGAGCGTCAGCAGCGCGGCGTACACCAGGGTCCTCGGAGAGACGGTGGAATGCATCCAGAACGGAACGCGATTCTCGAACATGTTGTCCGTGACCATGGCGAACAGCGAATGCCACGCCAGTTGCGCGAACGTCACGGCGACGACTGCGGCCACCATGGCCAGCACCAGCGCCTCGACGAACAGCTGGCCCATGATCCGCCCGCGGCCGGCGCCGAGCGCCGTTCGCACGAGGATCTCGTTCTCGCGGGTCGCGGCCCGGGCGAACATCAGCAGGGCGACGTTGCCGCAGACGAGAAACACGAGCAAGACACTCAGCAGGTTGCCCGCAGACACTTCCGTGACGCTGTCGGCTGAAAACCCGCCGAAGATCGAATCGATGTAGGGCACGATCCGGGGCTCGAGACGCTGGTGGGTGTCGGGAAACGCGGCAGCAGCCGTGGCGCCGAGGACCGTCAGTTCCGGTTGCGCGGCTTCGAGCGTGGCGCCAGGCGACAGTCTGCCGAATACCCGCACGACGGGGCTTTGCTGCCGTGAGTAGTGCAGGGGATTCAACCTGAGAGGAACCCAGAAGCCGTGCGCCAGAGGAAAACGAAAGCCCTCAGGCATCACGCCGACGATCGTGTGGGGAACGTTGCCGAGACGCACCTCCCTGCCGATGACGGTGGAGTCGGACTCGAATCGCGATTGCCAGACGTCGTGTCCGATCAGGACGACCCACGGTGCGCCGGGCTCCTCATCGGCGTCGACCAGTGGCCGGCCAAGAACGGGGCGCTCCTGCACGACACGAAACGTGGCCGCGCTGATCTCCGCCACGGCGACCGGCTCCGGCACGGCCGTGCCGACGGTCACGTTCGAGTTGCGGTCGCGATACGCCGCAAGGTCCTGAACGGACGTCAGCGCGTGTCGCCACGCCACGAAGTCATGAAGGGTCGGCGCTTTTTCATCGACACTGGCGGTGTCGACCATCACGATCCCGACGATCCGGTCGCCGCCGTCGAGCGGCAGCCTGGGGTGCATGATCTGGGTGTAGAACTCGAAGGCGATGATGCCGGACCAGATCGCGAAGGCCATGGCCACCGTCCCCACGACCGTCAGGCCGATGTGCTTTACGAGCAGCCGCAGGCCGAGCCGGACGTCCAATGACAGGCCCCGCAACGGCGCCAAGCCGACGTTGATCGGTTTCGCTGCGCGGCCATGCGCGACGATCATCGTGAAGAACGCGAGGTGACCGCGAAGGCAAATCCAGCGTTTCCGCCAGGTCAGCCCTCTGCGCGACGCGTCCTCGTACTCGGCTTGCATATCGGCGATCGCCGGATCGAT
>DATFFM010000146.1:0-5719 GCA_035250005.1 Vicinamibacterales bacterium | reverse complement strand
ACCGCGGCGGCGAGCAGCGGCTTCGACGCGCCGGCGCCGAGCCCTGACTGGGCCAGCTCATGCAGACCCTGCACCACCGCCGTCCGCTTCAACAGGTCGTCGGCCGGCAGCGTGTCTTCCACCTGCAATGTCCCGCCGAGTTCGAACCACTCGCCGACCGGTCCGTAGTCAGCGGAGGCGAACACCCCGCCGAAGACGGCGCCGACGGCATTTCTGATGATTTCCCGTGCGACGTTGTCGGCGCCACGCAGTTCGCCTTCATATTCGAGCTCGAACTTGCCGGTGATCGCGGGGAGCGCGGCGTAGACGTCGCTGACGCGCGGAACCACCATCGGCTCCTTCGCGAGCACGGCGCGGCGCTCGGCATTCGAGACCACGTTCTCGAGCAGCGAGATCGGCAGGCGCTGGCTGACGCCGGAGCGCTTGTCGACGCGCGAATCCTGCCGGGCCTGGAAGGCGACTTCCTCGACGATCTCGCGCACGAACCCGGGGACCTCCAGATCCAGGCCGCGGCGGTGCGTCCACGCTTCCTGGGCGGTGATGGCCATGCCCTCATGGCGGGTCGCCGGGTAGTGCGTCCGAATCTCGGATCCGATGCGGTCCTTGAGCGGGGTGATGATCTTTCCGCGTGCGGTGTAGTCCTCCGGGTTCGCGCTGAACACCATCAGCACGTCGAGCGGAAGGCGGACGGGATAGCCTTTGATCTGGACGTCCCCTTCCTGCAGGATGTTGAAGAGGCCGACCTGGATCTTGCCGGCGAGGTCCGGCAGCTCGTTGATGGCGAAGATCCCCCGGTTGGCGCGGGGCAGCAGCCCGTAGTGCATCGTCAACTCGTCGGCCAGATGCAGCTTCGCGCGGGCGGCCTTGATCGGGTCCAGGTCGCCGATGATGTCGGCGATGGTGACATCGGGCGTCGCCAGCTTCTCGACGTAGCGGGCCTCCCGAGGCAGCCAGGCGATCTCGATCGACTCCCCTTCATCGCGCAGCCGGGCGCGGCAGGCGGCACACAACGGAGCCAGTGGGTCGTCGTGGATCTCGCAGCCCGGCATGACCGCGATTTCGTCGTC
Organism: Vicinamibacterales bacterium; assembly: GCA_035250005.1. Taxonomy (GTDB): domain Bacteria; phylum Acidobacteriota; class Vicinamibacteria; order Vicinamibacterales; family 2-12-FULL-66-21; genus JACDCA01. Next base: position 4,652 of record DATFFM010000146.1, on the reverse strand, counting down.
GAGCAGGTTCGCGAGGGCGCGCAGGATGCGGCTCTTCGCCTGGCCGCGCAATCCCAGCAGGATGAAATTGTGCTGTGACAGGACGGCGTTGACGATCTGCGGCACGACCGAGTCGTCGTAGCCGATGATCCCGGGGAACAGCGTTCCGCCGGCACGCAGCCGCGAGATCAGATTGTCGCGGATCTCTTCTTTGACCGGGCGGTGCTTGACGGTGCCTGCGGCGACGGCCTGCCGAAGCTGACCAAGGGTTACGGGGCGGGAGCGCATGGAGGCCATCTTACCCGATTGGAAAGCGGCTAAGATGGCGGCCGTGCCCATCGTTTACGCCCACAGGGGCGGCGCCGCGCTGCGGCCGGAGAATACCGTCGAGGCTTTCGACCACGGCCTCGCCTGCGGCGCGGAAGGGCTCGAGTTCGACGTCCAGCTGTCGAAGGACGGCATCGTCGTGATCCATCACGACGCGACGCTCGAGCGGACCACGAACGGGTGCGGTCCGCTGGCGGCCTGCACCGCCGCGGAGCTTGCAACCGTCGATGCCGGATTCAACTTCGGCGACGGCCGCGGCGGCTACCCGTACCGGGGCCGGGGGATCGCCGTGCCGACCCTCCGCGACGTCCTCCGCCGCTATCCGTCCGCGGCGCTGATCATCGAGCTCAAGGTAGGCGGCGACGAGCTCGCCCGGCGGGTCGTCGACGACGTGCGGGCGGCCGGGGCCGTCGATCGAGTGGCGATCGGCTCCTTCTATGCCACCGCGCTGCGGGCGGTGAGGAGCTACGAGCCAGCCATCGCGACCGGCGCAGCGCGAGAGGAAACCCGCTGGGCGCTCTACCGTTCCTGGGTCGGGTTGCGGATCGCCGGGGCGCCCTATCGAGAGTTCCAGGTGCCGGAATGGTCCGGTCTCACCCCGATCGTCACGCGGCGCTTCGTGTCGGCCGCGCACCGCGCCGGGGTGGCCGTAAAGGTCTGGACGGTGAATGCCGAAGAAGACATGCGGCGGCTGGTCTCGATCGGCGTAGACGGATTGATCACGGACCACCCCGACGTGGCGCGGTCCGTGATCTCGACCCGGCCGGCCGAACGGCCCCCGGTCTGCTAGGCCCGCCGGACTACCGGTGCGGCCGCCGGCGCAACGAAGCCGAAGTAGGCGGCACCGGCGGCGAGCGCCGCGTGGAGCCACACGTCACTCCCCCAGATCGGCACGAGCCCGAACGTCGTCCGCGTGGCCGGTATCAGCCCGAGCAGGGCGAGCGCCGCGTAGGCGACGGCCACCAGCTGGAAGTAGCTCCGGGCCGGCATCACGACGCCGCGCGCCGCGGCGAGCCCGAGCACGCCGAAGATCAGGTGCACGATGTTGTGCAGGGTGTTGACGGGGAAGATCCCGAGCGCGAGCCCATGCCCGTGTTCGAGCGCGAGCGGAGGCGCATCCATCGGAGGCGGCGAAGGGAAAAAGCCTGAGAGACCCGCGAGCACGAAAACGACGCCGAAGATCATGGCCATGCTGCCGGTGTTCATTGGGCGCTCCTTTACGGGCCGTCGAGGTTGGCGGCGGTCGGTATTATGGCACCGCCGATCCGGGCCGCGGGACTACAATGGGAAGGTTGCAGCAGCGAAATTCCCTGAGGATTCATACGCAATGAGGAACCAAGCAGCGAAGGAGACCTCCGAGCTGGAGGCGGTTGAACAGCGCGAGTGGCGCGAGTCGCTCGATTACGTGATCCAGCAGGGGGACCGCGGCCGCGTGCAGCGCCTGCTGGCCTCGCTTCGGCATCACGCGCGCATGGCCGGCGTGGCCCTGCCGTTCACGGCCGTCACGGCCTACGTCAACTCCATCCGCGCCGAAGACGAGACGCCGATCCCGGGCAGCCAGGAGATCGAACGGCGGATCAAGAGCCTCGTGCGCTGGAACGCGATGGCGATGGTCGTTCGCGGCAACCGCCACTCGGAAGGCATCGGCGGCCACATCTCGACCTATGCCTCCGCGGCGACTTTGTATGAAGTGGGCTTCAACCACTTCTTCAAGGGCAAGAAGGACAACGAAGGGGACATCATCTATTTCCAGGGGCATGCATCCCCGGGCATCTACGCGCGGGCCTTCCTCGAAGGCCGCCTGTCGGCCGAGCAGCTCCACAACTTCCGGCGCGAATCGGCCCCGGGCGGCGGGCTGTCGTCGTACCCGCATCCGTGGCTGATGCCCGACTTCTGGGAGTTCCCGACGGTCTCGATGGGCCTCGGTCCGATCATGTCGATCTACCAGGCGCGGTTCCAGCGCTACCTCGAGGATCGCGGACTGAAAAAGCCGAGCAGCCAGAAGGTCTGGACCTTTCTCGGCGATGGCGAGACCGACGAGCCCGAGTCGCTCGGTGCGATCAGCCTGGCCGCGCGCGAAAAGCTCGACAACCTGATTTTCGTCGTCAACTGCAATCTGCAGCGGCTCGACGGGCCGGTGCGCGGCAACGGGCAGATCATCCAGGAGCTCGAGGCGGGGTTCCGCGGCGCCGGGTGGAACGTCATCAAGGTGATCTGGGGCAGCGACTGGGATCCGCTGCTCGCCAAGGATCACGACGGTCTGCTCGCCAAGCGGATGGGTGAGGTGGTGGACGGCCAGTACCAGAAGTATGCGGTCGAGAGCGGCGCCTACCTCCGCGAGCACTTCTTCGGCACCGACCCGCGGCTGCTCGACATGGTCAAGCACCTCTCCGACGACCAGCTGAAGCGGCTGCGGCTCGGCGGGCACGATCCGGTGAAGGTCTTCAACGCCTACAAGGCGGCGACCGAGCACACGGGCCAGCCGACCGTCATTCTCGCCCGCACGATCAAGGGCTACGGCCTGGGCGAGGCGGGCGAAGGCAAGAACATCACCCACCAGCAGAAGAAGATGAACGAGTCGGATCTCCGCTCGTTCCGCACGCGTTTCGGCATCCCGATCTCAGACGAAGACATCGCGGACGCGCCGTTCTACCGGCCCGCCGACGACAGCCCCGAGCTGCAGTACATGCGCGAGCGGCGCAAGGCGCTGGGCGGCTTCGTGCCGTCCCGCAGCGTGCGGGTCGAGCCGGTGAACGCGCCGATCGAACCGATCTTCGAGGAGTTCTACAAGGGCACCGGCGAGCGCAAGGCCTCGACGACGATGGTGTTCGTCCGGATGCTGTCGCAGCTGCTCCGCAACAAGGAGATCGGGGACCTGGTCGTGCCGATCGTGCCCGACGAAGCGCGCACGTTCGGCATGGAGTCGCTGTTCCGTGCGGTCGGCATCTACGCGCACGCCGGCCAGAAGTACGAGCCGGTCGATATGGACACGCTCCTCTACTACAAGGAAGCCAAGGACGGCCAGATCCTGGAGGAAGGCATCACCGAGGCGGGCTCGGTCTCGTCGTTCATCGCCGCCGGCACCGCCTATGCGACCTACGGCGTCAACATGATCCCGTTCTTCATCTTCTACTCGATGTTCGGCTTCCAGCGGGTGGCCGATCTGATCTGGGCCGGCGCCGACTCGCGCATGCGCGGCTTTCTGCTCGGCGCGACCGCCGGCCGGACGACGCTGGCGGGTGAGGGGCTCCAGCATCAGGACGGCCAGAGCCACGTCTACTCCCTCGCGACACCCAATTGCATCTCCTATGATCCGGCCTATGCCTACGAGCTTGCGGTGATCATTCAGGACGGGATCAGGCGCATGTATCGCGATCAGGAGAGCGTCTTCTATTACCTGACCGTGATGAACGAGCAGTACGAGATGCCGCCGATGCCGGAAGGTTCGCGCGACGGGATCCTGAAAGGGATGTACCGCTTCAGTCAGGCCACCGACGGCAAGGCGCGGGCGAAGGCGCAGCTGCTCGGCAGCGGCACGATCCTCAACGAGGTCCGCCAGGCCGCGAAACTGCTCGAGAAATACGGCGTCGCGGCCGACGTCTGGAGCGTGACGAGCTACAACGAGGTCTACCGCGAAGCCCACGCGTGCGACCGGTGGAACATGCTGCATCCGGCGGAAACGCCCAGGGTGCCCTACGTCACGCAGTGCCTGAAAGACACCCAGGGGGCCATCGTTGCGGCGTCGGATTATCTGAAAGTGCTGCCGGCGTCGATCGACCGGTGGATGCCGCGCCGCGTGCGCTCGCTCGGCACCGACGGATTCGGCCGGAGCGAGGCACGCAAGGAGCTGCGGGAATTCTTCGAGGTCGAATCCCGCTATGTCGCCCTGGCAACGCTTGCGGAGCTGGCGCAGAGCGGCGACATCGACCAAAAGGTCGTCGCGCAGGCGATGAAGGATTTCAACATCGACCCGGCGAAGAAGAACCCGGCGAAGGACTGAGCGTCTATGGCGAGTGATTTCAAGATTCCCGAGCTCGGCGAGAACATCACCTCGGGCGACGTCGTGCGGCTCCTGGTCAAGCCAGGCGACAGCCTGGCGAAGGACCAGCCGGTGCTCGAGCTCGAGACCGACAAGGCCACGATCGAGGTGCCGTCGGATGTGGCCGGCACGGTGAGGGAGATCAAGGTCAAGCAGGGGGACAAGGTCAAAGTCGGTCAGACCGTGCTGACTCTCGACGCCGCGGGTGCTGCAAAGACCGACGACGGGAAGGAGGCTGCGGCGACGGCCCCGAAACCGAAGGACCAGCCGGCGGCAGCCGCCGAAGAGGGGGGGATGAGCCAGAAGG
>DATFFM010000145.1:0-4870 GCA_035250005.1 Vicinamibacterales bacterium | reverse complement strand
GGAGGCCGGCGTTCGGCGTGATGATGAACACGCCGCCCCCCTCGAGCGCGACCCCGTCCGGTGCGCAGGCAAAGGCCCGGCTGTACGCCAGCTTGCCGCGAAAATAGAGTCCGCTCAGGAAGGCGAAGATCTCGCCGAGCGGGGCGCCCGCCGGGCTGCGAAGGCGGGACGCCAGATCGAACGTCGCGCGCTCCGACATGACGATGCGCGCGCGGTTGCCACCGCAGTTGGCCGGGGAGAGAAGAAAGATGGCGGACATATCATGCCGGTCTGGGGCAGGCCTGCAGGCCTGCGCTACACCCCGCCGCAGTTACAAACCCCACCGCAGCAGGACGGCCCCGACGGTGAACCCCGCGCCGACCGACGCCAGCAGCACCAGGTCGCCGCGCTTGAGGAGCCCCTGCTGGACCGCGTCCGCGAGCGCGAGCGGGATCGTCCCGGCGGTCGTGTTGCCGTACATTTCGAGGTTGATGATCACCTTCGACTCGGGCAGCCCGAGGCGGTCGGCGGCCGCGGTAATGATCCGCCGGTTGGCCTGATGCGATACGAACAGGTCCAGTTCCGACGGCTCGATCCCATTTCGATTGAGCAGCCGCCGGGCGATCTCCTCCGTCTTGCGCACCGCGAACTTGAAGACCGCCTGGCCGTCCTGCTTCACGTAGTGCAGCCGCTGGTCGACGGTCTCGTGTGACGCCGGCATCCGGCTGCCGCCCGCGGGCATGCAGAGCGCCGGGCCGCCGCTCCCGTCGATCTCATGCGCGAAGTCGATGATCGCCGGCTCCTCGTCCGACGCCGGCGAGAGCACCACCGCCCCGGCGCCATCACCGAACAGCACGCAGGTCGTGCGGTCCTGGTAGTCGATGATGCTCGACATCACGTCCGCTCCGATCACGAGCGCGTGGTCGTGTGCGCCGGTCGCGACCATCTGCATCCCGGTCGTCAGCGCGTAGGTGAAGCCCGAGCATGCGGCGCCGAGGTCGAAGCCCCACGCGTTGGCCGCGCCGATCTTGCTCTGCACGAGGCAGGCCGTGCTCGGAAAGATCGTGTCCGGGGTGGTCGTGCCGACGACGATGAAGCCGATCTGCGCGGGGGTGACACCGGCCTGCCGCATGGCGCCGATCGACGCCTCCTTTGCCAGGTCCGACGTCGCCGTGCCCGGCTCGACGATGTGCCGCTGTTTGATGCCGGTGCGCTGCAGGATCCATTCGTCGCTGGTGTCCACCAGCTTCTCCAGGTCCTGGTTGGTCAGGAGCTTCGGCGGAACGTACGTGGACAGCCCCGCGACCTTGACGCGGCGGATACGGCCGGCACGGCTGTCGGCCGGCGCAACAGGGTCACTCACCACAGACGATCCTTTCCTGGGGCCGGGAGCCCGAAATACTCGTAGGCGCGCGGCGTCGCGACGCGGCCGCGCGGGGTGCGATCGAGAAACCCGATCTGGATGAGAAACGGCTCGTAGATGTCTTCGATCGCGTCCCGTTCCTCGCTCATCGCGGCCGCCAGGCTGGCCACGCCCACCGGGCCGCCGCTGAACTTGTCGATGATCGTCCGGAGCAGGCGCCGGTCGAGCTCCTCGAAGCCGTGCTCGTCGACCTCGAGCAGCTTCAGCGCGCGCCCGGCCACGTCGATGGAAATGCGCCCGTCCGCCCGGACCTGCGCGTAGTCGCGCACGCGGCGGAGCAGCCGGTTGGCCACGCGCGGCGTACCACGCGACCGCTTCGCGATCTCGGTCGCCGCGCCAGGCTCGATCTCGACGCCGAGGATCCGGGCCGAGCGCCGCACGATCTCGTAGATGTCCTGCTCGGCGTAGAAATCCAGCCGGTGGACGATCCCGAACCGCGCGCGCAGCGGCGAGGTCAGCAGGCCGGTGCGCGTAGTCGCGCCCACCAGCGTGAAGCGCTGAACCGGCACCTTGACCGATCGCGCGCCCGGCCCCTGGCCGATCATGATGTCGAGCTCGTAGTCCTCCATCGCGGGATACAGGATCTCTTCGATCGCCGGCGCCATCCGGTGGATCTCGTCGATGAAGAGCACCTCGCGCTCCTGCAGGTTTGTCAGCATCGCGGCGAGATCGCCGGGCTTCTCGATCACCGGCCCGGCGGTCGGGCGGATCGCCACACCGAGCTCGTTCGCGATGACGGTCGCCAGCGTCGTCTTGCCCAGCCCGGGCGGGCCGTAGAGCAGCACGTGGTCGAGCGCCTCGCCGCGCTGCTTCGCCGCCGCGATCGAGACGTGGAGGTTCTCGCGGATCCGCTCCTGGCCGATGTATTCGTCGAGCGTCCGGGGCCGGAGCCCGGCTTCGTACTGGACGTCTTCGGCGGCCTTCGAGGGGGCGAGGATGCGGTCGTCGGTCATTTCATCAGCGCCCGCAACACCGCCCGCAGCGCGTCTTCGAACCGCGCGGCCGGCGAGCTCTTCAGCTCCCGCTCGATCGCTTTCTCAGCCGGCGCGCGCTGATAGCCGAGATTCAGGAGCGCCGAGAGCAGGTCGGCGCGCAGCTGATCTTCGGGCGCCGGCGGCTTCACCGTGTCGGCGGCGGCCTGCAGCGCCGGCGGCAGCCGGTCCTTCAGCTCGAGGCCGATGCGCTCGGCGGTCTTCCGGCCGACGCCAGGGATGGCGGTCAGCCGCGCGACATCCTGCGCCGTGATCGCGCGCACCAGGTCCGGCGGCTCGATCCCCGAGAGTACGGCGAGCGCCAGCTTCGGACCGATGCCGCTGATCGAGATCAGGCGCTCGAACAGCTCCTGCTCGAGCGGGGTCGCGAAGCCGTACAGCGCGATGACGTCCTCGCGGACGTGGGTGTGCACGCGGAGCGTGACGCCCGCGCCCGGCTCCCCGACCACGTAGAAGGTCGAGAGCGGCACATGGAGGTCGTAGCCGACCCCCTGCACGTCCACGATGATCCGCCCGGGAGTCTTCTGGGCCAGCGTGCCGGCGAGCCTGGCGATCATGAAGGCCTGTATTCACGCCAGCTGCGGGGCGTGGCCCGCGACCGCCGGTGATGCCGGATCGTCTCGCCGACGGCGCCGGTCGAGGTGTGCAGGTGGCAGATCGCTACCGCGAGCGCGTCGGCGACGTCGTGCGGCGCCGGCGCGCGCTCGAGGCTCAGCAGCAGCTTGACCATCTGCTGGACCTGAACCTTCTCGGCGCGGCCGTAGCCGACCACCGCGCGCTTGATCTCGGTCGGCGCGTATTCGACCACCGGCAGGCCCGCCTCCGACGCCGCCAGCAGCGCCACGCCCCGCGCATGCGCGAGCTTCAGCGCGCTGCGGACGTTGCGCGCGTGGAAGATGCTCTCCACCGCCACGCCATCGGGCCGGCATTCGACCAGGAGCGCCGCGAGACCCGCGTGAATGTGCTGGAGTCGTTCCGGGAAGGTGGCGGTGGCAGGCGCGGACAGCGAGCCGCAGACGACAAGATGATGACGGCCGCCGGACTGCTCCACGCAGCCGTATCCCGTTCGTTCGGAGCCGGGATCGATCCCGAAGATCTTCACGCCAACGAGGCCTCGATCTCCTTCTCTTCGATGTCGGCGTTCGACCACACTTTCTTGGTGTCGTCGTGCTCCTCGATCGCTTCCATCAGCTTGACCATCTGCTGTGCGGGCTTGCCTTCGAGCTTCACGTAATTCTGCGGCAGAAAAGCGAGTTCGGCGGCCCCCGGTTCGATGTGCAGCGCCTTGACCGCCTCCAGCACCTTCTGGAACGCGTCGGGCGCCGACAACACCTCCCAGCTGTCGCCGTCGTCGCGCAGGTCGTCGGCGCCCGCCTCGAGCGCGGCCGCCATCAGCGTGTCTTCATCGGCCTTGTTCTTCTCGACGACGATGTAGCCTTTGCGCTCGAACATCCAGGCGACGCTGTTCTCGGCCGCCAGGTTGCCGCCGTACTTCCCGAGCATGTGACGCATCTCGCCGACCGTGCGGTTCTTGTTGTCGGTCAGGGTTTCGATGATGAGCGCCGCGCCGCCGGGGCCGTACCCTTCGTACGTGATTTCTTCGTACGACACGCCCGGGAGCTCGCCGGTGCCCCGTTGAATCGCCCGCTTGATGTTGTCGGCGGGCATGTTCACCGACTTGGCCTCGGCGATGATCGTGCGGAGGCGCGGGTTGGTGTCGGGGTCGCCGCCGCCCCCGCGGGCCGCCACGGTCAGTTCCTTGATGATGCGCGTGAAGATCTTGCCGCGCTTGGCGTCGGCCGCGCCCTTCTTATGCTTGATCGTGTGCCATTTTGAATGGCCAGACATGCGGAAAACCCCCGAATTATCGAAAGAAAATGACCGTTGATGTTACCACAAACGGCCCGTCTCACACCCTGTCGGCGATGATCACCCAGACGTCGGACCGCCGGTCCCAGGGGCCCCCCTGGTAGTCCCCGAGCACGGCGCGGATCCGGAAGCCACCGCTTTCGAGCCGCCGCGACATCTGCGGCACCGACAGCGTTCTGAACGTCAGCGAAAAGCGGTGCACCCGGCGGCTGCGCCCTTTGCGCTCCACGTACTCGTGATCGAAGATGGTGAGGCGCCGGCGGACGTCCTGACGGACGGACTCGACCAGGGTCAGCCGCGTGCCGCGGCCGCGGGATCCCGCGAGACTCGTGCGGCGTTCGTACTCGTCCCACCGCGGCAGGTCGGGCACCAGGTCCACCACGAACAGCCCGCCGCGCGGCAGCACGCCGTGGACGGATTCGATGGTGGCCCGAAGGTCGCTCTCACGCGTCAGCGACTGGAGAATGCCGTACGGGGCCATCACGAGCGAGAAGCGCGATCGGCTCCAGAAAGGCAGGTGGCGGATGTCGCCGCGCACGAGCGAGGCGGCGCCGCTCAGCCGTCCGCGGCGCAGGCGCTGGCGGCCGCGGGCGAGCATCGGAGCGGA
>DATFFM010000144.1:0-25881 GCA_035250005.1 Vicinamibacterales bacterium | reverse complement strand
AGCTGCGCACCGCCGAGGCCGAGCACCACCCCCCCGGCTGCGAGCGCCAGCCCCTGGCTGGTCACCAGACGCGCAAGCGTGCGTGGCTGGGCGCCCAGCGCGAGCCGGATTGCCAGCTCGCGCCGCCGTTCGTTCACGGTCCACGCGAGCAGCCCGTAGACACCGATCGCGGCCAGCACACCCGTGAGGAGGGCAAACGTCGTCAGCACCCCCGTCAGAAGCCGGGGGCCGGCGGTCGCCGTCATCAATCGTTCGTCCACCGTGCGGACGCCCTTGAGGGCCACCGCGCTGTCGACGCCCCGCAGCGCCTGCCGGATGCCGGTCACGACCGTCGCCGTGTCGGCCCCGCGCGCGACCACCGTCATCGCGCGGAAGGGAAACTGCCGCTGCGAGTGATAGATCACCGGTTCGGAGGCCTGGCCGATCGGCGCCTGATGCACGTCGCCGACGACGCCGACGATGCGGAACGGAACGGTGTGGATCTCGCGAGAGGCGAACATCAGGTTCCGCCCGAGCGGACCGATCTGCTGCGCCGTCGAAAGGATCCGTTTCCCCACCGCGTCTTCCCCGGGGAACAGCCGTGTCGCGAGCGTCTCGTTGACGACGATCACCGGCTCGCTGGTCGCCGAGTCGGTCGTCTGAATGAAGCGGCCGGCGAGCAGACGCGCGCGAAGGGTCTCGAAGTACCCGGCGCTCACCATGACGTGCTGGGCGATCGGGGCCTCTTCCGGCCGCGGCGCCGGCCGGCCATCGATCCCTACCGGGATCCGCCATCCCGGCTCGAGCACGGTCGCGGTGGCGAGACCCGCCATCTCGATTCCGGGCTGCCGGCGTACCGCCTCCAGCAGCGTGGTGTAGAAATGCTCGACGTTCGTCCACGAGGGGTACTTCGACAACTCCAGCTGCAGGGTGGTCGTCACGACACCATCGGCGACGATGCCGGTGGGAGCCTCCATCATGCGGTTCACGCTGCGGACGAGAAGCGCCGACGCGACCAGGACCGCACAGGCCAGCGCGACCTCGGTGACGACCAGCACCCGGCTCAGTTGTCGGCCACGTACGCCGGTGGACGTCCGCGTACTGTCCTTGAGCGCTTCCGATGCCTTGGTGCTCGCGCTGACCAGCGCCGGGATCAGCCCGAAGATCAGCGCCGTGCCCGCGACCACGACCAGGGCGAACAACAGAAGCCGCAGATCGATCGCCGCCTGCGCGAGGCGTGGGACCGGTGCCGGCAGCGCCGCGATGGTGATCTTCAGCAGCGCGAGCGCCGCGACCGCGCCGGCGGCCGTGCCGGCAGCGGCCAGCAGCAGGCTCTCCAGCAGCATCTGGCGCACGAGCCTGGCCCGCGAGGCGCCGAGCGCCGCACGCACCGCCATCTCGCGCGCGCGGGCCGTCGCCCGCGCGAGCAGCAGGCCGGCGACGTTGAGGCAGGCGGTCAGCAGCACGAGCCCGACGGCGCCGAGCAGGACGATCAGCGCGGGCCGATAGTAGCCGAGCATGTCGTCGAGCAGCGGAACCGGCCGGGCCAGCCAGCCGCCGTTGGTCGGCGGGAATTCCGACGCGAGACGCGCGCTGACCTGCGCCAGCTCCTGCGCGGCCTGGTCTGCGGTGATGCCAGGCTGGAGCCGGGCCACGGCCTCGGTGAAGTGAGCCCCCCGGCTGTGGCGGGTGAGGTCCCAACTCAGGCGAAGCCAGAGGTCCACGTCGTCGGGAAAGTGGAACTTCGGCGGCATCACCCCGGCGACGGTGTAGGAACCGAAATACACGGTCATCGTTCTGCCGACGATGCCCGGGTCCGCGTTGTAGCGCTGGCGCCACAGCCGATCGCTGATGACCGCGATCCGGTCACTTGAATTGAGCGGCCCGTCCTTCGGAAACCCCGGCCCGAGCTGTGGTGACACGCCGAGCAGCTGAAACAGGTTGCCGCTCGCCTCGATCGCGCTGACGCGGACCGGCTCGAGGCCCGGCTCGGCCAGGTTGATCTCAGGTCTCCACCAGGCCGCGGCCTCGGAGAAGGCGGTATGCGTGGCGCGGTAGTCCATGAAGTTGACCGGCGACAGCTTCTCCTTCGGCAGTCCCTTTTCCGCGTTGGCCTCCCAGATCGACACGAGCTGTTCGGGCTGGCGGTACGGCAGCGGACGCAGGAGCACGGTATCGACGATGCTGAAGATCGCCGTGGCGGCGCCGGCCCCGAGCCCGAGCGTGAGGATCGCGACGGCGGCGAACGACGGCGATCGCCGCCACTGCCGCCACGCGAACCGCAGATCGCCGCCGACGCCGGTGATCCCGCCGTCGTCCACCGGCTCGTTGCGAGGGCGGGCTTCCGGCTGGCGCGTGCGCGGGCGCGGAACCGTGGCGAGCGCGGCGGCCGACTCGGCCAGCTTGGCCTCGGCAGCCTCGTAGGCCTCGGCTTCAGTCCGGCCCGCTCTCAGCGCCTCGGCGTAAATGTCTTCCAGGTGGGCCGCCAGCTCGTCAACGGTGTGCTGCGGAAGATCTGCCGCCCCCGTCTCCGTGGCTTGCCGGCGGACGAGCGCTTTCCAGTCGCGTCGCGGGTTCATGGGCATTCTCTCCTAGGCGTACTTCACGCCGGCCACCTGGCCCAGGGCCGCCACGAAACGGCTCCAGTCTTCACGCTGCCGGGCGAGGACCTTGCGGCCGGCTTCGGTGATGCGGTAGTAGCAGCGTCGCCGCTGCCCGGCCTTCTCGACCCACCGCCCCTTGATCCAGCCCCGGTCCTCGAGCCGGTAGAGGGTGGCGTAGAGCGACGCGAGGGTGAACGTCAGGTCGCCGTCCGTCCGCAGTTCGATCAGCTTGGCGATCTCGTATCCGTGATGGCTTTCGTGCTCGATGAGGGCCAGGATGACCACCTCGGCACTGCCTTTCTTGGCTTCGTCGATCGCGCCCCGGCTCGTCATGGCCTGAAGTCCTATATGCAGGAGAACTATATATACCGGGCTTAGACGGCCAGTGCGGCAGAAAGGTTGGCGGCGTCTTTACAGCTCGAGCCGGCGGAGGCGCAGGGCGTTGACGATGACCGAGACCGAACTGAAGGTCATCGCCGCGCTCGCCCAGATCGGGCTGATCAGCACGCCGGTGACCGGATACAGCACGCCGGCCGCAACCGGCACCCCGACGGCGTTGTAGATGAACGCCAGGAACAGGTTCTGCCGGATGTTCTTCATGGTCGCGCGGCTCAGGCGCAGCGCGCGAACGATGGCGCGCAGGTCCCCCTGCACGAGCGTGATCCCGGCGCTCTCGATCGCGACGTCGGTGCCCGTGCCCATCGCCAGGCCGACCGTCGCTTCGGCGAGCGCAGGTGCGTCGTTGATGCCATCGCCCGCCATGGCGACCACTCGTCCCTCCCGCTGGAGCCGCTGGATCACCGCCTGCTTCTGATCGGGCAGGACCTCAGCGATGACATCGTCCAGACCGAGGGTAGCCGCAACCGCGCGGGCGGTCCGCTCGCTGTCGCCGGTCAGCATCACGATCCGCAGCTTTTCGGCGTGCAGCGCGGCGATGGCTTCGGCCGTGGACGGCTTGATCGGGTCCGCCGCGCCAATCGCGCCCGCCAGCTTGCGGTCGATCGCGAGGAACATCACCGTCTGCCCTTCGGACCGCAGCCGGTCGGCGTCTGCCGACAGCGGTGCCGCGTCGACGCCCTGCTCCTGCAGCAGCCGGGCGGTCCCCAGCAGCACGCGACGCCGGTCGACGACCCCGGAGACGCCGCGGCCGGTCAGGGCGTCGAACTCGTCCACGGCCGGCACGTCCAGCCCGCGCTCCCGGGCCCCGGCCACGATCGCCGATGCCAGCGGATGCTCGCTGGCCTGTTCGATCGCGGCCGCCAACCGCAGCACGTCGGACTCGGTGAACGGTGCGACCGCACTGACGTGAGCCAGGCGCGGCTTGCCCTCGGTAAGCGTCCCGGTCTTGTCGACGACCAGCGTATCGACCTTCTCCATGCGTTCGAGCGCTTCGGCGTTCTTGATGAGCACGCCGGCGGCCGCCCCGCGTCCGGTGCCGACCATGATCGCCATCGGCGTGGCGAGGCCGAGCGCGCACGGGCACGCGATGATCAGGACGGCGACGGCGCTGAGCAGCGCGAGCGCGAGCCGGGGCTGGGGGCCGACCGTGGCCCACACGGCGAATGCGATCACGGCGACGATCACCACGGCCGGCACGAAGTACGACGCGATCACGTCGGCCAGACGCTGGATCGGGGCGCGGGTCCGCTGCGCATCGCCGACCATCCGGACGATCTGCGCCAGCAGCGTGTCGCTGCCCACCCGCTCGGCGCGCATGGTGAGCGCACCGGTGCCGTTGATGGTGGCGCCGGTGACGCGGCTGCCGCTCTCCTTTTCGACCGGGATCGGCTCCCCCGTGACCATCGATTCGTCCACCGAGCTGCGGCCGTCGGTGACGGTGCCGTCCACCGGAATTTTTTCACCCGGCCGGACGCGCAACAGGTCGCCCACGCGCACGTCGCCGATCGGCACGTCGATCTCGGTGCCTTCGCGGATCACGCGCGCCGTCCTCGGAGCCAGGCCGAGGAGCTGGCGGATCGCGGCGCTCGTCCGGCCTCGGGCGCGAAGCTCCAGCACCTGGCCGAGCAGCACCAGGACCGTGATGACGACCGCGGTGTCGAAGTAGGTTTCGACGACCCCGTGCATGCGAAAGCCCTCGGGGAACAGCTGCGGCGCGACGGTGGCGGCGACGCTGAACAGGTATGCAGCGGCGACGCCGAGCGCGATCAGCGTGAACATGTTCGTGTGGCGGTTCCGGATCGACGCCCATCCACGCTCGAAGAACGGCCATCCGGCCCAGAGCACGACCGGCGAAGCGCAGACCAGACCGATCCAGTTGGTGAGCCGGACGTCGAGCCGGCCGCCGAGGCCCATTCCGAGGGCCATGTCCCCCATGGCGAGGATGAAGACCGGCAGGCCGAGCGCGATGCCGATCCACATGCGGCGCGTCATGTCGACCAGCTCCGGGTTCGGGGCGTCGTCGAGCGTGACGGTCCGCGGCTCGAGCGCCATGCCGCAGATCGGGCAGGCCCCGGGCCCGGTGCGGACGATCTCGGGATGCATCGGGCAGGTGTATTCGATGCGGGTCAGGGGTGCCGACGAGAGGTCCGGCTCGAGCGCCATGCCGCATTTAGGGCATGCGCCCGGATGATCCTGTCGCACCTCCGGGTCCATTGGGCAGACGTAGGGGGTGGGGTCAGATCTCGATTTTTCGAAAACCGGGTGCGAATTGTGCCCGGTTTTCGAAAAATCGAGATCTGACCCCAAATACTTCTCTGGATTCGCCTCGAACCGGGTGCGGCAGGCGGGGTTGCAGAAGTAGTAGCGGGTGCCCTGGTGGTCGGAGTGGCCGGCCGCGGTGGCCGGGTCGATACGCATCCCGCACACCGGGTCGGTCACGAGCTGAGGCTGCAGCGCCATCTTCAGACGGGTCGGCTTCTTTTCCAACGGAATCCTCAATGCCGCGAGCCGGCGAGGTCATCCAGAATCGGACACTCCGGCCGTGCGTCGCCATGACAGTTACGAACCAGCTCCTCGAGCGTCCGGCGCATGCCCTGCAGTTCCAGGATCCTGGCCTCGAGCGCGGCGATGTGCCCCTGCGCCACCCGGCGGACCTCGGCGCTGGCGCGCCGACGGTCCTGCCAGAGGGCCAGCAGCCGCTGGATCTCCCGAATCGAAAAGCCCAGCGCCCGCGCGCGGCGGATGAAGCGGAGCGTGTGCACGTCCCTCTCGTCGTAGACGCGATACCCCGACACCGTGCGCCGCGGTTTCTTCAGCAGGCGGCGCGACTCGTAGTGCCGGATCATCCTGGCGCTCACCCCGGACTGCCGGGCCGCTTCACCGATGTTGCTGAGCCCGGCGCGCCGGGCGTCTGCCTGGTCCATACAGACAGTCTCAACCTTCCAATCATGGCAATGTCAAGGCCCCCCGCCCTTCTGTTCGCGTGATAGGCTCGGACGTTGCCGCGTTCGCGTGCAAAAAACGGAGTCGATCACCATGGCCAACAAGAAGGATGAGAAGGACGACGACCGCACCCTGACCACCCGACAGGGGCACCCGGTTTCGAACAACCAGTCGCAGCGGACCGTGGGCAGCCGCGGGCCCGCGACCCTCGAAAACTACCACTTCCTCGAAAAGATCAGTCATTTCGACCGCGAGCGGATCCCCGAACGGGTCGTGCACGCCCGCGGCTTCGTCTGCTACGGCGAGTTCGAGGCCGACGGCACGATCGGCGACGAGCCGGCCTCGAAGTACACACGCGCCAGGATCTTTCAGGAGAAGGGCAAGCGGACGCCGCTGGCGATCCGCTTCTCGACGGTCATCGGCGGACGCGATTCGTCCGAGGTCGCCCGCGATCCGCGCGGGTTTGCCGTCAAGTTCTATACCGACGACGGCAACTGGGACCTCGTCGGCAACAACCTCGCCGTCTTCTTCATCCGGGACGCGATCAAGTTTCCCGACGTCATCCACTCGCTGAAGCCCGATCCGATCACGTTCCGGCAGGAACCGAACCGGATCTTCGACTTCATGAGCCAGACGCCGGAGTCGATGCACATGTTGACGCATCTGTTCAGCCCGCGCGGGATCCCGGCGAGCTATCGCCACATGGAAGGGTTCGGCGTCAACACCTACAAAATGGTGAACGCCGACGGCCACACCGTGCTCGTGAAGTACCACTTCCACCCGCGCTGCGGGGTCGCGAGCCTGACCGCCGCCGAAGCCGAGAAGGTGCAGGCCAAGGACCTCGGGTCCGCATCGAAGGACCTCTTCGAGGCCATCGAGCGGAAAGACTTCCCGCAATGGGACATGTTCGTCCAGATCATGGAGGATCACGATCACCCCGAGCTCGATTGGGACCCGCTCGACGACACCAACATCTGGCCCGAAAACCAGTTCCCGCTTCGTCACCTCGGCGTGATGACGCTGAACCGCAACGTCAGCGATCATCACAACGAGAACGAGCAGATCGCGATGGGGACCGGCGTGCTCGTGGACGGCCTCGACTTCTCAGACGACAAGATGCTCGTCGGCAGGACGTTCTCGTACTCCGACACGCAGCGCCATCGGGTCGGCCCGAACTACCTGCAGCTGCCGGTGAACCAGCCGAAGGGCGTGGATGGGGTACATACGAACCAGCGCGGGGGCCAGATGTCGTACGGCGTGGACCTCGCGCCCGGCCAGAATCCGCACGTCAACTTCGAGCCGTCGATCCACAACGGCCTGCACGAAGCGGCCCGAAAGCCGAACAATCCGCCGGAGATCCACGGCCGCCTCACGCACGCGGTCATCGAGCGCCGAAACGACTACGTGCAGCCGCGCGCCCGCTACAACACGATGATGGACTGGGAGCGCGACGACCTGGTCCTCAACATGGGGACGCTGCTCGGCCAGTGCGAGCGCGACGTGCAGGAGCGCATGCTCTGGCACTTCTTCCTCATTCACGACGATTACGGCACGCGTGTCGCCCAGATGCTCAACTTGAGCAACAAGGATCTCGCGCAGCTCGAACCGCTGGCGGGCCAGGTCCTCACCAACGAGGATCGGATGCGTCTGAAGAACCTCGGGAACAACGGCGACCGGATCGATCCCACAGCCTGGGGTACCTGGACGTCGTCGGTCCACAACCACCGTACCAGGGCTGAGGACGTGCTGAACGGCTTGAAAAACGTCAAGGTGGAGCCGGTTCCGCAGCCTGTGTAGTCCGGGGGCCGGGGTACAGCGTTCTGCACGGCGTGAGGGCCGGCTTCAGCCGGCCCTTTTTTTGCGCCTGAGGAAGCGCGCGGTCAGGCGCGCTTGCGCCCGGGTACGACGAGCAGGACGATCCCGGCGACCAGCGCGATGCCGCCGACGATCGGGGTGATGGGAATGGTCTTCTGCTCCTGCGCCCGCGCCTCGATCGGGCCGATGTTCACGACGGTCTTCTCATCCGTCCACGAGATCCCGCCCCAGACCAGGCCGATCAGGCCGATCACGATCAGAACGATTCCCGCAATGCGTGCAGCTGTCATGCAGTCTCCCCATTCAGCATTCAGAGTCAGCGTTCAGCGTTCAACAACGCCGTGACCGCGCGAACCTCGTCGGCGTTGACCGTGTGCCCCATGCGCGGGTAGATCCGGACGTCGACCACCGCACCCATACGCGTAAAGACGTCCGCGGTTTCGTGGACACGCTCGACCGGGATGTGCGGGTCGATGTCGCTGCAGCCGAGAAAGACCAGCGTGCCGTCGAACGAGCCGGGGTAATCGCGCGGGGTCCGGGGCGGGCCGATCAGGCCGCCGCTCAGCCCGATGATCGCGCGATACCGTTGTGCGTTCCGGGCCGCGTACTCCTGCGCGAGGCAGGCGCCCTGGGAGAACCCCATGAGCGCCACGCGCGCCGCCGGGATCCCCTCCGATGCGAGCGTCCGTACGAGATCACCGATCACCTCGAGACCCGAACTGAGGCCCGGCTCGTTCTGCTCCATCGGCGACAGAAACGAAAACGGGTACCAGGTGTTGCCGGCCGCCTGCGGCGCGACCCACGTGAGATCGGGGAGGTCGAACTCGTCGGCGAACCCGAGAATGCCCGACGCGGTGTCGCCCCGGCCGTGGACGAGGATCACGGCCACACGTGCCTGTGCCGCCGCCGGCCCGCGCCGCAGGACAGGCTGGCCGGCGTGCGGATGTTTACCGAGCGGCATCACACGCGTCCCGGTGCTCTCTCGAGGTTCGCGCGATCCCACTTCGCGACAGCCGAAGCCTGTTCGTAGGTGCTGTTCATGAAGTCGAGAATGGCCTGCTCGGGATCGGCCGCCTGACGGACGGCATCATACGGCAACAGAAACTCCCCCATCGAGGGCTCGTAGAACGCGGCCGCGGGGGTCACGCGCGCCTCCCTGAACCCGTCGGGCTCGGGCACTGCGTATGCGTAGAACGCCGCCGACGGGAACTGCTGATTGCCGGGCCAGAACCCGTGACTGATCACTTCTTTCGAGTAGGCGTCCACCATGAAGGCGGGGCCTTCCCGCGGCGGTGCTGGACGGCCCGAAAACCTCGTGACCGCCAGGTCGAAGCTGCCCCAGAAGAAGTGGACCGGGCTGCACTTGCCGACGAAGCACGCGCGGTGCCCCCGGAACACGCGGTCGGCCTGGAGGAGGATCCGGAAGAATCGTTCCACGGCGGCAGGATCATACGCCTGATGCACCGTGTCGATCTCGAATTTCACCGGGTCGGGGATCTCGACCGGCGTGGTCCAGATCTTCACCGGCACCCCGGCGTCGGCGCTCATGCGCATGACCGCCTGGTAGAACTCGGCCACGGTCATCGGCGCGAGGTCGAGTGCCGCCGATCTGGCATGCGATACCTTCAGCACGAGCTGGTGGCTCAGAAAATCGAAGTCGAACGCAAACGGCGTGGTGCCATGGAACAGCGTCCGCGTCGTCAGGCCGCGCGGCGTCACCTGCATCGCGATCCCCCAGGAGTGGTTCTCCGGCGGCGCATGCCCGACGGCGATCTTGCCCACGACCTGCGTCCACATGTGGACCGTCGCGTAGGTCTCGTGCCATTCGGTATACGGCAGCGCCGGCCACAGCTCGGTGGTCATGCCCGCATCATAGCCCTTGATGTATCCTTCGTTCTTTGGGAGGGCGCATGGAACGCAAGACAGCGGAAGATTTCGATCCGGACCTGCTCATTCTGTTCGACGCCTACGTCCACGGTGACATCGATCGCCGCGGGTTTCTCGACCGCGCCGGCAAGTTCGCGCTCGGCGGGATGACCGCCGGGATGCTGCTCGACGCGCTGGCACCGAAGTTCGCCGAGGCGCAGCAGGTGGCGAAAGACGACAAGCGCCTGAAGACGGAGTTCGTCGAGTACGACTCCCCCAAGGGCTACGGCAAGATGCGGGGCTACCTGGCGCGGCCGGCGGCGGCGACCGGCAAGCTGCCGGCCGTCCTCGTCGTGCACGAGAATCGTGGGCTCAATCCGCACATCGAAGACGTCACGCGCCGGCTCGCGCTCGAAGGATTCATGGCGTTCGCGCCCGACGCGCTCTTCCCCCTGGGGGGCTATCCGGGCGACGAAGACGGCGCGCGCGCGCTGTTCCCGAAGCTCGACCAGGCCAAGACCCGGGAAGACTTCGTGGCCGCGACCCACTGGCTCATGAAGCGGCCAGACTCCACCGGCAAGGTCGGTGTCGTCGGCTTCTGCTACGGCGGCCAGATGGCGAACATCCTGGCGACGCGTGTGCCGGAGCTCGCCGCCGCTGTGCCGTTCTACGGTACGTCGCCAACCCCGGCCGACGCGGCCATGGTCAAGGCGCCGCTCCTCGCCCATTTTGCCGAAACCGACCAGCGCGTGAACGCGAGCTGGCCCCCCTACGAGCAGGCGTTGAAGGCGAACAACGTGCCCTACCAGGCGTTCACCTATCCGGGCACGCAGCACGGTTTCAACAACGACACCACGCCGCGCTACAACGCCGAAGCCGCCAAGCTCGCGTGGTCGCGCACGATCGAGTTCTTCAAGAAACACCTCAGTTGAGGTTCACTGCACGTGCGACGGGCTATGTGCGACCTGCCGCGTGTGACGTGCGACGTGCTGCCAGGAGTGCGAGACCGGCTGCCACGGCCAGCAGCGCGGCAATGTGCGCAACGCTCAAGGGGCCCAGGACGCGCTCGTTGATGCGCAGGAATTCGATGGCGAAGCGGATGAATCCCGCCATTGCCAGGTACGTGCCGAGGACGACGACGTCGGGCGTGCCGCGGCGGCGCAGGCGGATCAGCAGCCAGGCGAGCGGCACGAGCGCGAGCGCCTCGTAGACCATGGTGGGATGCACCGGCACATCGGTCGGCGGCAGACCTTGCGGAAACGCGATCCCCCACGGCAGCTCTGTCGGGAACCCGTAATCGTCGCCGACGAGCAGGCAGCCGACGCGGCCGATCGCGTGACCGATCGCCAGCGCCGGTGTCGCCGCCGCGAGTACGGGGATCACCGGCAGGCGCCGCAGCCGCATCACCACGATCCCCGCCAGCAGCCCGCCGGCAAAACCGCCGAACCAGCTCATCCCGCCCCGGCTGAACAGCAGATCCAGAAACGGGCCTTCGTCCAGATGCTCGACGACCCAAAGCAGTTTCGCTCCTGCGACCCCCCCGAAAATACCGGCCAGAGCGGCATCGGCTGCGTTCTCGGGCAGGGCCGACCGGCGGAGCTCGCGGCGAAAGATCCACAGGCCCGCGAGCGCGCCCAAGGCGACCAGCGCGCCGAAGCTCGTGATCTCGAAGCCGCCGATGCGAAAGAGGACGGGAAACATCTTGCGGAGTTCGTTGGTACAATATCCGAGTGACACGAAAACTACTCGTCGCCGTCGCCGTGCTGCTCGCCAGTGGAATCTCCGTCGTCTTCGGGCAGGCGCAGAGGGGCGCCTCGCCATCGGTGGACGTCTTCAAGTCCGCGACGTGCGGGTGCTGTTCGAAATGGGTGGACCACATGCGGCAGGCGGGGTTCACGGTGCATGTGACAGACCTCCAGGAGCCTGAGCTTCAGAAAATCAAGGACCGGTACGGCGTGCCGGTGCCGGCCCGCTCATGCCACACCGCGCGGGTGGGCGGCTACACGATCGAGGGGCATGCGCCCGCGGCCGAAGTGACGCGCCTGCTGAAAGAGAAACCGAAGGTCCTCGGCCTCGCCGTCCCCGGCATGCCGCTCGGCTCGCCCGGGATGGAAGTGTCGGGCATGAAGCCGCACCCCTACGACGTGCTCACCTTCGACAAGCAGGGAGCGACGAAGGTCTACTCGGTGCAAAAGCCTTAAGGTTCCAAGGTTCCAAGGTTCACGGGACCAATTCGGCGAAAGCGCGTCAGAATACGGTGCATGGCCTTTCTGCGCGAACCGTGGCCCTGGTACGTGGCGGGGCCGCTCATCGGGCTCATCGTGCCGCTGCTGCTGATGCTTGGCGGGAAGCCCTTTGGCATTTCCGCGAACCTCCGGCACATGTGCGCCGCGACGCTCCCCTCGAGACTGCCGTTTTTCAGGTACGACTGGAGGCGCGAAGGTGGCTGGAACCTCCTGTTCGCGCTCGGCGTACTGCTCGGGGGCTTCGCGGCGTCGCGATGGCTGATGCCGGGCGGCTACACGGTCGGGATCGCTGACGCCACACGCGCCGATCTTCTCGCGCTCGGGCTCCACGACCTGTCGGGGGTCGTCCCGGCGGAGCTGTTCGGCTGGGAGGCGGTCCTCACCCGGCCCGGATTCATGACGCTGGTGGTGGGGGGATTTCTCGTCGGCTTCGGCGCGCGGTGGGCCGGCGGCTGCACCTCCGGTCACGCGATTTCGGGCCTCGCCTCGCTGCAGCTGCCCTCGCTGCTGGCCGTGCTCGGGTTCTTCGCCGGCGGCCTGCTGATGACGCACCTCCTGCTTCCGCTCCTCCTCTGAGGCATCGGATGATCCACACCCAAACCTACTTCGTCGTCGCCGGCGTCCTCCTGGGGATCCTGTTCATCAAGTCCGAAGTGCTGTCCTGGTACCGGATCCAGGAGATGTTCCGCTTCCAGAGCGTTCACATGTACGGCGTGATGACGGGCGCGCTCGCGGTCGCAACCCTCGGCACGCAGGCAATCCGGCGGCTCGGCGTTCGGGCGTGGAATGGTGAGGCGATCGTGATCCCGCAGAAGCAGCTGACGCCGCACGGCGTCCGTTACTGGGCCGGCGGCACGATCTTCGGCCTCGGGTGGGGGCTGCTCGGCGCCTGCCCGGGCCCGATGTTCGCGCTCTTCGGCGCCGGCGTGACCGCGATCGCGGTCGCGATCGCCAGCGCGATGGCGGGCACATGGGCGTACGCCGCACTCCAGTCGCGTCTGCCCCATTGAGTACGGTCATCGGGAACCGAGTCGTGATCGTCACGGGCGTCGCCGGCAGCGGCAAGACGACCGTGGGTCGCGCTCTGGCGGACCGCCTCGGCTGGCGCTTCCACGACGCCGACGACCTGCACTCCCCCGAGAGCGTCGAGCGCATGCGCAGGAATATCCCACTCGACGATGCGCAGCGGCAGCCGTGGCTGCTGCGCGTGCGAGCGGTGATCGAAGGGGCCATTCGGGAGGGAACGGGAGCCGTGATCGCCTGCTCGGCGCTGAAAGAGCGGTATCGCCGGACACTCGCGGGCGGCCTCCCGGGCGTCCGATTCGTGTTTCTGACCGGTGATCCGGACCTGCTGCGCGACCGTCTCGAGCAGCGTGCAGGGCATTTCGCCGGCGCCGACCTACTCGACAGTCAGCTCGCCGCCCTCGAGCCGCCTGAGGACGTCCTGACGCTCGACGTGGCGCTGCCGGTTGACGCGCTGGTCGATCGCATCACCGCAACGCTCGAGGCCTGATGCACGGATACGACCTGATCCTCACCCTCACCGGCGGTCTCAGCGCCGCCCTCGTGCTGGGCTACATCACCCAGCGGATGAACCTCTCGCCGATCGTCGGCTACCTGCTCGCCGGTACTCTGGTGGGACCGTACACGCCGGGGTTCGTGGCGGACGCCGGGCTGGCCGAGCAGCTGGCCGAGATCGGAGTGATCCTGCTGATGTTCGGCGTCGGCCTGCAGTTTCATATCGAGGAGCTGCTGGCGGTTCGGCGCGTCGCCGTGCCGGGGGCGGTCGCGCAGAGTGCCGTCGCCACCGCCCTCGGTGCCGCGCTGGCGCAGTCGTTCGGCTGGGGCTGGTCAGCGGGGCTCATCTTCGGCATGGCGCTGGCCGTCGCCAGCACCGTCGTTCTGATCCGGGTGCTTGCAGACAACAACGACCTGCACACGCAGGCGGGCCATATCTCGGTCGGCTGGCTGGTGGTCGAAGACCTCTTCACCGTGCTCGCGCTGGTGCTCCTGCCGGCGCTCTTCGATCCTGCCAGGACCGGATCCCCGCTGTGGATCACCCTCGGCGTCACGGCGCTCAAGGTGACGGCGCTGGTCGCGTTCACGGCGGCCGTCGGGACGCGGCTGATCCCTCGGGTACTCGATCATGTCGCCGCCACCCGATCGCGCGAGCTCTTCACGCTGACGGTGCTGGTGATCGCATTGGGGATCGCGGTCGGATCGGCGCTGATCTTCAGCGTTTCGATGGCGCTCGGCGCATTCCTGGCCGGCATGATCGTGGGCCGGTCCGAGTACAGCCTGCGCGCGGCCTCCGACGCGCTGCCGATGCGCGACGCCTTTGCCGTGCTGTTCTTCGTGTCGGTCGGCATGCTGCTCGACCCGGCGCACCTGATCGAGGCCCCCGGCCTGATTCTTGGCGCGCTGGCCGTCATCCTGCTCGGCAAGCCGCTCGTCGCCATGCTGATCATCTGGTGGATGCGCTTCCCGTTCAAGGTGGCCCTGACGGTGGCGATCGCACTGTCGCAGATCGGCGAGTTCTCGTTCATCCTCTCGACAATCGGCCGGGACCTCGGAATCCTCTCCGCCGAGGCGACCAACACCCTCGTGGCCGCGTCGATCGTCTCGATCGTGCTGAATCCGCTCTTGTACCGCGCCATCGACCCGATCGATCGCTGGTTCGCCGCCAGGCCCCGGCTGCACCGGCTCGTATCCCGACCGGCGTCCCCCGGTCCCCGGCTGGACGCGCATGACCAGCCCAGGACGGCGGACGCGGCGCATCGAGCCGTCGTGATCGGCGCCGGCCCGACCGGCCGCACGGTGATCCGGCTTCTCAAGGAGAGTGAGATCGAGCCGACCGTGATCGAGCTCAACATCGACTCGGTACGTGCCCTCCGCCAGGACGGGGTCGACGCAATCTATGGCGACGCCACGCGTCCGGAAACCCTGTCGAGCGCCGGGGTGGCTGACGCGGGCGTGTTGATTCTGACCTCGGCCGGGATGGCCAACAGCACGGAGGTGATCAAGACCGCACGGGATCTGAACCCGGACATTCGGGTCCTCGCGCGAGGGTCCTACCTGCGCGATCTGCCCGCCCTCAAGAGCGCCGGCGCCGATACGGTCTACTCGGGAGAGGGAGAAGTCGCGCTGGCGTTCATCGAAGACATCCTCGAACGGCTCGGTGCGACGCCGGAACAGATCGATCGCGAGCGCGCCCGGGCCCACGACGAACTG
Source organism: Vicinamibacterales bacterium (assembly GCA_035250005.1). Taxonomy (GTDB): domain Bacteria; phylum Acidobacteriota; class Vicinamibacteria; order Vicinamibacterales; family 2-12-FULL-66-21; genus JACDCA01. Next base: position 10,799 of record DATFFM010000144.1, on the reverse strand, counting down.
TTCGGCGGGATCGCGTAGCCGGATAGCGCCGTCACGTGCGCGGTGGGCGGACGAGAATCGTCAGACCACGCACAACTTTGATATCGGGCTCCTCCACAAAGGGTGCGGCTTCGCCGCGTCACGCGCCAGCGGGCGGTGGCACGGTTCATTCAAGGCCGCTCGCATGCGCGCAGCCGGGTCTCTGTTTTTCCTGTTGGTTCTCGTCGCTTGCGGAGGCTCGTCTGCCCCCTCTCCTTCCGGTCCAACGGCGCCGGGAGGCACCCCGGCGCAAGTACGGATTGGCGGACGTATCACCGATGCGATCACCGGATCGCCGGTGGCCGGCGCGAGCGTCACGCTCGGCGGCGCCGCCGCGGTCCTCGCCGGGACGGCTGGTGACTGGCAGGTCGAAATGGCGGCGGCCGCTGCCACCGGCCGCGTCCTGACCACGGTGACGGCCGCCGGCTTCATCCCCCGCGACACGTATGTTTCGGCGGTCGGCGGACGGCAGGACGTGACGATCGATCTGCTGCCCGATCGCGAGCCGTTCTCGCTGGCTTTCTACCGCGAGATGGTTCGGGACGGCCTCGAGGCTCCATCGTCGCTGGAAGCGATCCGCCGCTGGACCGCCAACCCCGACTTCTATGTGAGAACCATCAACCCCCGGACGGACCAGCCGCTGCCGCCGTCCGAGGTCGAGACAATCGTGCAGAACATCCGGGAGGCCGTCCAGCAGGTCACCGGCGGTCTGCTCAGCGCCGGGCAGATCGAAACCGGCGTCGCCGAGAGACCGCGGCGCGCCGGCACGATCAACATCGACATCGTGTACGAGCCGACCGAGGATTACTGCGGGACTGCATTCGTGGGCGCCAACCCGGGGCTCGTCACCTTCAATTACGACCGCTGCGCCCGGGAGTGCGGAGGGCGCGCGGTCGGCCCGGAGCTCGTCGCACACGAGGTCGGCCATGCGCTGGGGTTCTGGCATGTCGGGCAAGGCGTGATGCAGCCGTCGGGCTTCATCGACTGCAGCACCGTGAACTTCACGGCGCAGGAACGGCTTCACGGCAGCCTCGCCTATCGCCGGCCGACGGGCAACAGCGACATGGACAAGGATCCGCTGACCTTCGCGGCGCTCGCCCCACTCGGCGAGTCACCGTTGATCCGTTGCCCGCGCAAGCCGGCTGCACGCTGATCCATCATTCCGGTCCGTCGATACACCAGGCGGCGATGCGCGTGGCGGAGGTGCATGGCTGCCGCGTCAACACAACCACCTCCCAGCCATGCTGGTCCACGCGGCTCTGGTACGCCGAGATCCGCACCTTCCCGGTTGAGGCGAGGATCACGCGCTCTCGCGCGAGAAACGTAATCACATACGCATCCCAGTAGCCCGCCCGGCCGAACCGGATGCCGCGTTCGACGAGGTAGTCCGCCATCTCGCGATGCGGGTTTGGCGGCGGCGACTGCAAGTACTCGCGCAGCAGCCTCGAGGTATCCACCACATTGCCGGCGGCCCACAGCACAATCGAGACCGCCACGACCGCCCGCAGGGTTCGCGCGCGCTCGCGGAGAAAGAACCACGCCAGGAGGGCCACCGGCAGCAGCAGCGTGAAGAGCAGGTATCGAACGACCGGCGGATCCGTCGCCGAAATGCCGCTGTTCAGCCCGTAGGCCAGCATCGCCTGCAGCCCGATCAGCGCCAGGTAGAGCATGAGCGCATCCTCGCGGGCCTCCGGCGCGGTCTTGCGCATCAACGTCGGGATCCTCCAGACGGCCACCGCCGATGCAAGGGCGAGCGCGATCCCGGCGAGGAGCGATCCGGCGCTGATCGCCGAGAAGAGACCGTAGGATGCGAGCGTATGCGAGCGGGCGCCCATCATGTCGGGCAGCGCCTCGAGCAGGACCTGCCCCGTGCGGGCCAGGTACGGCTGCAGGTCGAACGACAGCCACATGAGGATCTGCTGCGCCTCCAGCACCAGCGAAGATGACGCGTGGTCGCCGCCCGGGGGGCCATACGCGTTCAGCGTCCGCTTCAGAACGTCGATGAGGATCCACATGGCCGCGAATCCTGCCGCCGCCCGCCCGGCACCGGCCGCCGTCCACCATTGCCGCTCGCGCCACTGGGCCACGACCATCGCCGGCGCCGCAAACAGCGTGAACTCCCGGTGCAGGACCGCGAGGCAGAAGATCGGCCCCCACCAGCCGGGCCGGCGCCGCAGCGCCCAGAGGATCAGCACATAGGCGAACGGTTCGATGCTGGCGCCGATCGTCTCCACGAGCGCCCCCGACACCACGGGGGTGGTCGCGGCCAGCGGCAGGACCGCGACCAGGGCCAGCAGCGGACGAATCCCGAGCCGGGAGAAAATCAGGATGAGTGCGGCGGCGACGGCGCCGTTGATGAGGAGCAGCGGCAGGCGCAGCATCGCGACCGTGGGACCACCGATCCAGAAAAAGGGCACGGCAATCCACGACTGAACTCCGAGCATGTAGTTCTGGCCGTAGAAGAACAGCGGGAACGTCGTGAATTCGCTGAGATGCTTGGCCATCAACCCGATGATGGCCTGGTCGGAGTCGAACGCCCGCTCCCAGAGCACCGACACGGCTGAGCGCAATGTCACGAGCGCCAGTGCCACGCCGATACACACCATCAGTTCGCGGCGGCGCGCTGCGGGCCACCCGGCCCGCAGCCCGGCCGCCTGGCTCATGCCACGCCCTCTCGCTCGAGCAGCCTCCGCTTGCGTTCGACCCCCCAGCGATAGCCCGAGGCAGAACCGTCCGTTCTCACCACCCGGTGGCAGGGGATCGCCACCGCCAGCGCATTGGAGCTGCAGGCTTGTGCAACCGCGCGCGCACTCGACGGCGCGCCGATGCGGGCGGCGATCTCGGCGTAGGACGCCGTGCGGCCGGCCGGGATGTCACGGAGCGCCTGCCACACGCGCTGCTGAAACGCGGTGCCGCGCACGTCCAGCGGCAGGTCGAGCCCGAGCGCCGGCTGTTCGACGAAGCCGATGACCCGCGCAATCGTTCGCTCGAAGGCTGAATCGCCGCCGATCAGCGTTGCGCGCGGAAAGCGGTCCTGGAGGTCGCGCGCGAGGGCGTCGGGCTCGTCGCCCAGCAGGATCGCGCAGATACCCTTCGCGCTCTGCGCCACCAGGATCGAGCCCAGCGAGCACTCGCCCACGGCGAAGCGGATCTCTGTATGGGTCCCGCCGGCCCGGTAGTCCGTCGGCGTCATGCCCAACAGCTGACCGGCCGACTCGTAGAAACGCCCACCCGAATTGAATCCTGCGTCGTAGATGGCTTCGGTCACGGTCTTGCTCCTGTTCTCGAGCTCGGTGCGGATGCGCTTCGTGCGGTGGGCCGCCGCGTAGGCTCTCGGCGTGACCCCGGTCGCGCCCTTGAATACGCGATGGAAATGGTACGCGCTCAGACCCGCGCGGCGGGCGAGGACCGCGAGGCTCGGCGCCTCCCCGCTCGCGGCGATCGCGCGGCAGATCTCGGCGATTCTGGCCGCGTGCGGGGCCGGCGCCGGCGGCTGATCCGGCTTGCAGCGCCGGCAGGCCCGGAAGCCGGCACGTTCCGCCTCCGCCGCCGTCCGGTGAAAGCCGACGTTCTCACGTTTGGCGAGCCGCGCGCCGCAGGACGGCCGGCAGTACACGCCCGTTGTCTTCACCGAGTAGAAAAATGTGCCGTCCGCGCGGCGATCCCGTGCCGCCACCGCGGTCCACCTCGGGTCATCGATCACTGCTGTCGTCATGCGTCCACTATGACGGTTGGCCATGCGGTCTGCACTCCGGCGCTTGCGGTCGAATTCGGGGATGCGCCGCGGCTGAGGCCGGATCCTCGGCCCAGAGCTGGTGCGCCGCATACGCGCGCCACGGACGCCAGGCTTCGGCCCGCGCCAACAGCGCTGCCGGAGTGGGTCGGCCGCCCGACCGGTCCGCAGCGCCGCGCAGCAGCCCGACATCGCCCGCCGGGAACGCATCCGGCTCGCGGCAGGCGCGCATCGCGATGTAGTGTGCCGTCCAGTCGCCGATCCCGCGCAGGCCACGGAGACGGGCGATCGTGTCATCGATGCATCCGGACCGCTCGAACAGCCGGGGATCGCCGATCGCCGCCGCCGCCACCGTCTTCAGCGTCGCGGCCCGGGCGCCCGGCATCCCCATCGCCGACAGATCCGCGTCGAGGACCTGCCGGGGCGTCGGAAACAGCCTGCCAAGCGGGCCAGACTGATTGCCCCGCAGCGTCGTGCCGCACCGGTCCACCAGGACGCCGTTCAACTGCCGCGCCCGAGCCACGGTGACCTGCTGCCCGATGATCGACCGCGCCGCCACTTCGAAGCCGTCCCAGCCACCCGGGACGCGGAGCGCCGGCCGAGCGGCGACCAGCCCCGCCATCCACGGATCGCCGGCGAGATCCGCATTGATCGTCTGCAGATCGGCGTCCAGGTCGAACATGCGCCGCACCCGCTCGATCACCTCGTCGGCAGTCGCCGCCTCCACCGAGAGGCTGACGACGAGCGCGGACGCCCGGTCGTCGTGGTCCACGGTCAGCGTACCGATCGAGCGGCCGCACCGAATCGTCCGGCAGTACGTCCCATCGGCCACCTGCTCGACTCCCTCGATCGCCCGGCGCGAGAGAAACGTCAGCGCGGCCTGCCAGTCGTATGGGCCGACGTACGAAAGAAGCCGTGTCGCGGATGCCACCCCACTCACTCCCGTTGAATCGGTCCCAGAATGCGCTCCCCGCCGGCGGCGACGAAGGCGTCCGCGGCATCGCGATACTGCACCTCCGCGAACACCACGATCTCCTTGAAGGCCTCTTCCCCGCGCAGCGGGTCGAGCCAGGGGTCTCGTGTGAAGAAGGCGTACGAGTGAAACCCTCCCTCCACGGCGCGCCTCAACGTCTCGATCGCGCGGGGATGCTCGAGCGACGCGAGCGTCCGGGCCAGGTAGTAGGTCGCGCACGGATCGCGAAGCCTCCAGACGCTCAGAATCCGGTCGGCGGCGCTGAGCGCCGCGGAGCGGTTCCCTTCGAGCACGGCGCCCATTCCGTCGAGCAGCAGCCTGACCAGCGTCGGCAAACCGGGCGCCCGCAGGCCGCGCAGGTGGGCGGCCGCCTCATCGCGCCTGCCCATCAGGTCCAGCGCGAGCGCGGTCAGCATCGGGGGATCTTCCTGATCCGTCTCACTCACCCGCTCGTACTCGCCGGCCATGAAATACGCGTGACTCACCGCGGTTCGGATCTGCGGATCGAGACGGCGGGCGTGTTCGTACGCCGCGATGGCCGGACGGTCGAGCCCGGCGTACCGGCAGGCCTGAACCAGCCCGGCAAAGAGCTCCGGGTCCCCCGACTGCGACCGGGCGCGTTCCACCAGCCGCAGCATCGCCTGGCGGGCCCGGCCGCTTTCGACCTCGACCGCCGTGTAGAGGTTGTGGGCGATGGAAAGATCAGGATTCAGCTCGAGGGCGCGGCCGAAGGCCTCTTCGGCGAGCCCGTAATTCGCGGCCGACCCGTCGTCCACGTACATCGCCATCACGCGATGGATCCGCGCGAGCCGCGCCCACGCCGGCGCATACAACGGGTCCTCTTTCACCGACTGCAGATACAGATCGCGCGCGACCTGCCAGTTCTTCGCCTGGTAGGCGATCTGGTTGGCCCGGAGGTAGAACTCGTACGCCTTCGCACTGGCTGGCACGTCGCGCTTGAGCACGCGCTGGTCGCGCGCACTCAGCGGCACGGCAAGCGACTCGACGATCCGGCTGGTGAGCGCGTCCTGCAGCTCGAACACGGCACCAAGCCGCACCTGCGTGGTCTGCGACCACAGCACGGTGCCGCTCGGCACCTCGGCGAGCTGCGTGGTGACGCGCAGCTGATCCTCGGCACGCAGCAGCGTTCCGCTCAGAACGGCGTCCACTTCTGCCTTCGCGGCGATCGCCTGGAGGTCGATGACGTCGCCGGCGAACGCCCCGGCGGCGAGGCTCGAGCGCACGACGAGGGAGTCGAGCCCCGAGAGAGAGGTCGTCAGGGCGTCCGACAGCCCGAACGCCAGAAAATCGATGTCCGGATCCGGCCGGAGCACGCGAAACGGCAGCACGATGAGCCGCGTCATCGGGCGGACCGGCTGTGACACGGTCCCGCTGTCGAGCAGCAGCATCGCGGCGCGAAGGTCGTCGGCCATCGCGCCGGCAGCCTGATACCGGTTCTGCGGACGCTTGGCCATCGCCTTGTGGATGACGCGATCGATCGCCCCTACGCCAAGGGAGCCGCCGAGCGCCGGCGGGTGCTCGTAGGCGATCGCGTGCGCGATCTCGGCGACGGACGCGCCGTTGAACGGCGGCCGGCCGGTCAACATTTCGTACAGCACGGCGCCGGCCGCGAACAGGTCGCCTCGCGCATCGACCGGCTGCCCGAGGACCTGCTCGGGCGGCAGGTATTGCGGCGTGCCCAGCACCATCCCCGGCAGGGTCAAGCGCGTTTCCGCCGCCTCGACTCCGATCGCCTGCGCCAGGCCGAAGTCCAGGAGCTTCACGCCGTGAGGGGTCAGAAAGACGTTCGACGGCTTGAAGTCACGATGCATCAGGCCGCGGGTGTGCAGGGCCTCGAGCGCCGAAAGCGCAGCCAGAGCGGTCTGCACCGCCTCGTTCAGCGGGAGCGGGCCGCGCGCGAGCCGCGAGGCCAGCGACTCCCCGTCGAGGTACTCCATCGCGATGAAGAGATCGCCCGCCTCCTCCCCGATGTCGTAGAGCTGGCAGATGTTGGGATGATTGACCGTGGCGGCGGCCCGCGCCTCGCGGCGGAGCCGTTCGGCAGCATCAGGATCGGCGCTCCCGCGGCGGATCATTTTCAGGGCGACGGAGCGATCGAGCCGGCGGTCGCGCGCCGCATACACGATCCCCATGCCCCCTTCGCCGAGCGTGCCGGTGATCTCATAGTGCGCGATCGACGTGGGCATCGTCCTTCATTATTACCGTACGCCTGTCAGCGACGCCGGCCCATTCGTCCGACAATAGTCTGACAGGACAGGAGGGATGCATGGCTCGTTACGTTGATGGGTTTCTGCTGCCGATTCCAAAGAAGAAGGTTCAGGCGTACAAGAAGATGGCCGCCAGAGCCGGCAAGGTCTGGCGCGAGCACGGAGCGCTGGAGTACCGGGAGTGTATCGGCGACGATCTCGACACGAAGTTCGGCGTCTCGTTCCCGAAACAGATGAAGATCAAGCCGGGCGAGACGGTGGCGTTTTCGTGGATCGTCTACAAATCCAAGGCGCAGCGCGACCGGGTGAACGCCAGGGTGATGAAGGACCCGCGGATCAAGCTGGAGATGGAGAGAACCCCGATGCCGTTCGACGTCAAACGGATGGCCTACGGGGGGTTCGAGGTCCTGGTCGATCTGCGGTGAATAGCCGCGGGAGCCCCCCGCCGGCCGCCAGCTGATACATCCCCGGCCCGAGCCGGTTCGCGTAACCTTCGGCGACCAGCGCGCGGTTACCACGTCCGGCGTCCGGCCGCGAGAGACCTGCCACACGCGCCAGCTCGCCGGGGATCGTCAGTCCGGCTCCGGCCAGGAAGCATCGAGCCACTTCACGCAGGGCGCTCTCCCGGCTCACCCGGCGGCGCAGCGAGTCGGGAAACCGCCCGACGCCGAGCGTCCAGATGTAGGTGAACTTCGGCAGATAGCAGACCTCGCTCGGCACCACGATCATGGCAGCCTGGAGCTCATTCAGCGCGCTGGTGCATGCCTTGCGGTCTTTCACGCCCGACGCCTCGCGCAGATCTGACGTGCTCATTTCCCATTCCCTGCGGAGCACCTCGAGAATTGCCCGGGCGTCTTGGCTCAGCCGGTTCTCTTCGGACCGCCGTACGCCCCAGATCGCGTGAAAGGCGGGGATCATCCGGGGAGCGAGGAACATGGCCTTGCCGCGCGCGAGCTTGGCGTAATAGACCTTGCCGCGGCGCACGAGCTCGTCCTTCAGCAGCCAGGTCAGCGAGGCCTCTGTGTCTTTCTGGACGTTCCGGGGCATCACGGCGTCGCGGCGCCCGCACACCGCCACGTAGAGTGAGGGACCCGGCCGCCGGGAGTCGGTCAGGCAGGCCGTAAAGCCGACCTCTTCGATGAAGCGTTCGGCGTCGAGGGCGGTCTCGACCTGTCGCGTCCCCTCGCGTCGCCAGCGAACATCGCGGTATTCTTCGATCTCCGCCGGGATCTCCGGCCTGGCTCTCACGCGTCTATGACATCACACCTCCCCCCGGCTGCCGCGGGTGCTTCGTTCGACATTCTTCGGCAGGACGTGCGTCAGGCGGGTCGTGCGCTCAGGCATTCACGCGGGTTCGCGCTCTGGGTGGTGGGAAGTCTGGCGATCGGAATGGCGGTCGCGATCGCCGCACTCGCCTTCCTCAACGCGCTGCTCTTCAGACCCTTCCCCGCAGTCACCGGCCAGGATCGGCTCGTGCGCGTAGCGGTGAGCCGTGACTGCGGCCGGCCGGACTGCCGGGAGCGCATGTCCTCCGCCGCCGACCATGCCTCGCTTCAGGAAGGTTTGACCGGGCTGCAGGGGCTGGCCGCGTACGCCCTGGGGAACTTCGCGGTCGCGCTCCCGGAGGCGCGCTCGATGCGCGGCGCGTTGACGTCGGCCAACTACTTCGACGTTCTCGGCCTCCGGCCGGCCGTCGGCCGCACATTCGAGGCGCGGGACGCCGAGACGCATGCGGCGGTCGGCGTGATCTCGCACCGCGTCTGGACGCGTGAGTTCGGCGCCGACCCAGCGGTGATCGGCCGGTCGATCCGGGTGGCCGGCGAGTTCGTCGAGATCGTCGGTGTGGCTCCGGCATACTTTGCCGGCATCGATCTCAAGCCCGCCCGCGGAGATCGGGGCGTCGAGGTCTGGCTGCCGATCTGGCTGGCGGACCGCGTCCTCCCGCTCACGCGCGCCGAGCAGCGCCGGCAGGAACGCGAGCTCTACTTCGCGGGCCGTTTGAAGGACGGGCTGGAGGTGCCGCATATCCAGGCGGAAGCGGAGGTCGTGGCGCTGCGGCTCGCCGGATTGCGCGGGCAGACATTCCAGGCCGTGCGCGCGGATGTGCAGCCGGTGCTGATGGGCAACCCGGCGCACCGGAAGTTCGCCGTCATCGTGGTGTTGCCCATACCCATCCTCGTGCTGGTGATCGCGTGCGTCAACGCGGCAAACCTGATGTCGGCGCACGGCTCACAGCGGCAGCGCGAGATCGCCATTCGTCTGGCCCTCGGCGCGGGACGCGGCCGGATCATCAGTCAGCTGCTGATCGAAAGTGCGGTCCTGTCTCTTCTCGCGGCCGCCGTCGCCCTGCCGCTTGCGTGGTTGGGTCTGCAGCTGGCCCACACCCCGCTCGGGACCCCGATAGCCATCGATGCCACCGTGCTCGCCTTGACGGTGATCACCGCCACGGTGACGACCGTGGCGTTCGGGCTGGCGCCCGCGTTGCGGATCAGCGCGCAGCAGCCGTCGAGCACACTCGGAGCCGCCAGAAGCGACGCCGTCCCGAGGCAGTCGCGCATGCGGCGTGCGCTCGTGGTCGTGCAGGTGGCGCTGTCGCTCGGCCTCATGGCAACCGCGTGGCAACTCGTGGCGACGGTGCGGTTGCAGGCGGTCTCGGGCGGCACGGCGGCCGACCGGCTGCTCATCGCGCGCTTCGACCTGCAGCCGCTCGGGGTTTCAGCGGCCGAAGCGGAGAGGTTTTACCACACTGTGGTCGACGGGGTGCGGCGGCTGCGGGGCGTGGAAGCCGCGGGCGTGGCCCGTCACACCTCCGTCTGGTCGTTCGGACAGGGGGCCGCGCCGGGGTCCATTCGCGTCTGGCATCCGACGGACCGGCCCGACGACGAGCGCGTGACGATGGGCGGGTACGCGGGCGGCGACCTTTTCGAGGCCCTCGGTGTGCGCACCCTGCACGGGCGCGGCTTCACCGACGCGGACCGGCAGCCACCCCCGCAGGTGGCCGTCGTGAATCAGACGTTTGCCGAGAGCCTGGCAGGGCCGGCCGTCGGCAGCATCGTGCAGGTGGCCCCCCGAAACCAGGACTTTCGCTCGTCGATCGCCGTACGAATCGTCGGCATCATCGAACCGACGGTGGAACCGAGATATACGCCCGGCGAACGTCCGGCGCAGCAGGTGTACCTGCCGTCGCCGATTGAACCGGAACCGGCCCTTGCCCTCTACGTTCGCACCCGCTCCGCCGCGGCGACGGTGGCGCAGCCGCTCCGCGAACTGGTCGGCCGGATCGCTCCACGCGTTCCAATATTGGAGCTCGGATCGCTCGACGAGCTCAATGAGCGCTCGTTCGGCCCCCAGTTGTGGCTGGCACGAGCCGCGGTGTGCCTCGGCGTCATCGGGCTGCTGCTGGCCACCGCCGGCCTCTACGGCGTCTCGTCGTACGTCGTCGCGATGCGGTCGCGCGAGATCGCGATCCGCATGGCTCTGGGAGCAATGCCGCGAACGATCCTTGCGATGATCCTCGGCCAGTCGATGCGCGTCGCCGTGATCGGGCTGCTCACCGGCGGAGGTGCCGCGGCCGCCGTCAGCCGTGTGATTCAGGCCGAGTACCACGGCATCCAGGGGCTCGACCGCCTGGCGTTCGGTGGTTCTGCCGCGCTCTTCCTGGCCGCCATGCTCCTGGCGAGCGCCTTTCCCGCCATACGGGCATCGCGGGTGGACCCGCTGCAGAACCTGAAAGAGGGCTGACGCGACCCGGTGCGGCTCGCGCCGGTCGTCGCGTCGGTTCAATGCGATCGGTGCCACCGCGCCCGCGCGGCGGCGCGGGCAATTTCGCGCCGGCGTCTGGCGCTGA
>DATFFM010000143.1:0-39687 GCA_035250005.1 Vicinamibacterales bacterium | reverse complement strand
CAGTCCCCCGTCACGAGCTCGGGCCGCGGCGAGGCCCCCCCAGCGCAGCCGCCAGCGGGCCGTGGCCGCGGCGCCGCGCAGGTCGACAACGGGGATTTCACCACCGTCCAGCGCTACGACGCCCTGGTCACGCCCCAGCTCACTGCGCAGGACGCGTTCTTCGAGTTCCTCTTCAGCGGATCGGATGTCACCTACGCGCAGCTGGCCGAAAAAGCCGCGAAGCGTGAGCCGCTGCCGCGCTTCCCGCTGAAGGGCGTGAAGCTGACCATCAACGTCGACGCCGACTACCAGGTCGTTCGCACCCGCCTCACCAGCAACGTCGTCGGCATCGTGGAGGGAACGGACGCGAAGCTGAAGGACACGTATGTCGCCTTCGGCGCTCACTACGACCATAACGGCGTCCGCGAAACCGCGAAACCGGGCGAGGACATGATCAACAACGGTGCGGACGATGACGGATCGGGGACGGTGGCGATCATGGCGATCGCGAAGGCGTTTGCGACCGGTCCGAAACCGAAGCGGTCGCTGCTGTTCGTCTGGCACGCCGGTGAAGAAAGCGGGCTGCTCGGCTCGCGTTACATGGCCGATTACCCGGTCGTCGGCGACATCGACAAGATCGTCACCCAGTTGAACATGGACATGGTGGGGCGGAACCAGGGGGACGATCCGGCGAACACGAACATGGTGCTGGTCGTGGGATCCGACCGCATCAGCACCGAGCTGCACAACATCAACGAGGAAGCCAACGCATCGATGGCCAAACCGCTGGAGCTGGATTACACCATGAACGATCCGGCCGACCCGCAGTCGATCTACACACGCAGCGACCATTACAGCTACGCGGCGAAGGGCGTGCCGATCGTTTTCTACTTCACCGGCCTGCACCCCGACTACCACCGCCCCAGCGACACGGTCGATAAGATCCTCTTCGACAAGGTCCAGCGCATCGCGCAGCTGGCCTACGAGACCGGCCGCCGCGTGGCCGACTCCGAGAAGGCGCCCGTCAAGGACTACCTCGGTCCGAGAGCCGGCAAGGGCTTCAAGGGGAAGCTGTCGGTGAAATGAGCGTTTGCTATTGCCTCACCAGCTGTCCTCTGACCGCACCGCCGGGATTCAGCACCGTGTGGGCGTTGAAGTAGAAGCCGGCGGGGTTGTTGATGATCGCGTTCACCAGCGCCGGATCCGGCGCGCCCGCGGAGTTCACCACCGCCACGTTGGAGAACGTCTGGTTCGTAACCCCCCCGCTCGCGAGGCTGATGGCCGTTCCCGGGCTCAGGCCCGTGTTCACCCTGACAGGACCGGCGACGCCTGATGGACCCTCGTGAATATGTGCCAGCGTCCACGAACTGGTCGAAGGGAAGCTGTTCAGGTTCACGACGAACGTCACGGTTGCGCCGGTGATGTTGTTGGAGCCGTCGCGCGTCAGGTTGAAGGTCATCCGCGCATCGCCGCGCGCGTTCGACTCGGCATTGGTAACCGGCGGCACTTCGTTGGCGGCGCTCAGTTGCGCCGTGAAGACCACCACGTTCGGATCCTCCGGCGCGGTCGGGCTGTCATCATCGCAACCTGCCAGCGCGAGCGCCGCCAGCAGAATCAAGCATCCCCGTCTCAGCATGTTGCCTCCCGTATGTCAGGCCGAAGGCCTGCGTGGGCCCCTAGAACTTCCGCGTGATGTTGAATCCCAGATAGAGGGCATTGGTGCCTCCGCGTGCGATCTGCCCCGGCGTCGTGCCGAAGAAGTTCGTCAGGGTGAGTGCGAGGGTGTGGCCGCGGGTGGATTTCTCGAGCGACACGCCCCAGCCTGGGTCGCCGGGGTCGTGCCCGGCCAGACGTGGTGAGATCTCGCCGACGACGAATACGCTCGGCCGCAGGCGGAGGCGGCCACCGAGCCCGACGAAGAACGTTCCGTCGTGATGGGCGTGGTCGTCCTCGCCCTGAGGATCGATCACGATGCCCGGAGCCGGAACGACGTCATGTTCGTGTTCATGCGGGACGCCGCCCAGCAACCCGGCTTCGCGCGTGCCATCGACGAACGTTGGCGACGCGTAGAGGGCCAGGGACTGGCCGCGGATGAAGGACACGACGGCCCCTACCCCGGGTTGGCGTCCGTCCTGCAGGTTGTCGAGCCCCTCGATCGAGGCGAAGGCCGACAGGCTGACCGGCAGCCGGCCCCCCTGGCGCGCCGCGTCCCACCGGCTGAACAACTGCAACGTCTTGTCGAGCGTATTCCGGTGCAGGCCCGCCTGGATGGCGCTGGTGATCCCGAATCGATACTCGAGACCGATCACGGCGCCGTTGTCGAGACTGAAAAGGTCCGACGCGAGGTCGCCGAAATCGCCGAGCCCGAGGTCGCGCGAGAACCGGTGGGTGAACCGCGTGTAACTCTTGTGCCGCCCGAGCGACCGCGTCGTCGGCAGGTTCACGAGATTGAGCTCGATCTCGGGGTCCACCGGCGCCTGCGGTTGAGCGGGCGGGGCGTCCTGTGCGAACGCAGAGTTCCCGACGAGGACGGTAAGGAGGAAGATCAGGGTATGGCTGACACGCATCTCGATGGCGACGCCGCAAGCGCCATGCCCGGCCCTCGTACCGTTTCCCGCGCCAAATCGGGCGCCCGCCGTCGCGGCGCCTTACCGTTTCAGTAAAGCGTTACGGGCCGTGAAACCGCTCCGCTCGCGGGTGATACGATCGCTCTTTTGCGTCGTTCCAGAGGAGTCCAGGATGAGAGTGCGTAAGGTCTGCGCATGCGCCGCGGCGTGTGTGCTGGTGGTGATCGCCATGCCGGCGCAGGAACGCGAGGACCGGACGCTGTTGTCGCACGACCAGATGCGGTCGATCGTCAACGAAGCGTCCGGTGAGCGTGCCATGCACACGCTGCTCGAGCTCGTGCCGTATCAGCGGGTGCGGCCGGCGTCCGAATACGGCGGACCCTTCCGCGAGAGCGAGGTCATGGCGCGCCGCGCGAAGGAGTACGGCTTCACCAACGTGCGGATCGAGACCTTTCCGAGCGGCCCGCAATGGCAGCCGAGCGTTGGTGAGTTGTGGATGACGACGCCGGTGAGCCGGAAGCTGTACGACATCCACGATGTCGCGCTCGCGCTCGGGCAGGGGACGCCGACCGGTGACGTCAGCGGCGAGCTGATCGACGTCGGCGCGGGCCGGGCGTCGGATCTCGAAGGGAAGGATCTCACCGGCAAGGTCCTTCTCAGCTCGAGCGGTCTTGGAGCCTTCACGCAGGCGGTGTCGAAGGGAGCCGTGGGCATCATCGGCTACACCGCGCTGAGACCCAACGACTTTCCGGACCAGATCCCCGACACGCGCTTCAATCCGCCCCAGGGCGCGACGTCGCCGACGTTCGGGTGGGCGGTCGAACCCCGTGTGGGGCGCGACCTCGCGCTGCGGCTGGGCCGCGGCGAGAAGATCACCATCCGGTCGCTCGTCAAGGCCGAGATGGTGCCGAGCAAGGCGGAAGTCGTCCACGCGGAAATCGCCGGCGACGGCAGCACCACCCAGGAGGTCGCCGTCAGCGGACATCTCTATGAAGGCGTCATCAAGCAGGGAGCAAACGACGACAACTCGGGATGTGCTTTGACGCTCGAGATCGGCCGCGCGTATATCAAGCTGGTGAGTGAAGGCAGGCTGCCGAAGCCGAAGCGGACGATCAACTTCCAGTGGGGGGCCGAGATCAGCGGCACCAACGCCTGGCTGAACGCGCATCCCGACAAGGAGACGGCGATCATCGGCGACCTGAACTTCGACATGGAAGGGATCCGTCTGGCGATGAGCCGCAGCTACTGGATCCTGCAGCGCACGCCGGACACGTTCCCGTCCTACATCAACGACGTCGCGCAAAGCATGATGGAGTGGGTGTCCGACGTCAGCCGCGAGCGTGTCCGCTACCGTGCGAACGGCTATGCGCCGAGCCTCGATATCACCGCGTCGACCGGCAGCGAGGACGCGTTCTACATCCGCATCGACAAGCACTACGGGTCCAGCGACCACGTCACCTACATGCAGCACGGCATCCCCTCGGTGATGTTCATCACCTGGCCGGACATGTGGTACCACTCCTCGCAGGACACGATCGACAAGCAGGATCCCACCCAGTACAAGCGGGCAGCGGTCGTGGGGATCGGCGCGATGGCCGCGCTGGCCGCCGGGACGGACGCGATGGCTGGCCGCATCACCGCCGAGAACCTCGGCCGCGGGTCCGGCCGGATCGGCGACTCGATGCGCAAGGCGGCCGGGTACCTCGCGGATGCGACGGATGCCGCCGGCCTGATGGCGGCGTACAAGGACGCGCGCGTCACCGTCCGGCACCAGGCGGCTGTCGAGAAGGGCGTGATCCGCTCGTCGGCCGTTCTGTACGAGGATCCGTCCGGCGCGGCGTCACGGCTTGCCGGCCTCGAGGCATCGATCGACAAGACGCTGGCGATGCGCTATGACGAACTGCGCGCGCTCTACGCCGTCCACGCCGCGCGCGTCCAGGCGCCTGCGCTTGGCGCCACTTCAGACTGGCCGATGACCCCAGCGGAGCGCGAAGCCTCCAACCTGGTGGTCGAGTGCGTGAATGGTGCCACACGGTCCGGTTGTGCCTCCGCGGGCGGCCGGGGAGGTGGCCGCGGCGGTGGCGGCGGAGGAGCTGGCCGCGGCTCGGGGCAGGCCGGACCCTCCCTCCCGCAGCACATGAACGCGGAGCTGTCGATCCTGCTCGGGAAAGGGAAGACCGTGCTCGAGATCCGCGACTTCCTGTCGGGCGAGTTCGAACCGGTACCGCTCGAGGACGTGATGGCCGTGCTCAAGACGCGCGAGGCATCGGGCACGATCAGGCTGGTCGCGAAGCCGGCGCAGCCCGCCCGAAAGAAGTAATAATCGCTGCATGCGGAAGGCGAAGGCGGGCTTCCACAAACTGAAGACCCACCTCGCATCGCGCGACCGCGAAGAGCTGTGGCTGCTCGCCGGCACGCTGGCGCTGCTCGGCGTCACGCAGCTGGTCGCGAACCTGGCAGGAGAGGTGCTCGAGGGGGACACGCTCGAGTTCGACAAGCGGCTTCTGTCGGCTCTCCGCAAGGCGGACGATCCATCGCAGCCGATCGGCCCGGCGTGGCTCGAGATCGCCGCACTCGATGTCACGGCCCTCGGCAGCGCGAGCGTGCTCGGTCTGACGGTCGTGGCCGTCGTCGGGTTTCTCGCGCTCCAGGGGATGTACCGCAACGCCGGATTCGTGTTCCTGGCCAGCGCCGGCGGATGGCTGCTGAACGGCCTGCTCAAGGATCTGTTCGCGCGGCCGCGGCCCGACGTCGTCCCACACCTGCGCGAGGTGATGAGCTTGAGCTTCCCGAGCGGGCATGCGCTGACGTCCGCAGCGGTGTTTCTGACGCTCGGCGCCCTGCTGATGCGTGTGGCCGAGAGCCGGCTCGCGAAGTTCTACTGCATGTTCGTGGCGATGGTGGCGACGCTGCTGGTCGGAGCAACGCGCGTTTATCTCGGCGTCCATTACCCGACCGACGTCCTGGCGGGGTGGCTGATCGGCCTGTCATGGGCGCTGTTCTGCTGGCTCGTCGAGCGATCGCTGGAGCGGCGCGCCGGGCTCAAGCGGGAACGGATGCAGGCCGCCAGCCAGCCATGACCGACACAGGACCGGCTGCTTGAAAAGAGTGCGCTAAGCTGAGAGCGAGTGCCATGAAGATTCTCCCTGCCATGCTGGTTGCGACCGCCATCGGGGCGCTGGAGCTTCCGGCCGCAGCCCCCCTGGAGCCGGCCGCGGAGCTGGTGCTCGGCGTCCTGCGCCGCGACGGCATCGTCGCGCCGTTCGCGACGTTCGACGGGCGCCGCTGGAGCTCCCGCTGGCCGAACGACATCAGCAACCGCGAGCTGCCGATCTCGCTCCAGGACGTGCCGGAGAGCTGGTGGGGCGTGGACGCGCCGCCGCGCACGATGACGATCTGGCGCGACGGCGTGCGGGCCGGCTCCGTGGCGCTCACCGACGTGACCACCACGAGGCTCATGTGCGAGCGTCGCATTGCCCTCAAGACCGACTACAAGCCGTCGGCACCCCCGCCGCCCCCGTTCGAGATGCCGTATCCCAAGGACGGTCTCGTCATCGCCGGCGATGCGGCCCTCGAGCCGATCGAGTCGCCGCAGCGGGGCAGCGCCGAGTGGAACCAGGCGCTGATCCTGATTACCGAACAGTTCAACCGGGAGGAGAACCGCGCGGCGACCGTCTTCACGTCATGGCGGCATCCGATGAGGCCGGAGCAGCGCCGCATGGTCCCCATCACGATGGAGGCGGTGTATCGCGCGCCTACGGACGATCCGAAATGGACCGCGTACTACGTCGAAGCCGTCCGCCAGTATCCGCCAGGGCGTGAAGACAAGGACGGCTGCGGTCTCGCGACCTTCGGCCAGGGCTGGGTACTGGTAGGACCGAAGAACGAATCGAAGGTGCGCCTGTCGGCGAAGGTGACCTACTGTGACCGGAAAGGCGTGAGCTACATGCTGCCGTTCGGTCTCATCCGGGCCAACGGCAAGGGGTACTGGGTCTTTCAGTTCTCCGGGTTCGAAGAAGAATGGTACGAGGTCGCCGAACCCACGCACCGCGGCACCGATTCCCACGTAGCCTACCGCGCCGGCTACTGCCCGCGATGAGCCTTCAGCGTTCAGCGTTCAGCGTTCCCGAATTGTGGCCCTCGCCCAGTCCCACCCCTCGAGCCCCTTGCCGTTGACAGCCTTGACCGAGATGACCGTTCCGGCCGATACCTTCGGCAGCGTGATCGACGGTGAGGCGGCCCGCAGCCGCTGCGCTTCAGGGTTGCTCGCAGGGCCATACGCGACGATGTAACCCGTCACCCCTTTTTCCGGGCTGGGCTTCCACGACACCTTGGCGGTCCCGTTGGTGAAGCTGTCCACTGTCAGACCCTCGAGCCGGGATGGGCTCGAGGCCAGCAGCATCAGCGTCGCGGCCGTGGTCTTCGCCACTTCGGTGACGAGCTGATGGTTGATGGTATCGAGCAGGTCGTGCGACTGGTGGTAGTGCGGGTTGCCGAGCACCGGATATGAGCCGATGCCGCCGACGATGTCGCCGTACGCCTCGTAGTAGGCGGCGGCGTCGGTGCTCTTGTAGTAGAGGGCATCGTAGGTGATCAGGTTCGTGAAGTGCATGGCGGCACCGTGCTGGATGTCGCGGATGCCGGCATTCGAATAGCGGATCGTGTTGTCCAGCCGATGATCGTTCGCCCAGCCCACCATGTCATTGTTCAGCGCGCCTACGATCCGCACTTCGTTGGCGACCGCCTGCCGCACGTACTCCCGGCTGCCGAGCAGGCCGGCTTCCTCGCCCGTGAACGACGCGAAGACGATCGTGGCAGGCTGCGGATGGCTCGCGAGCAGCCGCGCCGTCTCCAGCAGCGCCGCCGTCCCCGACGTGTCATCGTCGGCTCCGGGACCGGCGGCCACCGAGTCGTAGTGGCTGCTGACGACGTAGACGAGCTCCGGGTTGGTCGTGCCTTTGAGCGTGGCGAGCACGTTGGCGGTCTGCCCGCCGAGCGCGCCGCGGCCGGCAAACCATTGGTACTCGGGGACATAGCCGAAGGACTTGTACTTGTTGAACAGGTACTCTCCGGCGAGCTTGTTCCCGGGCCGGGTAATGTGCTTCGAATCTAAATCGAAGAGCGCCTTCTCGTAGCCGAAGACCCGGGCGACCGAGGCTTCGCCGACCACCTTGCGGACGTCATCGGCGATCGGCGCAAACAGCCTCCGGGTCGTGGCGCGGAGCGCCTGCTCGGACGCCAGATTGGCCTGCAGCCGCGCTCGCAGCTCGTCGCGCGTCACCCGGCGCGAGAGGTCCACAAGATACACGCCCCGTTCCACCGAGACGGTGTCGCCATCACGCTCGGCGACGATGAGTATCTTCTGACCGTCCGGGCTGGGGACCCAGTCGTACTCAGGCGCGATCGTCCGCACGGTGTTGTTGTGGAACACGCGTGTGCGCCGGCCGGTCGAGAGATCGTAGAGGTGGGATCGGCGGTGGCGCGCCTCGCCGATCATGCCCAGCAGTCGATCGCCGCCGAGGAACCGCGGGAGCAGGTCGTGCTGGATCTCACGGGTGAGTCGCGCTTCCTCCTTGCCGTCCCGGCTGATGACGTGAATCTCCCAGTCCTCTTTCGGCATCGCCTGGAACGCGATGCGGCTGCCGTCGGGCGAGAATGCGGGCGCGTCGAGCCGGCCAGTCCCTGTGCGCACCGCCACCGCCGCCGACGGGTTGCTGGTGGGCGCAACCATCAGCCGGCTTTCGTTTGCGGTGCGCGCGACGTAGGCGAGGGCTGCACCGTCGGCCGAAAACGCCGGAGCGGATCCGCCGATCATCGTGGTTTTCGCGTCGGCGAGGCTGAGCAGGTGGAAGCTGGGGGTGCCCCCGCCGCCACCGCGGCCGCCACGACCCGCCCCGGGCATCCGGACGGTGAAGGTCAACGCGGTCCCGGCGGCGTTCACCTCGCCGAGAACCTTCTCTCCTTCTCCGGCCGTGAGCGCCACGGGCGCGGAACCTTCCGAGGCGGAGAAGATCTGGCCGGCGCCCCCTTCAGCGGGCAACCCGGCGAACACGATTCCTTTCGCGGTGAAGGCGAGCGACTGCTTGCGCAGCTGGCCGGTCTCGAGCTCCGTCTCGCGCCCGGACGCCAGCTCACGCATCACCAGCCGGGATTCGAGCGCGATCCGCGCGTTGAAGGCGTTGAGCCGCTGCGTGCGCTGATTGGCAGGGCCGATCTCTATCGCCGCGGCCGCTTCCTGCAGGGCGGGCGTCGACGTGACCTTGAGGTAGGCGAGCTTCGCGCTGTCCGGTGAGAACGCAGCGCGATGACCCTGCAGCGTCACGACGGCCGCGCGCGGATCCGCCGGGCGTGCGAGGTGGATCGAGCGGTCCGGCAGCGGTCCCGATTCAAACAATAGGTACCGTCCGTCAGGGGAGAACAACGGAGCGTCGCCGTCGGTGGTGAGCTCGGTGGTGTGGAACAGCTCTCCGGTCTGAAGCGCGATGACCTCGAGCGCTTCATCGGTTGGCGCGCCTTCGAGGACCTGGAGGTATGTCGTCAAAGCGGAAACGTAATCGCCGCGGTCCCAGGCCAGCGCGGCGGTTTCGAGCGGTGTGTCGGCAGCCCGGCCCACGTGCGGCATCCAGAACGCTGCCGTCACGACGGCCACCAGCATCAGTCTTCGCATCGCACAATCCTGCCAGATGCGAAGGGCAACCTCCAACTCCAAACTCCAAACGACAAACTCCAGACTCCAGACTCAATCGGAGTCTGGAATCTGGAGTTTGGTAGTCGTCTGCGCGAGCCGGCTTAACGCTTATCGAGCGCCTGCTTGAGCGCAGCCCAGTGACTACGGAGCTGCTCGACCTGCGCTTTGGTCAGCGTCAGCCCGCCGCTCTCGTCTTCCATCTTCAACAGCACTTCAATCGCGGCTATGTGACGCATGATCTCAGCGTTGCCGGCGGCAGACTGGGGGGCGGGTGTCGTCTCGGGTGTCGCCGGCGTCGCGCTCGGCGGGGTCGTCGCCGGCGGAGTCGCAGACGGCGGGGTCGTGCTTGGCGGCGTCGCACTCGGTGGCGTCGTGCTCGGCGGAGTCGACGACGGCGGAGTCGCAGGCGGCGGCGTGGCGGGTGGCGCGTTCGGATCCGGCGTTGCCTGGTTGACAGGCGGTGGCGATCCGCCTCCGGCCGCCTTTTCGAACTCGCTCAGCTGGCGCCGGAGCTCCACGAGCTTCTCGCGCACCGTGGGATCCAGGCTGACGGTGCTGGTCCCCGACGTCCCGACCGCACCGGCAGTGCCGGACGCGCTGGCAGGTTCCGGCATTCCGGCCGGGCCGAGCAGGGCGGTGAGAGTCGCCGAGACCTTCGCGTAGGATCCGCGCCACTCGTTCTGCGTGGTGATCAGCTCGTTGAAGTTCGAGATCAGCTGCGAGACCTGCGTCCGCGCCTCACCGCTCAACTGTGATGCCGCCGGCAGCTGGGTCAGGGCGCTCAGCGTGTTGCGGGCTTCGGTCAGGTGCCGGCGCGCGGCCTGCTCGTCGGGCTGTGCCGCCTGCGGGGCGGTTTCCGGCGTCGGCTGCGCAGCAGCTGCCGTGCTCGGCGCGGCGGCCGGATTGGCCGGCTGCGGCGTCGGCGAGGCCGGCGGAGCGGTCGGCTCCGCGGCACTCGGGTCGGGCGCCGGCTCGGTCTTCGGCTTGCCGCCGGCCATGGCGGTGGCGAACGCCGTTATGTGCGTGCGCACTTCCGTCAACTTCGCACGGGTCGGCTCGTCGAGCGCGGCGGCCGCGGCCTTGCTCTTGGCAGCGGCCGTGCCCGAAGTGCCTGTCGCCGCCGGGGCGCCCGTGGCCGAGTCTGGCCCGAGCATCATCGTCAACGTCTTGTCGATCGCGGCGACTTCGGTGCCCCAGTTCACTTTGCCCTTGGCCCCTGCTGTCGCGGTCGGGCTGCGCTTGTCGGTCCCGGTCGCGCTGGCTTCGTCGTTCGCCCCGATCGATCGCTCGAGCGTGTTGATGCGGCGCTTCAATTCCGCGACCTGTGTCTTGGCCTTTGCGTTCAGCGTTGGTGCCTGAATGTCGTTGAGCGCCAATTTCGCTTTCGCGAGGTGTTCCCGCGCCGCCGCGGTATCGGCTGCCGGGGGCTGTGGCTGGGCCGCCGCAGGCGGCTGAGCGGCTGACGGCGGTGACGGCGGCGTCTGCGCCGCTCCCGATGCGGGCAGCATCAGCAGGGCGGCCGCGGTGACCGCCAATGTCCATGTCGTGGTGGAACGCTTCATGTCCTGCTCCTCCCTGAGCGATGTCTCAATCTCTCGTCGGGAGCAGACGGAGCAAGCAAAGTGCCACGCCGCGTACGCGCCTGCATTGCAATCTATGCGGACGAGCTGCGCCGCGACAGTGAAGGAATTACGCGATCGCGCCGACCTGGCCCTGCCGTACTCGCCCGGCCGAAGGTGGGATTCAGCGGCGTCGCCACTGACGGAAGAATTCGATCGCCATCGGCAGCACGGATATGGCGATGATCCCGACCACGACCAGCTCGAAGTTCTCCTTGACCACCGGGATGGCGCCGAACAGATAGCCGGCTCCGACGCACACCAGGACCCACAGCGCGCCACCGGTGACGTTGTAGAAGGCGAACATTGGATACGTCATCGAGCCGGCGCCCGCGACGAAAGGGATGAAGGTGCGGACGATCGGCACGAAGCGCGCCATCACGACCGCTTTCCCGCCGTGCTTCTCGAAGAACTCGTGGGTCCGCTCGAGGTGCTTCGGGTTCAGCAGACGTTCCAGCCGGCCCCTGCGGCCCTCGGGGCGAAACACGCGCGGACCGATCTGACGCCCGACGCTGTAATTCACGGCATCGCCGAGAACTGCGGCTACGAACAGCACGATCATCACGAGCCAGAGGTTCAGCGTTCCGGTGGCCGCGATGGCGCCGGCGGCGAAGAGCAGCGAGTCGCCGGGGAGGAAGGGGGTGACGACCAGTCCGGTTTCCGCGAAGATGACGGCGAAGAGGAGTCCGTAAACGAGCCGGCCGTGGGCGAGAACGAAGTCGGCGAGATGCTCGTCGACGTTGAGGAAGATATCAATCAGTTCGCGCATGCAGTCGCCGGGGAGTGTACTCCATCGTCACCGCCCGGGCGCCGCTAGCTGGCTCGTTCGAAGAGTTCGGCGAACTTCTTCCGCTGCTCGAGGCTGCCGAGCATCAGCAGCGTCGCTCCCTCGCCAAGCGGCGTCTCGCTGGTCAGTTGCGTCACCAGCTGCCCCTCGTGCTCGAGCGCCACGACGCTCATCCCGGTGCCGGACCCGATGCCCGACTCCGAGAGCCGCTTGCCGCGCAGCGGCTTCGGAACGGCGATCGAAAACAGCTCGACCCCTTCGCCGAGGACGACCAGCTCGTAGCCGCGCAGCAGAGAGATCACCGCCTCCACGCCAAGCGTCGTGTAGCTGAGGACGAAGTCGGCCCCGGCACGGTGAATGGCCTCGACATTGCGCTCATGCGTGATGCGGCTGACGATCCGCAGCGCCGGGTTCAACCGCCGGCAATAGACCGCGAGATAAATGTTCATCGCGTCGTCATTGGTGGTGAGGAGCACCGACGCCGCTTCGTTGATCCCCGCCCGGGTGAGGACGGCACGATCCGCGGCGTCTCCGGCGAACGTCATCACTCCCAGGTCGCCGAGCGGCGCCAGCGCGGCTTCGGTCCGGTCGATCGCATGGACGGGCACCCCGCGCCGCTTCAGCGCCGCGGCCGCGGCGTCCCCGACCTTGCCGGCGCCGATGATGAGCACCGGCGGCGGCGTCCCGGCGTGGTTCCCTGGCATCAGCGCGTTCAGCGCGGCGACCTGCGATTCGGTGCCGGCCACGACGATGACGCCGTCGGGCTGGATCGTGGACCCGGGAAATGCCGGCAGCAGCTTGCCCCGTTCCCACAGCCCGACCACGCTGACTCCGGTCTTCTCGCGCAAGCGGGTGTCGCGCACCGTCTGCCCGGCCAGAACCGTGTCGCGTGCCGGGAGCTCTGCGATCTGGAGCCCGCGGTAGGCGCCGATCACGTGGGCCTCGCTCCCGCCGATGTCCACCCGGTTGGCCAGGTACTCTCCGAGTTGGCGTTTCAGCGGCAGCACGGTGGTGGCGCCGCTCAATTGCAGGATGTCGACCGAATCCTCTTCTTCCGCGATGGCGGCAATCGGGAGGTGCGGCGCGATCTCGCGGGCGGTGATCGTGATGTTGGTGTTGGCAGTGTCCTCGCAGTTGGCAAACAGCATGCGGGCTTCGCGCGCGTTGGTGCGCTCGTAGGTCTCGTCGCTGTCGTTCTCCCCCGCGATCACCGAGATCCCTTCGCCGACGAGACGGGCCGCCGTCGCCGGGTCCGGCTCGATCACGAAGTACGGGATGTTCTCGCTCGACAGCCGCTCGATCAGCGAGGCGGCGATCGAATCGTATTCGGTGAGGATCACGTGCCCTTTGGTCGCGGCGGGCACCTCGCGCGGGGCGCGCAGCCGCACGCGCGCCTCGAGCCACGGCGCATAGAACAGGCTGATGAAGAGGAAGGGCAGCATCACCAGCAGCAACACCACCCCCGAGAGCAGCACGACGATGCTGAACAGGCGGCCGACATCGCTCGTGAACGTGATGTCGCCGAAGCCGAGGGTGGTCATCACCACCAGCGTCCAGTAGAAGCCGGTGATCCACGAGTGCTGTTCCCCTTCGACACTGATCTTGATGACGTGAAAGAGGACCGCGTAGACGGTGATGAGCCCGGCAAGAGTCAGGATGTACTTGAACAGCGAGCGCAGGTTGGCCTGGGCCGTGCGATCGCCGATGAGATAGGCAAGCTGGCTGCTGGCGAACTTCATGCGGCCACCAGCCTAACGCGGAAGGAATTCAACGGCCACGGCAATGCCGTCGGATCCCGCCTGACCGGTCGCGGGCCGCCAGGTCAGATAGATCCGGTCGGGCGGCACACGCGGGCCGCAGCGGACCGGCCCGGTCAAGTCGTCGCGATAGCTGAGAAACTCGACGGCTTCGAAGGTGGCGGCGGAATAGCGCGCGAGCCGTCCGCCGATCCGCACGTGGAGGATGAGGCCGTCGCGCGGGCACTCGATCCGCTCGAACGCCGCTTCGAGCCGCTGCTCGCCGGCCCGAAGCTCCCGGAACAGCGGCACGACGAACCCGGTGGCGAAACGGGGCGGATCCCCGGGGGAGTCGGTGGCGCCGCCGGTGCGCGCCGCGGAACGAGTGCGCGCCTGCTCCGCCGTGACCGCCTGGCTCATGACGTTGCGGGCGTATTCGCGCGTCTCGCTCGGGACGGCCGTCGACATGAGCGGGCCCAGCAGCGCGCGGGCGCTGGCGAACTCGCCGCGCATCGAGTGGAACTGCGCCTGCCAGATCGCGTAGTGCGCGCGGCCGGGGGCGAGCGCCCGCGCGCGCTCGATGAGCGCGAGCCCTTCATCGCCCGGCCCGAGGACCATGGCGCGCAGCGCTACCGCGTGCGGCAGGTCCGGCCGGCGGCGCAGCACGTTCTGGAGCGCCGCGTCAGCGGCTCTTCCGGCGGTGCGTGCCGATTCGGTCTGCGACGCGGTCGCCAGGCGCTCGAGGCCGACGGCGGCGCGGTATTGCACGAGCCAGTCGTCGGTGCCGCGGGCGGCCGCGATCAGGAGGTCCAGCGCCTCGTCGTGCTTGTTCTCCTCCAGCCTGATGAGGCCCTGCACGGCCGACGTGAATGCGGTGGTCGGCGCCGGCGACTGGTCCATGTGCGCAGCCGCGCCGGCCGGCTCGACGTGCAGGCGCAATTCGCCGAGCGCCGCATGGATGTCGGCCGGCGCGGGCCGCGACACGCTGAAAGTCGCAGGCGCGAGTGCGCGGTCGAAGGTGAACAGGTAACCGGTCATTTCGGACTGCCGGATGTAGCGGCGGAGCTGCTCGAGGATCTTCTGGTTGCCGAAGACCTGCTGCCACGCCTCGGTCGCCGACCGCCCGGCGGCGGTGAGCGTCACGTACTCGTTGAACTGCGCCGACCGATCCGGCTTGCCGTTCCGCAGCATGTGGACGAGCGCCCAGGACTGCGCGTAGAACGTCGAGCGTCGCGAACCCTCGTTGTAAAGAGGAGAATCCGGTTCGACCGTCAGCAGCTGGTCCAGCGGGAGCAGCCCGTCGCGCGCAAGGCGGGCCAGGTGAGACGGAATGACGCCGCCCAGCACCGCGCGTCGGCCGTCGGGTCGCACCTCGAACGTGCTGTAGTACTCGGCCAGCCCTTCTCCGAGCCAGGTCGGGAGGCCGCGCGCCATGTTGACCGTGATCAGGTGGCTGTACTCGTGGTAGATCGTGCGCAGCGCCGCGTCGCGGTTGGTCGCGGGGAGCATGATGACGTCCAGGCTGGGCCCGCCGACGAAGTACCCGGTGACCTGAACCGGCTTGCCGTTGTACAGGGGCCGGTGCGGGTCGAAGGAGCGGGCGTCCTTGAAGATGAAGACGACCGCGGGTGCGGCGGGCCGCGCCGCGGCGCCGGGGACGATCCGCCCGAGCGCTTCGCGGAACCGCTCGAACTCCGCGGCGTATTCGCGGGTGTGTTTCTCGCCGACTTCGCCGAACACGACGAAGTTGGGGGATTCGACACGGACCCACTCGGCCCCGGCTGGGGCCGGTGCGAGACCGAGAAACACGAGCGCTGCGGCCAGGGCAGTGCGGCGCATCGGGTTGGTATACTGTACTTCTTCTCAACCGCCGAACACCGCCTCAGGCCGGAGTGGTGAAACTGGCAGACGCGCGGGACTCAAAATCCCGTTTCCTTCGGGAAGTGTGGGTTCGATTCCCACCTCCGGCACCAGCAGAAACGCTGAAGGCTGAACAGTGAACGCGCCCTGGCGTTCAAGTGGCCCGAGTCCTGTCGCCTATCCCGTCCGTGTTCACCACCCCCATCGCCGCCTTCCTACTTGGCCTTCGAACAGCCGTCGTCAGTCTGCCGGGGCGTGCGGGACCGGAAGATCGCTGCTCCAGATCGTCTTTTCGGTGCGCCATGTGCCGCCCATGTTGCGGAGCACGAGCAGGTATTTGCCGCGATCCCGGGACGCGCGGTTCTGATACGTCACGACGTAGCTGCCGGCCTCATACGCGAGCGGGCCATGACCTGACACTTCGGTTGACTCCAGGGTCAGACCGATCGCCCCGTTTTCGATCATGCCGGCGAAAAAATCCCTCAGTGGTTCGCGCCCGCGCAGCGAGGGGGCGTTGGGGGGCATGAACACGGTGTTGTCGGCATAGAACTCGATGATCCGGTCGAGCTGTTTGTCGTTGAACGCCGCGCTCAGGCCGGCCGCGTTCCTGCGGATCGCCTCCTGGTCCGCACGGGTGAATTCCTCTTGGGTCGCTCCGGTGGCGCAGGCACCCACACCGATGGTGAGCACGAGCGCCGCGATGGTCACGGCATGTCGCATGTGTCTCTATCCTCGCAGTCAGCAGTAACAGGGCGAAACTCCGATGATCCGGTACCGATCGTCGTCTGTCAACGTTCGGCCTGTTTCATTCGACACCGGCGCGGCGCGAATGGGTTCCGTGTGGCATAATTTGCGCGCGAATGAGCAAATTGAACGTCGTCGTGCTCTACGACCGCTGGGAACCACCAGAGGAGGAGAGCGCATCGACCGAAAAGGCGCCGCTGACGCGCACGCTCGACAAGAAAGAAGTCGAAGAGGAGGTCGCCGAGACCCTGGGCAAGCTCGGGCACGACGTGACGCTGCACGTGCTGGACGGATCGATCAAGAGTCTCCACGCGATCGCGCGCCTCGAATGCGACCTCATGTTCAACCTCGCCGAATCCTTCGGCGGGAACGACATGGCGGACTACTGCATCGCCGCCTACCTCGAGCTGCTCGACAAGCGCTTCACCGGCAGCGGCTCCCACGGAATGCTGTACGGGCAGGACAAGGCGGCGGCCAAGAAGATCCTCGAGTTTCACGGCATCCATACCCCGGTTTTCGCGCGGTCGTTTCGCGGGCGGCTCGATTTCTCCCACGATCTCGAATTCCCGGTCATCGTCAAGCCCGCGCGCGAGGACGGTTCGATCGGGATCGAGTTCAGCAGCGTCGTCTCGTCGATTCGCGAGCTGATGGAGCGGATCGACTGGCTGCACGCCAACTTCGATTCGCCGGTGCTGATCGAGGAGTTCGTCGTCGGGCGCGAGATGTACGTCGGCGTGCTCGGGAACGAACATCCCGAAGCGCTGGCCGTGATCGAGCTGGACCTGTCGAAGCTGCCCGAAGGGAGGCCCCGGATCGCCGGAGCGGAGGTGAAGTGGGGCAAGGGCACCCGGGCCTATCGCGACACGAAGTCCGCCATTGCCGAAGGGCTGTCCGACGAGACCACCACCCTGCTCCATCAGACAGCCATCGCGGTCTACCAGGCGCTCGAGCTCCGCGATTACGCCCGCATCGACATGCGCCTGCGCCCCGACGGGCGGGTGGCGGTCATCGAAGCGAATCCGAACCCGTGGCTCGCTTCGAAGGCGGAGTTCGCGATGGCGGCGCGCAAGTCAGGGCGCAACTATACGCAGTTGATCGAACAGATAGTGGACCTCGCGATGGCACGCTATGCGTAGGCACGGCCACGTGCCGCGTGCCTAGCGGATGTTCCACAGGTACAACGTGATCTGGTCGCCGTTTGCGCTGGTGAAGCGGTCGATCTTGTCGGCGGGCCAGTCCGGACCCATGCTGAAGGCGTGCGAGACGATGCGCGAGCCGGGCTTCAGTTGCCGGGTCAGGATCGGCCGCAATTTCGCGTTCGATGAGGAGACCAGGTACAGCGTCACGACCGTGGCGTTCGACACGTCGGTGGTCATCGCGTCTTCGAGCCGGAACGCCACCAGGGCCTCGACGCCGGCCTTTCTGGCATTCGCCTGGGACTCCTCGATGCGCCTCGGGTCGATGTCGACCCCGATCCCGCGGGCACCATACTTCTGCGCCGCCCGGATCGGGATCCGACCGTCTCCGCACCCCAGATCCACCACTGTATCCTCGCGTGTGACCTCCGCCAGGGCCAGCATCCGATCGACGACGTCTTCTGGGGTGGGGACGTAGGGGGCCAGGCTCTGCGGAAGCACGAGCAGGGCAAGCGAGCTCAGCAGCGCCAGCCGGATCATGCCGAAATCATAGACGAATAAGGCATTTACCGGCCACGCACCGGCGCGTTTCACGCCGGCGCGGAGTCATCGCGCCGGCCCCCTCCCGTTACAGAATCGTAGGAAAATGGCCAATTTTGGCACCTTTTGCGTTGCCTGCCCCCCTCCGATCGCTTATACTTAAGGGACTGCTCAGCGGGCGCACACCCAGCCTACTTACCTTTCTCAGTTGGGGGACACGTGACATTCCAGGTCGGTGACAAGGTCATTTACCCAAACCACGGACTCGGCGTCGTACAGGGCATCGAAACGAAAACCATCCTCGGCACAACCTGCGGGTTCTACCATCTCCGCATGGTCGCCAACGAGACCACGGTGCTCGTTCCGGTGGATAACGTGGATGGTGTCGGCCTGCGACGGGCCATCAACGACGCCGAAATCGACCGGCTCTTTTTTCTGCTCGGCGACGGCAAGATCGACAACCACCAGAACTGGAAAGGACGCTTCAAGGACAATTCAGACCGGATGCGGACCGGCTCGATCTACGACGTCGTCGAAGTGCTCAAGAGCCTGACGTTCCTCGCACGATCCAAAAACCTGTCGTTCCGCGAAAAGCGCATGCTCGACCGCGCGAAGTTCCTGGTGATCTCCGAGATCTCCGAGGTCTCGCGCGAGGTCGCCACCGCCATCGAGGAGAGGGTCGACCGCGCTCTCGAGCGCTGTTTCACGATGAAGAACCGCTCGATCGCCCGTGCGAAGACGGCGAAGGCGACCGCCACGACGCGGATCAGCGCCCGTCGCACCGCGAAGGCATCCTGAAGAAGAAACGCTGAACGCCAGTCCGAAGTTCGATACTGCCGGGGCCCGAAAGGTGCTCCGGCTTTTTTTTCGACATGATCCCCTTCATCCGCTCGCTGCTCACCTACATCGCGGTGTCGCTGTACGTCGTGGTGGTGGGGCCGCCGGCGCTCCTCATCGCGATCCTGTTCCGCCGGGTGCCGCTGCTCTACCGGGCGGGGCGGGGGGGCGTGCGGCTGGGGCTCTTTCTGAGCGGGGTCAAACTCCGGGTCGAGGGGCTCGAGCACCTGCAGCGGCAACGCGCGGCGGTGTACGCGGTCAACCACACCAGCAACCTGGAGCCCCCGATCCTGTTCGAGGCGCTGCACCCGATCTTTCCGAGACTCCGCGTTCTCTACAAGGCGGAGCTGCGAAAGCTGCCCATCCTGGTGCGCGCCTGGGACCTCGCCGGCTTCGTCCCGCTGGAGCGGGGGAATCGCGACCAGAGCCTGCCGGCGATCGATCGAGCCTCGCAGGCGCTGCGCGAAGGGCACTCGTTTCTGATCTTCCCCGAAGGCACACGCAGTCATTCGGGCCGGCTGCTCCCCTTCAAGAAGGGGGGCTTCATCATGGCGATCAAAGGTCAGGCGCCGATCGTGCCGGTCGCGATCACCGGAGCTCGCGAGGCCATGCGCAAAGGCAGCTTTGTCATCCAGCCGGTCACCGTCCGGGTCAGATTCGGGGAGCCGGTCGAAACGGCCGGGATGACGCTCGAGGACCGGGATAGGCTGTCATCGGCGGTGCGTGGTAAGGTCGAGGCATTGCTGGAGGCCTGACCGATGGAATGGATCGCGACGCTCGGGCGCACGATGGGCTTCTCGTTCGCGGCCGGGATCAACCTGTATGCGACGGTTGCCATCCTCGGTCTGGCGAGCCGCTACAACTGGGTCTCGCTCCCGCCGCAGTACAACGCGTTCGACAACGACTTCATCATCGCCACCGCGCTGGGCCTCTACGTCATCGAGTTCATCGCGGACAAGATCCCCTGGTTCGACTCGGTATGGGACACGATCCACACCGCCGTCCGGCCGATCGGCGGCGCGCTGATCGCCGTCACCACGCTCGGTGACGCGAGCCCGTCGACCGAGGTGCTCGTCGGCCTCCTCGGCGGTTCGCTGGCCGCCGGCACGCACTTCAGCAAGGCCGGGACCCGCGCGATCGCCAACACGAGCCCCGAACCGTTCTCCAACTGGATCCTCAGCCTGGGCGAAGACGCGTTCGTCATCACCCTCGGCCTGATTGCGCTGAAGTTCCCGGTGATCGCCGCGCTGGTGGTGGTGGTCGGCGTGATCATGATCGCGCTCTTCGCAACGATCCTCGTGCGCGCCCTCAGGCGACGCTGGCGGCGGCCCGCACCGGCGTGAAGGTTTCGGGGGGCCGGGGGTCCGGGGACCGGGGGTCCGGGGACCGGGGGACCGGGGGTCCGGGGTCCGGGGGTGTCGGTTCAGCGCACCAGGCAGCGCTCAGCACGTCGTCCGGCCGCAGGCAAGCACGCCAGCACGTCGCACGCGAGCACGTCCGCACGTCGCACGTAAGCACGTCCGCACGTGAGCACGTCGCACGTCGCACATCGCACATCGCACGTCGCATGTTGCGACGTGCTCACTTCCCCGTCGCGAAGGTGAGCGTCCAGGGCTTGAGGGCCTGTCCGTCGAGTGCTGTGATCCCTTCGAGCAACTCCACCTTCACCTGCTGGAACCGTTCGAGCGGCTGCGCGAATCTGATCTCCACGGCGTGCGCGACGTCGTTGTAGGTGGCGGTGAACGACGGAGGGGTTCGGGCGGCCGCCCCGCCCGGCGGCGCGACGTAGCTCACGGCCACCCGCCCCTTGATGGTGCGCGGGTCCACGTCGCGCGAGAATTGAATGCGCACGGGCGCGCCGGGTTCGACGTCCTGGTCGTTCGACACCGGCGCGCTGAAGATCACTTCGGGCGGCGGCTCGCGCGGCCGCACCGGCACGGTGACCTCAACGGCTGTCTCCTCCGGCGCAGACGCGATCCCGATCGCCGTCGCTTCCAGATATGTCGTCACCCCCTGGCGCTTGACGATGGCCGTGACCTCCACCCAGCGCCCGGTATCGACCCGTTTCGACGGGTCGAGATCGAAGCCCTTGCCGCGGGGCCGCACGCCCGTCACCCAGAGCGCCCCCTCGGCCGACTGCAGCACGAAGTCCCACTTCCCCTTGCCGAGAGCGAACGGCAATTCGCCGTACAGGTTCCGCCCTCTGAACCGCCCGATGACCCTGACCTCGCGCTCGACGTAGTTGTCGGGCGCGAGAGCGATCGCGCGCAGGCTTGGCGCGCGCGGCGGCTCCGCGGGCAGCAGCGAGGCCCCGAGTAGAACGTAGATCTGGTCCCGCCCCGGCCACTGCCCGCGGTTGACGGTTTCGACGAGGCGCGCGAAATCGTAGCCGGCGAAGCGGCCGTCCCGCTGCTCGATCCGGCCGAGATCCCAGAAGTCCCCGCGGATCTCCCCCTCTTCGCGCGACGGGCGCTGCCGCCAGAAGACGTAGACAGGTTTCGGGGACTCGGCCAGACGCGTGAGGTCTCCCTCGGTGATCACCTTCTGTTGCACGACGACGGCGCGGCCGTGGAAGAAGACCGCCGACGCGAGCAGCGTATCGACAGTGGTGGCGATGCGGGTCAGACCCTGCATCGCCTTCGCCGCCGCCTCCGCGCCGAACCCGGCCCCGGCGGCAAGGCAGGCGAGCAGCGCCAGCCTACTCGAGCTTCTTCTGACCCACCCGCGAGAGGATGACGCCGAGCACGAAGAAGATGAGCCCTCCGGCGACGAGTGCGCCGGTGCCATCGTGGATCGAGGGGATGAGGCCCCGGGCGGCCCCGGCGTCTTCGATGATGCCATTCCCGAACAGGATCGCATAAAGAATCCCGGCGAGCGAACCGCCGGCGATCAGCCCCGAGCTGAACAGCGTTCCGGAACCGACCTCCGATTCTTCGGCTACGCCGGTCTTTTTCTCCACATAGGCCCGCACGAGACCGCCGGCGAAGATCGGCGCCGTGGTAGCGATCGGCAGGTACGATCCGACCGCGAACGACAGGGAGTGAATGCCGCAGAGCTCGAGCGTCACCGCGATGAAGACCCCGATCAGCACGAGCCCCCACGGCAGGTTCTGGCTCAGGAGCCCCTTGATGATCGTGCTCATGAGTGTCGCCTGCGGCGCCGGGAGCGCGTCAGAGCCGATCGTCATCACCTGATGCAGGTACAGCGTCGTGTAGCCGATGATCATCGCCGAGGCAAGAACACCGATGATCAGCCCGTACTGCTGATAGACCGGCGTGGCGCCGACGATGTAGCCGGTCTTGAGGTCCTGGGATGTGGCGCCGGCGTTTGCCGCCGCGATGCAGACGACCGCACCGACGCAGAGCGCGATGGGTGCGTACCAGTCCCCGGTCCAGCCGAGCGCGACGAAGATCGTGCAGGTCAGGATCAGCGTCGCGATCGTCATCCCCGAGACCGGGTTGGAGGACGACCCGATCAGCCCCACGATCCGCGACGACACGGTGACGAAGAAGAACCCGAACACGATCGTCAGGACGGCGGCGACGACGTTCCCCTGGGTCGGCAGGCCGGGCGCGACCGCCAGAAAGACGGCCAGGAGCACGGTACCGGCGAGCACGATCGTCATCGGCATGTCACGCTCGGTGCGTGCCTGCCCTCCGGCCACGGGGCCGCCGCGGAAGTCCTTCACGCTCTCACGGAAGGACGAGAGGATCGTCGGGATGGTGCGAGCGAGCGTGATCAGCCCGGCGGCGAGCACCGCGCCCGCACCGGTGTAGCGGATGTACGCGCTCCACAGCTGCCCCGGCGTCATCTCGTCGATCCGCAGGCCGCTGGCAGGCACGGGAGGGAACGGCACGGTCATGTGGTTGCCCAGGATGCTCAGGAGCGGCAGGAGCACCAGCCACGACAGCACGCCGCCGGCGAACATGACCCCTGCGATACGGGGCCCGATCACGTAGCCGACGCCCATGTATTCGGGGGAGATATCGACGCTCAGGGTGGCATTGGGGAAGATGCTCGTGCGCCCCATCGACCGCCCGATCTCGGTGGGCGTCAGCTGGATGATCCACGACAGTGCCTTCCAGAGCGCCCCCACGCCGAGCCCCATGAAGACGGTCTTTGCCAGGGCGCCGCCGCGCTCGCCGGCTACCAGGACGTCTGCGCAGGCGGTCCCCTCCGGATAGGGCAGGACGCCGTGCTCCTTGACGATCAGCGCGCGCCGGAGCGGCACCATCATCAGCACGCCCAGGATGCCTCCCGCGAACGCCAGCATCGTGATCTGGAAGTAATTGAAATACTCCTGGCCGCGAACGCCGAAGAAGATCAGCGCCGGGAGCGTAAAGACGACGCCGGCCGCGACCGATTCGCCGGCCGACCCGATCGTCTGGACGATGTTGTTCTCGAGGATCGTGGAGCCACCGAGCCGCTTGAGCACCGAGATCGCCAACACGGCGATCGGGATCGACGCGCTGACCGTCAGACCCGCCCGCAGGCCCAGGTAGACCGTCGAGGCGCCGAACAGGAGCCCGAACAGCGCGCCGAGAACGATCGCCTTGAGAGTGAATTCGGCGATCGACTTGCTCGCCGGGATATAGGGCTGAAAGGCGGCTCGAGTCGGGGAAGCGGTGGACGTCTTGGCCATAGGTCGCGGATAGTAACAGAAACCCCCGCAAAACAAGCCTGGCCGGTTGCCTATAATGCCCTTGTGAAGCCCGCGAACAAGGAGGCAGCACAAACCGGTGTCCGTGAGATCTCCGAACCGGTCTCCGAGCTGACCACCAATCGCCTGTCGGTCTACCTCCGGTGCCTCAATCTGCTGGACGCTGCGGAGGTGCGGACGGTGTCGTCGCAGGCACTGGCCGAACAGTTTCACCTGAACGCCGCCCAGATCCGGAAGGACCTGGCGTACTTCGGCGAGTTCGGCGTCCGGGGGGTCGGCTACTACGTGAAGGAGCTGCGCCGGCACCTGCGACAGATCCTGGGGATCGATCGCGGCGTCTCGGTGGCGATCATGGGGGCCGGCAACCTCGGCCTCGCCCTCGCCGACTATCCGGGGTTCCGGGACGAAGGGTTCGAGATCGTCGCGATGTTCGACCTCTCCCGCGACAAGATCGGGCACCGGTCGCGAGCCGGCGTGCCGATCTACGATGTGCGGGACCTTCGCCGGATCGTTCGCCGGGAGCGGATCCGGATCGTGGTGGTCGCCGTCCCCGCCGCTGCCGCCCAGTCGGTGGTCAACACGGTCGCGGCGGCGGGCATCCGGGCGATCCTGAATTTCTCGCCCGGCGCGATCAAGGTCCCCGAGGGGGTCAAGCTGAAGAACATGGACCTGACGGTATCGCTCGAAAGCCTCTCGTTTTTCCTCGCACAGGGGGACGACACCGCATGAAGAACCGCCTGACCCACGTCGGCGCCGACGGCGCGGCCCGGATGGTCGACGTCTCGGCCAAGCCGGCCACCGCGCGCGAGGCGGTGGCGCGCGGCCGGATCCGCATGTCCGCGGCAGCGGTGACGCTCGCGGCGTCCGGCACGAACAAGAAGGGAGACCCGCTGCAGGCCGCCCGGCTCGCCGGCATCATGGCGGCCAAGCGGACGGCCGACCTGATCCCGCTCTGCCATCC
This sequence comes from Vicinamibacterales bacterium, assembly GCA_035250005.1. Lineage (GTDB taxonomy): Bacteria > Acidobacteriota > Vicinamibacteria > Vicinamibacterales > 2-12-FULL-66-21 > JACDCA01. The sequence goes on along the minus strand of DATFFM010000143.1, from coordinate 15,573 downwards.
GCTCCAGCTGTCATTCGTGGATGTCGTGCTCACCTCGCGCGAAGACGGGTTCGAGATCGAGAGCCGCGTCCGGACCACGGGACCGACCGGCGTGGAGATGGAGGCGCTGACGGCCGTTTCGGTGGCCGCGCTCACGCTCTACGACATGCTCAAGGCCGTGGACAAGGCCATGGAGATCGGTGGGATCCACCTGGTCGAAAAGCGGGGAGGACGGTCCGGACATTTCAAGGCGGCGCGGTGAAGGTTCTCGTCGGAATCTACAGCCCCTTCGCCGCCTGGAATATCCCCGCCGGCCACGTGGCGCGGCTGCAGCGGGAGTTCCCCGCGCACAGATTCCTCCACGCCGTGACCGAAGCCGACATGCTGCCGCTGATCGGCGAGGCCGAGGCCGCCTACACCTCCGAGCTCCGGCCCGAACACTTCTCGGCCGCGCCGCGGCTCCGCTGGGTCCACAGTCCGGCGGCCGGTGTCGGTGCGATGCTGTTCCCCGCGCTGATCGAATCGCCGGTCGTGATCTCGAACTCGCGCGGGATGAGCGCCGACCCGATAGCCGAACACGTCATCGGCCTGGCGCTCGCCTTGTTTCGCAAGTTCCCGCTGGCGTTCCGCAGCCAGGCGGTCAGGCACTGGGCGCAGGACGAGGCGATCGCGCCCCCCCCGCTTCGATCGCTGCAGTCGTCGCACGTCCTGATCGTCGGGCTCGGCCGGATCGGCGCCGCCTGCGCCTGGCGATTCGCCGCGCTCGGCGCCACGGTATCGGCCGTCCGGCGCCGGCTGGACCAGCCCGTCCCGCCGGGCGTCGGCGCCGTCGGCGCACCGGACCGACTGCCGGATCTCCTCCGCACCGCCGACCTCGTGGTCCTGACGGCGGCGCAGACGCGCGAGACGCACGGCCTGATCGGCGAACCGGAGCTGCGGGCGATGAAACCGGACGCCATGCTGATCAACGTGAGCCGCGGCAAGCTCGTGGACGAAGCCGCGCTCGCGCGAGCCCTCGCCCAGGGCACGATCGGCGGCGCGGGCCTCGACGTCTTCGAACACGAGCCGCTCGATCCGGCAAGCCCGCTGTGGGCCGAGCCGAACGTCATCATCACCCCGCACATGTCGGGCTTCCGCCCGGACCACTGGGATGCCGCGACCGCCCTGTTTGCCGAAAACCTCCGCCGGTTCGACGCCGGCCAGCCGCTCCTCAACGTCGTCGACAAGACGGCGGGGTACTGAGGGTGGAGGGCAAGAAGGTAAAAGGTAGAAGGTAGAAGGTAGAAACGTATAATTCGCCCGTGACCGAGGTACGTACGATCGCGGATCTGCCGTTCCACAACATGGGGCGGTTCCCGAAGCCGGTGATGATGGGCCGCTGCCGCGGCGGCGACATCGAGGCGATCAGCACGAAGGAGCTGTTCGAGCAGTTCCGCGATCTCGCGCTGGGTCTGGGCTCGCTCGGGATCTCGAACGGCGACCGCGTAGCGGTCGTTTCCGAGAGCCGTCCGGAGTGGGTGCTCTGCGACATGGCGATCCTGGCGCTCGGAGCGGTCACCGTGCCGATCTATCCGACGCTGGGGGGCTCGCAGGTCCGATACATCCTCGCAGATGCCGGCGCGCGGCTGGCGATCGTGTCCACGAAAGTCCAGCTCGAGAAGATTCAGGAGTTCCGGCACCTGCTCCCTGTGCTCGAAGCGGTCGTGGTCATGGACGAGGGTGCGGCGTCGAAGGCCTCGGTGATGGGGCTGGCAGAGGTCGCGGCGCGCGGCCATGCCCAGATCACATCGGCGTGGGGGGCGGGCAAGGAGTTCCGCGAGCGGGCGCGCGCCGTCCGGCCGGAACAGCTGGCGACGATCATCTACACATCGGGCACGACCGGCGAGCCCAAGGGCGTCATGCTCTCGCACGGCAACCTGGTGTCGAACCTCGTCGCGGCGCAGGAGTGTCTGGATCTGACACCCGGGGACGTGGCGCTTTCGTTCCTGCCGCTCAGCCACGGCTTCGAGCGGATGGCGTCATTTCTGTACCTGTTCACCGGCACCACGATGATCTTCGCGGAGTCGTTCGACACGATCGGCCGCGACATCGCGCGCGTCCGACCGACGATGGTGACCGGCGTGCCGCGTGTGTACGAGAAAATGCAGGCCCGGATCATGGAGAAGGCGCAGGCTGCGCCGGGCGTGAAGGCGGCGCTCTTCACGTGGGGGCTCCGGGCCGCGACGCGGAGGGCGAGGGCTCAGCTGCGCGGCAGGCGCGTCAATCCGCTGATCGCCCTGCAGGCAGGGATTGCCGACCGGCTGGTGTTCTCGAAGGTGAGGGCAGGCATCGGCGGACGGCTGCGGATCGCGGTCTCGGGCAGCGCCCCGCTCCCGGTCAGCGTCATGGAGTTCTTCTCGGCCGTCGGGCTGCCGATCATCGAGGGATACGGGCTCACCGAGACCGCCCCGATTCTCACCGTCAATCCGCCGTCGGCGCTCCGGCTGGGCAGCGTCGGGAAGGCGGTGCGCGACGTCGAGCTGCGGATCGCGCCCGACGGCGAGATCCTCGCGCGCGGCGCCAACATCATGGCGGGCTATTACAACAAGCCGGAGGCGACCGCCGAGGTGCTCAAGGACGGCTGGTTCCATACCGGCGACATCGGGACGCTCGACGAGCACGGCTATCTTTCGATCACCGACCGCAAGAAGGACCTGCTCGTCACCTCCGGCGGCAAGAAGATCGCCCCGCAGCCACTCGAGAACACGCTCAAGCGTAGTCCGCTCGTCGCCGAGGCGGTGGTACTCGGCGACCGGCAGCGCTACGCGGCGGCGCTGATCGTTCCGGATTTCGCGGCGCTCGAACGGCGCCTCAAGGACCTTGGCCGGCCGCCGGGAGAGCGTGAGGAGCTCATCAAGCGCGAAGACGTGATGGCGCTTTACGACGAGATCGTCGACGGGTTGAACCGCGATCTCGCGCAGTACGAACGGATCAAACGGTTTGCCCTGCTGCCGAAGGAATTCTCGATCGAGTCGGGTGAGCTGACGCCAACCCTGAAAGTGAAGCGGAAGATCGTTGCCGAGAAGTGGCGGGAGGTGATCGAGGGGCTGTATCGGGATTAAAGAAGAGAAGGGTGCACGTGCAGAGTGCATGGTGCAGAGTGCGGTGCCGTGCACGTGCCGTGCAGGTGCACGGTGCAGGTGCACGGTGCACGGTGCAGGTGCAGGTGCAGGTGCACGGTGCTACTTCTTTGAATTTCCGTCCAGATAGTTCAGTAGCCCTGCGTTGGCGGCGAGGGCTTTGGCGCACAGGGCGGCAAGCTCCTCGTGCTCCTCGCGCGTGATGTAGTTCTTTTCCAAGCCCTCGTCGAGCGCATCGCTCGTCTCGCCCAGTTCGCCCCGGGCGATGCGCAGGCTCGCGGCGAACGGTTTGTGGCGGTATTTGTAGAAACCCTCGCTGGTGTTGTGACACGCGGAATTGACCGCCCTGTCTGTCTGGTCCCGAAAGTTCCGATCCATCGCGACATCGGGTCGCCTCAGGATCCGCAGCAGCTTGTTTCGGAGCTGATTGGCGAGCTGCCAGCACTCCAGCTCTCGATGCGTCCGCGCCATGGCCCAGGCAGAGCATGAACCCTGCCGGTGCTCTCACCCGCTGAACGCGGCCGAATTGCTTCCGTGGGAACGGTGCCGACGCAGTTTTTGCGACGGTGCACCAAAGCCGCCATCTCAGATTCAGCCGCACCAGCACTAGCACTAGCACCCAGCACCCAGCACCGGCACCCCGCACCCCGCACCCCGCACCCAGCACCGGCACCCTGCACCCTGCACCCTGCACGGTGCACGGTGCACGGCACTGCACGTGCACGGCACCGCACCCTGCACCGGGCACCCTGCACGTGCACCCTTCTTTTTCTCTTCACCCCCTCGCGGGCGGCGGCTCGATGTGAATGATCGCGTCCTTGATCTGCGGAAACTCGGCCAGCAGCCGATCCTTCACCACATGCGACAGCCGGTGCGCCTCGTAGAGCGTCGTGCCGCCGCTGAACCAGACGTGAAGATCCAGAAAGATGTGGTCCGACGAGCCGCGCGAGCGGATCTGATGGCACCCGACCACCTCCGGAACCGACATCACCACCCGCCGGATGTCAGATTCCACCAGCGCCGCGCGGTCGGCGAGGATGTGCGAGGTGTCGCGCGCGACCTGCCAGCCGGTGCGGGCGATGAAGGCCGCGATCACGAGGCCCCCGATCGGGTCGAAGAGCGGATACCCTGCCGCCATGCCGACGAGCGCGACCAGCACGGCGCAGGACGTGAACACGTCGCTCTGCGTGTGCATCGCATCGGCGAGCAGCAGTTCGCTGTCGAGCCGCCGTCCCTCCCGGCGCTCGTAGCGGACGACGGTCAGATTGACGGCGATCGTCAGGAGCATGATGCCGAAGCTCGATCCGGTGATCTCCGGCGCAGACCCGGTCGAGAAGCGCGTGATCGCCGTGCGCGCCACCTCGATGACCGCCAGCAGCAGAAAGATGAAGATCCCCGCGGCCGCGAGCGTCTCGAACTTGCGATGACCGTACGGATGGTCCTCGTCAGGCGGCTTGCGCGAGGCGCGGCTGCCGACCAGCCCCATGATGTTGGCCGCGGAGTCGGTGAGCGAATGGAAGCCGTCCGAGATCATGCTGACGGTTCCGGTGACGTAGCCGAACGACAGCTTCGTCCCCGCAACCGCCAGGTTGAGGAACAGGACACGGAGGAGGACGCGCGAAACCGCGCCGTGCCGGTTCAGAACGTGCGTGCTTCAGGCACCGGCCACCAGCGCAGCTGGACGCGGCCGATGATGTATTTCTTCGGGACGAAGCCCCAGTGCCGGCTGTCGGAGCTGTTGTTCCGGTGGTCGCCCATCACGAAGTAGTAGCCCTCGGGCACCACCTCGGGACCCCAGTCTTCGTGGCTGCGGTACTGTTCCGGCACGAACGAGTCGTCCACCGGGACGTCGTTGACATAGACCTTCCCGCCGACGATGCGCACCCGCTGATCCGCGCGCGCGATCACGCGCTTGACGAACGACTTGTCCGGATTGTGCGGGTAGTACAGCATGACGATGTCGCCGAGCTGCGGCTCGCCGATCGCCGACAGGTACGCGAACTTGTTCACGATCAGGCGATCCTGATCCTGCAGCGTCGGCGCCATGCTCTGGCCTTCGACTCGTGCCACCTGGAAGCCGAACGTCACGATCAGGGTCGCGTAAACCGCCGCCGAGGCCAGCGTCTTCAGCCAGGCCACGAATTCGTCGACCAGCCGGCTCGAAAGCGAACCGCCGTCGAGCGCGGGCACGTTTGCCGCCGCGCTGCCGAAGTTGCCGGCGGTCGCGGGCAACGGGTCCAGTGGCGGCAGCGCCTCGCCCAGACTCAGGCGGTGGTCGCCGGCAGGTGCGTCGGCGGCCGGCAAGCCACCCTCCGGTTCGATCGAGGGCCGGTACGGTTCGTCGGGCCGCAGCTGAAACGGCTCCGGCCCGTCGGCGCGCGGCGGCTGGAAACGGTCCGGGGCGGGCGGGGTGGTGTACGGGTCCTGCGAGTCGCTCATAGCCTCAAATACTCCCGAAGCCGCTTGGTCTGCGAGCGGCTCACGGGGATCTCCGTGCCCTTCGCATCCTTCATTCGCAGCAGGTAGTTACGGCTGAACCAGGGGACGATTTCCTTGACCTTGTTGATATTCACGAGGTGCGACCGGTGCACTCGCCAGAATACCGCGGGATCGAGCCGCGCCTGCAGTTCATCCAGTGTCCGATAGTTAGACGTTCCAGACAAGCTGTTCGTTACCAGCGTGATGACATCGTCTTCGACCGAGGCGTGGACGACGTCGTCGGCATGAATGAGGAGGAAGCGATCCGCCACCTTGACGGCGAGCTGCTCGCGGCGGTCCTGGCGATCGCCCAAAAGCTGCAGCAGCTTGTCGATGTCGTCGATCGGCTGCCGACGGTGGGCCGGCCGGTCGGTCTGTATCCGCCGGCGGACCCGATCGACGGCCGTTCCGAGGCGCTCCGCCTCGATCGGCTTGAGCAGGTAATCGACCGCGTTGATCTCGAACGCCTGGATGGCATGCCGGTCGAAGGCGGTGACGAAGACCAGGTGCGAGTCGAGGCCTTTGTCGATCAGGCGCCGCGCCACCTCGAATCCGGTGAGCCCCGGCATCTGGATGTCGAGCATCACCAGATCCGGATTGCTCTCCTCGATCACCTTGATGGCGTCCAGCCCGTTGGCGGCCTGGCCGACGACCTCGACGCCGCCGACCCGCCCGAGCAGGTAGCACAGCTCCTCGCGGGCCAGCTGCTCGTCGTCGACGACCACCGCGCGGACCGGTTCATGACCGTCGCCGCCGTTCACGCGGTCTTCCTCGGGGATTCGACCAGCTCCGGGATGATGATGCGCGCGCAGGTCCCCTCGCCGGGGACGCTATCGAGCTGGAGCTGGTAGTTGCTGCCGTAGATCACGCGGAGCCGTTCGTTGACGTTGCGCAGGCCGATGCCCGTGCCCTTCACCCTGGCGGCCTCATCGGGGCTGACCCCGACGCCGGTGTCGATCACGTCGATGATGGCGTGGCCGTCCTTGCGGCTGCTCCGGATCGTGATGCGTCCCTCGCCGAGCTTCGGCTCCAGCCCGTGCTTGATCGAGTTCTCGACGATCGGCTGCAGGAGCATGCTCGGGACGACGACGTCGAGGCTGGCCGGATCGATCTGCTTCTCGATCCGCAGGCGCGGGCCGAAGCGCATGGCCTCGATGTCGAGGTATTCGTCGATCGCTTCGAGCTCTTCCCGGAGCGTCACGAAATGTTCCTGGCTGCGGAGCAGCCGCCGGAGGAGCCCCGACAGCTTCACGATCAGCACGCGGGCGGTCTCGGGCTGGGACCGGATCAGCGAGGAGATGGATGTCAGCGTGTTGAACAGAAAATGCGGGTTGATCTGGCTGGCGAGCGCCTCGACCCGCGCCGCCATCAGCAGCTTCTCCTGTTCCTGCAGCCGGTGCTCGATGCGCGCGCTGTTCCAGATCTTGATCGGCACGGCGACGCAGAGCACGGTCGCGAGGATCACCAGGCCCCAGAGCCACGGCGTGTTGGCCGACAGGTAGAACAGCCGCGCCGCGCCGAACCGGTGCCCGATCGCCTGCCGCAGGATCTCGAGCCCGATCGGAGCGGCGAGCATCAGCACGACCCAGTCGATCTGGAACCGTCGCACCAGCTTCCAGACGTACCGATGCAGATCGGTGAAGAACAGCGGCGAGAAGTGCCAGATCGCCTCCTTCGGGCAGATCTGGCGAAGGCCGCCGCCGGCGAAGCCGCAGCCGACCGCGAAGGGCACCGAGATCCATTCGCCCGCGATGGCGGCCGTCCCGCCCACGACCGCGCCGACGATCGCCCCGGCGTAGGGACCGGCGAGGAGACCGACCAGAAAGGCGCCCGGCAGCATGAGGTCGGCCGGGGGGAATTTGAGCAGGATCCGGATCCCGACCCCCGCCACCAGGGGGATGCCGAGGCTCGCCGCGAAGACCAGCCGCTCGGGCCAGTCGCGCTTCTCGGTCAGGAGGATCCGCCTGAACCACCAGAAACGCACGAGCATCGTCGACAGCACGGCCGACACCGCGACCTGCACGATGAGCGTCACCAGCAGGAACTGCTCCGCTGAGAGCTGCTGCGTCTGGGGCGGCATTTTGGATGGCGTACCCGGGCGGAAGTATATCAATTTGATATGCTTTCCTCATGATTCGTCCGTTCCTCGTCGGGTTCTTCACCACTTTCAAGCACATCTTCAAGAAGCCGATCACGGTCAACTACCCCGACCAGAAGATCCCCGTGTTTCCGAAGTACCGGGGCAAACAGGTGCTGATGCGGGACGAGAACGGGCTCGAGAAGTGCGTCGCCTGCGGCCTCTGCTCGGTGGCGTGCCCGGCAGACGCCATCTACCTCGAAGCGGCCGAGAACGACGGTACCGTCCAGGCGGGGCCGCGGTACGCGAAGGTCTACCAGATCCACAAGACGCGCTGCATCTTCTGCGGCATGTGCGAGGAAGCCTGCCCGGTATCGGCGATCTTCATGGGCAAGGATTACGAGCTGGCCGTCTACAGCAACAAGGATTTCATCTGGGACAAGACCGAGCTCCTCGTGCCGGCCCAGACCTCGAAGAACTAGTTGACGTTTGGCGCGCTCGGGGACGTTCACGGCGATTTCGACGCCACACGCCGCGTCATGGCGCGGCATCCGGAGGTGCCGTTCTGGCTGTGTGTCGGTGATCTCGCGGATGCGGAAGGGCGCTACGAGCCGCTGCCGGCGCCGATCCACTGGATCAAGGGCAACAACGAGAACTTCGACCTGGTGGCCGCCGGAGAGCTCCCGTCCAACCTCCACTACATTCCCAATGGTCATCTGATCACGCTCGAGGGGCTCCGCATCGTGGGCCTCGGCGGCACCTTCGCCCCCACCATGTTCGAGCTCCCGGCGGCCGGGCTGCCGCATCCGCGCAAGGCGTCCGCCAAGGCCACCGAGCTCGCCGACCGGCGGCGCCACTTCGTCCGCGAAGAAGTCGATGCCTGCAGGCGGCTGGATCGCATCGACCTCTTCCTCTCGCACGAAGCGCCCCGGCCGTTTCGCGTCCGCGGCATCGACGCCGGCAAGACGCCGATCAACGAAGTGCTTGCAGCCGTGAAACCCCGGCTTCACCTGTTCGGCCACCATCACCGTTTCGCCGAGGCGTCGGTGCAGGGGGTGCGGTCGATCTGCCTCGACCTGGTGGCGAAGTCGTACCTGCTCATCGACCGGAACACATGGGAATACCAGCAGTTAACGTCGTAAGATAGAAGCTTGGTCCGAACCCCGTTCCTCGACGCCTTGGAACAGCGCGTGCTCGTCTGCGACGGCGCGATGGGCACCATGCTGTACGCGAAGGGGATCTTCCTCAACCGTTCGTTCGACGAGCTGAACCTTACGCAGCCGGACCTGGTCGCCGAGGTGCATCAGGCGTACGTGCGGGCGGGGGCCGACGTCATCGAGACGAATACGTTCGGCGCCAACCGCATCAAGCTCGGCGCCTTCGCGCTCGGAGACAAGGTTCACGCCATCAACCTGCAGGGGGCGCGCATCGCCCGCCACGCGGCCCGGGAGCACGCGTACGTCGCCGGAGCGATCGGCCCGCTGGGGATCCGGATCGAGCCGTGGGGCAAGACAGGGGTCGAAGAGGCCGAGGAGTACTTCCGCGAGCAGGCGACGGCGCTGCACGAAGGCGGCGTCGACCTGTTCGTGCTCGAGACGTTCCGTGACCTGAACGAGATCAGCGCCGCCATCCGGGCGATCCGCAGCCTGTGCGATCTGCCGGTCGTGGCCCAGGTGACGACCGAGGAAGACGGCAACACGCTGGACGGTGCGGCGCCCGAAAGCTTCGTCCCGCAGCTCGAGCAGCAGGGGGCTCAGGTCGTCGGGTTGAACTGCAGCGTCGGCCCGGCCGCGATGCTCGAGACGATCGAGCGGATGGCGCAGGTCGCATCGGTGAAGCTGTCGGCGCAGCCCAACGCAGGCAGCCCCCGCGAAGTCGAAGGGCGCAACATCTATCTCTGCTCGCCGGAGTACATGGCGTCGTACGCGCGGCGCTTCATCAACAACGGCGTCCGTCTGGTCGGCGGCTGCTGCGGGACGACGCCGGACCATATCCGGCAGATCAAGACCGCGGTGCGGGCGCTCGCGCCAGCCGCGCCGTCGAAGGACAAGTCGGCGGCGCCGGCCCCGTCGGCGCCCCGTGTCCAGGTGGTGCCGCGACCGGAGAAGTCGCGGATGGCCAACGGCCTCTCACGCGGGGCGTTCACCGTCTCGGTCGAGCTCGTCCCTCCCCGCGGCTACGACGCGCAGCCGCTGATCGAGCAGGCGCGGCAGCTCCGCATTCACGGCGTGGACCTGGTCAACATCCCGGACGGCCCGCGCGCGAGTGCGCGCATGAGCGCGCTCTCGGCATCGGTGATCGTCCAGCAGCAGGCCGGGATCGAAACGATCCTGCACTACGCCTGCCGCGACCGGAATCTGCTCGGCATGCAGTCGGACCTGCTCGGTGCCCATTCGATGGGGATCCGCAACGTGCTGCTGATCACCGGGGACCCGCCGCACGCCGGCGACTACCCCGACGCGACCGCGGTCTTCGACGTGGACTCGATCGGTCTGACCAACGTGGTGGCGCGCCTCAACCAGGGGATGGACATCGGCGGGCAGCCGATCGGGTCGCCCACCGCCTTCCACATCGGCGTGGCGATCAACCCCTCCGCACTCGACCTCGAGCACGAGTTCCGCCGTTTCCGCTACAAGGTCGAAGCCGGCGCCGAGTTCGCGATCACGCAGCCGGTGTTCGATGTGCCGGCGCTCGTCGGGTTCCTGAAAGAGAGCGGCGCCCGCATCCCGGTCCTGGCGTCGATCACGCCGCTCGAAAGCCTGCGTCACGCCGAGTTCCTGGCGAACGAAGTCCCTGGCGTCGCGGTGTCGGAAGCGGTGGTCGAACGGATGCGCCGTGCCGAAGCGTCGGGACGTGCCGCGGCCGAAGGGCGGGCGATTGCATCCGAAATCGTGGCCGAGGTGAGACCGCACGTGCAGGGGATCCAGATCTCGACCGCCGCCGGCGCGATCGATTCGGCGCTGGACGTGATGAAAGCGCTCGCCGCGTGAGACCGCATCTGACTGAAGGCTTGCTTGCCCCAGCAGAGGCGCCCGGGATATAGTCGCAGCTTCTTATGGCCTTATTTGATCGTAAAACCCCCCCTGATGATGAACTCGTCTCCGGATCCGATGCGGCGAGCCGCGCGCTTTCGGTTGCGGCGGTCGAAAACGACTTCGTGGAAGGCGTATACGACAAGCTGGCGAAGGTGTACGACATCATCTTCGGCCCCACGCTTCATCCCGGCCGACTGAAGGCCATCCAGCGGATGAACATCCAGCCGGGCGAGCGCGTGCTCGAGGTCGGCGTCGGCACCGGGATCAACCTGAGCCTGTACCCGAAGCACTGCTCCGTCACCGGGATCGACTTCTCGGGGTCGATGCTGGAGAAGGCGCGCGAACGGGCGGCACGCAAGGGCATCCGCAACATGCGGCTGCTGCAGATGGACGCCGGGGATCTCAAGTTCGCCGACGGCTCCTTCGACATCGTCTACGCCCCGTACCTGATCAGCGTCGTGCCGGACCCGGTCAAGGTCGCGCAGGAGATGCATCGGGTCTGCCGTCCGGGCGGACGCATCATCTTTCTGAACCACTTTCTCAGCCCGAACGCGCTGCTGTCGCGCATCGAGCGGCTGATCTCTCCGTATACGATCCACATCGGCTTCAAGGCGGATCTCGATCTGCCGGCGTTTCTCGCACAGGCGGACCTCCAGCCGGTCTCGATCGAAAAGGTGAACGTCCCGCGGCTGTGGTCGCTGGTCACGTGCGTGAAGGACTGAGCCGGCTCGCGCCCGCTCTCGTCCTCATCGCGTTCGGCTTTCCACTCTTCATCGGTCTCGGTTCCACCGACCTCGGCAACGACGAGGCGATCTACTCCTACGCCGTCGAATCGATCCTGACCACGGGCGATTGGCTGTCACCGCGTGCCAGCCCGAACGAGCACATCACGTTTCTCGAGAAACCGCCGCTCAAGCTGTGGCTCGTGGCCGCGCCCATTGGCGCCGGACTCCTGCCTGGTGACGAGTTCGGCCTTCGCTTCTGGGACGCGACCTTTGGTTCTGTCGCGTTCGTCTACGTCTTCCTGATCGGGCGCCGTCTGGCCGGTCCGTTCTGCGGCCTCTTCGCCGTGCTCGTGCTGTTTGCGCACCGTCCGCTGATCTTCGACCACGGGTTTCGAAGCAACAACATGGATGCCGCGCTTGTGCTGGCGTACTGCGGCGGGGTCTATCACTATCTGCGGTGGGCGGCCTCGGGCGGCGCGCGTCACCTCGCGGCGATCGCGGCGTGGTTCTACCTCGGGTTCATGACCAAGTTCGTCGGCGCGCTCTTCCTCCCGGTGGTCCTCGGGATCTGCGCGTTGCTGATCGGCTCGCACCGGCACCGGCTCCTGGCCGACCGCAGGCAGGTCGCGCTGGCCGCGGCTGCCGTCGCTGCGGCGGTCCTGCCCTGGTTTGCCTACCAGCACCTGGTGCACGGCGGCACGTTCTGGCGCGTGATGTTCGGTGAGCACGTCTACACCCGGTTCACCGCGTACGCCGATCCCACACACGTGCAGCCCTGGCACTTCTACGTCACGGCAGCGTACCGGGCATTGTCAGAGGCGCACAGCGGGATCTGGGTCGGGGTCGGGCTGCTGGTCCTGGTCGTCGAAACCATCCGTCGCCGCCTGCCGGACGGTGTCGTCGTGCTGGTCTGGCTGGTGGTGCCGATCGTGCTGATTTCTCTCGGCAGCTCCAAGCTGTATCACTACGCCTATCCCTATCTGCCGCCCTTGGCGCTGGCCGCCGGCTTCGGCGCCGCCTGGCTCGCCCGCCATCTGACCCGCGTCATGGAACCGCTCTGGACGCGGCTCAGGATGAGCGCACACCCGGTGCCGGTGAGCGTCAGGGTGGTGGCGTCAGCGAGTCTGGCGGTCGCGCTGGGCCTCGCGATCTGGACAGCCGCGGCCGGCACGATTCGCCTGGAAGCCGGCGGGCACCTGCTGTTCCGCAACCATTCGATCGCACGTCCGCTGATCCTCGCGATACTCTGCGGCGTTTTCGCGGTCGGTCCCCGCCGCGGGGCCGGCGCCGCGCTGCTGCTGGCGCTGGCCTGGGCCCTTCCCGGTCCACTCCAGGTTTACTCACGCAACCTGGCACTGCTCGCCGTGTCGGACCGGCCGCTCGGACGGCTCGCCGAGTGCCTCCGGGAGACCGACGAACGGCGACGGCGGTCCGGTCAACCAGCGCCCGGCGTCTATGCTCCTGTGTCGGAAGAGGCCTTCCTTCATCCGTACTTCTTCTATCTGCGCGGGACCGGCTGGCATGGCCGGGAGGATGACGATCTGCTGCGCGCCGCGCTCTTCGTGGAGGGGACGCAGCGTCCGGTCGTGATCGACCGGGGAAGGTACGCCGGCTTTCTGGAACGGGTCGGCGACCAGGGGCCGCTGCCGGTCCCGATCGAACAGTCGCGCGTCCTGATCCTCCTGCCAGCCGCGTATGCCGAGTGCGGTGTCCCGCGGCGAATGCCGAGCCGTCGCGAAGCGTGATGCCGTCCCCGCCGCTTCTCGGCATTGTCGTTCCCGCCTTCAATGAGGGGGCGAGGATCGAGGCGACGCTCACCGAGTTGTCGAACTATCTGCGCGCCCGTCCCTGGACGTGGGAGATCCGGGTGGTGGACGACGGGTCCACCGACGACACCGCGCGGATCGTCCAGTCGTTCACGGGCTCTGAACCGCGGGTGCATCTCCAGAAGGAACCGCACCGTGGCAAGGGGGCGGCGGTCCGGTCGGGATTCCTGTCCTCCCGGGCTGACTATCGGTTTCTGTGCGACGCCGACCTGTCGATGCCGGTCGAAGAGCTCGCGCGGTTCATGCCGCCCGCGCTCGGGGACGCGGACATCGCGATCGGCAGCCGCGAAGGAGCCGGCGCGCGGCGGGTGGGGGAGCCGATTCTCCGGCACCTGGCCGGCCGCGCCTTCAACCTGGCGGTTCGACTGTTGACGGTTCCCCGGATCCAGGACACGCAATGCGGCTTCAAGATGTTCACCGCCGCGGCCGCGGACGCGATTTTTCCGTACGTGACCGTCACCGGCTGGGCGTTCGACATCGAGGTCCTGTATCTGGCGAGGCTCAGGGGGCTGCGGGTACGTGAGGTGCCGATCGAATGGCACTTCCGGGCCGACTCGCGCGTCCGGCTGTTGCGTGACGGCTTCGGGATGGTCCGGGACCTGCTGTACATTCGCGCGCGCGCTGGGCAGGGCGGGGGAAAGCGACCCTGACGGGTGCACGTGCACCAGTCACGTTACAGAATGCAGATATGGGGCGACGACTCGGGATTTCCGTTCTTCTGGCGGCGCTCTGCATGGGGGTGCTCGCCACCCGCGTGTACGAGGACTTCGAGCGCGTTCGCGTTCGCCTGATCACCGCGCCGCGGGTAGCCGAAGGTTCAGCCGTCACGATCGGCCTGGCCGGGCAGACCGGTCGCCTCACGGGGCAGCCGGTGGCCGTGATTCTCCGGGTGCAGGGCGCCTCCGAGCCGACTGATGTCGCGATCTCGCTGGATGGCCGCCGGCTCGCGCGCGCGACGGTACCGGCCAACCGGACGATTCGAGTCGATACGGCGATCGAGTTGCTGCAGCCCTCCGCGGAACAGATCACCGTGACCGCGTCCCGATCGGGCTGGGCCGTCACCTATCTCGAGCTGGCGACGGTACACGGATTCTCCAGCGGTCCGGTCAGCCTGGTCGTCGTGCCGCGCAGCCGGCCGCTGGACCGACTGGTGCCGACGTGGTCGTTACTTCCCCTGCTCGCGGCGCTCATCGCGTTGCGGCCACGCCCGGAGTGGCCACGCAGCCGCCTTCGTGTGCTGCATCGAGCGGGGGTCGGCCTCGTGCTCGTTCTGTTCGCGGTGAGCCTGCTGGCGCACGTGTTCACGCCGTACGCGGTTCTGCTCGCGCTGCCGACGTTCTTCCTGTGCGCCGCCGTGCTGTACGCGGAGCCGCTTTCGCGGGCCTGGCCGTTCCTCAGGCAAGCCTTCCTCGAGAGCGTGCGCAGCTGGGAGGCGGCCGGTCCGGCAACCGAGCGCATCCCCCGGTGGGTGACCGCGCTCGACGTAGCCTGTCTGATCGTTCTGGCGCTGCTGGTGCGCTCGATGACCGACGATGACTACCGCATCTCGCTGAAGCCGGGGCTGTTCCTCTCGCTGTCCTCATGGCCGCGGCTCGCGCTCTGGCTGACCGCGTTGCTCACGCTGCGATACCTGACGTGGCGGGCCATTCCGTGGCACGTACGTGTGGTCGTCTGGCTGCGTGCCCTGTGGAGGTCGGAGCCGCTCCGGCGCGCGTTGCCTCCCTTCATTACCTCTCGGCTCGTCGTGCTGATGATCGGCTTCCTGGCGGTCGCGACGATCGGCTTCGAGACGCCGCCGGTATGGCGGGCGCTCGACAACGACTTTCTGGACCTGTACGGCCGGTGGGACAGCGGCTGGTACTATTTCATCGCCCGCAACGGATATTCCGGGCATTTCAACCCAGCGCGCGCGAGCGAGATCGCGTTCTTTCCCGGCTTGCCACTGCTGATGCGCGGCGTGGGGATCCTCGCGCACGTGAATTTCTGGATCGCGGGAATCCTGGTCGTGGTCGTGACGTTCCTGTGGGGCTTGACCTACGTCTATCGCCTCGCGCTGCAGGATCTTCCGCCCGATCAGGCCCGCGCCTCCCTGATGTTCCTGGCCTTCTACCCGTTCGCGGTCTGCTACTCGGCGGTGCTGACCGAATCGCTGTTCCTGCTCGCGGCCGCGGCGGCGTTCTACCACTTTCGCCGTTCCGAACTGTGGAAGGCGGGTGTGTTCGGGCTGGTGGCCGGATTGCTGCGGCCGAACGGGTGTCTGCTCTCCGTTCCGCTCGCGCTGCTGGCGCTGATCCCGTTTGCCAGGGGCCGCGGGTGGTGGCTGCCCGGCCGGCC
>DATFFM010000142.1:0-25231 GCA_035250005.1 Vicinamibacterales bacterium | reverse complement strand
TTCCGGTTCGTTCATCGCCCTCACTCCTGTTCGATCATCGACTTGCGAAGCTTCGCGATCGCATACCGGTATCGGCTCGCGACCGTGTTCGGCGACTCTTCTGTGGCCGCGGCGACTTCCTGAAGCGTCATCCCCTCGAAGATGTGCAGGTGAAGAACCTCGCGCTGGCCGGGCGGCAGAGCACGGATGCCGCGTTCGAGGGCGATCCGATCCTCAGGCCCGAGCCCCTCGGGTGCGACCGGCTCGAGCAGCGGACGGTCGTCGGGCCGCGTACCCCGCCGCTGCCGCAGCGTCGAATAGCACTCGTTCCGGATCGACCTTCGCAGATAGTGCAGATCGTTCGCGATGTGCCCACCCTGCCGGAAGAAGGCGGTGAACACCTGGTGGACCGCATCCTCCGCCGCCGCGTGGTCGGCCAGCAGCAGCAACGCATACCGGTACAGCGCCGCGCCGTGTGCGTCGTACAACCGGCCCACGAGAGCCGCCCGGTCCTCGCGGGGTTGCCGCAGCATCCTTCAACGTATAGACGGGCAGCTCGCGGTTATTTGTCTATGCCGAACGCGCCGTCACCTGGAACTGCTTGAGGATTGGGATGCATGGCCAATGATACCCGGGCCTCGAATCGTGCTATCCTCCACTCACACGATTAGGGGAGTGATGACTCACACCGCGCGGTCGCTGATGCAGGGGACGGTTGACCTGCTCATTCTCCGTGCCCTCCGGCACGAGTCGCCGTCCCATGGGTACACCGTGTCGCGGTTCGTCCGGGCCCGCACCCAGGGAGTGCTCGCCCTCGAAGACGCGGCGCTCTACCAGGCCCTCCACAGGCTCGAGGCGCGCGGCTGGGTCGAATCCGAGTGGGGGCTTTCCGAGAACAATCGCCGGGCGAAGTTCTACCGCCTGACCAGTGACGGGCGTCGCAGACTCAAGGCGGAGGCCGCCAGCTGGCGCACGTATGCGGCGGCGATCTTCAGGGTCCTGGACGACGCGGAAGAGGCGAAATGAAGAGGTTGCGCCGGCTGTTCCGCTTCTCATCCCGCTCGCCGATCGACATCCACCGTGATGTCGAGGCCGAGTTCGCATTCCATCTCGACGCACGAACCGAGACGCTCCAGCGCGAAGGCCTGACCGCCGGCGCCGCCCGCGATCAGGCTCGCCGGGAGTTCGGCGCCGCCGCCCGCGGCGCCCGCATCTGCGAAGCGTACGACCAGCGGGCCGAAAGGCAGCGGTTCATCCGCAGCGCGATCGACGACTTCATCCGTGACGTGCAGTACGGCTGGCGGGCGATGAGGCGTGCGCGGGCGATGAGCTTGGTGATCGTGCTCACGCTCGCGGTCGCGATGGCCGGGAACACCGCGGTCTTCGCGCTGGTCAATGCGCTGCTGCTGAAGCCGCCGCTGATGCAGGAGGCCGAGCGCGTCGTGCGCCTGCAGCTGGGCGAAAGCCGGATGTCATGGCCGAACTTCGAGGACGTGCGAAGCGAGCGCTCGGCCTTCCTGAACGTGGTCGCACAGAAAAGCGTCGTGTCGGCGGTGATGCTGGGCTCAACGTCGGTACGAGTTACCGGTGCGAACGTGAGCCCCGCCTACTTCACCATGCTCGGCACGCCTGCGGCGCTGGGCCGGACGCTTCTCCCCACGGATACCCGTACCGATCTCGTCGTGATCAGCGACCGCTTCTGGAAGACGCGCCTCGCGGCGGACCCGGCGGTCATCGGACGCACGCTGAAGATGCCGGCAGATACGGTCGAAGTGGTGGGCGTGATGCCGCCCGGCTTCATCGGTCTTGCACCGCCGGGATTGGGCAGGGATTTCTGGATCGGCCTCGACCCACGGCCAACCCCGCAGGAAAACGATCGTACCCGGCCGCACGTCGAAGTCTTCGCCCGCCTCGCGCCGGGCGTCTCGAGAGACGACGCGCAGGCTGCGCTTCGGGTCATCGCCGAGCGCCTCCGGGTGCAGCATCCCGATCTCGACGAGCGGATCCTGTCTGCCCGGGCCACCGGCGTCACCGGGTTCGACGCGTTCCAGGGTATCGGCCGCGCGGCCCTTCCGCTGCTCGCCTTCGTGGCGCTGCTGTCGGTCGTCGCCGGTCTCGTACTGCTCGTCGCCTGCGCAAACATTGCGGGGCTGCTCGTCGGCCGCGCGGCCGCGCGGCGCCGCGAGATCGCAGTCCGCCTGGCGCTTGGTGCCGGGCGCGGCCGGCTGATCCGCCAGCTGCTCGTCGAAAGCCTGATGCTCGCCTCCGCCGGCGCGGCTCTCGGCATCGTCCTGTCGATCTGGCTCACGCAGGGGGCTCATCACGCGGTGAGCTCCCTGCCTTTCCCGGTGGAGTTCAACCTCTCGGTCGACTGGCGCGTGCTGACCTACGCGTCGCTGCTGGCGTGCGCCGCAGCGGTCATCTTCGGCCTCTCGCCGGCGCGCCGGGCGGCGCGCCTGGATCTCGTCCCGGCGCTGAGAGACGAAGGCGGCGCCGCGCATCAGCGGTTCCGGCACGTCCTGGTGACCGGGCAGGTGTTCGCGTGCACCGTGCTCCTGCTCTGGGCCGCGCTGTTCGCCCGCAGCCTGCAGAACGTCACTGCCGTAGACCCCGGCTTCACCACCGAGAACGTCTTCGTCGTGGACGTCGATCCGCAGGATGCCCGGGAACGAACGCCCGACGCGAGCCATCAACGCTTCCGGCTGATCCAGGAGCGGGTCCTGGAGCTTCCACGCGTCGAATCGGCGGGGCTCGCCTGGTCGGTGCCGCTCGCATTCATGTCGCAGGAGGAGCACGGCGTCCTGCTCCTCGGGACCGCCGCCACAGACCAACGGAGGGTCATGGCCAACACGGTGTCACCGGGCTACTTCGCGACGGTCGGGATCCCGCTCCGCCAGGGGCGTGATATCGCCTGGACTGACGGCAGGACGGCAGCGCCGGTCGCCCTGGTGAACGAAACGGCGGCGCGTGCGTTCTGGGAGGGGAATGCTCTCGGCCGGCGGCTCCGCCTGGCGGATCGCGATGGTGAGATCGATGTCGAGGTCGTCGGCGTCGTGGCTGACAGCAAGTACTGGACACTCGGCGAGACGATCGCTCCCACGCTCTACCGCCCGGTGCAGCAGCGCACGTTCAGCGGGATGAACCTGTTCGTTCGCACGGCCAATCCCGCCGTGACGATCCCGGCCCTCCGCGCAGAACTGGAACGCCTGTCGCCCGGTCTGCCGGTGGCCGTCCAGCGGTTGGACGAGGCGACGGCCGCCTCGATGATGCCCGCGCGGGTGGCGGCCATCGCCACGGCCGGCTTCGGGGGGGCCGCGATGCTGCTCGCCGTGCTCGGCATCTACGGTCTGGTCGCCTTCAGCGTGACGCAGCGCACGCGCGAGCTCGGCGTGCGGCGCGCCATCGGCGCATCGACCGGCAACGTCGTACGGCTGATACTGGGCGGCAGCCTCGCGCAGGTGAGCCTCGGCGTGGTGCCCGGCCTGGTCATCGGCAGCCTGGGCGCGCTGGCGCTTTCGAGCTTTCTCGTCGCGATCTCGCCGTTCGATCTCCCGATCCTCGCGGCGATCGCGCTGGCCATGCTCGGCGCCGGCGCGGCCGCCAGCCTGGGGCCGGCGATCCGCGCGGCGCGCATCGATCCGCTCAAGGCGCTGCGGCAGGGTTGAATCGCGGACGCCCCTGGCCGGCCGCAGCGCGTGTCACGTCAGTTCTGCGTCAGAACCCCGGGCGCAACGAGAACTGCCAGAGCCAGCCCCGGTCCCGGTTCAGCGGCTTCACGTAGTCGATCTCGACGACCGCGAAACCGAACGCGTTGGCGCGGATCGCCGCGCCGATGCTGGTGACCGGCTCACGGTCCCCTTCGGCGAAGCTCGGGCGCGACCCGCGCCCCCACGCCACGCCGGCGTCGCCGAACAGCGCCAGTTCGACCGGCAGTGGACCGTAGAAGTTGTCGCCGCCGAACAACGACCACAGCGGCACGCGCATCTCCACGTTCGCCAACGCGATCTTGCTGCCGATCAGCCGGTCGAAGGCCGGGCAGGAGCCATCCGGCTGGATCCCGCACTCGCCGCTCTCGAACGATCCGGGGTCGTAGCCACGCACGAGCCCCGCATACCCGAGGTACATCGCGGGCAGCCGCTCGTTCTCCGAGTCGCTGCCGTAGCGGCCGTAGTACAGACCCCGCAGCGCGAAGGTCACCGGACGCACGGGCATGACGTAGGTCCGAACGTCGGCAAGCAGCCCCGAGTAGGTGAGCGATCCGGCGCTCTGCGAATACTCGAGACGATACCGGCTGCCGCGGATCGGGCTGGTGGCGCCAAAGATCGAGGTGTCGTACACCAGCGCCGCCGACGCCTGGCCGAGATTGAGATCCTCGAACGAGCCGAGGTCTTCGTCGCGCTGGTCGATCAAAGTTCCGCTCGGCAGCGCGAACGTGCGCGACCGGACGTCCTGCTTCAGGCCGATCTGTCGCAGACCGCCCGAGACTTCGACGCGCGACGCGCGGCTGAACGGATACGCCACGACGCCGGAGAGCGAACGATCGGTCTGGAGGATCCGGAATTCGTTCTCCACGTACACGTCCCCTTCGGGCGTGCTGACCACGCCGGCCTGGAATCCACGGGAGACGTACGGCGTCTGATCGAGGCCGATGCCGTAGTTCCATCGGCGGGATCGATTCAGATAGAACAGGCCGCCGCCGAACTCGTCGAACCGGCTGGTGACCTGCGCCGAGACCCCGACGGTGTGATTGCCGAGCATGTCGCTGAAGAGAAACGACACGCCACCGGCCGCATACGTCCCGAAGGGATCCGCGCCAACCGCTACGGTCGGCTGGCCGGCAAAATCGAGCGTGAGCTTCGGCCGGTAGGGTTCCTCCTCCGGCTTGGCTTCCTCCGGCGGCAGCGCGAGCGTGGCGCTCTCGAGGGCGGTCGCGACCGCCCCTTCGACCGAAGTCCTGGGCGGCAGGACCGCGGGGTTCCCCGGAAGGTCCACCAGCGGGGTGCCGGCCAGCTGGGTCTCGGTCTCGAGCGCGTAGACGTTATAACCGTCGTCTTCGTAGGCGCTGAAGATCAGGCGGCCACCCGCCGCCGACATCGCCGGGCTCAGCTCGGTGATGCCGCTGACACCGGTGACCAGGTTGGTCAGCTGCACAGGCTCACCGCCGCCGAGCGGGAGGCGATAGATGTTCGTGATCCCTTCGCGGTCCGACAGGAAGAACAGCGAGCGGCCATCGCCGCCCCACTGCGGGCCGATGTTCTTCGCGCCCTGGAACCCTCCCGCTTCGCGAACGGCGCCGCTCTGCAGATCCATGATCGCCAGCCGCGGCTCGCCGATGTCGAGCTGTTCGAGCTTCGTCGTGAAGCGGTCGGTGGCAAACGCGATCTGGGTCCCGTCGGGCGAGAACGCCGGATCCATCTCGGCGAAGGAGTCGGTCGTGAGGCGCCGCAGGGCGCTCGCGCCGAGATCATAGAGAAACAGGTCGTTGTAACCGCCGACCAGCCCGGAGAACACGATCCTGCCGCCGTCCTGGGACCACGTCGGGTTCAGCACTTCGTCGACCCCCTCGATCTTGATCTCACGCTCCTTCTTGCCGTTGCCGGCGTTGAAGATCGCGAGGACGGACTCCCCTTTGCTGATCGCCGGCACCACGAAACGCGTGCCGCCCGGATCCCATGCGCCGGCCGAACCCAGGAACTGAAGGCTCTCGAAATGAGGGTTCGTGGCCGTATCGGTGATCTTGCGAATCACCTTTCCGGTGGCGGTCTCGGCAAGATACAAGTCGATGGAAAAGAGATCGCGCTCCGAGAAGAACATGAACTTCGACCCGTCGGGGCTCAACTCGGGGCTGGCGTTGAGCTTCGGCCCCTTCTCGGTCTGATTGACGATGACCGGGCGCGCGATGCGGCCGGCGAGAGTGGTGGATTCGGCCACCGGCCGGTAGGCGGCAAACTCCGCTTCGTGCCAGAGCTTCGTCAACTCCTTGGTATCCACGCCGAGGACAGCCTGGAAGGCCTCTTGGTAGCCCTGCGCGACCGCGCCAGCGCGCAGCAGTGAGCCGACCGCCTTGTCGCCGTACTTGCCGGCGACGAATGCCCAAAGCGCATGGCCGTACCGATACGGGAAATAGCGCGGATTGTCGAGATCGTCGATCGCGGGCAGCCGCTCGCGGCGGGCGGCGTCACGCATCCACATCGCCGTGTGCGCATCCGAGGGCCCGATCGACAGGTACTCGGCCATGCCTTCGATGAACCACAGCGGCAGCGCCAGCGCTCCGGCGGTGTTCGAGTTCACGTTCGTGCCGGTGATGTCGTACTGAAACGCATGCACCAGCTCGTGGCCGAGCACGTGATCGGTGGCCTCGAGCGGACCGGCCAGCGGCAGGACGATCCTGCGCTTGAAAGCTTCGGTGACCCCGCCCGTCCCTTCGCCGATGGCCCCCTGGATCGTGTTCGTCTGGCGGAAGTGCGGGCCGCTGGCGTACAGGATCAGCGGCTGCCGGCCGCGGAGCTCGTGAACGAGCAGCCGCGACAGCCGGCCGTACCACCGCTCCGCCATGCGCGCCGCCACCCGGGCCGCCGGCTCTTCTTCCGGGTAGTAGTAGACGTCGAAGTGCTCGGTCTTCAATACTTTGAAGTCGAACTGGCGATATTGGACCTTGTTCTGGCCGAAATAATCCCCCTGGGCTGAGCCGACAGAGGGGATGAACAGGAGGGCCGTGACCGCCAGCGCCGCGAAACGGGATGGAATGCTCATGCTGCTGCCTCTAACCTGCCCGGGTGATCCTGCCCACAGCGGCCTCTTCGGAGGACGGCCGGGACGCTCCGGACTCTGCAATTGTCCTACGGCTTGGACGCCCGTGAGTCGTAATGGTTTCAGGCTGCAACGTGTGTACCGAGCCTCAGCCGGGGTTTGTTAGACTGCCAACGACACGATGCGTGCGCTTTACGTAATCCTTCCAGTTCTTTGTATTCTGGCGATCGCCTACCGCTACTACAGCGCCTTCATCGCTGCGCGGATCATGTCGCTGGACGACTCGCGGGTGACGCCCGCGCACGTCCGGAATGACGGACACAACTACCACCCCACGCACCGGCTGGTCCTATTCGGTCACCATTTTGCGGCCATTACGGGGGCCGGCCCGCTGATCGGTCCGGTGCTGGCCGCCCAGTTCGGCTTCGCCCCCGGACTCATCTGGCTCGTCGCCGGGGTCTGCCTCGCCGGGGCGGTCCACGACTATATGATCCTGTGGGCGTCGACCCGCCGCGGCGGCCGGTCGCTGGCCGAGATCGCGCGCTCGGAAATCGGTCCCCTCGCCGGCGTGATGGCAGCCGTCGCGATCCTCTTCATCATCGTCATTGCGCTGGCCGGCCTCGGCCTTGCGGTCGTCAATGCTCTCCAGGAGAGCGCCTGGGGGACGTTCACGATCGGCGTGTCGATTCCGCTCGCGCTGTTCATGGGCCTCTACATGTACCGCTTCCGGAAGGGCCGGATTGCGGAAGCGACGATCATCGGGGTCGTCGGTCTCTTCCTGGCCGTCATCCTCGGGAAGCCGATTGCCGCCTCATCCATCGGGCACTGGTTCGTCCTGTCGCGTGAGCAGCTGATCGTGGCGATGGCGGCCTACGGCTTCATCGCCTCGGTGCTGCCGGTCTGGATGCTGCTCTGCCCGCGCGATTATCTCAGCTCGTTCATGAAGATCGGCACGATCGCGTTTCTCGTCATCGCGGTGGTGATCGTGAATCCGGAGCTGCACATGCCGGCCTTTTCGGAGTTCACCGGCGGCGGCGGCCCGATCATCCCCGGTCCACTGTTCCCGTTCGCGTTCATCACGATCGCATGCGGCGCCATCTCCGGCTTTCACGCACTGATCGCGTCGGGGACGACGCCGAAGATGATCGACCGCGAGTCCGACATCCGGCCGATCGGCTACGGCGCGATGCTCATCGAAGGGCTGGTCGGGGTGATCGCGCTGATCGCGGCGAGCGCGATGTTCCCGGGCGACTACTTCGCCATCAACACCTCGGCCGCCACGTTTGCGAACCTGGGCATCCCGGTCGTGAATCTTCCGGACCTCGAGTCCGCGGTCGGCGAAACCGTCAGCGGCCGGCCCGGCGGCGCGGTGTCGCTCGCCGTCGGGATCGCCCAGATTTTCTCGGGCCTGCCCGGGATGCGCGGGCTGATGGACTACTGGTATCACTTCGCGATCATGTTCGAGGCGCTCTTCATCCTCACCACGATCGACACCGGCACGCGCGTCGCCCGCTTTCTGGTGCAGGAGTTCCTCGGACAGTTCTACGCCCCCATGGCGCGGCAGGAGTGGATGCCGGGGGCGGTCTTCTCCACGCTGCTGGTCGTCTGCAGCTGGGCCTATTTCATCTGGACCGGCAGCATCAGCACGATCTGGCCGATGTTCGGCATCGCGAACCAGCTGCTCGCCGCGCTGGCGCTCGCCGTGGCGACCACGATCATCGTGAATGCCGGCAAGGCGAGATACGTCTGGGTCACGCTGGTGCCGCTCGCCTTCGTGGCGTTCACTACGCTGACGGCCGGGGTGTTGAGCGTTCGGGATAACTTCTGGCCGATGGCGATCGGCCCTGACACGTCGCTCAATTTTCAGGGCTGGCTCAACACGACGCTGACCGTGATCATGATGATCTGCGTCGTCGTGATCCTCGGCAACGCGATGTGGAAGTGGCGGCAGGTGCTCAGCGGGCGAGTCGCCGTCGAGGCGCGCGCGTAACCGCCGGTCGCCCGCCGCATCCGTTCAGGGCCGGCTGACCGCCGGGGGCGCGCCGTACTTCTGCGTCGCGTAACCGACGATCAGCCCGAGCACGCTGCCGGGAAGGATGATCTCCCAGTAATAGTGCTTGCCGTCGGGCGACGGCATTGCGGCGACCAGATAGGCAAAGAAGGCCCCGACGGCAAGCCCGACGAGCAGACCGGCGGGGATCGACTGCACCTTTCTGGCGAACCACCCGATCAGCACGCCCGCCAGCAATCCCTTGAAAGTGGATCCGATCACGATCCCCACGATCTGGGGCGCCACCTCTGGCGCCGACGCCAGTGCCGAGAGCCCGTCGAACACGCCGAGGATCCCGCCGAGGACCATGCCCAACACAGGTTTTTTCATCATTCCAGCTCCTAGTTGTCCACTAGCTCCTGACGTAAGCCACGACCGCGCGCATGACGATGTACGCGAGCACGAGCATGATGGCGACGCGATACGTGCGCGCGAACCGCGCTCCCCGCTCGAGCACTGACTCGCGGTGTGCGTCCACTGCGTGACCGGCGCGGAACCGGGCGACGTCGGCGGCAAGCGCCGAGGCCGAGGGATACCGGCCCTCCCGCGCGGGCGCCATGGCGCGGGTCCAGATGGCCCGCAGCGCCCGGGGCGCCGTGCTCCCCTCGCACAGCCACGACAGGACGGCGCCGAGGGAATACACGTCCGCCCGTGCGTCGATGGCGTCCGCTCTTGCCTGCTCCGGCGCCATGAAGCCGTGCGTCCCGAGCACGGTCCTGCCGTCGGCCGGTCCGCAGGCCTGCGCGGCTCCCCAATCCATCACCAGCACCTCGCCGAACTCGCCGATCATCACGTTGTCGGGCTTGAGGTCGCGATGCACGATGCCCTGCGCATGCGCGAAGTGCACGGCCTCGCAGATGCGTTCGAAAATACCGAGCCGCTCGCTGAGCGACGGCACGCCCCGCAGGTGCTCCGACAGCGTCGCGCCGCGGACGCGCTTCATGACATAGAACAGCCGTCCGTCGGCCAGGCGCCCCGCGTCATGGATCGGCACGATCCCCGGGTGCTCCAGTGCCGCGAGGATGCGGGCTTCTTCATTCAGCCGGCGCTCGACCTCGGCGCCGGGAACGCCGGCCGACACTTTGATCGCGACCTCCCGCCCGAGCCGTGCATCGAGCGCGAGGTAGACCGCGCCCATGCCGCCGCGCCCGAGCTCGTCCAGGATCGTGTAGCGTTCCGCTTCGAAATCGGGCCAGTTCGCCATCGCCTGAAGACGCGCGATCGCCTCGTCGGGCAGGAAGGCGCTCATGACTCACACCCTCGCGTCACCGGACCTCCATGCCGAAGAGCTCCCGTGCCTCGCGGCGGAACTCTTCGTCGGTGCCGCACAGCCCGCGCAATGATGTGAGCGCATGCGCGCGGAACGTCCGGCGCACGTGCGCGAGATAGTTGGTGACCTGTGATTCCGTGAGCTGAAACTGGATCGCCAGACTCGCGTAGCTCACCTGGTCGTCCGGCTCGAGGTCGTAGCGCTCGAACAGCTGAAAGTGCAGGCCGCGGCCGGTGCGCTCCATCTCGGCGCGGGCCTCGCTCACGGCCCGCTGGAGCAGGGCGCGAACGAACTCGTGACGGAAGAAATCTTCGGCGTCGGCGGGCGAACCGAGCGACTGCGCGCGCACTTCCTGCTCGGCCCCTTCGAAGTCGAGCGACACCACCCGGACATCGCCGCCGCGCTTCGCGCGTGCCGATGCCTGGCGCACGTTCATCGCGAATCGATCGACGCAGACCCGCACGAATGTCCTGAAGCGCGCTTTCTCAGGCTGATACTTTTCGAGCCACGCCTTCTGAAACGCATCCGAGAAGAACGACTGCGTCAGGTCCTGCGCATCTTCGGGGCTGAGCTGCCACGTCGCGCGGAGGTGTTTGTAGACGGGCTTCCAGTAGCCGTCCACCAGATCGCTGAACGCGGCGCGGCGCTCCTGGGCATCGTCCCTGCGGAGCCGTTCGATGACGGAATGTCGCGTCGGGGGGAAGGCAGACGCCATGGCTTCGAAGTCCTTTTACACACTTCGGCCGGATCCTCTGGCCGGACCGGCCGTTTTCGCCGGGAATCTTACCGCGGGCGGCTGGTGGGGACTAACGGTGGACTTGGGAACGCGTTCGGGACGCAGCCGGCCGCCCCGAACGAACGACTTGTCTGCCGCTGGTGGGGTTGGCTAGACTGCGTTTTTGGTTCGATCGGACCCGAGTTGTTTCACGAGCTTGTTGTAAATCCCCATGATCAGCAGGGTGGACGGGAGCGGTGCCGCGAGTGCGGCGGGAACGGATCCGGCCCGGCATGCATCAAATCGATGTGGTGCGTAACCAGAAGCTCGAGGCCGATGACCACCGGGCGTTCGAATCGCTCATGCGCCGGCACAACGGGAGGCTCTTCAGGGTAGCCCGCGCCATTCTCAAGGACGACGGAGAGGCAGAGGACGTCCTGCAGGATGCCTACCTGGATGCGTACCGGAACATGGCCGAGTTCCGCGGCGACTCTCAACTCAGTACGTGGCTGGTGCGGATCGTCGTCAACCGGGCGCTGATGCGCCTGCGCCGCCGGAAGCGTGATAGCGTAGTCGTCTCGATCAGCGACCCGGGCGGCAGACCGGCTGATGGACCGCGGGAGTACCCCGACAAGGTCTCGGAGTCGCCCCCGGCCGCCGCGTTGCGAGCCGAAGTTCGAAAGCTGCTCGAGCGCCGAATTGACGAGTTACCGGTCGCGTTTCGGACCGTGTTCGTGCTGCGCGAGGTCGAGGAGCTCAGCGGGGAAGAAACGGCCGCGTGCCTGGGGATTCCCGCCGCCACCGTTCGCACCCGGCTCTTCAGGGCGAGGGCGCTTCTGCGGGAAGCCCTTGCCCGCGACATGGATGTGGCCACCATGGACGTGTTCGCGTTCGCCGGCCAGCGGTGTGACCGGATCGTCGCGGCGGTCAAGCACCGGCTCAGTCGTGAGAAATAGAGATCGTTCATTCAGGAAGGGAGATGCTCGTGAAGCTTTCAGCCAGCGTACTTGCAGGTCTGCTCCTCGTTGCCCCGGCAGCGGGCGCACAGGACATCAATGACGCGCAAATCGCGTCCATCGTCGTCACCGCCAACCAGGTGGACATCGATGCGGGCGAGCTTGCCGCGAAGATGTCGGCGAACGCCGAAGTCAAGAAGTTTGCCGAGCGGATGATCACGGACCACAAGGGCGTCAACAAGTCGGCGGTCGATCTCGTGACCAAGCTCAAGGTGACGCCGGAAGACAACGCCACCAGCAAGGCCCTGAAGGACGGCGGCGAAAAGAACCTCGCGAACCTCAAGAAGCTGAAGGGCGCCGCGTTCGACAAGGCGTACATGGATCACGAGGTCGCGTATCACACACAGGTGCTCGAAGCCGTCGACAAGACCCTGATCCCCAACGCCAAGAACGCCGAGCTCAAAGCGCTGCTCGTGAAGGTGCGGCCGGCGTTCGTGGCGCACCTCGAGCACGCCAAGCAGGTCGCGTCGTCGCTCAAGGCCGCGAACTGAGGTACCAGTGACGAGAAGGGTTCTCCTGACCGCCCTGGCGCTGCTGATCGGCAGCGCCGGGGCCGGCGCCGCGCAGAAGAAGGCGCCGAAACCGGTCACGCATACCGTGACCGTTGACGCCACCAGTTTCCAACCGGCGACGCTCACGCTCGCCGCCGGCGACTCGGTCGTCTGGGTCAACAAGGACATCATCCCGCACACCGCCACGTCGGCGAAGAAGGGCATCTTCGATTCCGGGACGATCGCCACCGGCGAGTCGTGGAAGCACACCTTCAAGACCGCGGGGGATCTGGCCTACATCTGTCAGTTCCACCCGACGATGAAAGGCAGTCTGAAGATCAAGTAGCGGGCGCGCCATCCGGTAAGCTGTGGCGGATGCCGCAGCCCGCCATCCCGCCGCCTCTCCGTCCACACGACCGGGTCTCCCCGGACCGCTTCCACCTGCCGGTGGAGCGCATCCGGGAAGGCTATTACTCCGACAAGTACTTCGTCCGCGCGCGGGACGTCCTCGAAGCGTCGGGCCGGAACCCGCGCGTCACCGTGCAGGTGTTCCAGAAGCAGACGGCCTGGCTCGGCGGCGTGGACGAGGCGATCGCCATCCTCAAGCTGTGCCTCACAGCCGGGTACGAGTGGACCGACATCGAAGTACTCGCGCTCAGGGACGGCGACCGGGCCGCGCCAGGGGAGACCGTGATGCTGATCACCGGCCCCTACCCGGCGTTCGCGCACCTCGAAACCGTCTATCTGGGTGTGCTCGCCCGCCGCACCCGGGTCGCGACCAATACACGACTGGTCGTGGAGGCCGCGTGGCCCAAGCCGGTGATGTTCTTCCCCGCCCGCTTCGATCACTGGCTGGTGCAGACCGGGGACGGCTACGCCGCGCATATTGCGGGCGTGATCGGGGTGTCGACCGATGCCCAGGCCTCGTGGTGGGGATCGGAGGGCATCGGCACGGTGCCGCACGCCCTGATCGCGGCGTTCGGCGGCGACACGGTCGAAGCGACGCGGGCGCTCGCCGCGCAGCTGCCCGAGGCCGTGAGAATCATCACGCTCGTCGACTTCGACAACGACTGCGTCGGGACGTCCCTGGCCGTCGCCAGGGCCATGGGTCCACGGCTCTTCGGTGTGCGGCTGGACACCTCGGAGGCCATGGTGGACCGCTCGATCATCCCGGAGATGGGCGCGTTCGATCCGCGCGGCGTGAACCCGCAGCTGGTGCGCAACGTCCGCGCCGCCCTCGATGCGAAGAACTTTGGCCACGTCCAGATCACGGTGTCGGGCGGATTCGACCCCGCCAAGATCCGGAGGTTCGAGGCCGAAGGGGTCCCGGTGGACTCGTATGGCGTCGGCTCCTCGCTGTTTTCCGGGAGGTTCGACTTCACGGCTGACGTGGTCATGGTCGACGGAACACCGGTCGCCAAGCAGGGTCGGGTGTATCGGCCGAACGACCGGCTCGAGCGGGTGGATTAAGAGGGGCCGGGGGCCGGGGGTCCGGGGTCCGGGGTCCGTCACCTTTTAGCGGGTGGCGACTCTAATGGGGCAGGGCCCGGAGGCTCTCACCTCGAAAGGATTCGAATGCGGCTGGTGAACGCGGCGCTTCTCGAGCAATGGGACACGCTGTCGGACCAACAGGTCGTGGGCCATGTCCTGGCCGGACAGACGGCGCTGTTCGAAGTGCTCATGCGGCGGCACAACGAGCGGATCTATCGCGCAGCCCGCGCGATCGTCAAGGACGAGAGCGAGGCCGAGGACGTCATGCAGCAGGCCTACGTGAATGCGTACAGCCACCTGCAGCAGTTCGACGGCCGGGCGCAGTTCTCGACCTGGCTGACGCGGATTGCCGTCCACGAGGCGCTGGCGCGGGTGCGCCGCCGCGCCCGGCTGACGGAGTTCCTGCCCGACCACCACTCTCACGTGGAGTTTCAGATGGGTTCGACTTACGGCGCCAACCCGGAGCGGCAGGCGTTTTCACGGGAGCTCGGCAGCCTGCTCGAAAGCGCGATCGACCAGCTGCCCGACGGCGCGCGCGAAGTGTTCATGCTCCGCCAGGTGGAGGGAATGAACACCGCGGAAGTGGCGGCCATCCTCGACGTGACCGAGGATGTGGTCAAGACCCGGCTGTCGCGTGCCCGAGCCGCCCTGCGCCGGGACGTGACCGAGCGATTCGGCATCGCGACGCCAGAGACCTTCCGCTTTCTGCGCCCGCGCTGCGACCGCGTCGTCGCCGCCGTGCTGGCGCGAATCCTGTAGCGTCCCGGCTCGCGCGAAGCCAGGGCAACCACCGCTATTTCACGACCAGAACGCCGCGCATCCCGTTCAGAAAGTGGCCCGGAAACGAGCAGACGTAGTCATACCGCCCGGCGGCCTTGGGCGCGTCGAAGACTACCGTGACCGACTCCCCTTTGCCTGCCAGCCGCGTTGAGGCCAAAACCTGCTTCGCCAGCGCCGGCGCGATGAACCCGGTGTCGCGCGCGAGAGCCGAGGCTTTGACGAACGCGGCCGGGTCGGTGCCCTTCGCGAGCAGGATCAGGTTGTGCGCCATCGCCGCCTTCGGCACGGTCCCGCGGGCGATCAGCACGACACGCAGCCGCTCGCCACGCTTGGCGGTGATTTCGGTCACGCTGTATTTCATCTCGTCGCCCGCAACGATGGTGATCGTGCGAGGGGTCGGATCAGCCGCGCCGCCTGCCCAGGGCACCGCGAGAGCAAACAAAAGCGCCAGGATCGACGTCCGTGTGACGGTGAGTGTGGGTGTCATAGTGATTTCAGAAACTCGACGAGGTCAGCCTTCTGCGCCGCCGTGAGCTTCAGCCCGAAGTGCCGGTCATAGTGGTCGACCACCGCCCGAAGGTCCGGCGCGCTCCCATCGTGGAAGTACGGCGGATGCTGCAGGAGCCCCCGCAACGGCGTCGTCCGGTATTTTCCGGTCGCGGTCCGGGCGGCATACGCCGGGTCGGCGCCGACCTCGGCGGCATCGTGGAGGAAGGGCACCGCCGCGGTCGGACCGCTCAGCACGTCGGTGAAGTTCGGCGACCGGTGGCAAGTGGCGCATCCCGCCTCATTGCGGAACAGACGCTCACCGCGACGGGCGGCCGCCCGATCGAAGCTGCCTTCGGGAGCGATCGGCGCGCGGAGGCTCAACTGGTATTCGAGCAGTGCCGGGAGCTTCGGGGTAACGAGGTCCGGCGTCTGCGTGATCGTCAGTCCGATGCGCGTGTCGCTGAAGCTGCCATGGCCGCCCATCTGCCCCACCCCGACGTAGCTGTTCCAGTACGAGATCGGGCCGTCGCCGGTGAACGTTTCGAAGCCGACTCCCTTCAGGCCGTAGATTGGAGGAATCACGATCGGGAGTGACGGGCTGTTCAGCGGAACGATGTTGAAGCCGTCGAACGCGTGATGCCGCGGATCGTACTTGCCGGCTCCCCAGGTGCGGAACTCGGCCTTCGTGCCCTCGTCCAGCGCCGGCGACAGCGCCACGATCGCCCCGACGTTCAGATCGGTATTCGCCCAGCCGTCCATTCGCTTCCCGATGCCGGGGGCAAACGAATCGTCGACCGACGAGTGGCACAGAGCGCAGGTGATGCCGACGCGGGTGAGCTGGCCCGACTCGCTGACTGCCCCTTTGACGCCGACGACCGCATTCAGACGCAGTAACTCTGTCGTTACGGCCGGGCTCGTCAGATCGACCTGGCCGGCCCGAATCGCCGCAACGACCTCGGCAGGCAGCGCCTCCACGTCCACCTTCAGGCCAACGCTCAGGGCCGTCGCAGGGTCGACGGTGGCAATCGCTTCGTGCATCCGCAGCACGTCGGTCCACAACTGTTCGTCGCCGAAGGTGTCGAACCGGAAGATCGCCTGGCCCTCCAGGAGTCTCGGGTTCCGGTCCTCTCCGGAGCTGCCGGGCCGCTGGGCTGCCGGTGTGGCCGAACCAGGTCCCGAGAGCGCGAAGGTCAGCGCGAGAACGAAGACGATCGAGGCTGCACCGATGAGTCGCATGAGGCGCTCCGTATGAATCGCGTCGGGCCGATGACGCGAGGCGGTCGGGAGCAGCACTTCATCTGCCCCTGCTCGAACAGAGTGCGCAGGGGCAGAAAGGTAACAGCCGATCCGTCCCAGTCGTCCCCGAACAGCTCGATGGGATGAAGCGTGCGAATCGTGCCGTTGCCGCATGCCAGGTCTTCGGCCGGGCAGTATCGGTCACACCCCCAGCAGATTCGCTCGGGGTTCCTGGGATGCAGCGGGATCCGAGTCATCACGTGACTCCTCACCACGCTCAGGCGGACGCCGGTGACGCGAGTTTGCGCGCCTTTGGAAACGGGATGTTGTTCTCGAGATGCACGTGCGCGTGCAGATCCTGCTCGAAGCCTCGAGCGCCTGCAGGCATACGCGATAGGTCGTGCAGCCGTCTTCCGGCACGCGGAAGTCGCTGGTCAACTCCCGGATGCGGGCGACGGCGGCCCCCGCCGACTCCGGACGAAAATCGCCGGCCACGATCTCGCCGACGGTGGTGTGACCTGTGACGTGCATCAACCCCTTCAGAAGGATTCACGGTATCAAGGGACGAGGTTTCGCCGTATGACGCAGGTCATACGGCTTCCCGGTTAAGATTTCCTCAGACCTGGCTCATCCCGCACCCACACGGAGGCCCCTCGATGAACATCCCGATCAGCATCAGAAACGAGTTCGACGCCTCGGAGGCCCTGGACCAGCACATCGCCCGCCGGCTGTATTCGGCGCTGCGGGTGCACGCACGGTATGTCCAGCGCGTCGACATGCGGCTCTCGGATGTGAACGGCCCGCGCAAGGGCCCGGCCGACAAGGTGACGCTGATCGAGATTGCGCTGAAGCCGTTCGGCGAGATCGTGGCGAGGGCAAAAGACGAAGACATCTACAAGAGCGTGACGACCGCGACGGCGCGGGCCAGGCAGGCGCTCAGCCGGTATGCGGGCAGGCTGGAGCGCGAGGGACGACGCGCGAAGGCGAACATCGCCAGCGCGCCATGACCCGCATCACCTCGGGCCGCGTCGCGACGCGATGCTCCGCCAGGTAGCCATGGACACCTGGAGCACGCCGGGGATGGTCGCCGGCTTCGTGCAATCGGCGGCCAATTCCGCGCTGACGCGATTCGCGGACCTCGAACATTCCCGCGGCGCGGGGCCGTGCATGCTCGACATCGGATGCGGCGCGGCGCGCAACGCGCTGCCGCTGGCGCGCGCCGGATGGGAGGTCTTCGGCATCGACCGGTCGTGGCCAATGCTCGAAGCGGCCGCGCGGCGCGCGCGTGGAGAGGATCTGGCCGGCCGCCTTCGTGTGGCCCAGGCCTCGATGGACCGTCTGCCTGTGCGCGACCGGAGCATGGATTTCATCGTCGCGCACGGCATCTGGAACCTGGCGCGCAGCTCGGACGAGTTCCGGCGCAGCGTGCGGGACGCGGCACGGGCCGCAAAACCGGGCGCGGCGCTCTTCGTGTTCACGTTCTCCCGGAACACGTTGCCCGCCACCGCCGCGCCGGTTCAGGGCGAGGCCTTCGTCTTCACCCAGTTCTCGGGCGAGCCGCAGTGCTTCCTCACCCGCGGGCAGCTCGTCGAGGAGCTGGCCGCCGCCGGGTTTGCACAGGATCCGGCGATCCCGCTGCGGGAACTGAACCGGCCGGCCGGCCGGCTGCAAGTGCCGTCGGGCCCGGTGATCTTCGAGGGCACTTTCCGTTTCGCGCCCGTTCGGCCCTTCTAATCCCCCGAAAACCTGCCGTTCCGCCGTCGTATGACGCACGTCATAGGCGCGCACCCGCAGCCGGCGAATACTCGGCCCAGCATATCAATGCGTACTGACGGAGGAAGGGTGATGAAGAAGTTTCTACTGGTGGTGCTGCCGCTCGTCGTCGTCGTGGCAGCCACGATCGGAGCCTGCGGCCGGCGCGCGACCGGCGGCGGCCAGGCGCAGCTGCTCGATCTCGCGCAGTCACGCGGCCTGAGCCCCGAGGACGCCGCTCACGCGATCAAGACGTTCGTGGCTCCGGGCGGGCGCGACGAGTACATGCTGTTCGCCTCGGGCGGGCATTCCGGCCAGGTCCACGTCCTCGGCATACCGTCGATGCGGCTGCTCAAGACGATCGCCGTCTTCACACCCGAGCCGTGGCAGGGCTACGGGTACGGCGCGGACTGGTCGGAGATGTCACTCGCCGGCACCGGCAGCGGCAACGATCACCCGACGCATACCAACGGCAATGGCAATGGCGGCGGGATCGCGGACCCGAATGGCAACGGCCCGAAAGAGCCGCTGCGCTGGGGCGACGCGCACCATCCAGCGCTGAGCGAGACCGCCGGCAAGTACGACGGCCGGTGGCTCTACATCAACGACCGCGCGCATGGCCGGATCGGCATGGTTGATCTGTCCGACTTCCGCGCCAAACAGATCCTCCAGGTCCCCAACCTCCAGACGTCACACGGCGGCATCTTCGCCACCCCCGAAACCCAGTACGTGCACATCTCCTCCAAAGTCCCTGCGCTGAAGGCCTGGAACGCAAGCAAGGGGCAGATCGCCACGCTGGACGATCACCTGAACCGCTACGCCGACATCTACCGGGGCTATTCGACGTTCGTCAGCGTGAATCCGCAGACCGGCCGGATGGATCTGAGCCGGAGCTTCCAGATCGAGCTGCCGCCCTACACACAGGACCTGGCCGACGCCGGCAAGGGCGCGAGCGACGGCTACGCGTTCATCAACTCCTACAACGTCGAGATGGCCACCGGCGGAATCCAGCAGGGCAAACCGCCGATCGAAGTGGGCGCCTCGAAGCTCGATTTCGACTATCTCCACATCATCAACTGGAAGAAGGCCGAGCAGGTCGTGGCGGCCGGCAAGTACACCGAGTTGAATGGCATCCGCGTCATCTCGCTCGAAACCGCCGTCACGGAGGGCCTGCTGCACCTGGCGCCCGAGCCGCGGAGCCCGCACGGGGTCGATATCGCGCCGAAGGGGGACTACATCACCGTCTCCGGCAAGCTCGATCCGCACGCCACCGTCTACGGTTTCGACCTGATCAGGAAGGCGATCGAATCGAAGAACTACGAGGGCACCGACCGCTACGGCGTCCCGATCCTGAAGTTCGACGCCGTCGTCGCCGGCAAGGTGGAGCTCGGGGCGGGTCCGCTGCACACGCAGTACGACCACCAGGGGAACGCCTACACCAGCCTCTATCTCGAGAGCGCGGTCGCGAAATGGACTCTCGGCGAACCGTACCACCCGGCCGACCGGGCGTTTAAGCTGGTCGACAAGGTGTCGATCCACTACAACATCGGGCACCTCGCGACGGCGCAGGGGGATACGATGGACCCGCAGGGCAAGTATCTCGTGGCGATGAACAAGTGGTCGATCGACCGGCACACCAACGTCGGGCCGCTTCATCCGCAGAACTTCCAGTTGATCGACATCTCGGGCGCGAAGATGGAGCTGCTGGCCGACATGCCGATCGGATTCGGCGAACCGCACTACGCGCAGATGGTCAAGGCCGACATCATCAAGGCTCATGAGGTCTATTCGGCCGGCATGTCGCCGGCGTCGAACCGGAAGAGCCCGAATGCGCTCGCCAGCGAGAAAGACGCCCGCATCGAGCGCCGACCCGGCGTGGTGGAAGTCTGGATGAACGTCGTCCGCAGCCACTTCACGCCCGACATCGTCACCGCGAAGGTCGGCGACCGGATCATCGTGCACCTCACCAACTCGGAACAGACGCCCGACGCCACCCACGGCTTTGCGATGCCGACGAAGAACGTGATGGTCAGCCTGGATCCGGGCGAGACGACGACGGTGGAGTTCGTCGTCGACAAGCCCGGCACCTACAGCTACTACTGCACCGAGTTCTGCTCGGCGCTGCATCTCGAGATGCAGGGCTGGCTCATCGTCGAGCGGTAAGGAGCTCTCAGGTGAGGAGAGTCATGTCAACTCCAAACTTCAAACTACAAACCACAAACGGGACACGTTTGAGGTTTGGAGTTTGGACGCGTTTGAAGTTTGGAGTTTGGAGTTTGGAATTGACCATCGTGACCTGCTTTGCGCTGCTCCTGGTCGGTTGCAGCGCGGCGACCTCGGGGCCACCGCAGATCGTGGTGGACCGGACGGCCTGCAGCCACTGCGGCATGCTGATCAGTGAGCCGCTCTACGCCGCCGCCTATCAGGCGCCAGGGTCGGACGCCCGCGTATTCGACGACATCGGGTGCCTGCGGAATGCGGCCCGCTCGGCCGCGGGGACGCTCACCTTCTGGTTCCACGACGCGGACGATCGCGAATGGATCAATGGACCGGACGCCGTGTTCGTGACCTCGACCGAGTTCCGTTCGCCCATGAGTGGCGGCACCCTCGCCTACCGCAGCGTCGCGGGCGCTGAACGTGCCGCGGCGAAACATCGCGGCCGGATTGTGCGCTCGGTCTCTGAACTGCTGACGACGGAGGCTGGATCGTGACCAGGGCGCGTGCGATTCGGTTGGGTGTGGCAATCACGGCGGCCGGGCTCGTTGCGCTCAGCACCAAACTCCCTTTGTGGAGCATGACCATGGAGGCGCCGCAGTATCGCAAGGGGCTGCACCTGCATGCCTTCGGTACCGGCATGAAGGGCGACCTGCACGAACTGAACATCCTGAATCACTACATCGGCATGCCCCCAATCGAGGCGCCGGCATTCGAAACAGCGATGTTCCCCATCGGCATCGCGGTGCTGGCTGCGCTCTGCCTGCTCTCGCCGCTGCACCGGTGGCTGCGACGCCTTGCGATCTTCGCAACGGCGACCGTTCCGCTCGTGATCCTGGCGGACCTCCAGTGGCGGCTGTATCAGTTCGGGCACGCGCTCAATCCGACCGCCCCGATCCGGCTGAAGCCCTTCACGCCACTTGTAATCGGCGAAACCGGGATGGGGAATTTCGAATCGCATGCGATGGTTTCGTGGGGCTTCGCCTGCCTGGTCGGCGCCGCACTGCTGCTGTTTCTCGGCGGCCGCCTCGGCCAGCGGTTCGAGACGCGTTCGACCGTAGCGCGGGGCCGGCGCGCCGCGATCGCGGCGGCGGTTGCCGCCCTGTTGGTCGTCCCCGCGATGGAGGCGTCGGCGCAACCCGCCCCCCTCCTCCAGCCCCGGATCGATGCGGCGCCGCGCGGCAGCACGATCGTCATCGAGAGTGGTGTGCACCAGGGACCCGTGACCATCCGCGGCCCGCTCTCGGTCGTGGCGAAGAGCGGTGCCGTCATCGATGGCGCCGGGCTCGGCAGCGTCGTCACGATCGCGGGCGATGACGTGGTGTTTCGCGGATTCACGGTACGCAACAGTGGACGGCAGGTGACCGAAGAAGCCGCGGGCATCAAGGTCACGGGGAATCGACATCGGATCGAGGCCAATCGGATCCACGATGTCTACTTCGGGATCCACATCGGCGGCGGCGGCCACTCGGTCGTGCAGGACAACGTCATCACGCCCGGCGAGTCGCACGGGGCACGCCCCGGGCACGGGATCAGCGCCTGGAACCTCAACGACAGCCGGCTGCTCCGCAACCGGATCTCGGCCGCCCGCGACGGCATCTACCTCTCGTTCACCGAACGCATCGTGGTCGCCGGCAACGTGGTCACGAATTGCCGCTACGGTCTGCACTCGATGTACTCGCGGCACGCCACCTTCGAGAGCAACGAGGTTACCGCCAATCTGCTGGGCGCGGCGCTGATGATGTCGGACCGTCTGGTGCTGCGAGGCAATCGCATCCAGCAGCACCGCGAGGGGGCGGCCGCCTACGGCGTGCTTCTCAAGGACATCGGCGATCTCGTGGCGGAAGACAACCAGATCCTGGCCAACCGAATCGGCGTCTACGCCGAAGGGGTGCCTTCCGACCCCTCGCAGGATGCCGTCTTCGCCGGAAACCTGATCGCGGGAAACGAAGTCGGGCTCGCCCTGCAGAGTAACGCGGCGCTTACGGTGACCGGCAACCGCATTGCCGAGAACCTGACCGACGTCCGTCCGCTCGGCAGGCAACTCTCAGCGGCGATGCGATGGTCGCGCGACGGACGCGGCAACTCGTGGGGCCAGTACCGGGGCTTCGACGCGGATCACGACGGCATCGGCGACATCCCGCACACCCTGACCGATGTCATGGACGCAGTGGTCAGGCGGAATCCGCTCGTCCAGGCGTTTCTCTATACGCCCGCGCATCTCGCACTCGAGGCCGCGGCGCGGATGTTCCCGCTCTACCGCCAGGCGCCGGTCCTCGTTGACGACCGCCCGCTCATGACGGTGCGCGGCCGAGGCTGGCGATGATCGAAGTCACAGACGTCACGAAACGTTACGGCCGCCGCAGCGCGCTGTCAGCCGTGTCGTTGACGCTGCACGCCGGCGAAGTCACCCTGCTCCTCGGCGCCAACGGCGCGGGCAAGTCGACCCTGCTCCGGTGCATCCTGGGCATCACCGATTTCGAAGGTGAGATCCGGGTGGCCGGCCGGGACCCGCTCACCGACGGGCAGACGGTCCGCTCCTGCATCGGTTACATGCCCCAGAGCGGCGGACTTCATCCCGATCTCACCGTCGAGGGCACGATGCGATTCTATGCCGCCATCCGTCGCGCGCCCGGCGAGCGCTGCGCGGCGCTCCTCGACGAAGCCGGCCTGAGCAGCCACGCATCGACCAAGGTGAGCGAGCTCTCCGGCGGCATGCGCCAGCGGCTCGGCTTCGCGCTCGCGTTGCTCACCGATCCGCGGATCCTGGTCCTCGACGAGCCGAGCGCCAGCCTCGATGCGGCAAGCCGTCAGTGGCTCGCGGATCGGCTGCGGCAGGTCGCCGCCGAAGGACGCACGGTGCTGGTCTCGACTCACGGTGGCGTCGAGCTGATGGAGGTCGGGCACCGGCGAATCGTGCTCGAAAACGGTCATGTGCTCGCCTGTGACGACCGTCCTCTGCCGGGGGGTTCCGTTTCGAGGCATTCGACGGGTGCGGCCGGGTCGCGCCCGGCGCCGGCCGGGAGAATTGCGCCGATCATCCGGAAAGAGCTGACCGACGCCGTCTGCAACCGCTGGCTGATCGGGTATGCGTCGCTGCTCGGCGCGCTCGGCGG
Organism: Vicinamibacterales bacterium; assembly: GCA_035250005.1. GTDB lineage: Bacteria > Acidobacteriota > Vicinamibacteria > Vicinamibacterales > 2-12-FULL-66-21 > JACDCA01. Next base: position 1,882 of record DATFFM010000142.1, on the reverse strand, counting down.
CGCCGCGACGCTGACGGGCATCGACAGCACGTCGGGTCTGGCCCTGCAGGCATTCGGACGGACAACCGCGACCTTGATGAACCTCTGCCTGCTGCTCTCGCCTCTGGTGGCCGTCTTGATGGGGGCCGCCTCCATCGCTGGCGAGCGCGACAGAGGGACGCTCGAACACCTGCTCGCGCAGCCGCTCACCCGCACGGGCCTTTTACTCGGCAAACACGCCGGGCTGCTCTCGGCATTGACGCTTGCAACCCTCGCCGGGTTCCTGCCCGCCGGCGTGCTGATCGGGATGACGGCCGGCTCGAGCATGGTCGGCCACTTCCTGCTCTTTCCTGCGATCGCGGCTCTGGCCGGGGCGGCGATGGCCGGAGTCGGGCTGCTCATTTCCGTCTCGAGCCGTTCGGCGGTTCAGGCACAAGGCACAGCGGTGTTTGCGTGGTTCGGCTTCGTCCTCCTCTACGACCTGTTGCTGATGGGTTCGCTGGCCGCGAACGGCATGCCGGCGGAGTGGCTGGCGGCCGCGCTGATCGTCAATCCCGTCGACGCGGCCCGCGTTCTCGGCGTGCTGGCGCTCGAGCCGGATCTGTACCTGATGGGCCCGGCCGGCGCTTACATCGCCGCCCGCTTTTCGCACGCCGGCGCCGCGGGCCTGCTGCTCGCAGCGCTCACTGTCTGGGCAACCGCTCCGGTCATCTGCGCCGCCCTCCGATTTGCGTTGCCGTCACGGCGACGCCGGCGGATCGTGACGCCCGCCCCGGCGCGGGCACTTTCATCGGCAGAGGAGGTTACGTTCTCATGATCAGGAGAGGCTTGATGTTCCTGGTGGCGCTCACCAGTTTCGGGATCGCGACCGCATGTTCGACCGAAGGCGACTCGTCGTCTTCGGCGCCGGGCGAAAAGCCGGCGGCGGCAGCGGCGTCGAAGGCCGTCACCCCGGCGATGGTCGAACGGGGCCGTGAGATCTACAAGGCGAACTGCGTCGCCTGCCACGGCGAAGGGGGAAAAGGAGACGGACCGGGCGCCGGCGTGCTGAATCCTCCGCCGCGCGATCACACCGACTCGGTCTACATGAACACCCTGACGGACAAGGAGATCGCCGACGTCATCAAGATGGGAGGCGCGATCAAGGGCCGTCCGCTCATGCCGAGCCATCCGCAGATCTCCGGCGACGACATGAATGCCCTGGTCGGGTACATCCGGACCCTGAGCGCCCCGAAGTAGACTCGACCTTCAGGTCGGGCGTCGTGTGCCCAACATGCCGGCCGCCCGTGCGAGCAGGCGCCCGTCGCGGTCGACATGCTGCCGCATCCTGCGGATCAACGAGCTGGTCAACACGGCGATGTCGGGCGAATCCGTCCCGTTGCTCAGAAGCCACTCCAGCAAGGCGAGGTCCTCGGCGATCTGGTGGTGGTCGGCCGCGAGCTCCTGGCGTGCCGCCGGGTCGAGCAACGGCGCCAGCGCCGCGAACGCCTCGTCCTCACGCGCCGCAAACGCCAGCACGTAATACCCGATCATCAGCGCAGCTTCGGCGCACGGCTCGAGCCTGTGGACCCGTTCCTCTAGTTCGCGCTGCTCCGCGAGCAGCACCGCAAGCGTTGACTGGCCGCCGGACGGCTGCATGCGGCGAGCATAGGACCGTGGTGAGTCGGCACCTATGATCCAAGTCATATGATATGGGTCGAAGCGACCTGATGCCTTCGTCGGCACTTCCGATCGCGTACTTCGCGGGGCCGGGGATCCGGGGGCCGGGGGTCCGGGGGGCCGGGGGGCCGGGATCGGGGATTAGGGATTAGGGATTAGGGATTAGGGATTAGGGATTAGGGATTAGGGATTAGGGATTAGGGATTAGGGATTAGGGATTAGGGATTAGGGATTAGCGATTGAA
>DATFFM010000141.1:0-6925 GCA_035250005.1 Vicinamibacterales bacterium | reverse complement strand
CGCTGCGCCGAGCGGACGCGGCGGCGGCCAGCCACGCGAGTGGTATCGCGGGCTTCCGATCCCGCCCGGCGCCGCCACCAACTTCTCGCGGCGCAACAACACCAACTACATGCAGACCGGCGTGCTGAGCGCGCTCCAGCTCACCGCGATGATCCCGAACCTGGTGCTCGAGAACTTCCATCGCAAGACCGCCAACTCGATCGAAGCCGGCAAGAACGATCCGCCGCATGGTTTCGTGATCCCCGTCCAGCGCGACATGACCCGGGTCGCGACGATGGTCAACCTCCTGCGCGTTCAGCGCATCGAGGTCGGGCAGGCGACCGCCGAGATCAAGACGACCGACGGAACCTTCCCGGCCGGATCCTACGTGATCAAGCGCGATCAGCCGTACGGACGGCTGGCGAAGAACCTGCTGGAACGCCAGGACTATCCCGACCCGAACCTGCGCACCTACGACGACAGCGGCTGGACGATGGGGCTCGCCTCGCACGTCGACGTCAAGGCGATCAAGGACAAGGCGATCCTCTCGGTGCCGACGACGCCGGTGAAGGAAGCCGTCGCGAAAGGGAAGATCGCCGGCAGCGCCGGCGCCGCCATTGCGGTGGCTCATGTCGGATCCAACAACATGATCGCGTTCCGTTACCGCTTGAAGAACGTGGCGATGAAGATCGCCGACAAGAGCTTCAAGGCCGAAGGGATCGAGTTCCCGGCCGGGTCGTTCATCATCACGGGCCCGGCCGACATGCCGGCCGTCCGCGCCGCCGTCGAAGAACTGGGGTTGACGGCCGCGGCGCTCCCCTCGGCCCCCTCGGTCGCGACCCATGAGGCCGACGTGCCGCGGATCGCGATCTATACGCCATGGAGCGGCACCCAGGAGATCGGCTGGGTCCGGTTCACCTTCGACAAGTTCGGCGTGCCCTTCGACCTGATCTACAAGGAACGGGTGAAGAAGGGGAATCTGAAGAACGACTACGACGTGATCGTGATGCCGTCGCAGAACGCCGGACGGGCCGCGGTCTTCGCGCCCCCCGCCGCGCGGCCGGTGCCGTACCGCAAGACGGACAAGTACAGGTTCCTCGGTATGTACGGCGAGACCGACGACGTCACAGGCGGCATGGGCGCCGAAGGGGTCGACGCCTTCCAGCGGTTCCTCGACGCGGGCGGCACGCTGGTGACCATGGGGAACGCCGTGCGTTTCCCGACCGAGTTCGGGATGGCCCGGACCGTCGACGCATCAGCGAACACCTCGAACAATTTCTACGCTCCACGGCCGATCGTCAACGCCGAGGTGCTGCGGCTGGATCACCCCGTGTTCTATGGCTACACGGAGAAGATCATGCCGATCAAGTATCTCGGTGGGCCGCTGCTGACCGTCGGTGAGCCGGATCGCGCGAGCGTGCTGGCCCGCTACGTTGGCGGCGACGAGGCCGTGCTGAGCGGTCTCATGCGGGGGGCGGACGAGATTCGCGAGCGGCCGTTCGCGCTCGAGGTCCCCGGCGGCGTGTCGGGCAAAGGCCGGGTCGTGATGTTCGCGAGCAATCCGATCTACCGCTGGCAGAACCACGGCGAGTTCAACCTGGTTTTCAACACCGTGCTGAACTGGAACGACCTCGGCGCGGTCACGCGAACGCCAACCGCCGCCGGAACTCGCGCTGCAGCAGGGCCAGGATTGCCGCCAGCTGCAGCCAGGTCGTCGCGAGCGCCAGGTACCAGATCCACGACAGGGCGAACCCCGGCAGCCCCGACAGCACGACGACCGGCACGGTGACGAGCACCATGCGTCCGACGGAGGTCATCAACGGCGGGATCGTGTTACCCATCGCCTGGAACATGCTGGACGCGACAAAGATCACGCCTGAGGCGACGAAGTTCCAGGCGACGATACGCAGGTATTCGTTGCCGACGGCGATCACCTGACGATCGTCGGAGAAGACGCCGATGAGCGCCGCTGGCGCCACCAGGCAAAGAGCGCCGGCCACGAACATGTAGCCGCTCGCCAGCATGGCGGCGGACCGGAATGTATCGCGGACGCGCTGGGGCTCGCGCGCGCCGAAGTTCTGCCCGGCGACCGGCGCGACCGAGATGCCGAGCGCCACCACTGGCAGGAAGCACGCTTGAACGATGCGCAGGCCGATGCCGAACCCGGCCTGCGCCGCCGCGCCGAACGGACGGCTGACGGTGTAGACGACCAGCAGGAACACCGCCATCAGCGCGAATTCCGCGCCTGCCGGCAGCCCGACCTTGAGCATGTCCCCCCACAATCGCATCTGCGGCACCCAGGTGCCGGGGCGGAAGTGCAGGTACGCGGCCGTTCCCCGGAAATACAGGGCCAGCCATGCGGTGCCGACGGTGACCGCGATGAACGTCGCGATCGCCGCGCCGGCCACTCCGAGCGGTGGGCCGGCCGGCCAGCCGAAGATCAGCATCGGGGCCAACGCGATGTTGACGACGACGGTGGCCGTCTGCACCACCATCCCCGGCTTGAAGTTGCCCGTGCCGCGCAGCGCCGATGACATCGACACCATCGGGAACTGGAGCGCCATGGCCGGAATGAACCACGCCAGGTACTCGACCGCCAGACGGCTCGTCGCCGCGTCGGCCGACAGCGTCTCGGCGTACTCGTGACGCAGCATCCACGCAATCGCCAGAAAAGTCAGCGCCGAGGCCACCCCGAGCAGGATCGACTGGTTGAAGACCACGTTGGCGCGAGACTGGTCCTTTCGTCCCGCCGCATGCGAGACCACCGTCGTCGTGCCGACGCTGAGCATCTGGGTCGCGGCGAGCACGATGAAGGTGAGGTTGCCCGCAACCGCCACGGCCGCGACCGCTTCCTTGCCCAGCCGCCCGACCCAGTAGAGATCGATCAGAAAGTAGAGGGTCTGAAAGACCATCGTGACCAGCATGAAGCTCGTGGTCTTCAGGAGGTGACGCGTGACGGATCCCGTGGTGAGGTCGTGCATAAGTCGTCAGCGCGGTACCACGGTGGTCGCCGTAAACCCGCCGCGATCGATGCCTCTGAACCGCATGTCGCGCAGCCGCACCAGCACGCCTCCGGGCACGCCGCGGGTTTCCCAGACCGGGAAGCGAGACCAGACGAGAATGCCCCGCACCGCGGGATCCTGACGCGCGGCGGCGACTTCGGGCAGCCAGTCGTTCTTCAGGGTTGCGTGCTCCTCGAACGCCACCCGCGCGGGGAACCACCGGAACGAACCCAGGAAATACCGGTCACCGGTATCGACGATGATCGTACGCCGGAACGGCGTCACCGGCACGGGGCCGACCATCAGGGCGCGCGGTGCTTCGCCGGTGCGCCCAACCCAGGCGTCGAGGACGATCGCGCGAGCCATCCGCGCCGAAAGCAGCATGCCGGTGACATAGAGCGTCGCGACCGCCAGTGCGGCGGCGGCGTACCGTGGGCGCGGCCCGCGGGCGAGAACGACACCGGCGCCGAGAATCAGCCACAGCCAGACGTCCACGATGAACACGGCGTCGCCGTAGAACCAGCGTTGCGACCAGGGCGACAGCAGGCGGACGCCGTAGGTGTTCAGGAAGTCGAGAAAGACGTGAGTCAGGACGCCGATGTACGACAGCACCAGCAGCCATCCGAAGCGGGCGCGGCGCCCCGCGATGAGCCACACGAGACCGGCCAGCGCGATCGGCAGCAGCAACTGGGCCGGTACGCCGTGCGTGATGCCGCGCCGGAACGCGACCGACGGCATGCCGGTGGCGAACACGAGCACGTCGACGTCAGGCAGATTGGCCGCGATGGCGGCCGTGGCGGTGGCGAGCGCCGTCTTCTGGTGCAGACCGGCGCGCGCGACGGCCACGCCGACCAGGGTATGGCAGACGTTGTCCATCCTCAGCCGAGCCTTGCGCCGTTCTGCACGGGGCGCTCGGGCACGGCCAGCACGACGGCGCCGTCGTCACGGTAGAACCCGGCGAGGAGAAACTCCGACCGCATCGGGCCGATCTGCTTTGGCGGGAAGTTGAGCACGCCCAGGACCTGCCGGCCGACGAGATCCTCCTTGGCGTAGATGGTCGTCACCTGCGCGCTGGTGCGCCGGACGCCGGCGACGGGACCGAAATCCACCGTGATCCTGTAGGCGGGCTTTCTGGCTTCGGGAAAGTCTTCCACGTCCAGAATGGTGCCGGCGCGCATTTCCACCGCTTCGAAGTGCTGCCAGGTGATGTCGGGCATGGCCTGAAAGTCTACCCTCTGGCGGCTGCGACCTGCCGCCCCGGCGAGACTGGCGTAACCTAGGGAGCGAGGTGTGCCCGATGATCCGGACCTGCAGGAACTGTGGTCAGAAGAATCGCATTCGGCCGGCGAACTTCGTCGATCGCGTGCGCTGCGGCGCGTGCAAGACCGCGCTCGACCCCGTCGCCGAGCCGATCGAGGCCGACGCCGCGACGTTCGACGAAGTGGTGCGCACGTCGAAAGTACCGGTGCTCGTCGATTTCTGGGCATCGTGGTGCGGCCCGTGCCGGGTGGCGGCTCCGGAGGTCGCGCGGGTCGCGGCCGACAAGGCAGGCCGGGCGCTGGTGCTCAAGGTGGACACCGAACGCTATCCGGAGATCGCCTCACGCTTCGCCGTCCAGGGGATCCCGAACTTCGTGGTGATCAAGGACGGTGAGACCGTCTTTCAGCAGGCAGGGGTCGTTCCGCACCAGGAGATGAGCCGCTGGCTCGAGTCGGCCGGGGCCTAGCGGCGCGCTAGGCGGCCGTGCGCCTGGGCTTGCTCGCCGTCTTCCGGGTCTTCCGGCCAGTATCCTTCTTCGTGGGAGCCGCCGCCCTGGCCGCCTTCGCGGTGTACGCGCGTTTGGTGCCCAGACTCTTCCGGAGGCGCTCCATCAGGTCGACCACGTTCGCCGACTGCGGATCCATTTCCGGTTCGAGCTCCGGCTTGGTCCGCTGCCGCTTGGCTTCGACCACCTTCATGATGTTCTGACGGTAGTCGTCGGTATACTTTTCCGGGTCCCACTCCGATGCGAACTCCTCGATGAGCCGCTGCGCGAGCTGCAGCTGTTTCTTCGGGACCTCCTTGGCCGGCGGAAAGTCGTATTCGTCGAGCCGCGCCAGCTCATCCCGAAAGCGCATCGTCGAGAGCACGAGCGCGTCGCCGATCGCTTCGATCGCGGCCAGCCGCTGCTTCGTGCGCAGGACGAACTTCGCCACCCCGATCCGTCCCGACTCGCGGATCGCCTCCCGCAGCAGCGCGTACGCGTTTGCGCCCCCTCTGCCTGGCAGCAGGTAGTACGGCTTGTCGAAATACCGGTCGTCGACCGCGCCCCCCTCGACGAAGTCCTGGATGTCGATGACGCGGTCCTTCTTCAGCGCCGCCTTCTCGAAGTCCTGCGGCGTCAGCACGATGAACTGCCCCTTCGCGTACTCGTAGCCCTTGACGATGTCTTCCCATTCGACCACTTCGCCGTCGGTCTCGGCCACCCGCTGGAAGTGGATGCGGGCCTTGTCTTTCTTCCGGAGCATCCGGAAGTGCGGTCCCTTGTCTTTCACCGCCGTGTGGATTTCCACCGGAATGTTGACGAGTCCGAAGCTGAGCGAGCCGGTCCAGAGTGCGCGTGCCATGAAGACTCCGTCTGCAACATGCGTGCGCAAGGCGGGCGAGCCGGCATATCGCAGAGGTTGCGGACGCCGATCGTTGCGCCCGATCTCCTGGATCTCGCCGCGGCGGTCATGAAGAACAGGGCAGGCGTGTGATGGTGGTCCGTCAGACTGCTTCGCGAAAGACGCGTTTCAACGTCTTGCCCGTGACCCCCATCGGAAACTCCGCCCAATCCCGGATGTCCAGCCGGGACAGCCGGGCCTCCGGCGGTAGCCGTGCGTTCAATTCCTCGAGAAGACGGCCGGCACCGACGCCGGCTGCCTCCCGCAGCGCGACACAGGCCGCAGGCAGCTGCGACCCGTCCGGCTGACGGGCGCCGTAGACGCAGACGTCGAACACGGCTGGATGGAAATGCACGATCTCTTCGATCGGCAGGCTGTAGACGTCCCCCGAGCGTGTCCGGATCACGTCGACCTCGCGGTCCAGCTGAACGAAGTGGCCGTCGCGCTCGAGTCGGGCGACGTCGCCGGTGAAGAACCAGCCATCGCGGATCACCTGCGCGGTCAGCGCCGGATCGTTCCAGTAGCTGTCGAAGACCGTCCGTCCTTTGACTTCCAGCCGGCCGACAGTGCCGGGGGTAACCGGCCGGCCGGACGGATCCGCGATCCTGACCTCCGGGCCGAAGGGGGTCGAGCCCGCACGGCCGATCCGCCGGGCGAAGCGGCGCGTGAATCTCGTGAAGTACCGGAGAACCGACGGCGTGCCGACTTCGCTCGAGCCCTGCGCGTCGAGAAAGATCGAGCCGGTGATCGGAATACCCACACTCTTGAACGCGCCCCCGAGGGTGACGAAACGGCGTGTGATGGCTTCGTGGGTCGCATCCGCGGTGCTCGCCCAGAACCGCATCCTGCAGAGCGACGCGGGCGCCCGCTCCACCTCTTTGAGCAGCGTGTATGTAACCGGAAACCCGAAGTAGCCGGTGAAGCCCCCGTCCTGCAGCTCGCGGACGACGCGATTGGGCTCGAACCCGTGGCGATCGTATGGGCCGATCCAGTGCGTGCGAAGGCCCAGCAGCAGCAGGCTGTTGAACGTGAGGATCACCGCCTGGTGGTTGGTCGGGACGGCGAGGTACCCGCGGTCCCTCGTGCGCGACAGGTGCACGTAAGAAAGCCAGCCGCGCACGGCATGCGACTGCGGGCCGTTGCGGAGCGTGACGGCTTTCGGGAAGCCGGTCGTGCCCGATGAGTGAACCAGATAGACCGGCTCCGACGCCGGCCGGGGCACGGCGGCGGCTTCCTCTCCGATTCCATCGAGAGCCTCCTCGATCCAGACCGCCTCGACCTGCGGATGCGAGCTCGTCA
>DATFFM010000140.1:0-4952 GCA_035250005.1 Vicinamibacterales bacterium | reverse complement strand
CCCACGGACCCAACGGACCCCACGGACCCAACGGACCCCGCGGACCCAGAGGACCCCACGGCCCCCGCGGACCCAGAGGACCCCACGGACCCCGCGGACCCGCGGACCCAGAGGACCCCATGGACCCCGCGGACCCTAGTGCCTGTCCGTCACCTTGTCGACCGCCTCGCTCGCGACTTCACGGACGGTGTCGGCCGCGTCGCGCGCGGCTTCCTGCGCGCGATCGATCACGTTGTCCCGGGCTTCCCCCATCCACTCGTTCTCGCGCTCGGTTTCCGGGAGCGAGGCGCCCACCGCCGCGCCGACGAGCACCGCGGCGGCACCGACGAGCAGCGGGTTCTCCTGCATCATCCGCTGCAGACCGTTCTGCGTCCGCCGCGCGGTGCGGCGGGCCGTGCGGCGCGCTTCTTCGGCCGCTTCCCGCGCCCGTGCGCCCAGCCCTTCCGCGCTGGTGCCGTAGCTGCGGACTCCGCGGGCACCGGCCGACTCGCTGTAGTCGGGATCCGCGTAGTAGTCGGTTTCCTGGTAGCTCGCGAATCGCGACGGCGTGTACTCCGACCACTCGGCACGCTCGGTGCGTCCGTCCCCGCCCTTTCGCGAGCGGTCCATCAGCAGCCACGCGACGCCCGCGCCGATCATCAATGCCGGTATCGGGTTCTGCCGCACGCCTTCGACCACGTCGTTCGCGCGCTCGCGGGTCTCGCGCATCATCCCCTGTGCCGTTCCGCTTGCCGTGTCAGCCATGCTCTTCACCTTTTCCGTTGTGACCGCCTTCACCTTTTCCGTGGCGTCGGAGACGAGGTTCCCGGGCCGGAGCTTCTCCTGGATGGCCTCGATCGTCTCCGACATCTCCGCTCTCGTCTGCGCGATGTCGCTCTGGATCTGCCGTGCGCGCCGGTCCGACTCGGGATCGAGGTCGTCGCCGGCAGCCGTTATGCCCGCCGCCGGGCGGGTCGACGCCGTCTTGCGCGCCCCGGGGCGGGCAGGCTTGTCGGCGTAGTTGCGGGTCGTCTCGTCGCTCCGTCCCGACAGCTCGTCGCCGCGGCCTACGCCCCTTGTCGTGTCGTCCATTGCGCATCCTCCTTCAGTGATTCCATGGCGCGGGTCGGTGTCACGTTCGTGGTCCGCAGCCCGGCGAGCCCCCGGTTGACGAGCACATATCCCACGCCGATCGTCAGCAGGCTGATGATCAGCGCCGAAAGCCAGGGCGTGACGCCCATTTCGCTGAGGCCGAGCACCAGCGCGGCGAGAAAGACGAGCAGCCCGGCGTGGGCCAGCGCGCCTCCGGCGGCCGACACGCCGACGTGCCCTCCCGCCTTTCGTGCCTTCGCGGTCATCTCGGTGGTCGCGAGCTCCACTTCCTTCTTCACGAGCTGACTCGTCTCGCGCGACAGCTCGGACAGCAGATCGCCGATCGAGCGGTTGTCGACCCGGTCAGCCATCACAGCCCCTCAGTCGGTGGATAGTCGAGGCCCCGGCTCGTGACCGACGCCGGGCGTGTACTGCGGGACGCAGTTCCCGCGGACGCCGGCACGCGGTTGCCGTATGCGTTTGATGCGGGGCTCGAAAAGTCGTGCCGGTCGCGGGAGGAGCTCTTCAGAAAGCGTGCGCCGACGAGGCCGAGGGCGAACGCGCCCCCTACGAACATCGCCGGCTGCCGCCGCGCGAGCCGCTGCGCGTCGTTCATCAGCTCGCCGACGTCCTTCTCTCTGAGCCGCTGGGAGAAGCGCTCGATCTGATCGGCCGCCTGTTCCGCGTAGCGGGCGACCGTGTCGTGCTGCTCGTTGCGCAGGTGCTGCGTCGTTTGCCGCACCGCTTGCGCGACGCTGCCGAGCCCATCGGTCGCCCGGTTCTTCTGCGTGTCGAGCTGCGCCGTGGCCTGCTCGCGAACGCGCCCGGCGATGCCGGTCGCGTGTGTGGAGTCTGTTGCCGTGCCCGGTGTGGAGCCGATCGCGCCGGGCCGCGTGTATTCCGCCATTGCAGTCCCCCTTCCATGTGAACGCAGTGCGCTGCGTCGTGCTTTCAGAGGAGAGTAGGAAGGTTCGTGCCAGTCTCGGCTGGACCGTATTCAACACCGAACCAGGAGCACGACTTCCGGACCCCCGGACCCCCGGACCCCCGGACCCCCGGACCCCCGGACCCCGGACCCCCGGACCCCGGACCCCCGGACCCCGGAACGTCGGAACCTTACTCTGCGATATACCGCCAGGGTTGCGACGGGCCCTCGCGCCGCCAGATGGTGAAGAAGGGGATGGCCGCCGGCTGCCCCGGCCGGGGCGCGAGAATGCGGATCATCCCGAAGGTGATGCCGAGATCGCCGCTCGACGCGACCAGCACGCGGTCTGCACTCCACGCGACCTCGCTTCGATCCGTCGGGCTGCCTGCGCCGACCGCGCGGCCGATCGCCTCGGCGCCGACGACGAAGCCAATCGCCTTCGGCCCGCCCATGTTCACCGCGTCGGCCAGCCCGTGCTTCGCGAATGCCGCGCCGATCCCGATCGTCTGGGCTTCGTCCGAGAACGTTTTTTCCGCCGCGGCCAGGCTTCTGCCGAACGCCGCGATCCGTTCGGCGTCAGACGAGGAGGGAACCATACGAGCGGGGAGCGAGGGCTTCATCAGGCTGGTGGCGACCGGGCCTTCCGGGCGGGGCCGCCGCCGATATGCCGCGACCCGCCAGCCCTCCGCACCCTTGATCCAGTAGGCGAGGTATTTGAGCGGCGTCGTCGAGCCGTCCGCCTTGCTCATCGTCATATAGCCGAACGTGAACCCGTGCAGGCCGTCGGCGGAGATGCCGCCGCGAATGGGGGTCCACTCGACGCGCGCGGTGAGGTTGTCCGGATTCGACTTCAGCGACTCGATCGCCTTCGCTTTGCCCTGTACGAACAGGTTGCCGCTCGCCGGCACGGTGACGTCGTCGGCGAACATCGCCGAGATCGCGTCCACCGCAGGTTTGCCGGCGCCGGCGCGTGAAAAAGTCCGATCGGCTTCGAGCAGGCTGGTGACGGCCGCATCGGGCGTCTCGAGGGCGTTTGTCTGCGAGATGACGAGAAGAGCAGTCAGGCAGATGAGCAGGGGCATGATGGCGCATCATGCCGCAGAGCCGTGGACCGGCAAACCTCGCCGGGACGGTACCGACACGACACGGTACCGGAGCCCCGGCTTGCGGGACGGTCGGCACGACTTGCGTGCGTCCCGGGTGGCCGGTCACAGGCCAGCGCCGACCTGAGGTCGGGCCTACTTGCGGGATTTCTGGGCGCCGGCGTCTTCGGCGACGCGCAGCTGGTTGTCGACGCCGGCGGCCCCCATCGCGCGCGCCAGCAGATCGGCGCGCCGGCGGTCCGCGGCCGTCCGGACGACGCCGGTCAGGGTGACCTCGCCGTCGCTCACGTGCACGTTGATGACCGTGCGGCCGCGCCCGGCCGCGACCGCGAACGATCCATCTTCTTCGATCCGCTCCAGGATCAGGTGCTGCAGCTCGTCATCGTGCAGCATCCCGGTCTTGGCCCGGCGAATGGCTTCTGCTCTCATATTTCTGCTCATCCCCTACACGCCTTTGACGCCGATATCCTTGATTATGTCCCGCTCCGGGAAGAATCACGAGCGGCGGCCGTCAGGCTGGCGCAAAAAGGATGAGTTATAACTCAAGTCGCTGTCTGAAAGCGCGGAAAAAAGGCCCGGCCCTGTCTCATCGCCGGAGGTCGAACGCCGACATCTCGTTGATGTTGCGCACCAGCAAGTAACCGTCGGCGATGGCGGGGTGGTTCCAGGTCTTGCCCTCGAGGACCGGGAACCTGACGATCTCGGTGTGGCGCTCCGGCGTCGCGCGGACGAGCGCGAGCTCGCCCCCTTCGGTCAGGACGATGAGGTGGCCGCTCGCGAGCATGATCTGGCCGTAGCCGTACCGGCCCCCCTTCCACTTCAACTCGCCGGTGGACGCGTCCATGCACGCGAGGATCGATTCGTCGAGACCGTATATGAACCCGTCGTGAAGAACCGAGCTGGTGAACTGATTCTTCATCCGGTTCGTGCGCCACAGCTCCTTGACCGACAGCCGGCCGCCGCCCGCCGCCGTCAGCTCGATCGCGGCCGCACCGGTTCCGTAGCCGGTCGAAATGAAGACACGGCGATCGTCCAGGAGGAGCGGCTGCGACGCATTCACGCCATACTGCGTCGTCCACGGAAACTCCCACAGCAGCTCGCCTCGATCCGGGGTGATCCCCATCAGCCGCGAGGCGCTGAATACCAGGATCTGCCGCACGCCGGCGATCGTCACGAGCATCGGCGACGAGTAGGCTGCAGTGTCGTCGTGCGCGGACCAGGCGACCCGGCCGGTGTTGCGGTTGTAGGCCACGACCGACTTGCCGCCGCTCCCGCCCGGAAGAACGACGACGGTGTCGTCGACGATCAGCGGAGCGGCCGACATGCCCCATTGCAGGTTGGAGGCGCCGGCGTCTTCGAGGATGTTGGTGCGCCAGATCATCGACCCGGTCGCCGCATCCAGACAGCGCAGCTCGCCGTCGCCGCCGAGCGCGTAGACCTTGCCGTCATGCCACGTCGGCGTCGCGCGCGGGCCGTCGCCCCCCATCGACTCCCGGAACGCGGCGTTCCACGCGTTCGTCCAGAGCTCCCGCCCGGTCGGCACGTCGTAGGCCGCGACGACCTCCTGGCCGCCGCGCTGCTCGATGGTGAACGTGCGTCCGTGCGCGGCCACGAACGAGGCGTAGCCGCCGCCGACCGGCTGTTTCCAGAGCGGAGTGAGACCAGCCGACGGCCAGTCGGTCCTGATCGGTCGCTCGCGATAGTGCCCGTCGCGAGCCGGCCCGCGGAAGTCTGCCCAGGAAGGGGCGGCCTTTGGATCCGGCGGCGTTACCGGCCGGGCCGGATCGACCGGCACAACCGGTTCCCCGGCTCGCGCCGCGTCGGGCGCGGGCGGGGCCGGCGCGGCCGGAGCC
>DATFFM010000139.1:0-5454 GCA_035250005.1 Vicinamibacterales bacterium | reverse complement strand
GGCGCCGATCGAGGGGATGAGGGATTGAACGCGTAGCGGCGTGCCCTCGGTACGTGGTACCATCCGCTCGCGATGCCCCTCGATCTCCGACCGTTGACGCTCGGCGAGCTCTTCGACCGGGCGTTCATGCTGTACCGGCGGCATTTCTGGCTGTTCGTCGGCATCACCGCCATCCCGGGCATCTTTGCGCTGCTGATGACGCTGGCGCAGCAGGGGCTTCAAGGCGCGACCGTCCCGCCTCCCAACGCCGCGGCGGCGGACCCGGCGGCGGTGGCCGAGACGTTCGTGACGATGGCGTGGTGGTTTGCCGGAATGATGATCGCCATGGTCGGCTACTGGATCGCCTACATGATCGGGCTCGGTGCTACGACGTTCGCCGTCTCGGAGATCTACGTCGGCCGATCGGTGACCATCTCATACGTTTACGGCCGGATGCGTGGCCGCATTGGCGCGCTCATCATTCTGTTGTTGCTGATCGCTCTTCGAGTGGTCGGCCTGCTGGTCCTCGGCATGTTTACCATCGGCATGGGGATCGCGATCGGTACGATCGTGAGCCCCATCCTCGGCGGCCTCTTCGCCGTCCTGCTCGGGGTGGGCCTGTTCGGCGCGTTCGTCTTCATGACGCTGCGCTATGGCGTGGCGGTGCCGGTGCTGGTGCTCGAAGGTCTGCCGCCCGGCGAGTCGATCCGGCGCAGCATTGAACTGACGAAGGGGCGCCTGGGCCGGGTCTTTCTTCTCGTGTTGTGCGCCACGATGATCACCTACGCGGCGTTGGTGCTCTTTCAGGGACCGTTCTTCTTCGCCGCGCTGCTGGCGGGGTTCGACACGACGCGCGGGCTGTGGCTGAACGTCGCCGGCGCCGTTTCGGGCACGATCGGCGCGACCCTGACGACGCCGTTCATGATCATCGGGCTGGCGCTGATCTACTACGACGCCAGGATCCGCGAGGAGGGGCTCGACCTCGAGCTCACGCTCGCCGCGCTCGACGGCGCGCCCGATGCGGCGCGTGCGTGATCGAGCGGCAGGCGGGATGGGGCGTGCGGCAAGCGGAATAGCGCTGATCGCACTACTGAGCGCGCATGCGGCGGCGGCAGCCGCCCAGCCGCTCGCGGCCATGGATCCCGCCGCATTTGCGGCGGAACTCGAGCGAATCAGCGCGGTCGTGTCGAGCGGGTCGCCTGGCGTCGTGCCCGACGTGCGTGTGCCGGCGGCCTGGAACGTCGAGACGCGCGGCCAGCGCGTCGAGATACCGGCCCTGTGGCTCCGGCGCGAGATCGATGGGGCGCGCCAGAATCCCTCGCTCTGGCCGGCGAAACGCTCCAGCCTCCTGGCACAGCTCGCGGCACTGAAGATCGAAGCGGAGTCGCTGGCGGCTGTCAGCGCCGGCTCGCGCGTTCCGGATCCATCTGCCGCACGGGCCGTCCTTGCGGACGTTCTGGCGCGGCCGGACTTCAGGCGCATGGCGCAGCAGAGTGCAATGTCCAGTCTGCGACAGCGCGTGTCACAGTGGCTCCTCCGGATCTGGGACCGGCTGGGTGGCAGCGCGCTCGGCCGCCGCGGCACGGCGCTGGTGTTTGCCTGGATCGCGGCGCTGCTCGCGTTCGGGGTGCTGACGGCCTCGCTCGTGCGGCTGATCATGCGCCCGGACAGCCACCGGCGCCTCGCGCTGACCGCGCCGTCCGTCAGGCGCCGCTCCGCCCGGGCATGGGCTCGCGATGCCTTGATGGCGGCGGATCCGCGAGAGGCTGCGCGGTGCGCCTACCGCGCGACGGTGTGTCGCTTCGAAGAGGATGGTGCGTGGCGCCACGACGACACCAGGACCCCCCGCGAATACCTGCGCCTGCTGCCGCGTGATCATCGTGGCCGGGGAGTGCTGACCGACGTCACGCGGCGCTTCGAAGAGATCTGGTACGGCGCGCGCGAAGCCACCGAAGACGACCGCCGCTCGCTGCTGGCGCGGCTGAGGGAGCTCGGATGCCTGCCCGCGGAGTGACCGACACCCACCTGGTGATCGGCGCCGGCGTTGTCACGGTGCTTCTCGGCGGCGCCGCGGCGTTCATCGAACCGCCCGGTGGCGCGGGCGTCGAGACCTCGTCGAGCTTCAATGCGGGTGCGCCCGGCGGCAAGGCCGCGTTCCAGACGCTGAAGGAGCTTGGTTATCCGGTCGAACGGTCTTTCGAACCGATGACCGCCATCCGGGCGGAGCCGCGGCGGACCACGCTCGTGCTGACCGGCACCATCGGTCCATCGGAGCAGGATCGCCGCGCGCTTCAGACGTTTCTCGAGGCCGGCGGCGTCGCACTGCTCGTCGGCGCTCAGGGGGCCGACTTTCTGCGCGTCGGCGGCGTCAAAGCGGCATCTTTCTCCAGACCGGCGACGCATCGCGTGATGGCGCCGAGCGCGCTCGCGGCGAACGTGACGGAGATCAGCATGACCCGAGGGGCCGGCACCCCGAAGTTCGGGCCGTCGCATGTCGCGGTGTTCTCCGTTGCCGGCGGCGAGCCGCTCGTCTCGACGGCTCGAGTCGGTGCGGGGCGGGTGATCTGGTGGGCCGCCGCCACACCCCTGGCCAACGCGCATATTTCGAGCGCCGACAATCTGCAGCTCCTGGTCAACGTAGCCGGCGCGCCCGGCGCCCGGGACGTGCTGTGGGATGAGCACTATCACGGACACACCCGCTCGCTCTGGTCGTACGCCGCAGAAACGCCGCTGCCGTGGATCGCCGGGCAGATCGCGATCGTGGCGCTAGCGGCGTGTGCCGCGTACTCGCGGCGACGCGGCCCGGTCCGTGCGAAGTTCGTGGACGCTCGCACCTCGCCGATGGAGTTCATCGACATGCTGCGGGCGCTCTACGAGCGCGCCGGCGCCCCCGGCGCCGCCGTGGCCGCCGCCCGCACGCGGTTCACGCGAGCGGTAACGGCGGCCTGTGGCATCCCCGCCGACAGCACGGATGACGCGCTCGCACGCGCGGCCGCCTCGAAGATCCGTGTGGACGTGCAGCAAGTCGCCGACCTGCTCGCCGCGAGCGACCGGGGCTTTCGGGATCCCGATCTGAGTGCCGCCGAGGCGCTGACGCTGACCCAGGGGCTTCAACGGCTTTCGGGGAAATTCCAGGGTTCCGGGTTCTAGAGCTCCCGGTTCAGCATTCAGCGTTCAGCGTTCCGGGTTCAGGTATGTACTCGCGCTCCGCGGCGCGGAGCTGTTTGTAGCGTCTGAAAACCTGGCGTTGACTTTCGAGGCCGACGATCGAGCGCCAGGTACTGCCGCGGAATGTGTGCGCGCACATCATCGGCGCGTGGCGGAGCACGAAGCCGGGATAGTGCCGCAGGACGTTCGGGAGGTGCCGCACCTTCATCCACCGTTCGGCGCGCCAGCGGAGAAACTCGATCTCGTCGGCCTCCAGGTGCGCGGTCTTCACGACGGCAGTCGTTCCGTCGTACTCCTCGACGCGCTCGTTCACGACCAGCCCGCGCGCTCGAAAATCCTGCGTCATCGGCGTGCCGGGGTAAGGGGTTGGATGCTGGATGTAGGGCCAGTCCACGTAGCGTCGGGCGAACTCCAGGTTCGCTTCGATCGACGCGCGCGTATCGGTCGGATTGCCGACGATGATTCCGCCGACGACGGCGAGGCCGGCGGCGTGCAGCTTCTGAATCGCCTCGAGCGTCGCGTTGCCGGTGCGGCGGCCTCCCTCGCGCCGGGCATTTTTCGCCGAGGCCCGAAGAAACGCAAGATCCTCGTCGAGGATGTTCTCGATCCCGAGGAACACATAGCGGAAGCCGGCCTTCCGCATGAGCGGCGCCAGCGTGTCGCCGTGATTGGCGATCGACGAGGTCATGGCCTGCACGATGTAGTGGATGTCGTTCAGACCGGCCTCGACGATCGCCTTGCACAAGCTCTCGAACCGCGCGACGTTCAGCGTGATGTTGTCGTCGACGATGAA
Source organism: Vicinamibacterales bacterium (assembly GCA_035250005.1). GTDB lineage: Bacteria > Acidobacteriota > Vicinamibacteria > Vicinamibacterales > 2-12-FULL-66-21 > JACDCA01. The sequence continues at coordinate 1,514 of DATFFM010000139.1, read as the reverse complement.
GATCGCCCGCGCCCCGCGCCCTCTCGCATCGGCGATGTCGGCCAGGACGCGGGTGAAATCGAAGGTGTGAAAATTCCGCCCCCTCATCTCGATGATCGAGCAGAAGCTGCAGTCGAACGTGCACCCGCGTGAGGTCTCGACGATGTCGATCGGGCGGCCGAGAAAGGTGTAGCCGCGCAGCACCCGCGTGGAGCGATCGGGGAGCCCGAGCTCGCCCCCCTCGAGCTGCGTCACCGCCCGCGCCGCGGTGTGCCGGAAGCCTTCTCCCGCCCCGGCCCGGAACGACAGGCCGGGGATGGTCGATACGGACTCGCGCCGCGAGAGCGCGCGCAGGAGCGAGCTGAAGGTGAGTTCTCCTTCACCCCGCACGATGTAATCGACTCCAGTCGCAGGCGGCTCGTACGCTTCAGGGGCCAGGCTTGGATCGTAGCCGCCGGCGACGACCGCGACCTCCGGCCTGACGCTGCGGATGAGCCGCACGAGCCGCAGCGCGGTCCGCCGCTGAAAGGTCATCACCGACAGGCCGACGACATCGGGCTCGTGCTCGCGCAGCAGCCGCTCGACCGTTGGCCCGACCCGGTCTTGCACCAGGATCAGGTCCGCGACTGCCACCTGGTGCCCGGGCCCCGCGTTGCCGGCCAGGGAGGCCAGCGCCCCGTTCGGCATGCGCATCGTTAGCGCAGGCGTGTGCTCGAAGGAGTCGGGCATCGAAAGCAGCAGAACTCTCATGGCGTTTCAAAGGTTACAAAGGGTTCCAGGGGGTTCCAAAGGGTTCCAAAGGGTTCCAAAAGGTTCCAAAAGGTTCCAAAAGGTTCGAGGTTCGAGCCCTTCCCGAGTCCGCAAACCCTGACTTGCGCCACAATAACATTCCGAACGCATTACGATTCACCGTCCAGAACCCAGAACCCCCTGGAACCCTCTGGAACCCTCTGGAACCCGTTTGAACCATAATTCGGAGCCTCCTTGTCAAAATCCCTGGCTGAAATGACGGCGCACGCCCGCCGGGAGCTCTCGAAGGTCATCGTCGGGCAGCAGGAACCGCTCGACCTCCTGCTGCTGACGATCGTCTGCGGGGGGCACGCGTTGATCGAGGGGGTGCCGGGGGTCGCGAAGACGCTCGCGGTCCGGACGCTCGCGCGGCTTCTGCAGGTCCGCTTTCAGCGCGTGCAGTGCACCCCCGACCTGATGCCCGGCGACATCGTCGGGGGCAACATCTTCAACATGGCGACGAGTCAGTTCGTGCTCCATCAGGGACCGGTGTTCACCGACCTGCTGCTCGTGGACGAAATCAACCGCATGCCGCCGCGGACCCAGGCCGCGCTGCTGGAAGCGATGGAGGAGCGGCAGGTCACGATCGACGGGCGCACGCAGCCGCTCTCGCCGTCGTTCGCCGCATTCGCTACCCAGAACCCGGTCGAGTTCGAGGGCACGTATCCGCTGCCGGAGGCGGAGCTCGATCGATTTCTCGTCAAGGTGCGGGTGGAGTATCCACAGGTCGCGGACGAAGAGCTGAT
>DATFFM010000138.1:0-10927 GCA_035250005.1 Vicinamibacterales bacterium | reverse complement strand
CGCGCTCCGCACCGAGCTTGCACGCGCGCCCCGCGCCCACGGCGGCGCGCAGGCCGGCCTCTCCCCTCGCCTGCGCGCGGTGACCGACGCCGCCGAACAGGAAGCCGAACGCCTGAAGGACGAGTACGTCAGCACCGAGCATCTGTTCATCTCGATCGCCAGCGAAGGCGGCCGGTCCGCGGCGTCGCGGCTGCTGCAGCAGCACGGCATGACGAGGGATGCGATCCTGCAGGCGCTCGCCGCTGTCCGGGGCTCGCAGCGGGTCACGAGCCAGAACCCCGAAGGCACCTACGAGTCGCTCGAGCGCTACGGCCGCGATCTGACCGAGCTCGCGCGCAAGGGCAAGCTCGACCCGGTCATCGGACGCGACGACGAGATCCGCCGCGTGATCCAGGTGCTGTCGCGGCGCACCAAGAACAACCCCGTCCTGATCGGCGAGCCGGGGGTCGGCAAGACCGCCGTGGTCGAGGGGCTCGCGCAGCGGATCGTCCGGCAGGACGTGCCCGAAGGGCTGAAGAACAAGAAGATCGTCGCGCTCGACATGGGCGCGCTGGTTGCCGGCGCGAAGTACCGCGGCGAGTTCGAGGAACGTCTCAAGGCCGTGCTGAAGGAGGTTGCCGACGCCGCCGGCCAGATCATTCTGTTCATCGACGAGCTGCACACCGTGGTCGGCGCCGGCGCGGCCGAAGGCGCGATGGACGCGTCGAACATGCTGAAGCCGATGCTGGCGCGCGGCGAGCTGCACACCGTCGGCGCCACGACGCTCGACGAATACCGCAAGCACATCGAGAAGGACGCGGCGCTCGAGCGCCGCTTCCAGCCGGTCCTGGTCGGCGAGCCCACCGTCGAAGACACGATCAGCATTCTCCGCGGGTTGAGGGAGCGCTACGAGATCCATCACGGCGTCAAGTTCAAGGACTCGGCGCTGGTGGCGGCTGCCGTCCTCTCCCACCGCTACATCTCCGACCGCTTCCTGCCCGACAAGGCAATCGACCTGATCGACGAGGCGGCCTCGCGCCTTCGGATGGAGATCGATTCGATGCCGGCGGAGCTCGACGAGGTCGCGCGGCGGATCATGCAGCTCGAGATCGAGCGCGAGGCCCTGCGCAAAGAGTCCGACAAGGCGTCGAAAGAACGGCTCGAGAAGCTGGAAAAGGAGCTCGCCGATCTGAAGGAAGACAAGAACCGGCTGTCGTCGCAGTGGCAGCAGGAGAAAGACGCCATTCAACGCGCGCGCAAGCTCAAAGAGGAGCTGGAACAGGTCCGCCTCGAGATGCAGCGCGCCCAGCAATCCGGTGACTACGGCAAGGCGTCGGAGCTCCAGTACGGACGCCTCCCGGACATGGAGCGGCAGATCCAGCAGGAAGAAGCCCGGCTGGCCGACCTCCAGAAGGGCCACCGGATGCTCAAGGAAGAGGTTGACGAGGAAGACATCGCGGAGGTGGTCAGCCGATGGACGCACATCCCGGTCAACCGCCTGATCGAAGGAGAGATCCAGAAGCTGCTGAAGATGGAAGAACGGCTGCACCAGCGCGTGATCGGGCAGGAGGAAGCGATCCGCGCCGTCGCCAATGCCATCCGCCGGGCCCGCGCCGGCCTGCAGGACCCGAATCGCCCGCTCGGCAGCTTCCTGTTTCTCGGCCCGACCGGCGTCGGCAAGACCGAGCTGGCCCGCGCGCTCGCCGAGTTCCTCTTCGACGACGAGCACGCGATGATCCGCATCGACATGTCGGAGTACCAGGAGAAGCACACCGTCTCACGGCTGATCGGCGCGCCCCCCGGCTACGTGGGGTACGAGGAATCGGGCCAGCTGACCGAAGCGGTGCGCCGCCGCCCCTACTCGGTCGTCCTGTTCGACGAGATCGAAAAGGCGCATCCCGAAGTGCTCAACGTCATGCTGCAGCTGCTCGACGACGGACGGCTCACCGACGGTAAGGGGCGGACGGTGGATTTCAAGAACAGCGTCGTGATCATGACGTCCAACATCGGCAGCCCGTATATCGCGGAGCAGGTTAGCGCGGGCAGCACAAAGCTGGACGCCGGCGTGCGCCGGCAGGTGATGGACGCCCTGCGGGAACATTTCCGGCCGGAGTTCCTCAACCGCCTGGACGAGATCATCATCTTCCACGCGCTCAGCCGCGAGGAGATGCGGTCGATCATCGACATCCAGCTGCGCGGCCTGGCGCGGCGGCTGGAGGACCGGAAGATCCGGATCGAGCTCACCGACCGCGCGAAGGACCTGCTGATCGCCGACGGGTACGACCCGACCTACGGCGCGCGGCCGCTCAAACGGACCATTCAGCGCCAGGTGCTCGATCCGCTGGCAGGGCACATGCTACAGGGGGACTTCAGCGAAGGTGATACCGTGCGAATAGACGCCGATGGCGGCGAGCTGCGGTTCGAGTCGGCCCGTCAGGGAACAACGGTGAGCTAATTGGCAGAGGATTCCACAAAGCCGCCCAACCCGCGCGGCAAGCGTCATGGCCCCGAGCGGCGTCTCACGCCGCGCCCCTCGCCCGGCACCACCATGTGGTACGTGCTGGGCTTTCTCCTGCTGCTCGCGGTCGCGCAGGCGGTGTTCTTCTCCGCCCAGTCGGGCGACACCATCAGCTACAGTGACTTCAAGGCGCACGTCCGCGCCGGGCGGGTGCAGGAGGTCACGGTCGGCCCGGAATCGGTCCGCGGCCTGCTGAAATCCGAGCAGGGCCAGCCGGCGCGGCCGTTCAACGCGATCCGCATCGAGGACCCGAAACTCGTCGAGGAGCTCGAGCGTTACGGCATCTCCCATCGCGGCGAGATCGCCAGCCGCTGGATGGGCGAGGTGCTCGGCTGGGTGATCCCGGTCATTTTCTTCGTTGCCCTCTGGACCTTTTTCTTCAGGCGCATGGGAGGCGCCGAGGGGGGCGTCATGTCCTTTGCCCGCAGCAAGGCGAAGGTGTACGCCGACGACGACGTCAAGGTTCGGTTCGAGGATGTCGCCGGCGTGGACGAGGCCGAGGAGGAGCTGAAGGAGATCGTCGAGTTTCTCAAGACGCCGAAGAAATACACCAGCATCGGTGGGCGCATCCCCAAAGGTGTTCTGCTCGTCGGTCCTCGGGGCACCGGCAAGACGCTGCTCGCCCGCGCGGTGGCGGGCGAAGCCAAGGTTCCCTTCTTCAGCCTCAGCGGTTCGGAGTTCGTCGAGATGTTCGTCGGCGTCGGCGCTTCGCGCGTGCGCGATCTGTTCGCCCAGGCCGACGCGAAAGCCCCCTGCATCGTCTTCATCGACGAGCTGGATGCCCTGGGCAAGGTGCGCATCCAGAGCCCGATGGGCAGCCACGAGGAGCGCGAGCAGACGCTCAACCAGCTGCTGGCGGAGATGGACGGCTTCGACGCCCGCAAAGGCGTCATCATCATGGGAGCCACCAACCGTCCCGAGGTGCTGGACCCTGCCCTGCTCCGTCCCGGGCGCTTCGACCGCCAGGTGCTGGTCGACAAGCCGGATATCCGCGGCCGCGAAGACATCCTCCGGATCCACGTGAAAACCGTCAAGGTCGCCGACGCCGTAGACCTCAAGGTCATCGCCGCCCGAACGGCCGGTTTTGCCGGCGCCGACCTGGCCAACCTGGTGAACGAGGCGGCGCTGCTCGCCGCCCGCAAGGACAAGACCTCGGTCGAGATGCGCGACTTCGACGAAGCGATCGATCGCATCGTCGCCGGCCTCGAGAAGAAGCGGGTGATGAGCGACAAGGAGCGCCGCATCGTCGCCTACCACGAAGCAGGGCACGCGATCGTGGCCAGCGCGCTACCGGGGCTCGATCCGGTGCACAAGATCTCGATCGTCGCCCGCGGCTTCGGCGCGCTCGGCTACACGATGCAGCTGCCGCTCGAAGACAAGTACCTGCTGCAGAAGCCCGACCTCATGAATCAGCTCTCGGTGCTTCTGGGCGGCCGCAGCGCCGAGGAGATCGCGTTCGGCGAGATCTCCACCGGCGCGCAGAACGATCTGCAGCGCGCGACCGACATCGCGCGCGCGATGGTGACCGAGTTCGGCATGAGCGACGCGCTCGGCGCGGTCAATTACACGAGCCACAACCGGACTGCGTTTCTCGAGAACCCGTTCGCCCCGGAACGCGGCAACTACTCCGAAGACACGGCGGTCCGAATCGACGCGGAAGTCGCGCGCATTATCGCAGAGGCGCACGATGCCGCGCGGCGCGAGCTGCGGTCCCATCGGGGGATCCTGGACCGTCTCTCGGAGCGCCTGCTCGAGAAGGAAGTCATCGAATCCGATGAGCTGCAGGAGATCATGAGATCAGGCGCCACCGAATCAACGGCGTAAGAGGCCATTTTTCGGTTTTGGTGGTCTAATCCGGGCATGTGCGCGCTGCTTCTCTGCCTGCTGCTGGCCACGGACGCTCCGGCCGGCGGCGCTCAGGGCGTCATCGGCGGGGGCGTCGGCAGTGTTCCCCAGGCCCCTCCCCGCGATCCCCGGGCGAAGCCCGCTACCGGCAGCGGCAGCATCGCGGGGCGGGTGACGGCCGCCGACACCGGAGACCCGATGCGCCGGGCGCTGGTCAACCTGAATGGTCTTCAGCGGCCGCGCTCGACTTATACGGATTTCGAGGGGCGTTACCAGTTCACCAGCCTGCCGCCCGGCAGTTACAACATTTTTGTGAATCCCGGGAGCTACCGGGCCGGTTACCAGCCCACGGCGTACGGGGCCTCTGGAACCGGTCTGGGTCCGATGACCCGGCCGAAGCCGATTGAGCTGGCCGATGGCCAGCGGGTCGACAACGTCGACGTCGCGCTGCAGCGCACCGGCGTGATCGCCGGCCGGGTGACGGATGCCGAGGGTGGGCCCGCCGCGCGCGTGCAGGTCGGGGCGTGGCGGGTGCTGCCCGGGACCGAGCCGTCCCAGGCCGGCAGCGCGCAGACCGACGATCTCGGTCAGTTCCGGCTGTTCAATCTCGCGCCTGGGGACTACTTCGTGATGGCGAACCCGCCGCACGGAGGCAGCCAGGCCGACGTCGAAGGCGAGTCCGTTGGCTTCGCTCCGACCTACGCCCCCGGCACGCCCGTCCGGTCGGAGGCGATGCGCCTCCGCGTCGCGCGCGGGGCGCAGGTGTCGGCAGACATCCGGCTCGTCGAGACCCGGGTCTACTCGGTCAGCGGCACGATCGTCAGCTCCAGGGGGGAGCCCCTTTCCCACAGCAGCGTGATGCTCATGCGCGCGGAGGGGTCCGCGCCCACTTTCGGCACCGGGGTCTCGCCGGCGGGCGCCTTTACCATCCACAACGTGCCGCCGGGCGCATACGAGCTCGTCGCCCGGTACGCGCCCGCACGTGCGCCCGGCACTGTGGTGGATGGCCCGGAACAGGGGCAGGAGTTCGCCTCGGTCAAGATCGAGGTGGGGACCATGGATGTCGATGGCGTCGTGCTGGTCACGCGGCCCGGCGCGACCGTCACGGGCGAGATCGTATTCGAGGACGCTCCGCGCGAAGGCGGGCGCGTGAATCTGAACGTTCAGGCGACGGAGCGCCGGATGTTCATGGGAGCACCGGCCGTTGAAGTAAAGGAGAACACGTTCACGCTGCGCAACGTGTTCACCGACGTGGTGATCCGCGGGGCGGCAGGTGGCGGGCCTGCCTGGGGCCTGAAGGCCGTGCGGCTTCGCGGCAAAGACATCACCGACGTGCCCACCACGTTCACGTCGGCCGACAGCGGGCATCTGGAAGTCGTCTTCACCGCGCAGGCGCCGGCGCTCGAGGGGGTTGTGACTGACGACGCCGGCAAGCCGGTCGAGGACGCGTCGATCGTCATCTTCGGTCACGATCCATCCACCTGGCGGCCCCAGTCGTCGTACTACCGCAGGGGTCGCGTCATGAAAGGGGGCAAGTTCCTGATCACCGGCCTGCGCGAGGGTCGGTACTACGCCGTGGCGGTCCCGCCCGACCTCATGATGAACGCGCAGCCCACCACCGAGATGCTGGAGAGCCTGAGCAAGGTCGCGACGGCCGTCACGCTCAACCAGGGGGAGCGGCGCCCGGTGGACCTGGTGCTGGTGCGGCTGCAATAATCCCGCTGGTGCCGGAGGAAACGAAACGATGATGACGCTCTTTGCGGCGGCTGCTTTCTCGCTGGTGCTGAGCGCGCCGCTGGCGCAGGTGACCTCGACGTTTACCGCGCCACAGCAGCCGCCGCCGCGAGATCCGACAGCTCCGATCGTGAAGGGCACAGCCTCGATCAAGGGCAAGGTCGTGACGGCGCAGGGGTCGCGCCCCATCCGCCGGGTCCAGATGAACCTGTCGTCCCGGGACCTGACGGAGCCGCGAACGATGAGCACGAACTCGCAGGGGGTGTTCGAGTTCACCGAGCTGCCGGCCGGACGGTACACGCTCACGGCCTCCCGCGGCGGATACCTGCGCCTGCAGTTCGGGCAGCGGCACCCGGGCGAAGCCGGCCGCCCGATCTATCTCGTGGACGGGCAGAAGATGACGAACGCCGATTTTGCGCTGCCCGGCGCCTCGACGATGGTCGGCCGCATCACCGATGAAGTCGGCGATCCGCTGCCCGGCGCGAGCATCTTTCCGATGCAATGGAAATACTTCCGCGGCCGGCGACGCGTCGTCCCGGTCAGCGGCGGCGGCCCGTTCAATCGAACAGACGATACCGGCGGTTACCGCATCACCGGCCTCGAGCCGGGCGAGTACTTCGTCATGGCGACGACCCGCGAGGCCTGGAACGACGAGAACAATCCCAAGGAGCGCATCGGCTTTCTGCCCACCTACTCTGGGGGTACTGCGAATCCCGGTTCGGCGCAGCGGGTGAAGGTCGGGCTGGGCCAGGAGGTCACGGTCCCGGACTTCGCGATGGTTCCTGGGCGCGTCGGCTCCATATCCGGGACCGTGGTGTCTTCCTCCGGCACGCCGCTGGTCGGCGAGTCGGTGAACATGAGTCAGGAGTTCGCCGGCCCGGGAACGTCGTCATCCTTCGGCGCTTCGGGCGCCAAGGTGGGGGCCGACGGCAGCTTCACCATTCCACGAGTTTCGCCGGGCGAGTACAAGCTGTCGGTCGCCGTGCCGGCGAGCGGCGGCCGCCCGGCCGAGGGGGCCGCCGCCACCGTCCTGTTCACCGGCGAGGACCTCGGCGGTGTGATGCTGTTGACCAGCGCCGGCGGTACGATTGCCGGCCGCGTGGTCAGCGACACAGGCGAGCCGCTGCCGGTCGAACAGAAGATGCGCGTCAGCGCAAGGGCCGTGGACCCCGGCCGCACCTATTCGCGTTACGACGCCGACAACGGGCGGGTCGGCGACGACATGACCTTCACGCTGACCGGCATCATCGGTGCGAACCGCCTGTCTATCGGTCCGCTGCCGTCACGATGGGCGCTGCGATCGATCCTGCACGAGGGCAGCGACCTCATCGACAGCCCGATCGAACTCGAGGGCGGTCGCCGCATCGAGGGGGTCACGGTGGTGCTCTCGAAGACGCTGCCCCACCTGCGCGGCACGCTCACCGACCCGACCGGGCAGCCGGCGGAGGGCACGGTGCTGCTCTTCCCGGACGACCCGGCGAAGTGGACGGAGGAATCGCGCCTGACGCGGTCCACCCGCCCGGGCACTGACGGAATGTTCGAGTTCAGCGACCTGATCCCCGGCGACTACCTGGTTGCCGCCCTCGAGTACGTGCGCACCGGCGAATGGTCCGACCCCGCGTTTCTGGAAAACCTCCGGGCGCAGGCAACGCGCGTACGGGTCGAGGAAGGGACGGCGCCAGCCGTGATGGCGCTCAAGCTCAAAAAATAACTTCAAACTTCAAACTTCAAACTTCAAACGTCGAACTTCAATTGCCAAGGTTTGTAGTTTGAGTGTTGAATTGGGAGTTCAGCCGCAGGGTCAGTATCTGGATGGACTCTCGCCGATCCCGACGATGCTGCAGGCCTGGACGACGTTGAGGCCCAGCGACTCGGCGCGATCGATGACCGCGTCATCGTCCGCACCGGGATTCAGCCAGACCTCGCCCACACCCTTTTGCGCGAGCTGCTCCATCACCCTCAGGGCCGGCTCCGCCGGAATGTAGACCGTCGCCATGTCGATCGGCCCCGGCACGTCGAGCACGGACGGATACGTCGTGTGCCCCTCGACCTCCGCCTCGTTGGGGTTGATCGGGATCACGGTGTAGCCCCGGTGCTCGAACGCGCGCAGCGCCTTGTTGCCGAACTTTCTGCGGTTGCTCGAAGCACCGATCACCGCCACCACCTTCTTCGGATCCATCTCAACTCCAAGCTTCAAACTTCAAACTTCAAATCACCCACAGGCGTCGACCGGGGAGAAAAGGGGACGCGGCGATCTGCCCTTCAAATTGCCGGCCCCATCGCCCCGGGATTGCCGTGCCGCAGTCGGGGCATGCGCCGTCCGGCGTGAGCCGGTAGTCCTGGATGAAATACCCGTAGCGCTCGACCAGCATCGCGCGGCAGTTGTGGCAGCGGGTGTGCTCGAGATCGCCGACTCGCCCGGGGAGGTTGCCGGCATAGACATAGCGGAGGCCGTTGCGGCGCCCGATGTCGGCTGCCTCCATCAGCATCTCCGGCGTCGTATTCTCGGGGTCGTTCATCCGGTAATCCTTGTGGAAGGCGGTGACGTGCCACGGCAGGTCCGGCGACACTCCGGCGAGAAACGCGGTGAGCCGTTCCAGCTCCTCGCGCGAGTTGTTGAAGCCGGGGATCAGGAGCGTCACGATCTCCATCCAGATGCCGATCTCGTGCAGCTTCCGAATCGTGGCCAGGATCGGCTCCAGCCGTCCGCCGAGCTGGCGGTAGTGCTTGTCGTCGAAGCTCTTGAGATCGACCTTGTAGAGATCGACGTGCGGACGGATGTACTCCAGCACCCGCGGCGTGCCGTTGCCATTCGAGACGAACGCCGTCATCAGACCGGCGCGCCTGGCGTGCCGGAAGATCTCCACCGCCCATTCGCTCGTGATCAGCGGCTCGTTGTAGGTGCTTACCACCAGGCGCGCGCCGAGACGGGTCGCTTCGCCGACCAGCGCCGCAGGGTCCGCATCCATGGGCGGCGAGACCGCGCCCGGGTCCCGCAGGGCCTGCGAGGTCACCCAGTTCTGGCAGTACGAACAGTGCAGGTCGCAGCCGAGCATCCCGAAGCTGAACGCCAGCGCACCCGGACGCGCGTGAAAGAACGGTTTCTTCTCGATGGGATCGCACTGGATGCCGCCGACGTAGCCCCAGGGGACGTGGAGCGTTCCGCCACGGTTGAAACGCACCTTGCAGACGCCGGCCGCCCCTTCCGGGATCGGGCACTCGTGCCCGCACGCATAGCAGCGCAGGCGGTTCCGGTCGATCGGCTCGACGAGCTCAGGCGCCGCCTCAGCGGTTCTCGCTTCGAGGACCTGAGCGAGCGTGGACATGCTTCGATTGTACGGCGTCCACGTCCCGCGTGTCGTAGGCCCGACCTTCAGGTCGGGCGTCGCCGGGCGTGTCGTAGGCCCGACCTTCAGGTCGGGCGTCGCCGCGAGTCGCCAGGCGTCAGCGGCATGCCCGTTGCCGCTCGCACACCATGCGCCCGACGCGGCTGCGCAGACTTCCGGGCTTCTCCTACACCGGTCCGAATCGTTATTCCCTGACCATCTGCGCCTATGAGCGGCGCGCGCTTTTTGAAAACCGGAAGCTGGCCGATTGCGTTCGTACGCACATCCTGCGCGCCGCGTCCGAGCTGGGCTACACCGTTATTGCGTACTGCATCATGCCCGACCACGTGCACATTCTGACCGAGGGTCAGGAGAGCTCTAAGCCGCTACCTGAATTTGTGAAGTGTGCGAAGCAGGCCTCCGGTTTTCATGGCCGGAAGATCATCCGCGCGCCGGTGTGGCAGACCGGTTATTTCGAGCGTGTGCTGCGTGAGACGGAAGATACCAGGCCGGTGGTGGCCTACATTCTCGAGAATCCCGTGCGCCGGGGTCTCGTCACAGATCCGCGCGACTACCCTCTCAGCGGATCTGGTGTGCATGCCATCTCGGAGCTGCTGGACTACGTACAGATCACCGGCGACAGGTAGACCTGACCCTCAGGTCGGGCGTCGGTGATGCGGAGGCAGGCCCGCCGGGATCCGAGAGCGCCCGACCTGAAGGTCGGGCCTACTGGATGGAATCGATGGCTTCTTTGAAGGCGGAGAACGGTTGGGCGCCGTAGACGTACTTCAGCACCTTCATCGGCTGCCCTGGCGCGGGGGTGAGCCCGATGACGGTCATCGGTGTGCCGGAGATGCCGAGCTGTTCCATCCGCGCGACGCTGGCCTTGACCGACGCGGCATGCCGCCCGCTCGACAGGCACGCTTCGAACGCGCGTGTGTCGAGGCCGAGGGGCTTGGCCTGCGCGATCAGCGCCGCATCATCCTTCGCGACCGGATTGGCGAACAGGCTCACGTGCATCTCCCAGTACTTGCCCTGGTCCCCGGCGCAATTCGCCGCTTCGTGCGCGCGCGCGGCGGTCGGGTGCAGCTGCGCGATCGGGTAGTCCACGAACATGTACTGGACCTTCCCGGTCTTGATGTACTCGCTGACGACCTGCGGAAACGTCTGCAGCGTCTGGCGCTTGCAGAACGGGCAGTGGTAGTCGGAGATCTCCATGATGGTGATCTTCGCGGAGGCGGATCCCATCGACGGTTCGTTCGCCGTCGGGATCGCCGCTCCGACGATGCCCGGGACTTCCGGCGCATCCCCCTGACCCTGCCGGGGCTGCATGAGCGACTGCAGGAAGTTCTTGATCGCCGTCAGCTCGCGCTGCATCTGCGCCTGCTGCTCCCGCAGCTCCTGAACCTGGCGCTTGAGGACGGCGAGCTCATCCGCCGGGCCCTGCTGGAGCGGCGGCGAAAGCGATACCACGGCAACGAAGGCGACGACGGCGAGCCTAGTGAACATCTTCTTAGGGACTTTA
>DATFFM010000137.1:0-2843 GCA_035250005.1 Vicinamibacterales bacterium | reverse complement strand
CCGTGCGCCGGCGCCGCGTCGTCTCGGTGCGCTTCGCGCGCGCCCGGTCGATGACGCTCTGCTCCTCGTCCACGCGGACGACGAGGTGGCGGATGACCAGATCGCTCACCTTCAGCCGGCGATCGATCTCCTTCATCAGCTCGCCCGACCCGTTGATCGCCTCCAGCACGTAGGTCCCTTCCTTGTGCCGGCCGATCTCGTACGCCAGCTTCCGCCGGCCCCAGTTGTCGGTCTTGTCGATGCGCCCGCCGATCCGCTCGACGATGGCCGCCACCTGGGTGTGCAGGTCGGCCACCTGATCGTCGGTCGCGTCGGGCGACACCACGTACACGAGCTCGTACTGTCTGTTCACGTTCTCCTCCTGGACATGAGGCCACTTCTTCCGATTCTTGATTCGTGATTGGTGATTCGTGATTGCTGCGCGTCCCGGCATCCACGAATCGCTAGTCGCCAATCACCAGTCGCGGAATGTGCGTGGCAAGGAGCTAATCGATTTCCGGACCCGTGGACTCCGGGTTGTACGTGTTCATCACCGTGCCGATGCCGTCCACGGCGAACATCTCGGCGGCGTCAGCCGCCCGGGCGATGAACGTCTCGAGGCCGGCCCGTTCGGCCGGCTCGAACTTCGAGAGCACGTGATCGGCGAGGTCCCGCCTCGCGTCGCCGCGCCCCACCCCCAGCCGCAGCCGGGGAAACTCCTGCGTGCCGAGCCGCTCGATGATCGACTTCAGCCCGTTGTGCCCGCCCGCCGACCCGCGCGCCCGCGCGCGCAGCCGGCCGAACGGGAGCGCCGCCTCGTCGAGCACCACCAGCAGATCGTCCGGCGCGATGTCGTAGTAGCGCGCCAGCGCCGCCACCGCGTCGCCGCTGCGGTTCATGAACGTCAGCGGCTTCGCGACGAGCCAGCTGCCAGGGCCCGCCTTCGCCGAGGCTTCGGCGGGCAGGCCGAACTTCTTCGCGACGAACGTGTCGGGCACCTGCGAAGGGCCCATCGACAGCGTGAGCTGGTGCCGTCGCGCCAGCTCGTCGATCACCATGAAGCCGACGTTGTGACGGGTCTCCCGGTACTCCTTGCCGGGATTGCCCAATCCAACAATCAGCTTGATTACTTCTTCTCCTTCGCCGCGGGCGCCTTCTCCTTCGCGGCAGGCGCCTCGTCTTCCTTCTCGGTCTTGCCCTTCTTGATCACCTCGGGCTCGGCGGGCGCCGCCGTCGCCGTGGCCGCCGCCGCTTCCGCCGGCGCCGGCTCCTCGGCCTTGATCGCCACGACGTGCACGATCATCGTCTCGGCGTCGGTGAGCGCCTTCCACTTCGGACCCTGCGCGAGGTCGCGGACGCGGATCGCCTGGTTCAGCATCAGCTCCGAGATGTCGACGACGATGTTCTCGGGGATGTCGGTCGGCAGGCACTCCACCTCGATCTCGCGGCTCACGAAGTCGACGATGCCGCCCTGCAGCTTCACGCCCTGCGGCTCGCCCTTCAGCTGGATCGGGATGCTGACGGTGATCGCCTTGTCCATCGCGAGCTGGTAGAAGTCGGCGTGGAGCAGCGCGTGGGTGATCGGGTCGAGCTGATACTCCTTCACCATCACGCGCGCCTGGCCGCCATCCAGCTTCAGCGTGATCAGCGTGTTGGCGCCGGAGTCCGAGTGCAGGATCTTCAGCACCGCCTTCGGATCGACCGCCACCGGCACGGCGTCGGCCTGCTTGCCGTCGCGGCGCGCGCCGTAGACCACCGCCGGGATCCGGCCCGATTCGCGGAGGCGGTTCGCCTCGTTCTTGCCCCGGCCGTCTCTCTTCACTGCGTCGAGTGTCGCGTCCATAACCTTCTCAATCTAGATTCTAGAATCTAGATTCTAGAATTCACACAAACAGTGAGGAGACCGACGTCTCCTCGTGAATGCTCCGGATCGCCTGGCCCAGCAGCCGGGCCACCGACAGCACGACGATCTTGCGGCAGCCCTGGGCCTCGCCGCGCAGCGGAATCGTGTTGGTCACGATCAGCTGGTCCACCGGCGAGTTCTCGATGCGGTCCACCGCGGGCCCCGACAGCACGCCGTGCACCGCGCACGCGAGCACCCGGTCGGCGCCCGCGCTCTTCAGCGCCGTCGCCGCCTTCTGGATCGTGCCGGCGGTGTCGATGATGTCGTCCTGCAGGATGCAGGTGCGGCCGGCGACGTCGCCGATCACGTTCATCACTTCCGCCGTCCCGTCATCGGTGCGCCGCTTGTCGACGATCGCCAGCTCGGCGTCCAGCCGCTTCGCATACGCACGCGCGCGCTCGGCGCCCCCCGCGTCCGGCGACACGATCGTCAGCTTCGGATAGTGAAGCCGCGCGAGGTACTCGATGATCACCGGCGCCGCGAACAGGTGATCCACCGGGATGTCGAAGAACCCCTGGATCTGCGCCTTGTGCAGGTCCATCGTCAGCACGCGGTGCGTGCCGGCCGCGCTCAGCAGGTTCGCCACGAGCTTGGCCGAGATCGGCACCCGCGGCTTGTCCTTCCGGTCCTGGCGCGCGTACCCGTAATACGGGATCACCGCGGTGATCCGCGCCGCCGACGACCGCCGGAAGGCGTCGATCATGACCAGCATCTCCATCAGGTGCTGGTCCACCGGGGTCGACGTCGGCTGCACGATGAAGACGTCGGTGCCGCGGATGTTCTCGTCGATCTGAAACGACACCTCGCTGTCGGGGAAGCGGCGCAGCCGCGCCTGCCCGACCGGCATGCCCAGGAAGTCGGCGATCTCCTTTGCGAGCTGCGGATGGGCGCTGCCCGAAAAGATCTTCAGCTCGCCAAAGCCCGTTGGCATCAGTGGGTCACCGATGATGGGTCGTTTCAC
>DATFFM010000136.1:0-37424 GCA_035250005.1 Vicinamibacterales bacterium | reverse complement strand
TGACCTGATTTACGAAAATGCTCGCCTTCAGAACGTCCGACCTGATCTCGTAAGAGCGGTCGTCCAAGTCGAATCGGCATTCAACCCGTTCGCACAGTCCCCCAAGGGCGCGTTGGGCCTGATGCAGCTGATGCCGGCGACGGCCGCGGAGCTGGGCGTCAGCAACCCCTACGATCCGGCCCAGAACATCCGCGGCGGCGTTACCTATCTGAAGAGTCTTCTCCTGCAGTATTCCGACGATGAGGAGCTCGCCCTGGCCGCGTACAACGCAGGGCCTACCGCGGTGAACCGGTACGGGGCCGTCCCGCCGTATCGCGAAACACGCAACTACATCAAGCGGATCAAGGGGAACGCCGAGGTCCGCCGCGCGCCCGCCCGTGAGATGTATCGTACCGTGACGGTGGTTGGCGGCCGCGAGGTCGTGACGTTCTCGACCAAGCCGTCAACCGAATCGACCCGCGTCCATCCATCGGCGATCAAGCGCTAGCGCCCGCCGCGCACCCAACCTTTTCCCGCCGCGTCCGTCCAATCTGCATCCGGATGTGATATATCCGTAACGGATGCAGAAGAGACACGCACGCCCAGACCCGGCCGCCGGCGACTTCCTGCCGCTCTCGCCCGCCATTCACCACATCCTGCTGGCGCTGGTGGACGAGGAACGTCACGGCTACGCGATCATGCTCGAGGTGAGCCGCCTGACCGGCGGCTCGACGAAGATGGGGCCCGGCACGCTGTACGGCACGCTGAAGCGCCTGCTGGCCGCCCGGCTGATCGAAGAAGCGGAGGAGCGGCCAGATCCCGAACTTGACGACGAGCGCCGGCGATATTACCGGATTAGCCGCCTCGGCGCCCGGGTGTTGCAGGCGGAAACCGCGCGGGTCTCGGTACTGCTCGACGCCGCCCGCGCCAAGAAGGTCCGCGCGTGAGACGCCCTACTGCAGAGCGGCTCTATGCCCTCCTGCTGTGGGCCCATCCTCCCGCATTCCGCCGCGCCTGCGGCAAAGAGATCCTCCAGCTCGTGCGGACGGCGTCGGCCCGGACCTCTACCCGCGAGATGGTGATGATGGCCGCCCGCGACGGCCTCCACAGCCTCGCCCGTGAGTGGCTCGCCCCAATCGCGGCGCCGCGCCGCTCGCCTCCCTTCTTGGAACATCGCCCGGGAGAACCCATGCGCAACCTGCTTCGTGACGTCAAGCTTGCCGGCCGGCTGCTCGCCGCCAGCCCGCTGTTCACCATCGCAGCCGTCCTCACGCTCGCCCTCGGGATCGGCGCGAACACGGCGATGTTCACGCTCGCCGACGCGACGCTTTTGCGCCCGCTGCAGGTTACTGATCCGCAACAGCTCGTCGTCTGGTCGTGGAGCAGTTCGTACCCGCACTATCAGGTGTACGCGAAGCGGACCGACATCTTCCAGGGAGTCATGGCCTGGGGCGGCGCGTCTCGCGTGAACCTCGCGGTGGACGGCTCGGCCGAGCTCGCGCGCGGCGCCTTCATGTCGGGCAACGCCTTCGACGTTCTCGGCGTGCGTGCCGTTCACGGCCGGACCCTCCTGCCATCGGACGACGTTGCGAACGGCCCGATCGTCGGGGTCCTCAACTACGACTACTGGCGCGCGCGCTTCGGCGGCGATCCTGCGGTCGTGGGCCGCACCGTCAGGGTCAACGGGCGCCCGCTGACGATCGTCGGGGTTGCGGAGCAGGGATTCCGGGGAACCACGCTCTCGGTGAGCCCTTCGCTGTACCTGCCGACCGCGGCGTCGCCGCTGGTGCACACCGGATTCATGAGCCGGGTCGACCCGCTGACCCGCAGCGGCTTCGTCTGGCTCACCGTGATCGGACGGCTCCGCGACGACGTGGCGGTATCGCAGGCGGCTGCCGCCATGGACACGCTGTATTCGCAGCTGCAGGCGCCGGGCCCGGGCGGACGGGATGAGATCCTGCGCCTCGAGCCCTTCGAAACGCGGGCGCTGGGCAGCGGAGCCGCCACCGTGAAAAGCTTCATCACCCTCCTCGTGGGGGTTGTCGGGCTCACATTGCTGATCGGCTGTGCGAACCTGGCGAACCTGCTGCTCGCCCGAGCGGCGGCGCGGCGCCGCGAGATCGGCGTGCGGCTGGCGCTGGGCGCGACGCGCCAGCGCATCGTCCAGCAGATGCTCGCCGAAAGCGTGCTGCTGGCGGTGACCGGCGGGGTGGCGGGGCTCGGGATCGCCCTCGCCTCGCTCCGCGCCCTCGCGAAATATCAGCTGCCCGGCCGCCTCGAGATCGCCGCCATCCCGCTCGAGATCAACGGTGCGTCGCTGGCGGTGACGTTCGGCCTTTCGCTGGTCACCGGCCTGCTGTTCGGCGCCGTGCCGGCCTGGCGCGCCTCGCGCACCGACGTGCTCGTCTCGCTGCGGGACCAGTCTCGCGGCGCAACCGCGCAAAGCGGCATCCGCTCCGGACTGCTCGGCGCCCAGGTCGCCTTGAGCCTCGTTCTGCTCGCCGGCGCCGGACTGTTCGCGCGAAGCCTGATGTCGGCGCTCGACGTCCCGCTGGGATTCGATCCACGCAACGTGGTGACAGCGTCGGTGAATCTCGGGCTGGCACGGTACGAGTCGGGGCGCGCGCGGACCTTCTACGCCGCCGCGCTCGAGCGGGTCCAGGCCCTGCCCCAGGTCCAGATGGCCGCCTGGGGAAACCTGATCCCGACCCGCGGTCTGTTCATGGGCGAATCTGCCGTCGAGGGCTATACGCAGAAGCCACGCGAGAGCCTCACCGTGTACGGGATGCACGTGGGACCCCAATACTTCGGCGCCATCGGCACCCGCCTCCGCGCCGGCAGGGTCTTCAGTGCGACCGACACGGCCGGCGCCGAGCCGGTCGGTATCGTCAGCGAGGCGATGGCCCGAAAGTACTGGGACGGGCGTGACCCCATCGGCGGACGGTTCCGGATGTTCAGCCGGTGGATCACCGTGGTCGGGGTCGTCGAGGGCACTGTGGTGCGGGAGCTGCGCGAGGCGCCGGTCCCTCAGGTGTACCTCGCATTCGACCAGTGGCTGGAGGGGCCGCAGGGGATCGCAAGCGACCCGGCCCATCTCTTCGTTCGCGCCTCGGATCCGGAAACGCTGGTGCCGCTGCTGCGCGAACAGCTTCGCGCGCTCGATCCCGAGCTCCCCCTCTACGACATCGGGCTCTTCGAAGACAGTGTCGCCGCGCTCGCGATGCCGCAGCGGATGGGCGTCGCGCTGTTCACGCTGTTCAGCCTGCTGGCACTGGGGCTCGCCACCATCGGCATCTATGGCGTCGCGAGCTACGTTGCGGCGCTCCGGACGCGGGAGATCGGCGTGCGCGTCGCGCTCGGCGCGACCGCGGCCGCCGTCCGCCGCATGATGCTCGTCCAGGGCTCGCGGCCGGTCGCGATCGGGATCGTCATCGGTCTCGTCCTGGCGCTCTCGCTGAGCCGCCTCATCAAAGCCTTTCTCGTAGACGTCAGCCCGTTCGATCCGCTCACGTTCGGCGCCGTCACCGCCATCCTCGCCGCGACCGCGCTCGCGGCCAGCTACCTCCCCGCGCGCCAGGCCGCCCGGATCGATCCGGTCAGGGCGTTGAGGGAGGAATGAAGCACGTGCTTTAATTCCCCCATGCGGCTCGATGTGTGGCTCGACGTGAGCTGCCTCTTCCGGACGCGGTCCGACGCGCAGAAGGCCTGCCGGGCCGGCAAGGTCGTGGTCAATCGGCAGGGCGGGAAGCCGCACCGCGAGCTGAAGGAGGGGGACGAAATCGAGATCTCCCGGCCGCTCGGGCGGCGGCAGAAGGTTGTCGTTCTGGGCTTCTCCGAGCATCACATCCCGAAGGCCGAAGCCCGGACGCTCTACGAAGACATCACGCCGCAGCCCAGCCCGGAAGAGGCCGAAATGCTCCGGCTGGCCCGTCTGGCCCGGCCGTTCGTGCGGGCCGCGAACGCGGGGTCGCCAGACAAGCGCGAGCGCCGCGAACTCAGGCGGATGAAGGAGGGACGGGGGCGCTAAGCCGTGCTATAATCAGGGGTTTTTAGGGGTCCGGGGGTCCGGGGTCCGCGGTTGTTTCAGAGTTCAGACTTCAGAGTTCGAAGTTCAAGAGGTTGATGTTGGCTAGCCACGCTTCTGCGCTCAAGGCGCACCGTCAGAATCTCGTTCAGCGCGAGCGCAATCGCCAGATGCGGACCCGCCTTCGCGGCGCCCTTCGCTCCATCCGGGTTGCCATCGATGCCGGGGATGCAGCTCAGGTGAAAGACGCGCTCCGCGACACGATCTCGCTGGTCGACCGGATGGCTTCCAAGGGAGTCATCCACAAGAACGCAGCGGGCCGATACAAGTCGCGTCTGACGACCCGCGTCAGCAAGAAGTCAGCGGCGGCATAGGTCCACGACCAGCCGCTCCAGCAGAACCCGCGGATCGCCACCCGAGCTCTTCAGCTCCAGATCCGTGCGGAACAGTGCTTCGACGGCGGCCGCTACCCGCTTCGGGTCGGCGGTCGCCAGTCGTTCCCGCACGAACCACGCCAGCTGACCCAGAATCTGATACGACACACCCCCGCTCTCGAGGGCCAGCGCGATGTGTCTGAGTGCGTCGGCGGCGTCCCCCCGGCCGATCGCGTTGGTGACGGCCCAGTCGTCCTGCGCGGTCTCCCCGCTCACCACCTCCTGCGCATCCTGCAGCGTGATCTTCGGCTTGCCGGCCGTGTACAGGAGCAGCCGTTCGACGTCCGCGCGCAGCCGCCCGATATCGGCGCCGGCGCGGGTCGCGACGAGCCGTGAGGCCGCCGGTTCGATCTGCTGGAGGGCGCCCATGACGGCCTGCTTGACCAGCGCTTCTGCCGCGCGCGCGACGTCTCGAGGATCGGCCCGGTTGTCCCGGGTTCCTCTCAGCCCCCAGCATTCGACGATCGCTGCGTGCTTCTGCAACGCCTTGTAGATCTTCCGCTGGCGGTCCACGTCGGCAGCGACCAGCACGAGCGTGGTCAGCGGCTCCGGCCGCTTGACGTAATCCTCGAGCGCATCGAGGTCACTCGCCGGTTCGTCTTCAGCCCCGGCCTCCTCCTCCGCTTCACCAGCCTTGCCGCGGCGCTTGGGTTTGAGAATCCTCTCGGCACGAAGCACCACGACCACCCGGCGGTCGCCGAGCATCGGCAGCGTGCGGGCGGCCTGGACGATGGCAGAGGGCGAGACCCCTTTGTCGTTCGCGTAGAGGCGCTCGAGATTGAACGCGCGCAGCTCGTCCTCGACGAGGCCGCTGATCGCAGCGGTCACCTGCGACATCTCCGCCTCGTCGTCGCCGACGATCAGGTAGATCGGGTCCGGCTGCGCCTGCGAGATCTGCTGGCGGACCGCAGCCGGCGTGGCGGCCGGCATCAGAACGCCTCGAGGATGGAGCTCACGAGCGTCCGGGCGAACTCCGTGGCCAGGCGGTCGAGAGCGTTCACGTCCTGTCCGAAGAAGGCGTTGACGTCGGTCACCGTCCCGGAATTCTCGTACTCCTCGCGGAACTGCATCGCAGGATTGCTCCACAACACCTTGTTCTCTTTCACGTCGCGGAACTCGATCTTGGCGGTCAGCACCAGCGCATATCGTGTGGCCTGACGCTGGGCGTTGAACGCGGACGGCACGATCCCGATCGACGAGATCTCGCCCGACAGCACGGCGTCCACCCCCTGGCTGGATCTCTCGACCTTGTACTTGCCTCGACCGATCAGCTCCGACACTACGCGCTCGGTCACACGCCGCTCGACGTCGAAGACCGACGTCAGATTGGTGAAGGCCGGCACACCGATGACGCGGATGTGGGGCGGCAGGAACGAGCCACGCCCCGAGAGTGAATATCCGCAACCAGCACTCGCACCGAGCGCCAGCACGACGATCGACTGAAGAATGGAGCGGCGCGTCATGTTTTCACCACGATGCTGACCAGGCGATTGGGACCTGCCCCGGCGATCACCACCTTGATGATCGTCCTCCCTTCGACATGCTTCGCGACCTGCAGGTCCGCGAGCACCAGCGCGCGAAGCGCCTCGTCGCTGGTCTCCGCCGGCACCAGGAGGCGTGCCCGAACCTTGCCGTTGACCTGCACCGGGACGGTCACCTCAGAGGCCTTGGCCACCTCGGGGTCGAACGCGGGCCATCCGGCGGCGACGACGCCGCCCGTGTGCCCAAGCGCCTCCCACAGCTCCTCGGCCATGTGCGGCGCAAACGGTGAGAGCATCAGCACGAGCGCCTCGATCGCCTCCTTCAGGACGGCGACGGTACCGGCGCGTTCGATGACACCGACACGTGCGTCCTCCTCCGTGCTGCGACCGACGACGAGACAGCGGCTGCGGTTGCAGAAGGCATAGAGCTCGTTGACCAGCTCCATCAGGCCCGACACAGCGGTGTTGAGATGGACGCGCGGATCGAGATCCACGGTCACGCGCTTGATGGTCTCATGCGTCTTCCGCCGAAGCGCGCGCTCCTCGTCGTTGAGCTGCTGTGAGCCAGGCGCCGGGATCCCTTCGCCGCCGATCGTTTCACTGAGCTGATCGACGATCCGCCAGACTCGCGCGAGAAAGCGCCAGCTGCCTTCGAGGCCCGCGTCCGTCCACTCGATCTCTTTCTCGGGCGGAGCCACGAACATTACGTACAGCCGCAGGGCGTCGGCGCCGAACTGCTGGATCATGTCGTCAGGATCCACCACGTTACCCTTCGATTTCGACATGACCTGGCCGGTGTTGAGCACCATCCCCTGCGTCAGCAGCCTGCTGAACGGCTCGTCGAGCGTCGTCATCCCGATGTCGCGGAACACCCGGGTCACGAAGCGCGAGTAGATCAGGTGAAGGATCGCGTGTTCGACGCCGCCGCTGTAGAAATCGACCGGTCCCCAGTACGCGACAGTCTTCGGATCGAAGGGGACCCGCTCGTTATGCGGATCGCAGAAGCGCAGGAAGTACCACGATGAATCGACGAACGTATCCATCGTGTCGGTTTCCCGCTTCGCCGCCCCACCGCACTGCGGGCAGGTCGCGTCGACGAATTGAGGGATCTGGGCGAGCGGCGAATCGCCGCGGCCGCTGAACTCCGCGATCTTCGGCAGCACGACCGGCAGGTTCTCGTACTTCTCCGGCACCATGCCGCACTTGTCGCAATACAGCACTGGAATCGGGGTGCCCCAGTATCGCTGGCGCGAGATCCCCCAATCCTTCAGGCGGTACTGGATCGTGCCCTCCCCGATGCCGCGCTTTCGTGCATCGCCGGTGAGACGCGCACGCGCCTCGTCAGAAGCCACGCCATCGTAGGGTCCCGAGTTCACCAGCACACCGTCGCTCTCCGCCGCCTCGGTGAGAATGTCGGACGCAGGCGCGCCACCGTCCTTGGGACGGATGACCACTGTGACCGGCAGCTGGTACTTGCGGGCGAACTCGAAGTCGCGCTGATCGTGGGCCGGCACACCCATGACGGCGCCGGTCCCGTACTCGCCCAGCACGAAGTTGGCGACCCAGATGGGCACTGGTTGGCCCGTAAACGGGTTCGTGGCCGTGCGGCCGGTGTCGAAGCCTTCCTTCTCGATCTCACCGGTCATGCGGGCGGTGCGGTCCTGCCCCTGGAACTTCTTCAGCGCTGCCTGGAACGCTTCCCCCCCGGCCCTGGCCCACTCCTGCACGAGCGCATGCTCCGGCGCGAGCAGGATGAAGTTCGCGCCGTAGATGGTGTCGATCCGCGTCGTGAAGACTTCGATCGATCCCGCCGCCGGCACGCCGGCCGCGGGGACGATGTCGAACTTCAGCCGGGCGCCCTCCGATCGCCCGATCCAGTTCCGCTGCATCGTCAGCACTTTTTCCGGCCACTGATCGAGAGATTCGGCTGCGGCGAGCAGCTCGTCGGCGTATTTCGTGATCCGGAAGAACCACTGCTCCAGCTCCCGGGTCGTCACCGTGCTGCCGCAGCGCCAGCACTCGCCGTTGATGACCTGCTCGTTGGCGAGAACCGTGTTGCAGCTCGGGCACCAGTTGACGCTCGATCGCCGCCGGTAAGCGAGATCGCGCTCGAGCATCTTGAGGAACAGCCACTGGTTCCACCTGTAATACCCGGGGAGGCAGGTCGCCAGCTCGCGGTCCCACGCGTAGCTGATCCCGATGCGCTGGAGCTGCCCCTTCATGTGGGCGATGTTCTCGAGCGTCCAGGTCTCGGGGTGCGTGCCGTTCTTGATGGCGGCGTTTTCAGCCGGCAGGCCGAACGCATCCCAGCCGAACGGATGCAGCACGTTGAAGCCGCGCATCCGCTTCATGCGTGCCACGACGTCGCCGATCATGTAATTGCGGACGTGACCGACGTGCGCGTGCCCCGACGGATACGCGAACATCTCCAGACAGTAGAACTTCGGCTTCTTCGGGTCCTCGGTGACCTCGAACGCACGGGCGTCGCGCCAGCGGTCCTGCCATTTCTTCTCGACTGTTTGGGGTTTGTAATCCGCCACGATTCAAGAATTATAGTCGGACCAGATCCCCCGCCAGAATGTGGACTGTGCGGAGCGCACGGCGGCGAGTGCGCGCTCGCCGCGCGGTGCCGCGGTCGCGATTGTCTCGCCCTGCGCGGTCGCATCCCCGGCGCCGGCCGTCCCGGCCTCGATCATGGCCTCGAGACACTCCCGGAGGGCCGGCAGGTCGTAGCCGCCTTCGGTCACCAGTGCAAACGCCCCGGAGGCTACGGCTGCCTGGCGCAGACGCATGAGGATGCGGCGGTAGCCGGCTGCGGTCATGCGCATCGACGCCAGCGGATCCGCCTCGTGCGCATCGAAGCCGGCGGAGACGAGCGTCAGCTGCGGCGCGAACTGCGTGAGGATGGGTGCGGCAATTTCACGGTACACGAGGTCGTAGTCCGCATCGGTCGCTCCCGCCTCGAGCGGGATGTTGACGGTAAAGCCAGCTCCGTCGCCGCGCCCTGCATCGCCGGCCGCACCTGTCCCCGGATAGAACGGGAACTGGTGCGATGAGATATAGAGCACGCGCGGGTCCTCGTAGAAGATCCACTGGGTTCCGTTCCCATGGTGCACGTCGACGTCCACGATCGCGACCCGTTCCAGGCCCGACGCGATGGCGTGCGCGGCCGCCACCGCCACGTTGTTGTACAGACAGAATCCCATCGCCTGGTCGCGTTCGGCGTGGTGGCCCGGCGGGCGCACGAGCGCGGCAGCCGGCTCCCCCGTCCTCAATGCATGCTCCGCGGCCTGAACGGCCGCGCCGGCAGCGAGCAGCGCGATCTCGTGCGAGTCCGGAGAGGTAAAGGTGTCGGGGTCGAGCATGGCGGGTCTGCCGGTTGTGCCGGCGATCCGATCCAGGTGGTCTTCGCTGTGGACGCGAGCCAGCTGCTCCCGTGAGGCGGCCACCGGTTCGACGACGGTCCCGCCGCCCTTGCGAAAGTCCATCGCGACGACGTCGAACACGTGAGCACGCTCCGGTCTCTCCGGATGCCCGGGCGGCGTGACGTGTTCCTCGAACCGGGCAGATGAGATCAGAATCATTTCACTCCTGAGCCGAGCAGCCGCCGCGCCGAATCCTCCAGCGTCTCGAGCGACGCCTGCAACTCCGTGCAAGTCCGGCTCAGTGTTGCTTCCTCCGTGCCTGCCACGGCAATCGGCCGGCCAATGACCAGCGCCACGGTGCTGAACGGTTTCGGGATCTGGGTTCGGTCCCAGCTCCTCAGCGTCCAGTGACGGTCCGCCTCGATGTGATATGGGACGATGGGCTGGCCGGTGGCGCCGGCCAGGAACACGACGCCCGGCTGCACGACCCGCGCGGGACCGCGAGGGCCGTCCACGGTAAAAGCCGCGGGACGCCCGGCGGCGAGATCGCGCCGCAGCTGGACGAGCGCCCGTGCTCCCCCTCGCGACGACGACCCGCGTGCGGTGCCGAATCCGAACCGGTGCAGGATCCTCGCGATCCATTCGCCGTCGAAGTTCTGGCTGGTGATGACGACGACGCCGCGGTTGCGAAAGTAGTGGAGCCCGGCAAGGATGCGGCCGTGCCACAGCGCGAGAATAGGCTGACGGCCGGCGCCGATGACCGCCGCGTAGTGTTCGGCCCCCTGGACCTTCCACCGATACGTCCGGCAGAGCCCGGCAAGCAGCGGATAGGCAACCCCTGCGATCAGGGCTGCCTGGACGCGTCGCCCGGTCGTGAGCGTCACATGCCTTCGTACTGCGGACCGCCGCCGCCTTCAGGCGGCACCCAGTCGATCACCTGATAGGGATCCATGATGTCGCAGGTCTTGCAGTGCACGCAGTTGGACGCGTTGATCTGCAGCTTCTTCGTGCCGTTGCCGGCGTCCACCATCTCGTAGACGTTGGCCGGGCAGAAGCGCGTGCACGGGTTGCCGTACTCCGCCCGGCAGCGGGTGCTGCAGATGTTCGTGTCGTGGACGATCAGGTGCGACGGCTGGTCCTCGGGATGGCGCGTGCCCGAGTAATGGACGTTGGTCAACTTGTCGAACGTGAGCTGGCGGTCGATCTTCGCCGGGCGGACTGGTGCGTCCACGTCGGGACGGGTCTCGCCGTAGTAGTCCGCCAGCTGCGCCATGCGCTCGTAGCCGGCGTGCGCCGGCATCGGGTCTTTCATCCACCAGCCCCCGGTCACCAGCGACAGCCCGGAGTACATCAGCCCAGGCAGCAGCCCGTAGCTGAAGCTCTGATGGACGTTGCGAACGGGATACAGCTCGCGGCGAACATCGCTCGCGTTGATCCGCTCCTCGTACTGCCGGAGCCGCGCGGCCGACGTATCGCCGGCACGGATGGCCTCGAACGCCGTGTCGGCCGCCAGCATCCCGGTCCGCATCGCGAGGTGGATGCCTTTCAGGCGCATGGAGTTCACGAATCCGCCCGCGTCCCCGGCAATCAGCACGCCGTCCGCGTACACGCGCGGAATGGTGTGCCAGCCCCCCTCCGGCAGCGCCTTCGCGCCGTATCGGACCATCTGCCCGCCCTGGAGGATCGAGGAGAACGCCGGGTGCTGCTTGAGGTGCTGGAAGGCCTGGTGCGGATCGAACATCGGATCCCGGTAGTCCAGGCCCGTGACCAGGCCGAACGAGACGAGGCCGTCCGCCATCGCGTAGAGAAACGCACCGCCGAACTCCTCCATTCTCAACGGATAGCCAAGCGTGTGGATCACGGTACCGGGTTTCACCCGGTCCTTCGGGACTTCCCACAGCTCCTTGATGCCGATGGCGTACAGCTGGGGCTGACGGCCGGCATCGAGCGCGAGCCGCCGCACGAGCGCCTTGGTCAGGTTGCCGCGCACGCCATCGCAGAGGATCGTGACCTTCGCCCGGATGTCCACGCCCGGCTCGAAGGTCGATTTCTTCGCGCCGTGCTTGTCGATCCCCTGATCGCGCGTCCGCACGCCGGTTACGCGATCCCCGTCGTAGAGCACCTCCGACGCCGGAAACCCGGCGAACATGTCCACCCCTTCGGCCTCGACGAGCCCGGCCATCCACTTCACGAAGCGGCTCAGCGAGATGATGTAGTTGCCGTGGTTCTGGAGCGGCGGTGGAGTGATCGGGAAGGGGATCTTCCCGGTCCGGGTGAGAAAGTACACGTGCTCGTGGTGCACCTCGGAGCCGAGCGGCGCCCCGCGTTCCTTGAAGTCGGGCACCAGCTCCTTGAGCGCCGACGGATCCAGCATGGCGCCCGAGAGCATGTGCGCACCCGCTTCCCGCGCTTTCTCGAGCACCGCGATGGCAAGCGGTTCGCCCCCTTTCGCTTTCTGGAGCTGCGCGAGCCGCAGCGCGGCAGACATCCCGGCCGGGCCACCCCCGACGATGAGCGCATCTACTTCGAGGGTTTCGCGGGCCATGGCTATTTGTTCAGTTCCGCGATCATCGCCGGCACGACCTCGAAAAGATCCCCGGTAATGCCGAAGTCGGCGATCTCGAATATCGGCGCTTCCGGATCCTTGTTGATCGCGACGATGGTGCGGGCGCCCTTCATGCCGACCAGGTGCTGGATCGCGCCGGAGATGCCGAGCGCCACATACAGCTTGGGCGCGACGGTCTGGCCCGAGCTGCCGATCTGGCGGTCCATCGGCAGCCAGCCGGCGTCGCAGATCGGGCGCGAGGCGGCGATCTCTGCGCCCATCGCCCGGGCGAGATCCTCGACGAGCTTCAGGTGCTCCTGCCCCTTGATTCCGCGGCCGACCGCGACGATCCGTTCCGCCTGAGACAGGTCCACGGCCTGCTTCGCTTCCTTGAACGGCGCTTCCGGCTTCTGGCGGATGGCTGATGCGTCGACGGCGATGCCAGCGTTGCGGATCGGGGCTGCCGAGGCGCCCCGCCTGGCAGCATCCGCCCGATACGCGCCGATCTGAATCGTGATCAGGTGGGGTGCGGGCCCGGCCGCGGTCACGTCAGCGTTGAGCTTGCCCTGAAACACCGGGCGCACATAGACCGTGCCGGAAGCCTCATTGCGAATGGCGGTGACGTCGGTGATCAACGCGCGGCCCAGGCGCGCGGCAAGGGCCGGCGCGAAGTCGCGGGTCTGATACGTGTGAGCGAAGAAGACTTGGGCCGGCCGCTCCTGCTCGATAAGGACTGCCAGCGCGGTCACGTAGCCGTCCGCGGTGTAGTCGGCGAGCGCCAGCGCGTCCACGACGATCACTTCCGACGCCTCGGCTGCGGCGAGCTCGGCGGCTACGTCGCTCACACCCGAGCCCGTCACGGCGACCTTGAGCTCCCCTCCGGGCTGCTGCGCGGCGGCGATCGCCTCCCACGAGGCGCGATTCAGCTTTCCTTCCCGCTGCTCGGCAACTACCAGAATCATCGATCCGTCCCCGTCCCAGATGGTGCCATCAGTGGCCGATCACCCTCGCCTCGTCGCGCAGTTTCTGAATCAGCGCCTTCGCGGCTTCAGCCGGCGAGCCGGCCAGCATTTGCGTCTTCTTCCCTTTCTCGGGGAAATAGACGGCGGCGATGTTCTGCGCGGGAGTGGCGGAGCCCGCGGGTGCGACCTTGCGGATCTCCTTCTTCTTCGCCGCCATGATCCCCTTGAGCGTCGCGTAGCGCAGCTGGTTGATGCCGCTCTGGATGGTCAGTAGCGCCGGCAGCGGCAGCGTCATCCACTGGAACCAGCCCCCCTCCAGCTCGCGCTTCACCCGCAGGCCCGCCTGCCCTGAGCCTGTCGAAGGATCGGCCTGCACTTCCATGATGATGGTCGCGTGCGGCATGCCTAGCTTCTCGGCCAGCACGACCCCGACCTGCCCGAAACCCTGATCGTCGGACTGCAGCCCGGTCAGGACCAGGTCGAAGCCTTCGTCGCGGATCGCGCCGGCGAGCGCGTCGGCGACGACGAAGGCATCCGCCGCCGCGAGCGCATCGGCCTCGACGTGGATCGCCCGGTCGGCCCCGCGCGCGAGCGCCTCGCGCAGCACCTGCGTGGCCCGCGCCGGCCCCGCCGACACGACGACCACTTCGCCGCCGTGCTTTTCCTTGAGGCGAAGCGCCTCCTCGAGCGCGTAGGCGTCCGGCTCGTTGAGCTCGAAGCTGGCGTCCTGGTCGCGGATCCAGGTTTTCGCCTCGCTGACGCGCAGCTGCCACTCGCGGGTCACGACCTGTTTTATGCAGACGGCGATTTTCATTTTCTCAAGGGTTCCAGGCGGGTTCCAAGGGGTTACAGAGGGTTCCAGCTGGTTCTCGGTTCCAACCGGAGAACCCAGAACCTGCTGGAACCCGCTTGGAACCCTTTGGAACCCATTGGAACCTATTCCGCAAAGCGCTTGAAGAGCAGCGCGCCGTTCGTGCCGCCGAAGCCGAACGAGTTCGAGAGCACGTAGTCGATCTTCGCGGCCCGCTTCTGGTTCGGCACGTAGTCGAGGTCGCACTCGGGATCGGGTGTTTCGTAGTTGATGGTCGGCGGGATGAGCTGGTGCCTGATGGCCAGCACCGAGATCGCCGCTTCCACGCCGCCGGCGGCGCCGAGCAGGTGGCCGGTCATCGACTTGGTGGACGAGATGGCGACCTTGTGAGCATGCTCGCCGAAGAGGCGCTTGATGGCCAGGGTCTCGAGCTTGTCGTTGTACGGCGTGGACGTGCCGTGGGCGTTGATGTAATCGACCTTCTCGGGCGCAATGCCGGCCTGCCGGATCGCCATCTCCATGACCCGCATGCCGCCGTCGCCGTCGTCGGACGGGGCGGTGATGTGATACGCGTCGGCGGTCATGCCGTAGCCGACGAGCTCGGCGTAGATTGGCGCGCCCCGCCGCTTCGAGAACTCCAGCTCCTCCAGCACGATCACGCCCGAGCCCTCGCCCATGATGAAGCCGTCACGGTCCCGGTCGAACGGGCGGCTGGCGCGGTGCGGCTCGTCATTGCGGGTCGACAGCGCCCGCATGGCGGCAAACCCGCCGACACCCATCGGCGTGATGGCCGACTCGGAGCCCCCGGCGATCATGACCTCGGCGTCGCCGCGCCGGATGACCTCGAACGCGTCGCCGATGGCATGCGCCGAGGCCGAACAGGCGGTGCAGGTCGCGGAGTTCGGTCCCTTGGCGCCGAACCGGATCGAGACCTGGCCGGCGGCAAGGTTGATGATCGTGGCGGGGATGAAGAACGGAGAGATGCGCCGCGGTCCACCCTCGATCAGCGCCTTGTGCTCGCGCTCGATGGTGCTGAACCCGCCGATGCCCGACGCGATGAACACGCCGGCACGCGTCGCGAAGTCGGGCGCGATCGTCAGCTTCGCGTCGTCCATGGCGAACTGGGACGCCGCGATCGCCAGCTGAATGAAGACGTCCATCTTCTTGACGTCTTTCTTGTCGATGAACCGGAGCGGATCGAAGTGCTTCACCTCGCCCGCGATGCGCGCCGAAAACTGCGACGCATCGAAGCGGGTGATGGGCCCGATCCCGCTCTGACCGGCGCAGAGCGCCTCCCAGTTCGCCTCGGTGCCGATGCCGAGCGGCGACACGATGCCGGCGCCCGTCACGACGACTCGCCTGCTCAATGAACCTCCTGGTTCGTTTCCACCCCGCCCGACCTGCAGGCCGGGCCTACTTTTTCTTGCTGTGGGATTCGATGTACTCGACCGCTTCCTTCACGCGCGTGATCTTCTCGGCATCGTCGTCCGGGATCTCGATCCCGAACTCCTCCTCGAACGCCATTACCAGTTCCACGGTGTCGAGCGAATCCGCTCCCAGGTCGTCGACGAACGACGCGTCCGGCGTCACTTCTTCTTCGTCCACTCCAAGCTGTTCCACGATGATGCTTTTCACTTTGTCCGCGACGGCCATTCAGCCCTCCTACATGTACATTCCGCCATTGACGGCCAGGACCTGCCCCGTAATATACGACGCCTCGTCCGATGCGAGGAAGCAGACGGCGGCCGCAATGTCTCCGGGCGAGCCGAGCCGCTTGAGCGGGATCTTCGACGCCCACTCCTCGTGAGCGCTGTCGGTGATGGCGCGCGTCATGTCCGTGTCGATCAGACCCGGAGCCACGACGTTCACCGTAATGCCGCGCGACGCCACTTCGAGCGCGACAGCCTTGCTGAATCCGATGAGGCCGGCCTTCGAGGCGGCGTAGTTCGCCTGGCCGGCGTTGCCGCTCTGGCCCACGACCGAGCTGATGTTCACGATGCGGCCGCCGCGCTGTTTCAGCATCGGCTTCAGCACCGCCTGCGTCAGCACGAAGGCCGCCGTCAGGTTGGTTCCGAGCACCGCGTCCCAGTCGTCGCGCTTCATCCGAAGCAATAACTGGTCCTTCGCGATGCCCGCGTTGTTCACGAGGATGTCGATCCGGCCATGCCGCTGGAGCACGCCCGCCACCGCAGCCTCGATCGCCCCCGGGTCGGTGACATCGAGAGCCAGGTGCTCCGCGTTGCCGCCAGCGGCCGTGATCTCGCCGGCGACCGCCTGCGCGTTCTCGCCGCGAGCGGCGGCCACCACGTGCGCACCGCGCTCGGCGAGCCTCGACGCAATCGCCTTCCCGATGCCACGGGAGGCGCCGGTCACCAGTGCAATGCGCCGCGAAAGATCAATCATACTTCCAGCTACGCAGCTCTGAGCTGCTGGAGCGCCGAAGCCAGTCCGCCGGCATCCTCGATGCTCATGACCGTCACGCTGCGGTCGATCTTCCTGATCAGACCCGCGAGCACCGTCCCGGGACCGAGCTCGACACAGGTCGTGACACCTTCAGTCACCAGCCGCTTCACGACCCCCTCCCATTGCACCGGCGCCGACACCTGGCGGATCAGCGCGTCGATGGCGGCGGGCGCGTCGCGCTTGGGTTCCGCGTCCACGTTCGCGACGACCGGGATCGCCGGGTCGGATGCCGCCAGCGCGCGGAGGTCCTGCGCCAGGCGCTCCTCTGCCGGCTTCATCAGCGCGCAATGGAACGGCGCGCTGACCGCCAGCGCGATCACCCGTTTCGCGCCGAGCGCCTTCGCGCGTTCACCTGCCTTCGCCACCGCATCCGCATGCCCCGCGATCACCACCTGGCCCGGTGCGTTCAGATTCGCGGGCGACACGATGCGCCCGGTCTCCGCGGCAATCTCCAAACAGGCCCGCGAGACCCCGTCGGCGTCGAGGCCGAGGATCGCCGCCATGCCCCCCTCACCCACCGGAACCGCGGCCTGCATGTACTCCCCTCTGCGGCGTACCGTCCGCAGGGCATCCGCGTAGGATAGCGTACCCGCCGCCACGTGCGCCGAGTACTCCCCAAGGCTGTGCCCTGCGGCGAAGCGCGCGGAGACCCCGTGAGACTCCACCAGCCGCCACACCGCCACACTCATGGCCAGAATCGCCGGCTGCGTGTTCTGGGTCAGCATCAGCTGCGTATCCGGTCCTTCGAAACACAGTTCGCTCAGGGGCTCGCCGAGCGCGGCGTCGGCTTCGTCGAACGCCTCGCGGCAGACCGGGAACTCCGCAGCCAGCGACCGGCCCATCCCGACTTTCTGCGCCCCCTGGCCCGGAAACACGAATGCGATCGTGCCGGTTTGCGCGGCGCTCACTCGGTCGCCTCACTCAGGCCGCAGGCGCTCTTCAGCTTCAGCGTTTCGGCCGCGAGCGTTTCGATCAGGCGCTCACGTACGGCGCGAACCGCCATGGTCACGGCATTGCTCACCGCTTTCGGCGACGAGCGCCCGTGACCGACGATGCAGATGCCGTCGATACCGAGGAGGGGGGCGCCGCCGTATTCGGAGTGGTCCACGCGTTTGCGAAAACGGCGGTACGCCTGGCCCGACAGCAGGTACCCGACGCGGGTCCCGAACGTGGACTGGAGCTCCGCGTACAGGAGCGCTTCGATCATCTCGACGAGGCCTTCGCTGGTCTTCAGGGTCACATTGCCGGTGAAGCCGTCGCAGACGATCACGTCGGCGTCGCCGGAATAGACGTGGCGGCCTTCGACGTTGCCGACGAAGTTCACCGGAGCCGCTTTCAGGAGTTGATGCGCGTCACGCGTGAGCTCGTTCCCCTTCCCTTCTTCTTCCCCAACCGACAGCAGCCCGACGCGGGGGTTCTGGCAGCCGAGCGCGATCCGCGCGTAGGCCGCCCCCATCAGGGCGAACTGCACCAGGTGCTGCGGACGGCATTCGACCGTGGCCCCAGAATCGAGCAGGACGGCCGGATTCTGCCGTGTGGGAATGAGGGTGGCGAGTGCCGGGCGGTCGACACCGGTCAGGCGGCCGAATGTCGCGATGGCGGCCATGACGGAGCCACCGGTGTGACCGGCGCTGAAGAGCGCCGACGCACGCCCGTCGCGCACCGCCTCGGCGGCAAGCTTGATCGACGCGCGGGGTTTGCGCCGCAGCGCCGCCGCCGCAGGCTCCGACATTTCGATCCAGTCGGGTGTCGCGAGGATCTCGACGTCGAGCGAGCCGACGGCAGGATGCCGCGAGAGCTCCCGCTCGATGAGGGGGGCGTTGCCGACCAGCAGCAGCCCGACCTGATGATGCCGCGCGGCAACGAGCGCCCCGTCGATGATGCTGCCGGGTGCGTCATCGCCGCCCATCGCGTCGATGGCGATTCGCATTACGAAATCGGGTCTTCAGCCTTCAGCGTTCAGCCTTCAGAGTTCAGCGTTCAGCGTTCAGCGTTCAGAGTTCAGTCTCAGGCTTCCTCGACGGCCTTGACCTGCCGGCCGCGGTAGTAGCCACAGTTGGCGCAGACCTGGTGGGGCGCCTTGGCTTCCTGGCACTGGGGGCAGATGCCGACGGGTACGGGCTTGAGCGTATCGTGCGTACGGCGCTTGGCGGTCCGGCTCTTGGAGTGCCGCCGTTTCGGATTGGGCATCGTTCAGTTCTCCTCGTCGGGCTTCAGCAGCCCCTTGAGCGCTGCCAGCCGTGGATCTTCCCACTTCGGCGTGCAGCCGCAGTCGGTGCGGTTCAGGTTTGCCCCGCATTCGGGGCAGAGCCCGCGGCACGCCTCGGCGCACAGCGGCTTCATGGGCAGCGCGAGCTGAAACTGCTCGCGCAGCATGTCAATGACGTCCAGCGTCCCCTCGCGATAGAACGCCGTGATCAGGTCGTCTTCGGCAATCTCCCGTTCGGGCTCAGCGGTGGCGGCAACCGCCGGCACGTACCGCAGCTCGAAACGCGCATCGACCGGCAGCTCGAAGTCGTCGAGACACCGGCCGCACTCCAGCGCCAGCCGCGTGACGGCGTGCCCGACGACCCGATACGCGTCGCCGCCCGCCTTCTCGACGTCCATCGTCAGCTCAACCGGCGCCGCGACACGATAATCCTCGTCCTGGGGATCGAAGGCCGAGGGTTCGAACCGCCGCTCGTAGTGCTTGGCTTGCCCGTGCAGCTGGCTCAGGTCGAGGCGCATGGAACCCGTCATTATACCTTGAGTTAGGGGGAACTTGGTTCCAAGAGGTTCCAGAGGGTTCCAAATGGTTCCAAAGGGTTCACCTTGGAACCTCAAGTAGCCTTCAACGGCTTCAGCGCCCTCGCCCCCTTGCGGATGTGTTCGAGGCGCTTCCAGTGCTCTGTCAGCGCCTCCCGGCCCTCCAGGGTGAGCATCGCGTAGGTGATCGGTTGCTTGCCCTCGAACTTCTTTTCAATGGCGACGAGCCCGGCCTGCTCGAGCTTCGACAGGTGGCTCGAGAGGTTCCCTTTCGTCAGCCCTGTGATGTTGAGAAGGAACAGAAAATCGGCCTTCTCGCAGACCGAGAGCGCGGTCAGGATCGCGAGCCGCGAAGGCTCGTGGACCAGGCGGTTGAGGGCGGCGAGATGTTCAAATGGCGTCGGCATGACGTTCCTTGCTGAAGCCGGGCCCGGCGGTCCGGGTCAGGCGGTAATCGAGTAAGCCTTCGACGAGCATCAGTACATACGGGCCGGCGACCGCCGGGTCGAGCCGGACCACGATTCCGAGCGCGAATGGCGTGGCCCAGGTCGCGACCATCCCGTAGTGCCACCGGTGGCGGCCGTCGCGCACCAATATCCAGAGGGAATAGCCGGCAAGCACCGCCGCGGCCGGGCTGGGACCGCCGGGGTACACGAACCCCTTGGCCATATCAGCCGTGAGCCCGAGGTACATCGGACTGACGTGCAGGATTTCACGGCTGTCCTGCGGGCCGGCGCCTGGGCGCGATGGCATCGGAGGGACCCGTCCGAACGACCGGCGGTAGTACCAGGCGATCCAGACAATCAGGCCGAGCATGCCGATCGCGGCCGGAAAGACGATGTGCTGGAAGGGGTTGCGGAACTCCTCGGGCAGCAGGCTCCAGCTGAGGACTCCCAGGATCAGCCCAGCGCCGAGGCTGACCGACTGCAGCCCCTGGAGCTCGCCGAACCGGCGCGTCACGAACGCGATGCGCGCGAGATCAGGAGCCATCGACATCGACGTGCTCCTGCTGCCGCTGCGGCAGCGCCTTGTTCAGCAGCGCCAGGTCGATCAGGCCCGCCGCCGTCCAGGCGAGCAACGTTGCGCGCATCGCGTTCCACTGCCAGATCTGCAGCGCTTCGTTGTCGGTCACCGCGATGAACGCGATCGCGAAGCCCAGCGCGATGGCCGCCGGCAGCAGGTTGTGGATGCCGTAGAACCCGAGTCTCACGGCCAGCCAGATGCCGTAGCCGGCAACCGCAAGGAATGTCATTGACGGCAACCCGCCGCCGACCCCGTACGTCTTGTCGAGATGCGACGCAGCCAGGTACCCCACCAGGCAGACTGTGGTGTCCCACCGCGGCCGATGCTCGGACCGGGAGCGCACGCGCCCGAACCGACGGTCCATCCAGCGGCCGGCAAGGGTTGAGAGCGCGACGGCGAGGGCCGCGAGCCCCAAGATAATGAGGAGACCAGCGGCGACGGACTGCACGAAGTCGGTCACCCAGGCGCCGAGAATACACGGCACAAAAACGGCGCGCTTGACGCCGTCCCGAAGCTCCGCGTAGTGCCGGGTGACGAACCGGATCCGGCGAAGAGTCCGCTCCACCATGAGCCGCATTCTAACCGCAAACAGGTTTGCAATGCAAACCGCATGGGTTTGAAGTTTGGAGTTTGGAGTTTGACGTTCCCTATTCCTGCCTGATCGACACCCAGGGCTTGGGCACGAACAGCTGCTCGTAGAGGTTCACCGCGTACCGGTCCGTCATCCCGGCCAGAAAGTCCTTCACGGCGACGTCGATGCCCTCCTTCTCCACCGTGCGGGCATCGACGAACGCATCCGGCTGCTCCTTGACCTTCTCCCACAGCCCGCCGAGGATCCCACCGGCCTTCTTGAACTCCGCGGTCGCGACGTCGTTCTCGTAGACCGCCTCGAACAGAAAGCTGCGCAGGCCGACGGTCGCGTCGAGGATCGGTTCGCTCATCCGGATCTCGGTCATGCCGCCGTCGATGGTCTGGTGCACGACGTCGGTGACCATCCGGCCGATCCGCTCCGACGACGACTTGCCGAGGACGGTCACGCGCTCCTTCGGCAGGTCCTCCTCACGCAGCAGCCCCGCCCGCACGGCATCGTCGATGTCGTGATTGACGTAGGCGATGATGTCGGCGACGCGCGCGATCTGCCCCTCGATGGTGCTGGCGCGATGCGCGGGGTCGGCCCCCACCGGCATGCCGCTCTTGCCCTTCGAGTGCCGCGCGATGCCGTCGCGCACTTCCCATGTCAGGTTCAGCCCCGCGCCGTCGTGCTCGAGGACGTCCACGATCCGCAGGCTCTGCTCGTAGTGGTTGAAGCCGCCCGGAATGAGGTCGTTGAGCACGCGCTCGCCGGCGTGGCCGAACGGCGTGTGACCGAGATCGTGCCCGAGCGCGATCGCCTCGGTGAGCTCTTCGTTCAGGCGCAGGACCTTGGCGATGCTCCGCGCGATCTGCGACACCTCGAGCGTGTGGGTCAGGCGCGTCCGGTAGTGATCCCCCGTCGGCGCGAAGAACACCTGCGTCTTGTGCTTCAGCCGCCGGAACGCCTTGCAGTGGATGATCCGGTCGCGGTCGCGCTGAAACGCCGGACGGATCGGATCCTCCGGCTCCGGGCGGAGACGCCCCTTCGTGTCGCCGCTCTTGGCCGCCTGAGGCGCGAGGATCTCACGCTCACGCTGCTCCAACTGCTCTCGTATCTTCATCGCGTCTCTGACCGCCCGATGATGGCCGGCAGGAAGCTCGTTCCGTTGGGGAGCGGGGGCGCTCCGAACAGATCGGCAATGGTCTGGCCGAGGTCGGCGTAGGTCTCGCGCGTGCCGAGGTCCACCCCCCGCCTCACCGCCGCCCCGACGACCATCAGCGGCACGTACTCTCGCGAGTGGTCGGTGCTCGGGGTGGTCGGATCGTTGCCATGGTCGGCCGTCAGCACCAGCACATCGCGCTCCCGCAGCTTCGGCAGCAGCTGCAGCAGACGCCGGTCGAATCGCTCGAGGTTCGCCGCGTAGCCGGCGACCTCGTTGCGGTGGCCGAACTGGGTGTCGAAATCCACCAGGTTGGCGAAGATCAGTCCTCGCCCGGTCGAGCCCATTGCGCGCTCGACCGCATCGACCCCCTCCTCGTCGCTCGTCGTGTGCACGGCCTGAGTGATGCCTCGGCCGGCGAACAGATCCTCGATCTTGCCGACCGCTATGACCGGCAGCCCCGCGTCCTTGACGATGTCGAGCAGCGTCGGTGCGAACGGCGTGAGAGCGTAGTCGCGGCGGTTGGCCGTCCGCCGGTAGGCGCCCGCCGCGCCCACGAACGGACGGGCGATGACCCGGCCGACGCCCATGCCCCTGCCCACCAGGTCATAGGCCATCTCACACCAGCGGTACAGCTCATCGACCGGCACCACGTCTTCGTGCGCCGCGATCTGAAAGACGCTGTCGGCGGAGGTGTAGACGATGGGCTTGCCGGTGCGCACGTGCTCCTCGCCGAGCTCATCGATGATGACGGTGCCGGACGCCACGGTATTGGCGAGCGACCCGCGGCCGATCCGGCGCTCGAACTCCGCAATCACCTCGGGCGGGAAGCCGGCGGGGAACGTCGGGAACGGCCGGTCCAGCACCAGCCCGGCGATCTCCCAGTGCCCGGTGACCGAGTCCTTCCCTGCCGAGCGCTCGGCCATCCGTCCGAACGCCCCCCGCGGCGTGTCGCCCGGACCGCCGCCGATGTCGAGGATCCGGCCGATCCCGAGCGACCTCAGCCCGGGAACCCTGAGGGGAACCGCCTTCGCGATGTTCCCCAGCGTGTTGCTGCCCTCGTCGCCGTAGGCAGGCGCATCCGGCAGTTCGCCCACGCCGACGCTGTCGAGAACGATCAGGATGACGCGGTCTGGCGCCGGCGCGGCCACTCAGCCTTCGTGCGAAGAGAAGTAGTTGCTGATGGGGCGAGGCGAGCGGATGCTCGCGATCGCATGTTTGAAGATCATGTGATCCGAGCCGGTGTGCTCGACGATCACGGCGAAGCGATCGAAGTTCTTCACACGCCCTTCGATGTCGGTGCCGTCCATGAGACGGATCTGGACCGGAAGCTTTTCACGGCGGGCGAAGTTGAGGAAAACGTCCTGGATGTTCGGCTGCGAGGACGCGGGACGGGACTCACGAGTCTGGGGCATCGGGACGAATCTCCAGCGCCGTCAGAGCACGGGCGACCTCCTCCAAGGTCTCCGCGCGTTCGCCTGCGGCGTGAATCCACTGTAGGTTAGGCTCTTTCCTGAACCAAAGCAACTGCCGCCGCGAGTACTTGCGGTTCTCGCGCACGATGAGCTCGCGGGTCGCCGCCTCGTCGCGCACGCCGCGCAGGTGCTCGAGCGCCTGCCGGTAGACGAGGCCGCTGAACGGATGCGCGGTCTCGGGCACACCCGCATTCAACAGCGCGCGGATCTCGCCGAGGATCCCCTGGTCGAACTGCGCCTCGACCCTCCGCGCCACGCGCTCGGCCGTCACCTCAGGTGGGATCCGCAGCGCGAACGCGGCGACGCGATACTCCGGCAGGGGCGGCTCGGTGTCGGCGAAGTGCGACGTCAGCGGCCGCCCGGTGAGCAGGTAGACCTCGAGCGCGCGGATCAGGCGTTTGCGGTCCCGCGGCTGGATACGCGCCGCCGACTCGGCGTCCACGCGGCCTAGCAGCCGGTGAAGCCGTTCGGTCCCGCGGCGGCCGGCGATCCGCTCGAGCCGCGCGCGCAGGGCCGGATCCCGGCTCGGTCCCGGGAAGAACCCTCGCGTGAGGGCGCGATAGTAGAGGCCGGTGCCGCCCACCAGGATCGGCAGTTTGCCGCGGCGGGTAATGTCGCGGATCACCGCGGCCGCCTCGCGCGCGTAGCGCGCGGCCGAGTACGCTTCGGTCGGCTCCGCGACGTCGATCATGTGATGCGGTATGCCCCCCTGCTGTGCCGCCGGCATCTTGTCGGTCCCGATGTCGAACCCGCGATAGACCGCGGTCGAATCGCACCCGACGACTTCGCCGTCGAAGCGATGCGCCAGCGCAATCCCCAGAGCGCTCTTGCCGGTGGCGGTGGGACCGAGGATGGCGACGAGCAGCGGCGGACGGCCCGGAGCGGATCGATCGACCACTTAGAACGCGCGGTAGACCGCGATCGCCGCGAGCAGCGCCAGCAGGATCAGCAGTCCGGCTTGCTGGGAGCGCGTCGGGAGCGTCATCTATCCGGTGTCTCGTTGAAGTAGAAGGTGACCGTGAAGAACGCCCGGTCGTCGGGATACTCCGGCGGCAGCTCCAGCGTGGGATTCGACGCCGCGAGCGCGTTGAAGGCGGAGTTGGTGAACGCGTCGACCGACGACGGCTTGATCACCTTCAGATCGGTGATGCGGCCGTCCTTGTGGACGTAGAACGTCACCACCACATGCCCCTTCATCGTCATGGCGGCATACGGGATGAACCAGTTGCGCTTGATCTGCGCGACGAAGCGGCGGAGCCACGGGCCGAACTCGATGCCTTTCGAGTCGAACTGAATCGACGGGAAGTTTGCGTCGGGCGCGCCCCCCTGCTGGTTGTCGAACGACTCCCGCCCGACGTACTTCTGCACGTTGCGGATCGCCTCGGCCAGAACGCCGGTAGACGGCCCGCGCATCTGCGGCTTCGCCGCGTCGGGCCGCGGCAGCGTCAGGCCCGTGGTCGCGTCGGGCAGCGGCGGCACTTCGCGCGCGGCCTCGCCGTTTGCGCCGCCGGTTGGCGGCGCCGGCGGCTCCGGCTTCTCGCGAGGCCCGTTGACCGCGTCCGCCTCGACCCGCTCCGTGGTGTTGCCGCGGGCGAACGGCATCGAATTCTTCGGATCGGCCGCCCGTTCGGTGGACTGCGCGCGGCGATCGAGATCCGACAGCTCGGCGCGCTCCGGCGGCGTCGCGCGCATCTCCACTTTCGGCTGCATGAACACGAAGCGCGGACTCTCGCGCGGCTGTTCCATCTGCTGGATCCGTCGAGCCTCGAGCTCCCGCAGCCGCCTGGCCTCCGCGTCTTTGACCCAGGGAAGTGTCGGCCAGACCAGCACCAGGATTACGGCCAGCAGATGCACCACGATCGTCAGCAGCCCTTTTTCGCGGGCCGTCATCGGGCTGCTGAGGCGCGGTGTATCCGGCCGATTGTCCCAGAAGTCGAAGTACATGAAGGAGTTACAAGTATAGCTCGAATGGGTTCCAGGGGGTTCCAAAGGGTTCCAGGGGTTCCAAAGGGTTCCAGGGGTTCCAGAAGGTTCTGGGTTCCGGGAACCTGGAACCCTTTGGAACCCCTGGTTGGAACCCCCTGGAACCCCCTGGAACCTATTTCCTGATTCCACTATAGAGATAGACGATCCCTAGAGTCAGCGGGACTGCCTGCACGTTGACAAATCCGTGACTTTCGAGGGTCCTGGCGAATTCGGGAGGCGGCGGGAAGGTGCCCACCGACGCCGGGAGGTATGAATAGGCGCTCCGGTGATGGGACACGAGTTTGCCGACGGCGGGCAGAAGATAGCGGAAGTACCATGCATAAAGCGTCCGGACTCCGGGGAGGCGGGGCTGGCCGAACTCCAGGATCGCGAGCCTGGCGCCCGGCTTGAGCACGCGCGCGAGCTCCGCCAGCGCGCGCTCCGGCTCGGCAACGTTGCGGATGCCGAACCCGATGGTGGCGGCGTCGCACGAACCGTTCACCAGCGGGATGCGGGTGGCGTCTCCACGAAGGAGACGGATCCGCGATCCCAGATCACCCTCCTTCACCTTCTGGAGCCCCAGGCCCAGCATGGCGCCGGAGAAATCGACGCCCACCACCGACGCGCCGGCATGGGCGCGTGTGGTCGCGATCGCGAGATCCGCCGTGCCGGTGCAGAGGTCGAGCACCCGCGGCGAGGTCCCGAGCCGCAGCTCGCCGACCGCCCGGCGCCGCCACGTCTGATCGAGCCCTCCGCTCAGGACGCGGTTCAGCAGATCGTAACGGGGCGCAATCGCATCGAACATTCCCGCAATGCGGGCAGGGGTCTTATCCGGAGGGGCTGACATCCGAACCTAGCCGTCCCATGGCGGGTACAGGTCATGGGAGAGGCCGAGCGCGCCGAGAATCTTCCCGGCCATGAAGTCGGCCAGGTCGTCGAGAGTCTTCGGCATCTGGTAGAAGGCTGGCATGGCCGGCATGATCATCGCCCCAGCTTCGGCGCAGAGCGTCATGTTCTTCAGCTGCGGCAGGCTCATGGGCGTCTCGCGCGGAACGATGATCAGCCTGCGGCGCTCCTTGAGCATCACGTCGGCCGCGCGCTCCACGAGGTTGCGCGAGAGCCCGTGTGCGATCCCGGCCAGCGTCTTCATCGAGCAAGGCACGACCACCATGGCCTCGCAGCCCTGGCTGCCGCTGGCGATCTTCGCGCCGAGATCCTTGTTGCTGTAGAGCGTGTAGGTGCCTTTCCGGACGCCTTCCCCGTACTTCGCCACGAGAAAGTCCGTCAGCCTGTCGACCGCTGCTGTCTCTCCCAGCTCGTCGCGGAGCAGCCGGCGGCCGTAATCCGAGATGACGAGCTCGAGATGGCACCCTCGCTCCAGCAGCGCGGCCATCGTCCGGGTCGCATAGATCGCGCCGCTGGCGCCGGTGATGGCGATCGCGATCGAGCGCCGGTCATCAGTGGACATAAATCGCTGCCGCA
Source organism: Vicinamibacterales bacterium (assembly GCA_035250005.1). GTDB lineage: Bacteria > Acidobacteriota > Vicinamibacteria > Vicinamibacterales > 2-12-FULL-66-21 > JACDCA01. Next base: position 10,937 of record DATFFM010000136.1, on the reverse strand, counting down.
GTCGACAGAAGATAGAGGATGCCGACGTAGCCGTTGAGATCGAACGCCTTCTTCACCTGCGAGAGATCGTGCTCGCTGACGAGCGACTGTTCGTAGGCCAGCAGGAGCGCGACGCCTCCGACACCCGCAAGGTAGATCGGGCCGAGGTCGGCCACACCCGCGAGCGCAACGAGGCTCGCGATCGTGATCACGTGCATGGCGCGCGAGATCAGCAGCGACTTCGCAACGCCGAAACGAACCGGGATCGATCGCAGCCCGTGACGCCGATCGAACTCGAGGTCCTGGCAGGCGTACAGGACGTCGAACCCGCCGACCCAGGTGCCGATGGCGAGCCCGAGCAGCCACGGCTCCCAGCCGGCCCGGCCGCCGGCGGCCAGCCATCCGCCGACCGGCGCGACCGCCATCGCGAGGCCGAGAAACAGCTGCGTGTAGCTGGTGACCCGCTTGGCAAGCGAATACCAGAAGACGATCGCGAGTGCGACCGGCGACAGCATCAGGCACAGCGGGCCCAGCCGCCACGCGGCGAACACGAACACGATCGACGACAGCAGGACGAAGAGCGCCGCTTCGAGCCGCGTCATGACGCCACGCGGGATCTCGCGAGCCGCGGTGCGGGGATTCAGGGCATCGAACCTGGCATCCACGAGCCGGTTGAACCCCATCGCGGCGCTGCGAGCCGCGACCATGGCCACGACGATCCAGAGCACACGCCGGCCCGCGTTCCCCGCGCTCCAGTCGCCGATGCGGTGCAGCGCGAGCAGCGCCCCGGTCAGCGCGAACGGCAGCGCGAACACGGAGTGGCTGAAGCGGACGAAGGCGGCGTAGGTTGCTAAGGTTGTCAAGAACGCGGTCCGTGGCACGTGCGACGTGCTCGTGCTACGTGCTGAGCCAGGTGACTTGTGGCGGCTCGATGCCGCCGACCAGGTATTCTTCCACATCCGCCACTCCGGGCGGCACCGCGACGGCGATCAGGTCGGCCCTCTTGCCGGCCTCGATGGTCCCCAGTTCGTCGCCGAAACCGAGGGCGTCGGCGCCGTGCTTCGTGGCACTGGCGAGAATTGCGCGGGCCGGGACGGCCGGCGCGAGCTGACGCATCATCCTCAGCTCGGAAAACAGGTTCAGATCCTCCACGCTCGACAGACTGTCGGTGCCGACCGCGACCCGCGCGCCTGACGCGTAGAAACGCTCGACCGGTGGCAGGCCGGCGCCGGTCCAGCGGTTGCTGCGCGGGCAGGTGACCACCGTCGCGCCGGCGGCCGCGAGCTGCTGCAGCTCCCCATCGGTGAGCTGCACGCAATGGACGGCCAGGAGCCGCGCGGTCAGGAGCCCGTTCGCCGCGATATGAGCGACCGGACCGACCCCGGGGGCCCGCCAGTCACCGCTCCACATCCCGAGGCTTGCAAGCAGGTCCCGCCAGGCACCGCCCCCGGTTCGGAGAAACTCGATCTCCTCCGCCGACTCGCCAAGGTGGATGCTCATGGGGACGTCGCCGTGTCCCACGGCGATCGCGCGCAGCAGCGCAGGCGACACCGAATACGGCGCGTGCGGCACGATCGACGCGCGGAGCCATGCGATCGGCGTCAGCTCGTCGATCTGCCGCTGCGCCGCCCCGACCAGGGCTGCCGGGTCGGGCACGTTGAAGCCGAGAAGCTCGCGAAAGATGGCGGCCGACATCTCGCTGTCGGCCAGCGGTTCATATGCGGCCAGCGTGTTCGTGACGTCGCCGAGAAGGGATGTGCCGGCCGCGCGGGCTTCACGAATCGCGGCCGCGATCGGCTCCGGCGGTTCGGGCCCGACGGTCCGCCGCAGCGCGATCAGCCGCTCGACCCACTCCGGCATCGACGGAGCCGGCGGCACCTGGTCCCGCATCCATGAGAGCTCCAGATGCGTGTGGGCGTTGACGAGACCGGGGAGGATCGCAGCCTCGAGCATCCGCTCGCGACCGGTTCCCGGCGGCGCATCACCCGCTCCGCCAACCGAGAGGACCCGGCCGTCTTCGACGGCCACCCAGCCCTCGGCGATCGGCGGCTGCGCGATCGGGAGGACCCACCGCGCTCTGAAGACCGGCATGGGATCGAGGGCAGGCCTGAAGGCCTGCGCTACTGGGACGTCTCCGACTGTCGCCGGCGCTTTTCCGCCGCGCTCCGCGCCGCATAACTGGCGATCTCCGGCGGACGGCTGGTGTCCCCCTCGTCGCGCGCGACCGCGAGCTCGAGCATCCGCGGCACCTCCCGCTCCCGGAAGACCGGCCCGCCGAGAATCTCGTAGTGCATGTTGCGGCGCCTGGCGACGAACCCGGCGTTCTCGACATTGCGCACGACCTCGATCTCGTCCATGCAGAACGAGGCGCCGGCGGCCCGGACGACGTTCTCTTCGATCATGACGCTGCCCATGTCGTTCGCGCCGTAGGCGAGACTGAGCTGGCCGACCTTGCCCCCCTGCGTGACCCACGAGGCCTGAAGGTTGTCGAAGTTGTCGAGCACGATCCGTGCGATCGCGAGGGTGCGCAGGTACTCGATTCCGGTCGCCTCGAAGCCGCCGAGCTCGGTGTGTTCCGGCTGGTAGCTCCACGTGATGAAGGCGGTGAAGCCCCCCATCTCGTCCTGGAGAGCGCGAAGGCGGAGCATATGCTCCAGGCGATCCTCGAGCGTTTCCACATGCCCGTACATCATCGTCGCCGTCGTGCGCAGGCCGGCGCGGTGCGCGTGGCGCATCACGTCGAGCCACTCGTCGGCGGTTGCCTTGTTGTAGCAGTTCAGGAGCTTGCGAACGCGATCGACGAGGATCTCGGCGCCACCCCCCGGAATGCTGTCGAGCCCGGCGGCGATGAGCCGGTCGATGACCTCCGCGATACTGAGGCGCGACATTCGGGTGAGGTGAATGACTTCGGGCGGTGACAGCGCGTGCAGCTTGAAATCGGGGTAGCGCGCCTTCACGCCGCGAAACAAATCTTCGTACCACTCGAGCGGCAGATCGGGATTGTGACCGCCCTGGAGCAGCAGCTGGCCGCCGCCGAGCGCGATGGTCTCGTCGATCTTGCGGAAGATCTCCTCGAAGCCGAGGACGTAGCCCTCCCCCGATCCGACCGGCCGGTAGAACGCACAGAAGTTGCAGCGCGCCACGCAGACGTTCGTGTAGTTGACGTTGCGGTCGATGATGTAAGTGACGATCGGCTCGGGATGCTTGCGGGCGCGGATCCCGGCGGCGAGACGGCCGAGCAGGGTCGTGGGCGCATGCCGGTAGAGCGCAAGCGCTTCGTCGCAATCGACGCGCGCGCCCTGCTCCACCTTCGCCGCGATCTGGTCGATAGTCTGCATCACCCCGCCTGCCCCGAGCTTGTCGCGGGAGCCTGTGCCGAGCTTCTCGAGGGAACCTGTCCCGAGCCTGTCGAGGGAACCTGTCCCGAGCTTGTCGAGGGATAGAAAAGCGGCTCCCTCGAGGCGCCGATGAGCCCGTGGCGCGCCGCCAACTGGTAATACATGAGGACGCCGGCAATCTCCCGGACGCCCAGCGTGTACTGGATATTGTCTCTCAGGTATGCCTTGCCGAGCGCCGCGCGCGCGGGGCCGCAGTAGGCAGCCGCGATCTGATCGGCGGCCGCGACGCCGGCATCCCGGGCCGCTGCCAGCGCCTGGACGGCCTCAGGCGGCAGAGTGTCTGGACGGCCCGCCCAGAATGCCCAGACGAACGGCAGGCCGGTCATCGCGTTCCACTCCTCACCAACGTCGATCTTCTCCACTCCCTTTTCTGCGGGGTCGAGATAGAGCGCCGGGTCCCCGATGATCAGCGCCGCGTCGCACGCCGCGAGCATGGCGTCGGCATCGGGAGGCATCGGCTTGAACTCCGGAGCGATTCTGAAGCGCTCGGCGCACAGAATGCGCAGCAGTGCGACCGACGTCCGGGAGCTCGTGTCGGCCGCGACCGTCCGGATCCGGGCGACCGGCCTGGTCGTGAACAGCGCGACCGACGCCACCGTCCGCGCCGAAACGATCGCCATCCCCGGCACGATCCGGTACTCGGGACCGCGGCAGTATTCGATGGCCGGGATCATCCCCACGTCGATCGAATCTTCATGCAGCAGTTCCGCGCACTTCGACGGTGGGTCGAAGCGGAGTGCGAACAGATCCTGCCGCTGCTCGAGACCATGGACGAGCGGGCGTGCGTTCAGATAATCAACTGCTCCAAGACGGATTGGGGGCATTGCTCCTCAATGGGTTCCAAGGGGTTCCAAGGGGGTTCCAAGGGGTTCCAAAGGGTTCTGGGGTTCCAAAGGGTTCTGGGGTTCCCACAGGTTCCAATGGGTTCCAATGGGTTCTGGGGTTCAGAACCAAGAACCCATTGGAACCTCTGGAACCCTCTGGAACCCCCTGGAACCCTTTTGGAACCCTTTTTGGAAACCCACTCTTCAAAACCGAAAAAGCCCATCCCGTTCCACCGGTTCCAATCCCGCACTGGTGATATTGCCCTTGATCTCCTCGAGTGGGCTGCGCCGGGTGCCGAGGACGCCTGGATCGACCGGCGAAATGTTGTCCACGTCATCGGCGCCGACAGTCAGCGCGACTTGCGCCATCTTCGGGCCGTAGAGCTGCCAGTCCACCTGAATGGACGGCACATTCCGGACGAGCACCCGCGCGAGCGAGACCAGCTTCACATCGTCATATCCGGTGGTCGGCTTCGCGATCGAGAGCGTGCGCGGCAGCGGCGCGAAGGCCTTGAAGGCGCCGACCGCTTCCTGAAGGGTCCTGGTGCGCTCGCACAACTCCAGCCGCGCGTCGTCGTCGAGGTGATTGACCGTAATCACGTTGACCACCAGGCCGCCGTCGCGAATCTGCCGGGTGACGGGTTCGGGATCGGCGACCGCGTCGATCGGCAGGTGTGCGATCGCCGCGAGCCCTGCCTCTTTCAGCAGGCGCGCGGTCCCGGCCAGCGGGCCCAGCGGGATGAGGTCGGCAACCGAGAATCCGGTCACCGGTACGCCACCAGCAACGGCTGCCGCCGCCCGGACCGCCGCCAGCGCGATCTCACGGGATGCGGGGGCCCCGATGATGCGGATCTCCCCGGCCTGCAACCGCGGCGGCAGGCTCTGCAGCGGAGCCTCCACATGCACTTCGAGCACCCGGACGAAGGTCGTCCTTGCCCCGTGCATGCGCCGGCGCACGTTGTCGCCGGCCATGCCGGCCGCAATGAGGTCCGGGGCGTCCAGGATCTGCTGGGGCGTCACGGCTTCCATCCTTTGCTGATCTTCTGCCACATCTCGTCTGCCCTCGCCGTGGCAGCATCGCTGGTCGTGATCTTCTTCGGCCACGGGCGCGTGAACCCTTCGGACGGCCACTTGCGGGTCGCGTCGATGCCCATCTTGCTGCCGTAGGCCGGCAGGTCGCTCGCATCTTCGAGATCATCAACGGGACCACGCGTGAACTGGACGTCGCGCTCGGGGTCGTAGTGCGTGCCGACGATCCACGCGACCTCCGCCTCGTTCTGCACGTCGACGTCCTTGTCCACGACGATCACCGTCTTCGAGAACATCAGCTGACCGAGGCCCCAGACGGCATTCATGATCTTGCGGGCGTGCCCGGGATACCGTTTGTCGATCGAGATGATGACGATGTTGTGGAAGATCCCGGCAGCCGGGAAGCTCATGTCCACGATCTCGGGCAGCGTCTTCCTGATCAGCGGCAGAAAGATCCGCTCGCTCGCCTTGCCGAGGTAGAAATCCTCCATCGGCGGGATCCCGACCACGGTCGTGAGGTAGGTCGGCTTCTTCCGGTGAGTGATGCACGTCAGGTGGAAGACCGGGTAGTCGTCGGGATGCGAGTAGAACCCGGTGTGATCGCCGAACGGCCCCTCGCGGCGGCGCTCCCCCGGGTCGACATAACCCTCGAGAACGATCTGCGCGTTGGCCGGCACCTCGAGATCCACCGTTACGCACTTCACGAGCTCGACCCGCTCGCGCCGGAGAAAGCCGGCGAGCATCAGTTCGTCGAGGCCCTCGGGCATCGGCGCCGTCGCCGCGTACGCGAGTGCCGGATCGGGCCCGAGCGCGACCGCCACCGGCATCCGCCTGCCGAGACGTTCCGCGACGCGGTGGTGCTGCGCGCCGCCTTTGTGCCGCTGCCAGTGCATGCCGGTCGTGCGCCCGTCGTACACCTGCATCCGGTAGGTGCCGATGTTCCGCATCCCGGTCTCGGGGTCCTTGGTGAAGACGAGCGGCAGGGTGATGTAGCGACCGCCGTCCTCGGGCCAGCACTTGAGGATCGGAATCTCGTCGAGCGAGCCGTCCTTGCGCACGACCTCCTGGCACGGGCCGTCCTTGACCGTCTTCGGCAGGACGTCTTTCAGGCGGTTGACCAGCGGCAGCATCTTCATCGCGTCGAAAATGCCGGCGGGAATCTTCGGGGTCGTGATCTCTTCGACCTGCCGGGCAAGATCATCGAGCGTGTTCACTCCGAGCGCCAGGCAGATCCGCCGCATCGAGCCGAACAGGTTGATCGCGACCGGCATGTCGAAGCCGGTCGGCCGTTCGAACAGCAGCGCGGGCCCGCCGCCCGGCGACTTGGAGACGCGGTCGGTCACTGCTGCGATCTCGAGGTCGGGGCTGACCGGCTCGCTTAGGCGCGCGAGCAGCCGCTCCTTCTCCAGCGCCGCGATGAACTCGGTGAGGTCTCTGAACATGGTCTATGAAGGGTGCACGTGCAGGGTGCAGGGTGCACCCTGCTCAAACACCACCACTCTCCATCTTTTCAGCAATTCTCGTCGCAAGCTCCAGCGCTGCCCTGCCGGCCTCACCGGTCACCAGCGGCGCGCGGTTCTGTCGAACGGCCTCGATGAAGTCCGCCAGTTCGCGCCGGAGCGGCTCATCCTTCTGCACCGGCAGGGCGCCGCCTTCGATCGACGGTCGCCCGCCGTCGCGGCGCACCAGCCGCCAGCCTTCGACCTCCTGCGTCGCGTAATCGATCGAGATGTAGGAGTCGGGCTGAAAGAAGCGGATCTTTCGAACCCGGTCCCGGCTGATGCGGCTCGCGGTCAGGTTCGCGATGCAGCCGGAGGCGAAGCGCAGCCGCGCGTTCGCGATGTCAAATTTCGGTGTCAGCACCGGCACACCCACGGCTTCGAGCGACACGACTTCCGACCGCACCATGGCGGCGATGATGTCCAGGTCGTGGATCATCAGGTCGAAGATCACATCGATATCGAGGGACCGGTCTGGGAACACGCCGAGGCGATGGACTTCGATGAACCGCGGCGAGGTCACGAGCGGCATCACGGCCGCGACTGCAGGGTTGTGCCGCTCCGTCTGGCCGACTGCCAGCGTCGCGCCGGAGGCGCGCGCCGCCGCGATCAGCGCGTCGGCCTCGGCAAGCGTGCGCGCCATCGGCTTCTCGACCAGCACCGCCACACCACGCTCGAGGAACGGGAGCGCGATCTGGTGATGCAGGGCGGTCGGGGCCGCGATGCTCACCGCCTCCACGGCTCCCAGAAGCTCGCGGTAGTCGGTGAGAGGCCGCGTGCCTGCGGCGGCCGCCACTTCGGCGGCGCGCTCGGCGACGATGTCGACGACGCCGACCAGCGCGGCCCCATCGAGACCCGCGAGAATCCGCGCGTGGTGTCGGCCGAGGTGCCCGACGCCAATGACGGCGGCCCTGACCGCGTCAGCCACGCTGCTCGCTCCTCGGCCGCCCGACGATCGTGATGCCGGCTTCGTCGGCCGCGCTGAACACCTGATCGCCATCGATGACGAGCGTCCGGCCGGCGTCGACCGACAGGGCCGTGGCGCCCGCGGCGCGCATCGACTGGACGGTCGCGACGCCGATCACCGGCACGTCGAACCGCATGTCCTGATGCGGCTTGGCCACTTTCACGACACGCACACCGCCGCCCGCGAGCTCGCCGCCGCGCGCGATCGCGGCGTCGGTGCCTTCCATCGCCTCGACCGCCACCACCGCCTTGCCCTTCACGACGATCGTCTGGCCGATGTCGAGCTCGGCAACTGCATCCGCCATCCGGTAGCCGAAATCGAAGTCGGTCCGCTCCCCGTCATCGGGCGCACGCCGGGTGAGAACGCCTTCTCGCGCCAGCAGCGGTCCCAGAAACACGGTCGAGTCGAGCAGCTCGATCCCTTCATTCCGCATCACCTCGGCCACGGCCGAGATCAGCGCATCGGTATTCCAGGCCCTCAACCGGGTCATCACCGACAGCAGCGTCAGGTCCGGGGTGATCCCCGAAAAGATCTTGGCGTGCTTGACCTGGCCCGCCATCAGCGCCTGTGAAACGCCGTCCTCCCTGAGAATCTTGATACACTTGCCCAGTTGGCCGAGCGAAACGGAGTGAAAGCTCGCGTTCGCCTCCCGGGCCGTCTGCTCCAGTTCAGCGAACGCCTCCTCTTTCACGGCCACGACCGTGACGTCGTGACCGAGGCTGCGCGCGCCCTGGAGCGCCAGAAACGGGAACCGGCCGTTGCCGGCGATGATGCCAATGCGGGACACGGGCGCCTACCTGGCCAATTACCGCGCTGCGGCGTCTAAAGAAACGGCCGATTTTCGGGGCACGATCGATCAGTCTATCAGAACCGCCGGCGCCTTCCGGCGCGGGCGAGGAGCACGAATGCAGCGAGCGTTTTGGACATCCCTGTTGCTGGCGGCCGCGGTCGTCGTCGGCGGCTGCGACAACGACGTCGGGAACACACCGACGGAGCCGGCGCCGACGACCACCGACACGTTCACCGGCACCATCAACATCAATGGCGCGATGACGCACACCTTTCCCATCGTCGCGGCCGGCACGGTCACGGCAACGCTGACCGAGGTCACTCCCGACGCCACGGTCGCGGTCGGATTCGCCCTGGGCACCTGGAACGCCTCCGCTTCGACCTGCCAGCAGGTCATCCCGAACGATGCCGCACTGCAGGGGCTGATCCTGACCGGGAACGTCGCCGGCGCGGGAACCTTGTGCGTGAGGCTCTACGATCCCGGCAGCAAGTTGACCGGGCCCGTCGGCTATACGGTCACCGTTGTACATCCGTGAAGACGCTGAAATCTGAACGCTGAAGGCTGAACGCTGAACTCTGAAATAAGGGGCAACTTACTTCAGCGTTCAGCGTTAAGCGTTCAGCGTTCAGAGTTTGTCAGTTGTCACTCCTCCGCGTCGTCCTCGACCCGCCGGCTGGGTCTTCGCAGGCCGGCGCCGCGCTTCGACGAGCGGATGAACTCCACGACGTACTGAACTTCGGGGCACTTGAGAGACGGATCCTTCTCGATCCGCGCGAGCGCGCGGCTGGTGTTCGAGTGCAGGAGGATCCGGTAGGCACGGCGGAGCTTCGCGACCGAGTCGGGCGCGAACTTCCGGCGCACGAGGCCGATGGTGTTGAGGCCGTAGATACGCGCCCGGTTGCCGACCGTCTTCGCGTACGGCAGCGCATCCTTGGTGATCACCGAGAAGCCGCCGATGAAGGCGTGCTGCCCCACCCGGCAGAACTGGTGCACGCCCGAGAACGCGCTGATGGTCGCGTAATCCTCCACCGTTACGTGGCCGCCGAGCGTCGCGGCGTTGCCGAAGATGGTGTGGCTGCCGACGTGGCAGTCGTGCGCGACGTGCGCGTAGGCCATGAAGACGTTGTGGTCGCCGATCTCGGTCAGACCGCCGCCGCCCCCCGTGCCGCGATGGATCGTGACGAACTCGCGGATCACGTTGCGGTCGCCGATCACGAGCTTCGTGGGCTCGCCGCCGAACTTCAGATCCTGGGGGATGAGGCCGACCGAGGCGAACGGGAAGATCTCGTTCTCGTCGCCGATCTCGGTGTAGCCGTCGATGACCGTCGACGCCCCGATCCGGCAGTTCCGTCCGATGCGCACGTGCTCGCCGATGACCGCGTGCGGGCCGACCTTGGTGCCGGCTCCGATGCGCGCCGCGGGGTGCACCACCGCGGTCGGGTCCACCAGGGCGCGCGCCGGGACCGACTCGGCCCCGCCCACCAGCCCCATCACGAGCTCCGCTTCGGCGACCAGCATATCGTCGATGTAGGCGGCGGCGTTGGCGCGGGCGATCTTCGACCGCCGCGGGCCGAGCGTGACCTCGAGACGCAGCCGGTCGCCCGGGACGACGGACCGGCGGAACTTGGCGTTGTCGACGCCGCGCAGGAACACACGGTCGCCCGAGGCCCCCTCCGTGCCGTGCATCAGGAGAATGGTGGCGACCTGCGCCAGCGTCTCGATCATGAGCACCCCGGGCATCAGCGGGGTCCCGGGAAAGTGCCCCTGGAAGAATTCTTCGTTGACGGTGACGTTTTTGACCGCCACCATCCGCCGCCCCGGCTCGTGCTCCGTCACCGCGTCAACGAGCGGCGACGGATACCTGTAGCAGAGACGCTCCAGCGTCTCGGTGATATTGATGGCCTTGCCCTTGTCGGCGATGTCGATCGCCGTGCCCGGCGGGGCGATGTCGATCGCCGCCGTCCGGGCGACCTTGATCGCCATGCCCTTCCGGGCGATGTTGGTCGTCACTACTTCTTGGGCGCGGTCTTCGGTGCGGCGTCGAAGCGCTTGATGACTTCGGGGGTGATGTCGATGCCGGCGTAGCCCCAGACCACACTCTCAACGCTGAGGACGACGTGGAGACTCTTCTCCGTGGCCACCTGCTCGATGATGGGATTCAGCCGGTTCTGAAACTCGACCTGCAGATTCTGCTGCAGGTCGGCGATCTCCTGCTGCGCATCTTCCTGCATTCCCTGCAGCTCGCGCTGCAGCTTCTGGAGATCCTTCTCGGCCTGGGAGCGCGCCTGTTCGCTGAGGACCGTGCCCCCCTGCTGCAGCTTGGTCTGGATCGCCTGCGCCTGCTTGTTCTTCTCGGTGAGCTCCGCGGTCTTCTTCTTCTGCAACTCCTGAATCTTCGCCGTCGCAGCCTTGCCTTCGATCGACGTCGACGCGATCGCCTGGAGATTGATC
>DATFFM010000135.1:0-14762 GCA_035250005.1 Vicinamibacterales bacterium | reverse complement strand
CTGGATGTGCTCGGCGATCGAGACGGTGTAGGCCTCCTCGGTGCCCAGGCGAAGGGCGGCGAGCAAGACGAGGAGCTCGAACTCGGCGAGCTGAGCCGTGCGCTTGGTTGTCATTTAAGTCACCAACTCGCTCGCGGTCATGCCTCCTTCAGCGCATCGGCGGGCTGGATCCGGAGCGCGCGCCTCGCAGGCTCGACGCAGGCCAGCAATCCGACGGTCAGCATCACGACCGACGTGATCGGCAGCGCCTCGGCCATTTCGCTTGCCCCGGTCCAGACCGTCACGGCGAGGATCACGAAATTGCCGGCCGCGACGCCGCTCCCGACGAGCACGAGGGCGCGTCTGAAGATGGCGGCGAGCAGACGCGCCGGGCTGGCGCCGAGCGCCGTGCGCAGGCCGATCTCGCGCGTCCGCCGCGCGACGCTCACCGACATCAGCGAGAAGATCCCGGCGGCCGACATGAACAGCCCGAGACCCACGACCGCCGCGCTCGCGCCGGTGATCATCATGTTCGGCGCGTCCTCCCGCCAGGCGATCTCGTCGAGCGTCCGCACCTCTTCGAGCTTCAAGTCGGGATCGAGGCTGGCCGCCAGGGTGCGCAGGCGCGGAACCAGCGACGCGGGATCCCCCGCCATTCGCACGCCCATCACCAGCGGAGACGCCGTGGCGGGCGAGACGGCGCGGTATACGTAGGCCGCCTCGCCGCCGTTGGTCGGCGTCATTCCCATGTCCTCGACGATCCCGACGATCTCGAGCCACGGCCCCGGCTTCGCCGGATCGTCGGTGGCGTACCGGACCCGCCGTCCGAGGGGACTCGCGCCGTTCGTGTAACGGCTGTATTGGCGCGCGAATGCCTGGTTCACGAGCACCGTCGTGGCGCTCGCGGTGCGGTCGCCATCGTGGAAGGCGCGCCCGGCGACGATCGCCTTGTCGAACGCTTCGAAGTATCCGGATCCGACGGCCGACGTCCACAGGTTCCTCACGCGGATGGGCGCGCTCCCGTCGCTCGCTTCGATCTCCGCGCGTCGCCACACCGGCGACATACCAGGCAGCCGGTTGCCGAAGGTGACGGCCACGACACCCGGCTCCTGCGCGACCCGTCTCTCGAGCTCCCGATACGTCTGCTCGAGCCGCGCTCGGAATGCCGGCTCTCCCGCGCCCGGCACCGCCGCCGCTTCACGATCCATCGCCACCAACGCGGCCAGATACTGATCCGCCGGGAATTGCGCGCGGATGCGTCTGTCGCGCAGCGCCTCCTCCGCGAAGGACCACGCCACCGGAATGCAGATCACGGTGAGCGCCACCTCGAACAGCATGACCGTTGTCCATCCCCAGCCGAATCGCAGCGTCGACGCGCCGCTGCCCAGGTTCCGAAGCTGCGCCTGCACGTTCGACCCCGTGGCCTTGATCGCCGGCAGAATGCCCAGCATCGCGGCGCCGGTCGTCGTGAGCACCGCCGCATAGAGGACGGTCCTGAGCTTCAGGCCCGGGTCGATCCAGAAGGGCGGTACGTAACCCTCGCCGGCCATATACACGTCGAAGCCCCATTTCAACGTCCAATGCGCAGCCCACAGTCCGACGATGGCGGCGACCGATGCGAGGACGAGCGCTTCGATGAAGAGCTGCCCGATGATCCGGCCGCGGCTGGCGCCGAGCGCATACCGGGTGGCGATCTCCGCATCACGCGTCGCCGTGCGGGCATAGACGAGCGTTCCTACGTTCGCGCACGCGACGATCAGTACCAGGATGACCGGCAGGTGTGTCACCGAGACCGCGATCCAGGACTCATCGTCCGGGTACTCGGCGCCGTACGCCAGGACCCGCGGGCGGAGATGCTGGTGGGTCGGGGGCGACGCCGCCGCGATGCGTTCCGCGAGCGCGGTGAGCTCCACATTCGCCTGCGCCCTCGTGGCGCCCGGTGCGAGCCGGCCGAACACCTGGACCGCCGACCCTTCGAGTGGAGCGTATCCGGATCCCAGGAGTTGCAGCGGCGTCCACAACTGGTGGTTGACCGGGAAGGCAAAGCCCTCCGGCATGATGCCCACGACGGTCGCCACGGTCCGTCCCAGCTGCGCGGTATCGCCGATGGCGTCGGCGCGGCCGCCGAACCACTGGCGCCACACGTCGTAGCCGAGCACGACGACCGGCGGGGCGCCGGGCCGTTCGTCGGCGTCGAGCAGCGGCCGGCCGTGAAGCGGCGGCACCTGAACGAGACGGAACGCCGACGCCGTGATCGCCGCGACGGTCACGGGCGCCGATTGCGCGTCACCAAGCACGAGATTCCGCTCGATCGTCCTGTAGGCGCCGAGCTCCTCGATGGAGCGCGCCTCCTGCCGCCAGATCGCGAAGTCGTGGAGCACTCTCCACTCGCCTTGACTGGTCGCCACGTTGCGCATCTGGACTTCGACGAAACGGTCCCCGCCGGGGAGCGGCAGACGCGGCCGTAAGACGTCGCTCATGACGTCGTACCAGCCCGCGCCGATCCCGATAGCGAGTGCGATCGCGAGGCCGCCCGCGAGCGTCAGGCCCGGGTACTTGATGAGCATCCGGAAACCAAGCTTGTAATCCTGCATGGCAGTGCTCCCGCGGTAGCTACCAAACATGTCGATCCGCGTCCGCACGAGCGCGGCCGCCATATCGAGCGTTTCGAGACCCGTCCGAACGTGCGCCTCGATCGGGCCGTGACGCCGCGTGTGGATTCGGTACGCTTCCTCCAGATCGCCGAGCAGGTCGTCGGCATCACCCGGTGGTGCCAGCCACCGCAGCAGCACCCGCGCCCACCGGGGAGATTGCCTCACCTGGTCTCTCCGATGATGTCGGCCAGCTCTCCGACCATCACCCGGATCGCCCCGGCCGTGGCGCGGACGGCGGTGAGCCCCGAGGGGCGCAGTGTGACGAGCCGTCGCGGCTTGCCGCCCCGCTCGGGTCGCGGCTCGCCCAGCCGCGTCGTCACGAGCCGCTTGGCCTCGAGCCGCTGGAGCGTGGTGTAGACGTTCGCGCGCCGGACGGAGCGGCCGGTTTTCTGCTGGATGTGGTCGGCGATGGAGACGGTGTAGGCCTCCTCGGGGCCGAGACGCAGCGCGGCCAGCAGCACGAGGAGCTCGAACTCGGCGAGTGACTGTGGCGCCCGCTTGCGGCTCATTAAAGTCACTATGTGACTATCTAACCGAAGCGGCGGTCATCTGTCAAGTCGGTTGAACCCGCAGCTGTCCCCGGGCAACCTCCACGACAGGCAGGGTCAGTTGACGAACCTGATGCGGGCGACCACCGGGAAATGATCCGACGGGTATCGCCGATCCCGGCTGAATCGCACGATGTCGGCGTGCTGCACTTCCGTGCCGGGCTGGACCAGGACGTAGTCGATCTTCTCCCCGCCGATGTTACCGAACTCGAACGCCGTGAACGTCCCCGCCGGCTGCTCGCCGGGCCGGACGACGCGGAAGGTATCGACCAAGGGGCCGAGCAGTGTCGCGAGCGCCGGGTTCTTCTCTCCGACATTGAAGTCACCGGTGACGATCACGGGATCGGCGGTGAACGAACGCGCGTCGATCCGCTCGCGCAGCAGTTGCGTGCTGCGCTCCCGGGACGGCTGCGACTGATGGTCGAGATGCACGTTGTACAGGAAGAAGCCGCGGCCATCCCGGTCGATGAGCCGCGCCCAGGTGCAGATCCGGGTGATGTTGTTGCCCCACGACCTGGAGCCGGGGACGGCCGGGGTATCCGAAAACCAGAACGTGCCCGCCTCCGCGACGCGAAACCGGTTCTTCCTGAAGAGGATGGCGGACAGCTCCCCGCGCGCGCCCGCATCATCCCGGCCGACGCCGATGCTGGCGTAGACGGGCGCAGCGGCAAGGATCTCGTCGATCTGGAAATCGAGCGCCTCCTGGAGGCCAATCAGATCGGCATCCTGCTCGCGAACCACATCGAACAATGCTGCCCGCCGATGCCGCCACTCGTTGTCGCCGTCCTTAGCCGTGCCGTAGCGGATATTGAAGGACATCACGGTCAGCGGCTCGCGCGCGCTCTGCAGGCCCACGCTGGCCGCAGGCAGGCAGGTGAGCAGCAACAGGAGGAGACCTGCGCACAGTCGTGACGTTCTTGAGGTGCTCATCGCACGCGATTGTAGTGTCTAATCCGGGCGCCTACTCGTCCCTGACCGGCGCCTTCCCCGCTCCCACCGTCTTGAGGTCGAACGGCCCACTGCTCTCGACGAAGAACACACATTCCGAAGCCTTGTCGCAGGACGTCGTGTGCCGATAGTTTCCACCGGGCTGCATCAAATACGAGCCTGGACCCAGACGGAATTCGGGCTTCCCCTCAGGACCTTGAATATACGTGCCCGAAATGAACACGAGCTTCATATCACGGGTGTGGGTATGGAGCGGGGCAGCGAATCCTGCCGGGAGTTTGAAGTAGGCGCCGAATGCTCCCTTGGTATGGTCCCCCCACAAATCCACGACCTTGACGCCAGGAGCGCCGACGGGATCGAGGTCGGTCCATTTGAGCTCCCCCGCCGGCAGAACAACGGGCTGGCCTGCCAATTTCGGGACGTTCTTCGGCCTGGCCGCTCGGGGTTCCTGGGCGAGTACTGCCGACGCCAGAGTCAACGACGTTACAAGTGCCACGATGTTTCTCGCGATCATTGAGCCTCCTCGATCCTCGAATCATACGGATCCGCCGGCGCTAAGATACCCAGGCGGGAGCTGACGGATAACGTGACCGACATCACTCGACGGACATTCCTTTCAGCGGCGAGCACCAGCAGCATTATGTGGCCACTTGTCCGCGGGCTTGATCTCGCCTGGCAGTTACCGGATACCGAGCCCCGGCGGAGGCCGATCGTCACGTTCGACGAACCGGGGTTTCCCGCGGTGGATGCGATCGCACTGCCGGCAGTGCCCGGCGCCCGTTCCGCCACGAGCGTCGCCGAGCTCGTTGACGCGCTGCAGCCCGACGCCGTCCTGGCCTGGCGTCACGGGTCGACGTTTCCGGCCGACGCCTGGAAGGCGATCTTCAGTTTCCTCGAGAACGGCGGGAGCTTGCTGTACGTCGGCGGCGAGCCGTGGACGCGACCAGTGACCGGCGCGTCTGGCAGTCGCCGGGTCGAGCCCCGGACCGTAGCGCAGTTGCAGGCACTGCGGCTCAACCAGTCGTACCGCGTGCGGTTCGGCGCGGCGACGCTGCAACGGGTCGCGGGCGCAAATCCCGGGTCACGACCGCTTCCCTCCGAGACGTGGATCGCCGCGCTGGAGCCGCGCTTCACCGATACGCAGGATTTCCCGACCGAAGCCGGATCGCCGGGCGCGCGGGATGCACTGCTCCGACCGCTCGCATACGCGCACGCCAGCGGCGGGGATCCGCGCTTTCCGGCGGCGGCCGTTGCCTACGCGATCGATCGCCTGCGCGGCCCGTTTGCCGGAGGCCGCTGGGTGTTCTGGCTCGCCTCGGCGCCACCCCAGAACGACGAGTGGGAATGGCTGCTCGACGAAGCGTCGCGCCCCCCGGTGGACTTCCGCGTCGGCCCGACATTCGGCTGCTTTCATGAAGGGGAGCAGCCGTCTCTGATCGTGCGCGCTCATCGGCCGGGCGTGACAGGATCGCTCAGGACACCTTGCCAGCTGGTGATCGACGGGCCGGGCGCCTCCCGGCGCACGCAGACTGTCGATCTGCACGTTGCCGAGCACGGCACCATGCACGTGCCGCTCTCCGGCTCGTTCGCGCCGGGACTGTACCGCGTCGTGGTGGACGGCGGGCATCTGGGACGTACGACAACCGGCTTCTGGATGTTCGACCACGACCTCTTCACCTCCGGAGACACCCTCACGTTCGACGACTACACCCTCCGGCGTAACGGCCGTCCAGAACCGGTTGTTGGCACTACGACGATGTCGGCGACGGTGCACCGCGACTTTCTGTTCGAACCGAACGCCGCCGTGTGGGACGACACCTTCGCCGAACTCGCGTCGCTCCGGATGAACATGGTACGCACGGGACTCTGGTCCGGCTGGCGCAGGATCAGCGTCGACGCCAACGTCGTGGATGAAAGCTTCGTGCGGGCGCTTGAGGCGTACTACCTGACGGCCCGCAAGCACGGTCTGCCGATCGTCTTCAGCCTGTTCGCGTTCGTGCCGGAAGACTTCGGCACCGGCGACCCGTACTTCGATCCGCGCGCGCTCGAGGGTCAGCGGGCGTTGCTCTCGGCGCTCGCGCGACGGATGGCGTCGGCGCGCGAGTTCATCTGGGACCTCATCAACGAACCGTCGTTCGCGTCGCCGCGCAACTTATGGACGCTGAGACCCACCGGGTCGGCGTACGAGCGCCGCGCCTTCGCCGCCTGGCTCGCGGCGCGCTACCAACCCGCCGGAGGCGGAGCAGAAAGTGGCTGGCAGGAGGTGGTCCGCCGCCGCTGGCGCATACGGCCGGACGAGGCGATCGATCTGCCGTCGGAGGAAGATTTCGCGGACGCGTACCTGATGGGCGCTCGGAGGCCCTACCGGGCCCTCGACTACGCACTGTTCGCGCAGGACGCCTTCGAACGGTGGATCGGCGAGATGACGGCCGCAATTCGTGCCGGAGGATCCCAGGCTGCCATCACGGTCGGGCAGGACGAGAACGGGCTGCGAACGAGCCCGGGCCCGCTCTTCCACCACCGGTCCGTGGATTTCACGTCGATGCACACGTGGTGGAACAACGACGCGCTCCTGTGGGATGGCGTGCTGGCGAAGGCCGGCGGCACGCCGTTGCTCGTGAGCGAGACCGGGATCATGCAGCGCGAGCGGCTCTCGGGGGAGGCGGTGCGTTCGCCCGACGAGTTCGCTGCGCTGTTGTCGAAAAAGATCGGATACGCGTTTGCCGCGCATGGCTTCGGTGTCATCCAGTGGTGCTACGAAACGAATCCGTTCATGAATTCCGACAACGAGGTGGCGATCGGCTTGAAGCGTGTGGACGGAAGCGCCAAGCCCGAGCACCGCGTGCTGGCCGCGGCGGCGGCATTCATCGCCCGCAACCGGAGCCGATTCGATGGGTACGTGGCGCCCGACGTGGCGCTCGTGGTCCCCAGCGCAGACCAGCTGTCGCCGCGCAGTCTGTCTGCGGCCGCGACCCGCGCGACAGTGCGGGCGTTCTACGAAGAGCTCCAGATTCCACTCTATGCCGTGGTCGAGCACCGGGCCGCGCGCGACCTCGGGCAGCCGCAAGTGATCATGCTCCCCGCGTGTCGGTCGATTTCCGAGGAGGGATGGCAGGCCATCGCCGCAGCGGTGGCCAAGGGCGCCACGTTGATCTGTTCGGGGTGGTTCGAGAGCGATGACGCAGGCCTGCCGGCAGAGCGCCTCGGGGTCCCCTCACGCCTGCTGCACATGGTGGAAGAGATGCCGGCGTGGGAAGGGGCGCCTGCGACCGCCTTCCGTTTCGGCGGCACCCTGCCGGAATCATGGGGCGCAGCGGCGCTGGCGGCCCCGCGTCGCATCCGGCACGGCGCCGGCACGATCGTCCACCATCCACTGCCCATCGAGTGGGCGGAGCCCACGGCGTCGGTTGCGCACTTCTATCGCGCGGCGATGGCGCGAACCAGGGTCGCGCCGCGCATCGAGCTCGCCGGCGGCGCGAAACCCGGTGTGCTGGTCGCCACCATTCCGTTCCGCGATGCGTGGCTGCTCGTGGCGGTCAATGAAACAGCCCGCTCTCATGCGGTGGTCGCGCGCCGGCCTGGGGCCGCCGCGCGCGTGTCGTTCGATGTCGCAGCCGACCACGCGCGAATGGCCGTCATCGATCCTCACGGCTGGAAGATTCTCGACGTTTCGTAGCACCCCGCGGGCGCTTCAGGCCTACGATCGGGTCTGCCCCGCGCGCTTTCGACGCGCGCGTACGGCAACGCCGACCAGGCCGGTGCCCAACAGCGCCAGCGAGCCGGGTTCGGGAACCGCGGAGACGTCCTCGAACGTGTATCTCGCCGTGGCTGAGTTGTAGGTACCGCCAATCGTTTCGAACTGCACGCTTGCCGAGCCGCGGCCCGCAAGCGTCACGCTGAAGAGCGGCGAGGTCATGTTGACATCGTCAGGTGCGAACCCGCTCGCCGTTCCGCTGAACACGAACGGAGCGGTGAACTCCACCGGTGCGCCCACGTTGACGATCGGCGGCAGGACGATCGTGGGCGCGTCGAAGGTGAAGGTCCCTGCGAGCCGCGTCGACGCAGGATCGAGGTTGAAGAACGGGCCGTACTCGGTTCCGTTGACGACCGACACGCCGAACATGATGCCGAGCGTGAAGGGGGTCGTCGGCGATTCGCCACCGGCTACCGTACCGAGATTGAGAGAAGTTCCGGGCGCACATCCAGCCGGGTAGCACGCCGTCTGCGGCGAAAGCGGTGCGTCAGGTGATGCGGGCCCGAACAGGATCACAGAGTTGAGAACGAACCCATCCGTTCCCATGAACTGGAAAAACGTGGGATCGTCCCACACGACATTGAACCGTCCTGAGGTGACGTTGACCGGCTCGGCCGACAGCGATGGCGCTGTCGTCACGAGAGCAACTCCGACCACGGCCGGAATCAGAAGCCGCCGAATGAGAACGTCACAGCCCATGATCCCCCCTGAAATTTCTGAAAATCGGTCACTGCGCACCCCAGGTACAGGCTTCCCCCGTCCGGTTTGCAGCGGGGTGCAAAACGCCGTCCTGCCCGGAGAAGCGGTCCGGGCAGAAGCGAACGGCCGCGGTAGTCGCGAGACGGGAGTGACGGTATGGGGTGCCGCTATCGGGTGCCGGTATCAACGTCGTCGCGAACGGCGCGTGGCGTCCTGTTCGCTCTGGACGCATCCGAAGGGCGGCGAGGCGCGGCTCACCGTGGACGGCGAATGGCACCGCGGGGAAGCGCTCAGTGACGGGCTGGCGTTGGTGGATCTGGCCCTTGAATGGCGGAAACAGTTTGAAGCGAAAGATTGGATATGATGCCTGCCGATCGTCCGCTCTTGCTCGGACTTCTCCGACTTCTCCGCCTCGCCGCGCTGACAGTGACTGCCGTGATTGCCTTAGGCTATGTGTCCAACTGGATGTCAGTCAGGCGGGCCGAGGAGTCAGTCGCGCACGCCGCGCTCGAGGCAATCAGGCATACGCATCCCCAGGCGAGCACCGTGTTCGTCTTGCCGTACGGGTTTCCCAGCTCGCGCCCGATTCTCAATCGCGCTGGAATCGCCACGCGCGAATGCCCGCAGACGCCTGGTCCGTTTCGATGCTGGCCATGGATCGAGGTCGAGCGCGCACACTGGTTCGTTCCTTACTTCGTCTCGGTGAGATTTGCTTTCGGTTCTAATCGGCGGACGGGGACAGGCGGTGAGACCCTTTTCCTTAGTCTGTTCGGCGGGACTGTGGGGCTGGTCAACGGATCGGCTTTAACGAAATCCATCGTGCCCGGCCTGCCGTATGAGCCAGGCCAGTAGCGCGGCGGCATTGCTTCGAATACAGCCTCGATCGCTTCGTCGACGACGGTCTCATACTGCACCCTCGCCAGCGCAGTGTCTTGCTCGTCAACGGACGGCAGGAACGGAGCCGCCTGCCACTGTTGGAGTGCTTCGCTAACAACGTCAACGGCAATCGCCATGACTTGATCGTCGGTAACACCTGGAGCCCCAGTGATCTGCCCAACCCTTTCGTCGATTTGTTTCTTGATCGTGCTGAAGTAATAGGCAGTGATTCGCCCGACCTGCGTTCTCTGCGCGTCAGCAGGAAACAGCGAATCATCGTCCTTCAGAAAGGGATGAAGTCCTGGGCATGGGCTTCGAGTGCGCCGAAGCGCCGCGCGCCAAGATTATGACGATAAACCTTGATGATTGTTTCCCAAGGAACTCCCAAGAGATCCGCAGCCCCGTAGACCATGATTCCAACCGGGTGGTATTTCGAGAGCGTGAACAACTTGTTCACGGTGTTGTAGATCTTGGGGGTGGATGCCCCACTCCACGTAACCGCGCTATCCGCGGCAAGCGCGATCGCTCCACTGTTTAGGATTGCTATCTCGGCGGTCACCAGGTCATCCCCAGATTTGCCTTGTTATTGCCTATGCGCAAACGGCCCGGCGAGCGCCGAGCCGTTTTGAACCTGTGTTTTTTGGTCGGGATGACTGGATTCGAACCAGCGACCCCCTGACCCCCAGTCAGGTGCGCTACCAGGCTGCGCTACATCCCGAAATTTCGTACGCCGCCGAAGGCGGCTCGCCGGAAATTTCGCCCGCCGTAGCGGCGAAGCCGCGAAGGCGAAGCCGCGAAGGCGGGCTGCTCGAACGACCCGGACTCTCCAAACGCTGCGCCCGCCGTAGCGGCGAAGCCGCGAAGGCGGGCTACTCGACCGACCCGAATGCCCAAACGCGACGTCCACCGAAACACCGCGGCCGCGAATCAGGCAGGCCTAAAGGCCTGCGCTACAGGCCTGCGCTACAGGCCTGCGCTACAGGCCTGCGCTACCGTTTCTTCTTCGGCTTGCTGCTGCTCTTGCGAGTCGCGGCCGCCGGCCGTGCGACTGGCTCGAGCACGAACGCCTCGTGGTTCGCTCGACCCGATGGTTGCGCAGCCAGCATCACTTGCAGCTCGCGTAACCCCCGCTTGACCTGCATCAACCGCTCCCGGACGTCACGGCTGAGCAGCGCGTCGAGCTCACCGGGCTTTTCGGGTGGCGCCGGATGCTCCGACTCCAGCTTGCGCCGCGCGCCCGCCAGCGTCAACCCTTCGACGAACAGCAGGTGCTTCAGCCGGAGCACACGCTCCAGGTCGGCGCGCCGGTAGACGCGCGGGCCCCCTTCGGTTTTCGCCACGCCGAGGTCCGGGAACTCCGCCTCCCACGAGCGGAGCACGTAGGACTGCACCTGCGCGAGCTCGCAGACCTCAGGCTGTCGAAACAGCGAGCGGTTGGGGATCTCCACTGTGGAAACGGGCATCGGGAGCGCAACGGCAGTATATCAGAGACTTCGACTAGAATGCCCCGAACCGTCTGGCATCGTGACCCTTAGCGCCCGCGGCGGCGCCGACTTCTCGCGGCTGACGGGAGGCTGACGTGACCAAGATCATCACTCCACCCGGTGACAACAGCCCGCTCGAGACCCGGCTGCCCGCGACCGAAGAGACGCACCTGGCCAGCTCGGGGCAGTCGAGCGGATCAGCCTGGCTCTCCAGTTCCGGCGGGATCGATCACGGCCGTTTTCCGCCCGGCACCCTCCTCGGGGGCCGCTACCGCATCGTCGGCAGGCTCGGCAAGGGCGGGATGGGGGAAGTCTTCCGGGCCGACGACCTCAGGATCGGCCAGCAGGTCGCGCTGAAATTCCTGGCCCCGGAAGTGGACCGCGATCCGGCGCTCCTGACCCAGCTGCACACCGAAGTGCGGATGGCGCGGCAGGTGTCGCATCCGAACGTCTGCCGGGTCTACGACATCGACGAAGTGGACGGCCACACGTTCCTCTCGATGGAGTACGTGGACGGCGAGGACCTCGCGTCGCTGCTCCGCCGGATCGGCCGCTTCCCCGAAGAGCGCGGCCTCGCGATCACGCGGCAGATCTGCGCCGGCCTGGCCGCCGCGCACGAGCGCGGCGTGGTGCATCGCGACTTCAAGCCCGCCAACGTCATGATCGACGGCACCGGCAAGGTGCGCATCACCGACTTCGGCCTGGCCGGTCTGGCCGGCGAATCGCTGCGCGCCGGCACCCCCGCCTACATGGCGCCGGAGCAGCTCGCCGGCGGCGAGGTCACGGCGCGCAGCGACATCTACGCGCTCGGCCTCGTCCTGTACGAGCTCTTCACCGGGAAGCGCGCGCTCGAAGGCGCCAACCTCGCCGAGCTGATTCACAAGCGCGAGCAGTCCGGCATTACGCCGCCGACCGTCCTCGTGCGCGATCTGAACCTCGACATCGAGCGCGGCATCCAGCGATGCCTGAAGGCGGACCCCGCGGAACGTTTCGCATCCGCACTCGCCCTGTCGGCCTCGCTGCCCGGCGGTGATCCACTCGCCGCGGCGCTCGCGGCGGGGGAAACGCCCTCCCCCGAGATGGTCGCAGCCGCTGGCAAAGACAGCGTGCTGCGGCCTGGCGTCGGGATCGCACTGCTGGCCTTCACGTTCGCCGGCCTCGTGGCGGTCGGGGCTCTCGCCGGCCGGTCTCTGCTCGTTAATCGCATCCCGTTCACGAAAACGGCGGACGTTCTCGAGGAGCGCGCCCGGGAAATCATCGCGCTTGCACGCCACAGCGAAACGCCCGGCGACACCGCGCGGGGCGTCGCGCTGAACATGGAATACGTGGAGTGGGCCCAGAGCGCCGGCCAGCCGGCATTGACATGGGACGCGCTCGGTGACGGCAGCGCTCCCCTGCTGGACTTCTGGTACCGGACGAGTCCGCAGACCCTGACCCCGATGGCCCCTTCGTGGACACCGCAGTGGAACGACCCGCCGCTCGCAACGTCCGGCATGGTGACGGTGGTGGTGGACGATCGCGGCCGGCTCGTGGAATTCGTGTCGATGCCGCCACAGCACGATGCGTCGGCCGCGGCGGTCGCGCCGGTCGATTGGCATCCTCTGTTTCAGGCCGCCGGCCTGCAGGCGGCGCAGTTCGCCGAAGTGCCGCCGCAATGGACTCCGCGGGTGTACGCGGAACAGCGCCTCGCCTGGGAGGGCCCCATGCCGCAGCGGCCGGACGTGAAACTCCGCGTCGAGGCCGGCTCGTACCGCGGCCGCCCCGTCGCCTTCAAAGTGGTCGGCCCGTGGACGCGCCCGGCGCTGATGGAGCAGGCGAAGCCCTCGGCAGCGCAGCGAGCCTCGTCCGTGATCGGCACGCTGGTCGTTCTGACGCTGCTCGCCGGCGCCGTCCTCCTGGTCCGCGCCAACCTGAAATCCGGACGGGCCGATCGTCGCGGGGCCGGCCGCATCGCGCTCTTCCTGCTGTCGACCTGGAGCGTCTCATGGGCCCTGGGCGCGCGGCACTCGTACGATGTCGACGAGGAGACCAGCCGGTTCTTCATGTTCTTGGCATTCGCGCTGCTGAATGTCGGGTTCACCTGGCTGTTCTATCTCGCGCTCGAGCCGTTCGTGCGCCGGCTGTCGCCCGACATGCTCATCGGATGGACCCGTCTGCTGGTCGGACAGGTGCGGGATCCCCGTGTGGGGCGTGACGTGCTGATCGGCGTGGCGACCGGCGTGCTCTTCCTCCTCGTCGCGCACGCGGATACCCTCCTGCCCGCCATGGCCGGCGCCTCCCCGCAGCCGCCGCGGACCTCGAACATGTCGTATTTCGTCGGCGCCCGCTATGCGATTTCCCTGATGGTGCGCATGCTGCCGAACGCCCTGCAGAGCGCCATGCTGGGCGCCTTCTTCTACGTCGTCCTGCTCGCGATGGTGCGGCG
This sequence comes from Vicinamibacterales bacterium, assembly GCA_035250005.1. GTDB lineage: Bacteria > Acidobacteriota > Vicinamibacteria > Vicinamibacterales > 2-12-FULL-66-21 > JACDCA01. The sequence continues at coordinate 1,395 of DATFFM010000135.1, read as the reverse complement.
CCAGTGGATCGCCGCGACCCTCGTGCTGGTGTTCGTCTGTGCGACGTTTCTGGCAGAGGCAAGCGGCCAGAGTATCTGGCTCTCGCTCATCCTGGCCGCGTCCCTCGGCGTCGTTGCGGTCATCGTGTTTCTGCGGTTCGGCCTGCTGGCGTTCGCGAGCGCGCTCTACGTCAGCCAGGTTCTGACCACCGTCCCCCTGACGATCGATCTGTCGCGTCCGCACGCGGGTATTTCAGCTCTGGCGATGCTGTTCGTCGCCGCACTGGCGATCTACGCCTTCTACATTTCGCGGGCGGGCGAAGGTATGCTCCGGCGTCTGCTTCCCGCAGCCTGAGCGCCCATGCCGAGCGATCCCATTCGTCCGGAGCCGGACGAAACGCGACTGGCGCCGGGCGGCACCGTGGAGAAGACTCCGTCGAGCCGTCCGGGCTCTTCGTCGGCCGGCTGGCTCTCATCGTCGGGCGCCATCAGCCACGGGCGATTTGCCCCCGGCACGCTGCTCGGCGGGCGGTACCGCATCGTCGGCCGTCTGGGACGCGGCGGGATGGGGGAAGTCTTCCGCGCCGATGACCTGAAGCTCGGGCAGCAGGTCGCTTTGAAGTTCCTGCCGCCGGACGTAGACGATGATCCGGCGCGGCTGACCCAGCTGCACACCGAGGTCCGGATGGCGCGTCAGGTCTCCCATCCGAACGTCTGCCGCGTCTACGACATCGATGAAGTGGACGGGCACACCTTCCTGTCCATGGAGTACGTGGACGGCGAGGATCTCGCGTCGCTGCTGAAACGCATCGGCCGGTTCCCGGAGGACCGCGCCCTCGAGGTGGCGCGCCAGGTCTGCGCCGGCCTCGGCGCCGCGCACGAGCGTGGCGTCCTGCACCGGGACTTCAAGCCCGCCAACGTCATGCTCGACGGCAACGGCCGGGTGCGCATCACCGACTTCGGCCTCGCCGGCGTCTCGGGCGAAGCGCTCCGCGCCGGCACGCCTGCCTACATGGCCCCCGAACAGCTGGCCGGCCAGGACGTGACAGCCCGCAGCGATCTGTACGCGCTGGGGCTCGTGCTCTACGAGGTCTTCACGGGCAAACGCGCGCTCGAGGGCAGCAACCTGGCGGAGCTGATCCACAAGCGCGAGCAATCGGGGATCACTCCGCCATCGGCCATCGTCCGCGACCTGAACGCCGAGATCGAATCGGTGATCATGCGGTGCCTGCGTCCGGACCCGGCCGAGCGCCCGGCGTCGGCGTTCGCCGTTGCGGCCGCGCTGCCCGGTGGTGATCCTCTTGCCGCCGCGCTGGCGGCGGGTGAAACCCCCTCGCCCGAGATGGTTGCAGCCGCCGGCAGCACGGTAGCGATCTCCGCGCGAGCGGCGCTCGGCGCTTCAGCCTGGATCGTGCT
>DATFFM010000134.1:0-12004 GCA_035250005.1 Vicinamibacterales bacterium | reverse complement strand
GCGTGGATCTCCTCGTCGAGGTCGTTCACGCCGAGCACCTCCCACTGCGCTCCAGCTTTCAACACGCTGATCTTGCCTTCGGTGTTGGCCAGGAACACCTTGCCGTCGGCGGCGATCGGGGACGCGTGGTACTCGCCCAAGGCGTTCGGGGTTCGTCCCTCCTTCAACACCCGGCCGGATTTGACGTCGAGCGACGTGATGATGCCGCCGTCCTTCACCAGGTAGAACACGTCCTGATACAGGAGCGGGGCGGGGATGTACGGGAGGTTCTTCTGGAACCGCCACAGGACGGCTTTGGGATCCAGCTTGCCGCGTGCGTCCGCGGGCCGGAGCGCGATCGCGCCGAAGTCTCCCACGCCGAGGGCGCGCATCGTGTTCCACTCCTGCGCGGTGATGAACGCATCGCCATTCAGGTCGAAGAATCCGAAATGCTCCGCCATCTCTTTCTCGGAGCTCATCTCCTGCGCCGACGCACGGCCGTCCTTGTCGGCATCGTGCTTCTGCAGGACGGTGTCGAACGGGGGCAGCCACGGCTCGGTCGTTCCCTGAGTCGACACGAAGAGAGTCTCGCCGCTCGACACCACCGTGCCCATCGCGCCACTCGAGCCGAGCGGAATCCACCAGCGCGGCTCGCCGGTCTCGAGCGCGTACGCGTCGAGCCTGGTCGAACCGAGTACGACGAGTTGTTGTGGTCCGGCAGCGGGACGGAACACCGTCGGCGTGGCGTACCCGTCGACCGCTCCAGGACGATCCCGCTTCCACCGCTGCCGTCCGGTCTTGCGATCGACCGCGATCACGAACGACCCGCTCTGTTGATCGCACACCAGTACCGCAACGTCGCCGGCCAGGATCGGTGACGCCGCCATCCCGTAGAAGCTCTTGAACGGGCCGAGCGGAACGGTCCAGCGATCCTTGCCATCCGGCGTGTACGCCGCCAGCCCGAAATCCGGGAAGAACACCACCACGCCGTCCACGTCTGCGGCCGGCGTTGGCGACGCCGGATCGTTCGCCTTGAAGATCTTGTGGCGGGTGGTCGGGCGGATCTCCCGGCGCCACAGTTCGCGCCCGGTCGCCGCCTCGAGACAGATCGTCAGCAGCCGATCGCCTTCGCTGGCCGTGAGGTAGACGTGTCCACCGGACACGACCGGCGATGACTGTCCGTAAGGGACGGCCGTCTTCCAGACGACGTTGGTCGTGGGTGAGAACGCGACCGGATATCCCGTCGCGGAATCGACGCCGGATCCGTTCGGTCCCCGGAACTGCGGCCACTGCGCCGACGCCGTGACCGTCAGTGCCGCGGCCAGGCATATCACCAGAGAGATCGTGCGCCGAAGACCTGCAGTCATCACGCCCTCCTGTGTGGCGACCGGAACGTCCATTGGGAAGGGGTGGAGTATGTGCCTCCAGCGCGGCCGCGTCAAACGTCCAGCTCCATCGGGAGCAGTACCGCGCCGGATCACACCGGCTTACCGGCCCATCGATGCCAGCCAGTTCTGGACGATCGTCACCGACCCTGGCCCGGTACGCTCCGGTGCGATGGCCAGGAAGCGCTGGCGGTCAGGGGTCGCGTCCATCCACACGATGTTGGGAGGGAAGGTCGCGATCTTCTCGGGCGTGCCGATGCGCAGCGGCATGCCGGGCTCCACGACGGCGCGCCACAGGCTGTGGAGGTCGTCGTCCAGAAAGAGAAGCTGTCGTCCGTCGCGCGTCCACCACGCGAGAGAGCCCCCCTGCTGCGATACCCGCACCCTGCGGCCGGGGTCGGGGAACGACTGCACGTATATCTCGAAGCGGCCGGTTTCGTCCGAGACGAACGCCAGCCAGCGGCCGTCCGGCGACGGGGGCCCGCCTCTGTCGCGCCCAGGGCTGCGCACCAGCAGCTTCATTTCCGGTGTGCCTGTCGCAGGCAGCAGCCACACGTTCTGCGCCGTCTCCGGATCGAGCTGGGTCACGACGATCCATCTGCCGTCCAGTGACCAGCCGGCTGGTCCCTTGAACAGTGCCTCGGAGCGATAGAGCGGTTGTTCCGGGGCACTGTCACCAACAGGCTTCACGAGCAGGTCCTGCGCGCCATCACGATCGGCGGCAAAAATCACGCGCGCACTGTCGGGAGACCACACAGGCGTATCGTTCCGGCCGGGGCCCGTGGATAAAGGCGAGGCTCCGCCCCGCGAAAGGTCGACGAGCCACAAGGCGGACTCCGACGGGGACGTGGACTTCACGAGAACCGCCTGCGTACCGTCAGGGGAGATGCTGGCTGTTTCGTAGTGGCCCGGCGGCAGACTCAGATCGCCGATGTGCCGGCCGGCGGCGTCGTACCATGCGGCCGTGGTGTTGGTCGACGGGGCCGAGAAATAGGCGAGGGCGCCCGTGAGCGACACCGATGCCGATTGGCCCGCCGTCCACGACGTGGCGGGGTCGAGAATGCTGGATGGTTCGTCGGGCAGCAGCACGAGCTCGCCGGCGATCTGACGCGTCCCCGGGTCGAATCGCTGCGCTGCAAGCACCCCCTGCCGCGCGTAGAGCAGCCAGCCGGGATCCGCGTAGACGGGCGCGCTCTCCATCGTCCCGACGAGGACGCGAGAGCCGCGTTCGCCAGGGCTCCCGCGCCCAGGCGAGTCATCGAGTGAACCGGCGAAGATGTCGAACTTGCCTCCTTTGCCTGGCAGCGCGGCGTAGAGAAAATGCCTGCCGTCCGGCAGCATTGTCGGGAAGCGGTGACCGTATTCGTTCCGCGACGCATCGAGCGCGGTCGCCGGCGTCGCCGCGCCACCGCTCGCCGGGATGCGATAAAGCGGTCCAGCGGCGTCGGGTGCGAACACGATGACGTTCGACGCGCTCCAGGCCGCGCCGCGACCGTCCGCCGCGTCGTACAGCACTTCGGCTCTCCCACCCGATGCCGCGATGGTCTTCAGCTTGCCGGGTGCGAAGAACCCGATGCGCCGGCTGTCCGGCGACCAGAATGGCAGCGACGCGCCGTCGGCCCCTTCGAGGCGGCGCGCTGACATCGAGTCGAGCGAGCGCACCCACAACTGGGTTTCGGACAGGTTCACGCTGCCCACGATGAAGGCCACCATCGTGCCGTCCGGAGACAGGACGACGCTGCTCGAATCCGGGTAGAGCTGGGTGCCGGGGGGCGCCAGCACCGAAAGGCGGGTCACCCCCTGTTCCAACCCCGACCGCGATGACGGCCAGAGGAGCGCGGCGACGACGGAAGTCAGAACACCGGCGACGGCCGCCGGCCAGAGCCGCGAGAGGATCGAGCGTCGCCCGATTGATGGGATGGCGGACGTCGCCGGACCCGCGGCCTCCATCTCGTCCAGCTCGAGCCGCGCATCGCCGATAGCGCTCAACCGCTTGCGCGGTTCTTTCTCGAGGCATCGTCGCAGCAGGCGCCGTATAGATGGGGGAGTCTCGGCGGGTACTGCCTGCCAGTCAGGTTCGGTCTTGAGCACCGACGCCAGCACCTCGGAGGTGTCGCCGCCGTCGAACGCGTGGCGGCCGCTCAGCATTTCGTACAGTACGACACCGAAGGCCCAGATGTCCGCACGCTTATCGACGGCCTTGCCCCGTGCCTGTTCGGGCGCCATGTAGGCGGCCGTGCCGATGATGAGTCCCGTTTGCGTCAACCCCGCGGATGTGAAGGTCGGGCTGTCGTAGGGGCCGTGCGCGAGCGGCCCCTCCGGTCCCGGCGCGAGCGCTTTGGCGAGGCCGAAGTCGAGCACCTTGACCGTGCCGTCAGGCCGCACCTTCACGTTCGCGGGTTTGAGATCGCGATGGATGATGCCCTGCTCGTGCGCGGCTTCGAGCGCGTCGGCGATCTGGCGCGCGATGGCGAGCGCGTCGGCGAGTGGAATCGGTCCGCGCGCGATCAACGACGAGAGCTCGTCGCCATGCACCAGTTCCATCACGAGCGCGCGCGCGTTCGCCGACGTCCCCTCGAGTCCGTAGATCTGGGCGATGTTCGGATGGTTCAGCGCGGCGAGCGTCTGCGCTTCGCGGGTGAAGCGGGCGAGGCGTTCCTGATCGAGTGCGAAGACCTCCGGGAGGACCTTGATCGCGACGTCGCGGTTGAGCTGGGTGTCGCGTGCGCGATACACCTCGCCCATGCCGCCGGCGCCGAGCGCACCGATCACCTCATACGCACCCAGACGCGCGCCCGAAATCAGGGGCATGGGATCCCATAACCCGGATGTGACATGGAGTGGCGGGATTATACCCGGCGCCGCGCGCGAGATCCCTGAAATCCTCCATCTTGTGAGCCACGCACCAGCACTCGCCTCGGTCAGTCCCTCGTCCCATTCTTACGAATCACGGAAACGCCGACGTGTGCTCGTAAATCCGAGTGGGTCGAAAGTGCCGGAATCGGCCCCGAAACGATCTCTGCCGTTGGCCGGCTCCTTGCGAATGCGGCCCGCCCGGAAGGGAGCTTGGACCAATGATGCTTCGAAGACTGGTTGTGTTTCTCGTCGTTCCGATCGCGGTTGCGGCCGCCTGCGCCGATGGTCCGACTGCGCCGCCACCTGCCTCGGCGGCACTCCTCAACAGCCTGCCTGCGGCCACTGGAGCTGCGGCGGTACAGATATCTCCCGCCCTGGTCGCTGGAGGCGAGGAGGTGCTGGTGAACATGCTGGACAACTGCGACCCGGATTCGTTCAATGCGGTACTCGGCGCCGGAGCCTGCGTCCGATCGGGCGGGATGACCTTCGACGATTTCATCGCACAGTTGTCACGGCTGACATTCGTCGCGCCGTGGCGTTTCGCCCCACAGCACTCCAGCATCCGAGTCGGACAGACGTTCGTCGCCAGGAACAAGGGTGGAGAAGTGCACACGTTCACCCCGGTCGACGAATTCGGCGGCGGCATCGTCCCCATCCTGAACCAGCTCGCACAGGTTCCGAACGTTGCCCCGGAGTGCACTGCACTGGGGGCGGACGACTTCGTCGCGCCCGGCGGAGTCAGCCGCGTAGAGGCCGGGTCCGCCGGCACCTCGAAGTTCCAGTGCTGCATTCATCCTTGGATGCGCCTGGAAGCCAGCGTTCGCTGATCACGCAAGATGAAGGAGGCGGCTTTCTGCGCGCCATGCGGAGGCGGAGAGGCCGGAAGCCGCTATCCTTCACCAGCTCATCGAACCATGTGAGTGGCCTGGTGGCCTGTCGCCACCCGGCGCGCCAGCTCCTCGCGCCAATCGGTCCCCAAGTCAACGCGCCCACCACGCCGCATTCCGATGGACAATCAAGCGCACACAGATTGCCATGCCGCAGTCGCTGTAAGGAGAGATGCGATGAATGCTGCTCGTGCCGTTCGACTCGTACCGGTTCTGCTTGGACTGCTGCTGATCGGTGGTGGTCCCCTCGTGCGCATCGGCCGTGCGCAGGCAGCCGCGCAGGCCGTTATCTCGCCAGAGAAGTTCTTCGGCTTCCCGATGGGCGCCGATCGCAAGCTGGCCAACTGGGACAAGCTGCTGGAGTACTACCGCCTGCTGGCGAAGTCCTCGAACAAGATGCAGCTCGTGGAGCTTGGCAAGACCAGTGAAGGGCGGCCCTACGTCGCGATCTTCATCTCCTCGCCAGGCAATCTCGCGAAGCTCGATCACTACCGGCAGCTGAACGCGCGGCTCGCCGATCCGAGAGGTCTGTCGGAGGCGGACGCGAAGAAGCTCGTGACCGAGGCGAAGGCGGTGGTCATCCAGTCGTTCGCGCTGCACTCGAGCGAGGTCGCGGCGTCGCAGACCGCCGCAGAGTTCGTGTACGACAGTCTGACCCGCACCGACGAGGAGGCGCAGCGAATCCTCGACAACGTCATCAGCATCGTCATGCCCTCGATCAACCCGGACGGCACGCAGATGATCGCCGAGTGGTACATGAAGTACGTCGGCACGCCGCACGAAGCTGCGGGACTGCCGTGGCTGTATCAGAAGTATGCCGGCCACGACAACAATCGCGATGGCTTCGCGCTGAACCTGCCCGAATCACAGCACCTCGGCCGATTGATGTACCGCGAGTGGATGCCGCAGGCTTACGTGGATCACCACCAGATGGGGAGCGGCAATGCGCGCCTGTACATCCCGCCCTACGCGGAGCCGATCCGGCCGGGAGGCGATCCCCTGGTCTGGCGCGAGATGTCGTGGTGGGGCGCCCACATGGGCAACAAGCTGGAAGCGGCGGGCAAGACGGGCGTGATCGGTTCGGCGATCTACTCCGGCTGGGGGCACATGGGCTTCCACTGGATCACGCCGTTCCACAACATCGCGGGGATGCTGACCGAGTCGGCGAGCGCACGGCTGGCGACACCGGTGTTTCTCCATCCCGATCAGCTCCGCGGCGGGCCGCGCGGGCTTCCCGAGTACGACGTGCAGACGACGATGCCGAGCCTCTGGCCGGGAGGATGGTGGCGGGTGCGCGACATCGTGGAGCAGCAGAAGATCGCCGCGTGGGCCACCGTCGATCTCGCGGCGCGGAACCGCGAGACCGTGCTCTGGAACATGTACCTGAAAGGCACGCGCCAGACCGCACGAGGCGCCGAAGCGGCCGTCAAAGCGTACGCGATATCCGCAGCGCAGCACGATCCGCTCACGGCGAGGAAGCTCGTGAACATGCTGCTCAATTCCGGCGTGGAGGTGCAGCAGGCACGGGCCAGATTCGAGGCGGCCGGCCGCGTCTACGGAGCGGGCTCGTTCGTGGTGTCGATGGCGCAGCCCAAGCAGGCGCTCGTGCGCTGGATGCTCGGCCGAACCTGGTATCCCGACAACTCGTACACCCGCGATCGCGACGGCAATCCCATCCGCCCCTACGACATGTCCACCGATACGTTCGTCGAGTTCATGGGTGTTCACGCCATCCCGGTGGAAGAGAAGTTCGAGGCTGACCTGGTCAAGCTGACCGCGCCCGTGACGTCGAAGGGTGTGGTGGCGACCAGCGCGCCGAACGGGTACGTGCTGAGCACGAAACTGAACGACAGCTTCAGGGCGGTCAACCAGCTTCTCGACAAAGGGATCCCGGTGCGCCGCGTGCGTCGCGGCGCCGGCCTCACGCCTGGCGATTTCATCGTCTCCGGTGCGCCGGCGACCCTGGCCCCGATTGCCGCCGAGACGGGAGTGGACTTCACCGCGCTGACCGGCAGCGTTCCTCAGGACGCGTACGAAATCCGCAAGCCGCGGATCGCGATGTATCAGCGCTACGGCGGCGGCAACATGGACGAAGGCTGGACGCGCCTGATGTTCGAGCAGTTCAACGTCCCGTTCACGTCGATCAAGGACGCCGGGATCAGGGCCGGGAACCTCGAAGCGAAGTACGACGCGATCGTGCTGCCGGCTGACTCGGTCGCCGCGATGACCGGGGAGCGACCGTCGGCCGGTGGTGAGGCAGGTCGTGGCGGTGGAGGAGGCCGCGGCGGCGCGCCAGACATCACGCCGCCGGAGTACCGCAGCGGCTTCGGCGCCGAGGGGGTCAAGGCGCTCGAAGGGTTCGTGTTGAAGGGCGGCACGCTCCTGACGTTTGCGCAGTCTGGCGACCTGCCGATTCAGCGCTTCGGCCTGCCGTTGCGCAACGTCGTTGCCGGCCTCGAGCCGAAGCAGTTCTGGTCCCCCGGGTCCACGCTCAAGGTCCGGTTCGATGTCGAGCATCCCCTGGCGTACGGGATGCCCGCCGACGGGCTGGCGCTGTTCATGGCTGGCAGCCAGGTGTACGAGGTGACCTCCACCGACCGAAGCCAGGACGTCGAGATCGTCTCGACCTACATCGATCGCGACATTCTGCAGAGCGGCTGGCTGCTCGGTGAGCAGGTGATTGCGAAAAAGGCGGCGGCAGTAGTGGTCCGGCACGGGCAGGGCAAGGTCGTGCTGATCGGCTTCCGCCCGCAGCACCGGGACCAGACGCACGGCACGTTCAAGCTGGTCTTCAATGCGCTGCTAGCTCTAGGTCCGTTGGGTCCGTAGGGTCCGTTGGGTCCTTTGGGTCCGTTGGGTCCGTTGGGTCCGTTGGGTCCGCTAGGTCCGTTGGGTCCGGCGGGTGGGGGGCCGGGGCAGGAGCCGCGGCGCGAACCGCGGCTGGCGCGACACGCTATAGAAAGTAAAACGCGCGCGAAGCGTGACGGCCGCGCTGGGTTGGGGACCCAGCGCGGATCGCGGATGACGGTGCGGAGCGCGCGTTTTTCCGCGCCTACGCTGCAGCGCCGCGGCTTCTGGGCCGGCAGCGGACTCATCGCGAAGAGGTTGGGTCCGCTAGGTCCGTTGGGTCCGTTGGGTCCGTTGGGTCCGGCGGGTGGGGGGCCGGGCCAGGAGGCGCGGCGCGAACCGCGGCTAGCGCGACACGCTATAGAAAGTAAAACGCGCGCGAAGCGTGACGGCCGCGCTGGGTTGGGGACCCAGCGCGGATCGCGGATGACGGTGCGGAGCGCGCGTTTTTCCGCGCGTACGCCGCAGCGCCGCGGCTTCTGGGCCGGCCTCCCGCCCGCTCGACGTCCGTGGCTTCACGTCCTGCTGTTCTTCGCGTCCCCTGGCCCGAAACCGTGATCCTCCGTACAAGCAGTCACTACGAAACGGCGGACGGGTTTTTCCGCGCGTATGCCGCAGCGCCGCGGTCCTGGACCGGCCGCGGACTCGTCGCGAAGAGGTTGGGTCCGTTGGGTCCGCTAGGTCCGTTGGGTCCGTTGGGTTCGTTGGGTCCGCTAGGTCCGTTGGGTCCGTTGGGTCCTTTGGGTCCGTTGGGTCCGTTGGGTCCGTTAGGTCCGTTGGGTCCGTTAGGTCCGTTGGGTCCTTAGGTCCGTCCGTCGATCAGGCTCCGGTTTCGCGAGGCTGCGGAAGCGGGACCTCAGGAACTTCGGCTCGGGCAAGACGCGCGATGTACTGCTGCGATGCCAGTGAGAACAGGCAGTAGGCCGCAAACCAGTAGAAACCCGGGCCGAAGTGCGCGGTGAACGCAATCAGGGCCGGTGCGGCCCCGGCGTCGGTCGGCCTGGTCGTCGCTTGTGCTGCGAGATAGACGATGAACAGCGCGACCGCGAACACATCGGCCATGGACCACTTCGCGATGGTTTCGACGAACGCAAGCGTGCGCCTCCGCCGCGCTCCCGCGGACATGAATACCGCCCAGGCGACGAGCGCCGCCTTCGTGAGCGGGACGATCACGCTGAACAGGAGGATCAACGTCGCCGGCACCGGGCTCCCGACCCGGTACAACTGACGCACCGAGCCGACGATGCTGCGCGTCTGCTCGTACACCTCGACGTCGCCGGCGCTCTGCTGCAGCGCGGTCGTGATCTGCGGGCCGAGCCTTTCCTGGACGATCTTGCGCACGTCGCCGCCAGTTGCCTTGAGAAATCCGAGAATCGCCGGATTCATCATCGACTGGAGCACCGCGACCGTGTCGTCGGTCAGGCCGCGCTCGAGCATCAACGGGGCGACATGGGCGATGCCGTCGCGTGTGAGCACGCCGCGAATGGTGAGGACCGGAGCGAAGATGCCCGGGATCAGCAGCGCGATCGAACAGCCGAGAAGGACGAGTACGGTCAGACGGTGAGCTTTCGTCATGATGCAGTTCGACGATCATGCCCCAACTATCGGGGTTCTGGCGAGTCACCGCCGGAACCCGATGGTAATGAATCGGCTGCCAGATGCCGTGGTGCTCGCCGCCATCCTTGGCCGCGACGTGCGCGCCAGGACCGTCGATGCCCGAGGCGATGGCTTGAGGGAAGGCCCCTCGACTTCTGCGTCACGGGATCTCAGTAGCGAATGGTGGCAGTGATCGTTCCGTTGAGACCGGGCGCGTAGACCCAGCGCATTCCGGGGCTCGCGTAATACCGGGCGTTGAGCAGGTTGCGCGCCGCCAAACGAACGTCGAGATGACGGTTGACCCGCACGCCTGCGCCGGCACCGACGTCCAGATATCCGGGCGCGCTCACTTCGCTCGGTCCTGGCTGATGGTCGCGTGCAATCGCCCCCGTGCGCGCGAACAGGCTCAGACGGCCGCCGATGCGCCCGCGCAGCGTCGCCGACACGGTGGCTGGCGCGATGTCGTTCAGCGCCGCTCCGTCGTCGGGAGCGCGGCCGGTCGACGTCGACGCGCCGAGTGCCAGCGACCATCCACGTGACAGGTCCGCCTCCGCTTCGATCTCGCCGCCGTGCAGCTGCGCGCGTCCACGGTTGCGGAACGTGAAGTGATCCGGCACCGGGGAATAGATCTCGATCAGGTCGGTGATCCGGTAGTGGTAGACACTGGCGCTCACCCGGAAGCGGCGCCCGGTATGGACCGCCGTGAGATCGATCTGGCGACTGGTTTCGGGTTCGAGATCGGGATTGCCGGTGACGAAGCCGCGGCCGGCCAGGCCGCGATGAAAACGATCCGACAGCGTGGCATCGCGAAAGCCGCGCGAGAGCCGGGCGGTGACCGACAGGCCGGGAGCCGCGGCTAGCGACACCGCGGCAAAAGCGGCGGCGGCCGCATCGCGGCGCGTGCGATCGCCGAAGTATCCACCGGTGTTGGCGACGCGCAGGCTGTCGAGACGCAGCCCGCCAGCGAGCGTCACGCGGGTGGTCGCCGGCACCTGCACCTGCACGAACGAGCCCGCGATCGTGCGTGTGGCCGACTGAATCGACACGACCTCGCGGGTCGAGGCCAGGGCACCCGCCCGGTCGTAGGTGAGCGTCGCCTCGTCAGCCCCGAGGCTGTAGCGCCCGCTCAGGTCAACGCCAAACTCCAGACTCGCGCTCCGCACCCCGCGCCCACCGCGCACCCGCAGCTGCGCGTCGCGCGCCGAGAGCGTGGCACGTTCGACGACGCGCGGGCGGTTGCCGGCCGGCGGGCGATCCTGTTCGCTGCGCTCATGCGTGCCCGCGGCAACCGCATCGATCCTGAGGTGATCGATCCCCGCGAGCCGGGCGATCTCGTACGACGCCGACAGGCGGGCTGAGCGCTCGAACGGGCTGAAGACCCTCACCGAGGCGAGGTCGCTGCGGGGGCGGCCGAGATTGAGGCCCTCGGCATGCTGCGCCGCTACCGACAATCGGCCGGGACCGGTCTGCTGTTCGAGCCTGAAGAAGAGGCCCGCATCCTTCCAGCCCGAGTTGCCGACAGTGCCGTCAGGCGCCTGATAGTCATCGACGTCGCGCTGGTGCGCGACCGCCAGTACGCCTCCCCGGGCGAAGCCCTTCGCGGCCTGCAGGACGCCCCGGCGTTCGGGAATGCCCGCGCCAACGGTACCCGTGAACTGGATGGAAAGCGGCGCCCGGTCGAGCGGCCGGCGCGTGCGTACGGCAACCACGCCACCGAGGGCATCGGTTCCGTACGCGACTGATGCCGGTCCGCGCACGACGACTACGGAGTCGATCAGCGCGGGATCCAGAAACGATGCACTCGGGCCGGCGCGGCGCTCGGAGACCACGCGTCCGCCGTCGATCAGGATCAGCGTCCGTCCGCGTGCGAGCCCACGCACCGTCGGCACTGCAGCCTGTCCGTCGGAGGTCGCGCTCACCCCCGGCACCTCTTCGAGCGCCTGCGCCAGCGTGGCCGATGATCGTGCGCCGATGACATCGCTGCCCACCAGCGTCATGCTGGTCCCGGGGGCGGTGTCGAGATGTGGCGCGATGCCGGCAACCGTGACCTGCTCTGTGATCCCCTCGCTCACCGTCAACGTCAGCCCGCCGTTCGAGGAGAGCGACTCGACATAGATCGGCCGCGCCAGGCGCCCGCCGCCGAGCACGATCATCGCCACGAATGGCGGCCGAGGGTCGGGCAGCCAGGTAAACCGTCCGTCGTGATCGGTCACGGCGGTGCCCGGATGGCCCACGATCGTGACGTGGACGCCGGCCAGGGGCGCGCCGGCGCGGCCGTCGATGACGCGTCCCGTCAGCGCCGCCGCGGGGTCCGCCGATGCGAGCAACACCAGACCCGTCAGGAGGCAGCGTTTCATGCGGGCTAACTGTAACCCGGCGGTCAAGGGCCGGGTGAGCTACAATCCCCGCGGAGATCCCCGACATGAAAAAGGCGCACCCCCGCACCGTGCGGCA
>DATFFM010000133.1:0-4246 GCA_035250005.1 Vicinamibacterales bacterium | reverse complement strand
GGGCGCCACCGCGGCCACCACGGCCGCCTTCCTCGCGGAGCATCCGTCCCATGCGTGCCCAGCTCGCACCGGCGTCGTCGGATCTGAAGAAGCCTGATTCAGGACGTTTGGCATCGATGAGCGCGTACACCCGGTTCGGGTTTCTGGGATCCACGGCCAGACCGGCGCGGCCCGTATCGCCCGTCGGCAGCCCCTTCGTGAGCTTCGTCCAGGCCTTGCCGCCATTGGTCGTCTTATAGATCCCGCCCTCGGGACCGCCGCCGATCATCTGCCCCACCGCACGCCGGCGCTGATAGGCCGACGCGTAGATCACGTCCGGCTTCCCGGGCTGGAATCGGATGTCGCTGATTCCGGTGTCGTCGCTGACATGCAGCACACGCGTCCAGGTCGCGCCGCCATCGGTCGTCTTGTAGAGGCCACGATCGCCGCCGGCCGACCACAGCGGCCCCTGCGACGACACGTAGACCACGTCCGAATTGCGCGGATCGATGAGGATCTCGCCGATGTGCTCGGACTTCTCCAGGCCCATCCGCTTCCAGCTCTTGCCGGCGTCGGTCGACTTGTAGACGCCATCACCGAAATGTGCGCTGCGCTGGCTGGTGTTCTCACCCGTTCCGAGCCAGAGGACGTTCGAGTCTTTCGGATCGATGGCGACGCAGCAGAGCGTGAAGGACCCTCCGTCATCGAAGATCGGCGTGAAGCTGATCCCTCGGTTCTCAGTTTTCCAGAGGCCACCGAACGCGGAAGCCACATACCAGGCGTTCGGGTTCTTCGGGTCGATTTCCACGTCCTGCACGCGGCCCGTGGTGAAGCCGGGGCCGATGCTGCGCAGCTCGATGCCCTCGAGTGTCTGTTCGTTGAGGCGATCCTGAGCCTGGCCGGCCGGGAGCGCCGCTGCCGCGATCGCAAAAGCGGCTATGAGGAGCGTGGACTGTCTGTTCATTTTCGGGGAATCTCCGTTGCGGATTATAAACCGCAGAGGAAACACAGAAGAACACAGAAGAACACAGAAGGGAACACAGGGGAAACACAGGGAGCACAGATCCTCGGACGGTGTTTCTTCTGTGTTCTCCTGTGGCAGAGTAATCTGTCTGGGAATGCGGGCGATTGTTCGGGTGCCCTCTGCGGCGATCTCGCGGTGCGCGCTCACCTTTCTGCAACGGACGCCGATCGATTTCGAGCGGGCGCTGCAGCAGCACGCCGCGTACGTGGAGGCGCTGGAACGAGCGGGGGTCGAAGTGCGGATTCTGAGCGCCGACCCGGATCTTCCTGATGCCGTGTTCGTCGAGGATACGGCGGTGGTGATGGACGAATGCGCGGTGGTCACGCGTCCGGGCATCGAGAGCCGGCGTGGCGAGGTGGACACCGTCGCGGCGGCGCTCGAGCCGATCCGCCCCACCAGTCGCATCACTGCGCCGGGGACGATCGAGGGCGGTGATGTGCTGCGCGTCGGGCGCACATTCTTCGTCGGCCAGACTCCACGGACGAATGCCGAGGGAACACGCCAGTTCGCAGCGATCGTCGAGCCCCACGGATACGCCGTGGTCCCGGTCTCCCCGATCGGATGCCTGCACCTGAAATCAGCCGTGACCTACATCGGCGATGAGACGGTGCTCGTCAACCCCGAGTGGATCGATGTCGATCACTTTCGGAACTGGCAGTGCGTGCCGGTCGCCCCGGAGGAACCATCCGGCGCCAACGCGCTGCTCACGGGGAGCACCGTTTTCGTCGCGGCGTCGGCGCCACAGACGCGGCGTAAGCTCGACGCGCTCGGTTTCACGACAGCCGTGCTCGACACGAGCGAGTTCGAGAAGGCGGAAGCCGCCCTGACTTGCTTGAGCTTGCTCTTCGAATGAGGCTTGTTAACTCCAGACTTCAAACTCCAAACTTCAAAAACCACGAAAGACTTTGGTTCTTTTTGGAGTTTGGAGTTTGGAGTTTGTCGAGATCACCCCGATGAGAGAGCCGTGATAAAGTTTTTCAGCAGCGGCCATGACGCGTAATCGGCTTGCGCTGTCGGGTGTGATCATCGCGGCGGTTTCCGCGTGGTATCTCTCCGTTCAGCCATCCGCCGGTGCCGGGTCGGCCGCGCTGCCGCAGCAGCTCCGCGACGCAGAGTTCTGGTCGCTCTCCGGATCCCTTTCCGAGCCCAACGGCTACTTCCGCTCAGACAATCTGGTCTCCAACGAGATCTGGATGCAGCACGTCATCCCGCTTTTGCTGAAGACGATTCCCGCCGGCAGGGTCTACCTCGGTGTCGGCCCCGAACAGAACTTCACGTACATCGCCGCGACCCGCCCCGCCATGGCCTTCATCGTGGACGTCAGGCGCGGGAACCTGCACCTGCACCTGATGTACAAGGCGCTCTTCGAGCTTTCGGCCGACCGCGCGGAGTTCGTCAGCCGGCTCTTCTCGAAGAAGCGCCCCGAGGGGCTGAGTGCGAAATCGACGGCGCTCGAGATTTTCGATGCGTACGCCGAAATCCCCACGAGCGAAACGCTGTACAAGGAGAATCTCAAGGCGATTCGGGACCACCTGGTCAAGAGGCGCGGCTTCGACGTGAGCGATGAGGACCTGAAAGGCATCGACTACGTGGCGTACTCGTTCTACTGGTTCGGGCCCGGCATCCACTACAGCTCGTCAGGCGGCCGCGGCGGCCGCGCGATGCCGACCTACTATGAACTGATGGTCGCCACCGATGCGGAAGGGCGGAACCGGTCGTATCTCGCGAGCGAGGACAACTTCCGCGTGTTGAAGAACCTGCATACGAAGAACCTGCTCGTGCCGGTCGTCGGCAACTTCGGCGGGCAGAAGGCTCTTCGCGCCGTCGGGAAGTACGTCAGGGACCACGGCGGCACGATCGGCGCCTACTACCTCTCCAACGTCGAGCAGTACCTCGATCAACAGGGCCTCTGGCCGGCCTTCTGCTCCAACGTCGCGTCGCTGCCGCTCGACGATGAGAGTACGTTCATCCGCTCGGTACGCGGACGCCCGGCCAACGGCGGGTTCGGCTTCGGGTTCGGCGGCCTCGTGAACCAGCTCGGCGGCATGAAGGCCGAGACGAAGTCGTGCCCTGAGGTTCGCTGACGTATAGCCCTCAGAGGGCTCAGAGAGCACAGCGTCCTGTACCGAGCGGGTGCCCTGAGACGAGCTGCTTGTCTGCTCGACACGTTCCCCATCCCAACTCAGAAAATCGTCGAGATCGACGACAGGGCCAGGTCGAGCACGCGGGTGGGCAGCACGCCCAGGTAGAACACGGCGATCGTGGCGAGCGCGAGCCCGGCGACGGCGGTTGCGGGCAGCCGCGGGCGAACCATCTCGGTCCCGTCGGTCATGTACATCATGACGACGATCCGCAGGTAGAAGAAGACCGAAACGACGCTCGTCAGCACGCCGATGATCGCCAGCGTGTAGTGCCCTTCCTGGACCGCGGCCGCGAAGATATACCACTTGCCGATGAACCCGGCGAGCGGCGGGAAGCCGCCGAGGGAGAGCAGGAAGATCGTCATCAGCGCGGCAAGACCCGGCCGCGATCTCCAAAGACCGGCGAAGTCCCGCAACGTGTCGTGCTGGTTCTGCGCGCTGCCGAGCAGCGCGACGATCCCGAGGGCTCCGAGGTTCGAGACTGCGTACGTCAGGAGGTAGAAGAGCACCGCGGCCTTACCGGTGCTGTTCGCGGCGATGATGCCGAGCATCAGGTAGCCGGCGTGCGCGATGCTCGAGTAGGCGAGCATCCTCTTGACGTTCGTCTGCACGACACCGAGCACGGTGCCGAGGATCATGGTGACGACCGCAATGGCCGACAGCACGGGGATCCAGTGCGCCTGCAGCGGTTCGAGCGGCGACAGGAACACGCGAACGAAGGCACCGAAGGCAGCGGCCTTCACGCCCGTCGACATGAACGCCGTGACGATCGTGGGGGCCCCCTCGTAGGCGTCCGGCGTCCACATGTGGAAGGGCACCGCCGAGATCTTGAAGCAGAAGCCGATGGCGAGCAGGCCGACGGCGAGCAGAGCCAGCGTCGGTGGCGCGCCTGCTGGCTGCGATGAGAGCGCCACGCTGATCTGCTCGAGGCGCGTCGAGCCCGAGAGCGCGAAGGCGAACGCGATCCCGTATAGGAAGAACGCGCTCGAGAAGGCGCCGAGCAGGAAGTACTTGAAAGCCGCCTCGGCCCCCGCGGCGCTGGCGCGACGAATTCCGGTCAACACGTAGACCGACAGCGAGAGGATCTCCAGCGCGACGAAGA
>DATFFM010000132.1:0-21457 GCA_035250005.1 Vicinamibacterales bacterium | reverse complement strand
CGGGCGGATCTCGATCGACTGGACCCACTTGGGCTCGGTGAAGTTGGTCGGGATGTAGAAGTACTCGTACTGGATCGTGCCTTCGGCCGGCAGGTTGTAGGGCTCGGCCATTTCGAACACGGCGTCGGGCTTGCCGACCGTCCAGCCGTCGGGGAACGTCGGAACCTCGGGCAGGTCTTTCGGATCCCCCTTCGGCGCGCCGCCATTGGCCCATTTCGTGATCGTGGCCTTTTCGGCGGCGGTCAGCCCCCGCTCGTTGAGAAAGCTGCCGTGCGGGGCATCGGCATGCCAGGGCGGCATCGTGCCGTCGTTCACTTCGTCGCGGATGCCCTTGGCCCACGGGCGCACCTCCTCGTACGTCAGGAACGACATCGGCGCGATCTCTCCCGGGCGATGACAGGTCGCGCAGTTCTTGAACAGGATCGGCGCGACGTCTTTGTTGAACGTCGGGACCCCGTCGGCGGGTTGTGCCGCGTACTGCGGCTCGAACGCGCTGGCGCGGCCGATGACGATCGCGCACCACGCGAACGTCGCCGCCACCGTCAGAATTCGGTTTCGTCGGTTCATGTTCTGCCTGCGCAAAAAAGTGACCTGGGACGAGTGGAAGCGCGACATTCTACCAGATAGCCGGTGATGGTAGGCTGCATATCGTGCGGGCGATTCTCCAGCGGCTTCTCGGCGGCCGGCGCTCCAGACCGTCCCTGACCTGCTATCTCCGCGAGAACGGTCCGATCGCGTATGAGCTGGATCTTTTCACGTCGTCGCCACGTGACCGGGCCGACGCGATGATGTCGTCAGAGCTCAGTTGGGCCTGGCAAGGCGGCGTGCGCGGATGGACGCACCTCACGCGCATCTCGCTGTCGGCCTTCCTGGCTGACGTGCCCGCCGGGGTGGCGCTCGTGGCGACCGAAGGGGAGCTGCCGACCGATGTCACCAATGGTGCGGTCGCCGAGTGGATTCGCCGATTCGCCCGGCTGCAGCCGGCTCCGCTTGCCGCCGTCATCACCGTCACCGCGGACCGGCAGCTGCTGTTCGTCCAGCAGCAGGCGTCGGAGCCGGTGAACCGGCTGCTGGACGACTGGGGGATCGACAAGGGGGCGGCCGAACGAAAAGCCTACGCGCGGCTCGGCGCCGCGTCGCTCGAAGCGCTGGCCGACCGCCTCTAGAGGGCGACGCGATGCCTGCCGCTGTGCAGGTAGTTCATCGTCTGTACGGTGAGCATGACGAGAAAGTCCGACTTGGTGGAGTCCTCACTGCGCATCAGCCGGAGGTTCAGCTCGGTGCATCGTTTCAGCATGCTCTCGAGCACCTGGTCGATCGTGTACTGATACTCGCCGGTCCATTCCGAGACCATGCGGCGGACGTCTCTCCGCACCCGCGCGATGAAACGGGCGGCTTTGATGTTCGCCGTGTGCTCCGGGCCGTCCGAGAACAGCCGCCGCAGGTCGCGATCGTAGAAGTGCGGATGCTCGACGCCGTAGTGGCGCCGCTTGCGCTCGTAGTGCGCGCGCAGGGTCTTGCGCAGCTTGTGCAGCGGTTCCAGCCGGCGCCGCGCGTTGACGAGCATCGGCTTGCCCGACAGCTCGGCCATCAGCGCGTCCATGTATTCGAGCTTCTTGAGTGCGGGCCAGTCCGCGTACCGGGTGCGCCAGTCGGAACCGGGGTTCAGCCAGACGGCGAACGTTTCCGCGAAGTCTTCGTCGGGATGGCTCTGGGCGTACCAGCTGTCGAGGTGCAGGACGAAGCTCTTGCTGTACGGCTTGGGCGTGTAGTAGTTCGGGTACTGCATGTAGGACGGCCCGAACAGCTGCTGCCGGCGCCGTCGCAGCCGCAGCTTGTAGGCGTTGTCGATCGCATGGCCGGCTTCGTGACGCAGGATCTTCATGCACCACTCCGGGGTCCCCCCCTCGACCTCGAGCATCTGCGCCCGCTCGAGCCGTTCGAGGCGCGGATGCGCGAGATAAAAAGGGATCGCGACGCCCGGCACTCCGTCAGGGGAGAACCATTCCGCCGACAGCCAGAAGTGCGGGACGAACGACGCGAGGCCACGCCCCTCGAGCTCGGTCTGCAGCAGCGCAATCCGGTCTTCGAGCGCGCTGCCCTCGATGGTCACGCCGAGCTGGTTGATGCGCAGATCGAGGAGCGCGTCGTCGTGCCAGCCCGCCCAGACGTCCGGCGGCAGGACGACGGCGGGTGCAGGCTCTGCCGGGGTAGTCACGGTCCCAGTCTAATCGCGCAGGCTCCCCCCTCCTGTTCGTAGGCGGATTACCCGATATGTGGTATATCCCGGGGACCCCTCTGCCCCGGCGGATCCCAGGTGTACAACGACGGGGAGAGCCCCCAGGAGCCTGTATGAAATCGGTATTCCGATACATGTCCGTGCTTCCGTTGATGGCGTCGCTGGTTGCGTCCCTGGGCGCCGCGCAGCAGCCGGCGCCGGCCCAACCGCCGGCCCAGCCGGCCCAGACCAAGCCGGATCCTCAGAAGCCGGAGGAACCGCAGCGGCACGAAGAGATTGTCGTGGTCACCGCCTCCAAAATCGAGCAGAAGCTGGTCGATGCGCCCACGACCATGAGCGTGATCACCGCCGCGCAGATCGGGGCCGCCCCTTCGCAGAACTTCGCCGAGCTGCTGCGGACCATCCCCGGCGTCAACATCACCCAGGTCTCGGCTCGCGATATCAACGTCACCAGCCGCGGAGCGACCGGCACCCTCGCGACGGGGCAGCTCGCCCTGCTCGACGGACGCAGCCTGTATCAGGACTTCTTCGGGTTCGTCATGTGGGACTTCCTGCCGGTGAACCTCAACGAGGTCAAGCAGATCGAAGTGATTCGCGGCCCGGCGTCGGCGGTGTGGGGCGCCAACGCGCTCAACGGCGTCGTCAACGTGATCACCAAGTCGCCGCGTGAGATGCCGGGCACCAGCGCGGTGCTCGGGTTCGGCGCCTTCGACCGCTCCGTCGGCGGCAGCGACCAGGACGCCGGGTCGCTCTGGTACCTGAGCGGCACGCACGCGCAGGCGATCAACGACCGCTGGGCGTTCAAGCTCTCGGCCGGCGCGTACTCCCAGGACGCGCTGGCGCGGCCGACCGGGATCATTCCCGGCTCGCCTGGCGCCGGTACGCCGTATCCCCCCTACGAGAATACCGGCACGACGCAGCCGAAGTTCGACGCGCGGTTCGACTACGACTATCCGGACGGCCGCAAGCTGTCGTTCTCGGGCGGCGTCGCCGGGACCGAGGGCATCATGCATTCCGGGATCGGTCCGTTCGACATCGAAAGCGGCTCGACCATGGGCTATGCCAAGGTGAATTTCACGCGCCAGGGGTTCCGGGCCGCGTCGTTCGTCAACGTGCTCGACGGCGACGCCAGCAACCTGCTGACCCGCACGCCGACCAACGCTCCCATCACGTTCGAGTTCGCAACCAGGACGTTCGACCTCGAGGCGTCCAACCTCCAGACGATTGCCCGGCGCCACGTCCTCAGCTACGGCGGCAACCTGCGATTCAATCGCTTCGACCTGTCGCTCGCCCCCGACGGCGACGATCGCACCGAGTTCGGCCTGTACGCGCAGGATGAGGTCTTCCTCAACGACTACCTCCGGTTCAATGTCGGCGCGCGGGTGGACCGTTTCGATTACCTCGACGACTTCGTCTTTTCGCCGAGGGTGGCGGTTCTGCTCAAGCCGCAGGAGGCTCACACCTTCCGCATGTCGTTCAACCGCGCCTACCGCGCGCCGTCAGTGGTGAACAACTTCCTCGAGGTCACCATCGCCGAGCCGATCAACCTCGGCGCCTTCACGCCGCTGTTCGCCGGCGTGATCTTCCCGCTGCCGGTGCGGTCCATCGGCAACCCGGATCTGAAAGAACAATCCGTCGATGCGTACGAGGTCGGGTACACGGGCCTTCTGGCCGGCCGGACGGTGGTGACCGCAGCGTTCTATGTGAACAGGTCGAAGAACGACATCCTGTTCACCGAAGTCACCTCGGCCCGGTACACCTCGGCCAATCCTCCACCCGGCTGGCCGGCGCCGCTGGTGCCGGCAATCGACTTCGCGCGCTCGCTCGGTCGCGTCTTCCCGGCGCTTTTCACCTATCAGAACTTCGGGAAGGTGACGCAGAAGGGCCTCGAGCTCGGGATCGACACCGCCCTGAATCAGTACCTGAATCTGTTCGCGAACTATTCGTACCAGGCCGAGCCGGAGCCCGAAGGCTTCGATCTGAGCGAGCTGAATCTGCCGGCCGAGAACCGCTTCAATGCGGGGATCGGTTTCAGCTACGACCGCTTCTTCGGGAACGTCGCGGTCAGCTACAGCGACAGCGCGTTCTGGCAGGACGTGCTCGACGCCCGCTTCTCCGGCAGGACCGAAGGCTACACCCTGATCAACGGCGGGTTCGGGGTGAACTGGATGGGCGACCGCTTCACCACCTCGATCAAGGGCATCAACCTCGCCAATGACGAGGTGCAGCAGCACGCCTTCGGCGACATCCTGAAGCGCCAGATCGTCGCCGAGCTGCGGGTGAACTTCGCGCGATAGGTCCCGGCCCCGAGCTCCTATATCCTGTTCGTGCCGAATGATTCGTCTTCTCGCGCTCGACATCGACGGAACCCTTCTCGACAGTACCGGCCAGCTCCCGCAGGCAAATTGCGATGCCATCGCCCGCGCGATCGACCTTGGCGTCGAGGTCGCGCTCGCGACCGGGCGCCGGTACGACTTCGCGCGACCCATCTTCGAGCAGCTGCCGGGCCCGCTGACCCTCATCCTCAGCAACGGGGCGGTCGTCAAGACCCGTGACGGCGAGACGCTGATGCGCCGGCTGCTGCCGCGCGCGGTGGCCCGCGACGTCCTGGCATCCGTCCCGCAGCACCGGCACGAGGCGGCCGTGACGTTCGACCGGCCGCGTGAAGGGCAGATCGTCTACCAGGCGATCGACTGGGAGCACCCGAGACACAGCCGCTTCTTTGCGGCCAATCGCCCCTTCCTGGCGGAGATGAATCCGCTCGAGGATTGCCTCACGGAAGATCCGGTCCAGGTGATGTTCACGGGCGTGTGCGCGGAGATGCGTGAGCTGTTCTACGAGCTGCGGGGGGACGCATCGGATCGGCGGTATTCCGTCGCGTTGACCGAGTATGAATTTCGCGACTTCTCGCTGGTCGATGTTCTGCAGGCCGGCTGTTCGAAGGGCACCGCGCTCCAGGACTGGGCGGCCGAGCGCGGTTACGCGCGCGCGGAGATCATGGCGGTGGGCGATAACCTCAATGATGTCGAGATGCTCGAATTCGCCGGGCGTGCCGTGGTGATGGCCAATGGGATCCCCGAGCTGAAGGACCGCGGCTGGGCGCTCACCGCCAGCAATGACGACGGAGGAGTGGCGCAGGCGGTGGAGACGTTCATCCTCCGGGCTGCGTCCTAACCCCCATGGCACTGGGCATGGGCGGCGGCCTGCCGCGGTCGGAGCGCGCGCGCGGCAGCCGCCGAATGAGCGGCGCCGACCCCAAAGGCGGTCTCGGCGCAGCAGCCGACAAGGCGAAGAGCAAGCGCCTGACGGCGGCGGCGTGGAAAGAAACGAAGGCGCTGCTCGCCGCACGGCGCGGACGGCTGGCGGTCGGCCTCGCCCTGATGCTGATCAATCGCGCGAGCGGCCTCGTGCTCCCTGGCACCTCCAAGTACCTGATCGACGACGTGATCGGGCAGGGGCGCGTGGAGCTTCTCCAGACGCTCGCGATCGCGGCCGGTGTCGCCACGCTGATCCAGGCCGTCTCCTCCTTCGCCCTTTCGCAGGTGCTCGGTGTCGCGGCGCAGCGGGCCATCACCGACATGCGGCGCCGGGTCGAGGAGCATGTCGCGCGCCTGCCGGTCCGGTACTTCGACTCGACCCAGTCCGGCGTGCTGGTCTCGCGGGTGATGAACGACGCCGAAGGGATCCGGAATCTCGTCGGCACCGGGCTGGTGCAGCTGGTCGGGAGCTTCGTCACGGCCCTGGCCGCGCTCGCCTATCTCTTCTATCTGAACTGGAGCATGACCGTCGTGACGCTCGTCGTGCTGCTCGTCTTCGGCGGGAGCATGTGGTACGCCTTCCGCGTCATCAGGCCGGTGTTTCGCGAGCGCGGCAGGATCTACGCGGAAGTGACCGGGCGTCTGACGGAAACCATCGGCGGCATCAGGATCGTCAAGACCTACACCGCCGAGAAGCGGGAGGAGCTGGTCTTCACGACCGGCGTTCACCGCCTGTTCCGCAACGTCGCCAAGACGATCACGTCGATCTCGGGGATCACCGCGTTCGGTACGGTCGTGATCGGCATCATCGGCGTGATCATGATGGTGATGGGCGGGCAGGCGATGCTCGACGGCCGCATGACGGTCGGCGAGTTCCTCAATTACGTCCTGTTCACCGGGCTGATGGCGGCGCCGGTCATGCAGATCGCGTCGATCGGCACGCAGATCACCGAGGCCTTTGCCGGCCTCGACCGCATCCACGAGCTGATGGACATGCGCACCGAGGATGACGAGGACGCATCCCGCGCGCCGCTGGGCACGATCGAGGGCGAGGTCGCGTTCGAGGATGTCAGCTTCGAGTACAACCCCGGGGTCGAGGTCCTGAAGCGCGTCTCTTTCCGGGCGCCCGCCGGCACCACCACCGCCCTGGTCGGCTCGAGTGGATCCGGCAAGAGCACGCTGATCAGCCTGGTGATGGCATTCAACCGGCCCCGGGCGGGACGGATTCTCGTGGACGGCCGTGACCTGGCGACCGTCCGCCTGCGCGATTACCGCTCCCAGCTCGGCGTCGTCCTGCAGGACAATTTTCTGTTCGACGGCACCGTGATCGAGAACATCCGGTACGGGCGGCCGGACGCGACCCTGGAACAGATCAAAGAGGTCAGCCGGATCGCCCACGCCGACGAGTTCATCGAGGGGTTCGAGAAGCAGTACGACACGGTCGTGGGGGAGCGCGGCGTGAAGCTCTCGGGCGGCCAGCGCCAGCGGATCGCGATCGCCCGCGCGATCCTGGCCGACCCCCGCATCCTGGTCCTCGACGAGGCGACTTCGTCACTCGACAGCGAAAGCGAGGCCCTGATTCAGGACGGGTTGAGATCGCTGCGTCACGGCCGAACGACCTTCGTCATTGCCCATCGGCTCTCGACGATCCGCAGCGCCGACCAGATCCTCGTGCTCGAACACGGCGAGATCGTCGAGCGCGGCACGCACGCCCAGCTGATCGCGCTCGGCGGCCGCTACCGCACCCTCTACGACAAGCAGTACACGCTGGAAGCGGATCGATTCATCAACCCGGGCGAAGACTTCACCCCGCAGGCAGAGCCGGCGATACCGGTGGCGGGACCGCGCCGAACGGGAGATTGACAGCAGTCCCACGCGGACTCCATGGACGCACGCGACGCTTCCGTCACGCTCGGGCGGGAAGAGGCCGCCGTACAGGCGCGCAGTGCCGAGCTCCACAAGGAGCTGTCGATCCGGGATCTCGCCTTCGCCCAGATTCTCTTCATCGTCGGCCTGCAATGGGTCGGCGTCGCCGCGAAGCAGGGGCCGTCGCACGTCATTTTCTGGCTCATCGCCATCGCCCTCTTCTATCTGCCTTCGGCCGCGGTGGCGGTGTGGCTCACCCGGGCGATGCCGCTCGAGGGCGGTCTCTATCAATGGGCAAAGCTCGGCTTCAATGAGTTCGTGGGGTTCATCGTCGCCTGGAACCTCTGGCTGTTCGCCATCCTCAACATGACGAACATCGGGCTGCAGTTCACCCAGTACCTCGGCTACATTTTCGGGCCGCGCGTCGCCGCGCTGATGGCGCAGAACTGGGTGATCGCGCTGACGACGGCGGTGGTGATCTGCGCGCTGGTCGGGATCACGATCGTCGGGCTCCAGGTGGGCAAGTGGGTGCACGCAGTCGGGGGGATCCTGATGCTGGCGATCTTTGCGATGGTGATCGCGCTCCCCTGGATGAACGTCGCGAACGGGACGCTCGCGGAGTACCATCCGCTTCGGACCGCCGCACCGGTGATCTCCGTGTTCAGCCTGAACCTGCTCGGGAAGATGGGATTCGGGGCCTTCGCCGGATTCGAGTACGTGGCGATTCACGCCGGCGAGTGTCGGGATCCGGTCAGGAGCCTGACGAGAGCCACCGTCATCGCCGCTCCGGTCATCGTGCTCATGTTCATCCTGGGCACGAGCTCGGTGCTCGGCATGGTTCCCGACGACCAGATCGATCTCATCGCGCCGATCCCGCAGCTCCTGAGCGTTGGATTCGGGCCCCTCGGCGCGGTCGCGGCGATCGTGCCGTTCACGCTCAGCGCCCTGATCGCGATCCGCTTTGCGCAGGCCAGCGTCAATTTCGCCGGCAGCACGCGGCTGCCGATGGTCGCGGGGTGGGACCGCCTGCTGCCGGCGTGGTTCACGCGGCTCGACGACACGCACCGGACGCCGCGGAATTCGATCCTGTTCGTCGGCGCCGCCACACTCGTCCTGAGCAGTCTGGGCCTGATCGGCGTCGGAAAGCAGGAAGCGTTTCAGCTGCTCTGGAACTCCGCCGGTATTTTCTACGCGCTGACCTACCTCGCGATGTTCGCGGTGCCGCTGTTCGGCCTCCGGCGCGCGGCCGTCAAGCCACCCTGGTGGGTCAAGCTGTGCGCGCTCTCGGGGCTGCTGATGACCGCCCTCTACGTGAGTCTCTCGGTGCTGCCGATCATTCCCGTCGGCAGCCGGACGCTCTTCGCGCTGAAGATCATCGGACTGATCGTGGCGACCAACCTGATCGGTGTCGGGTTGTACGGCTCCGGCCGACGGCGGTTCGCGAGATCCGCGTAACTGCCAACCCCACGTGCCAACCGTGAGCCTCCTGTATACTGCGCCGCCGGGAGGATACCCATGACACCACACAGGTTCGGGTCGGGAGTGTCGCGCCGCGACTTCGCGCGCCTGTTCGTCGCCGGCGGGTCCGCGGCCCTCATGGCGCACCCGGCCTGGGCCCAGACCACCGCGAAGCCGCTGCCGGCCTCCGGACCCGCGGCCGGGGAGTCGTTCTGGCGGGCGGTCCGGGCGCAGTTCGTCATGCCACCCGGGCTGGCCGTGATCAACGCGGCGAATCTGTGCCCGGCGCCTGCGCCGGTGATCGAGACGCTGCGGCGGGAAACCGATCATGTGGATCGCGATCCTTCGCCGCAGAACCGCGCCCGGCTGTCGCAGGCGAGGGAAGCGGCGCGGCGCGCGCTGGCGACGTTCCTCCGCGTTACTCCCGAAGAGATCGTCATTACGCGCAATACCAGCGAGTCGAACAACCTGGTGTCGAACGGCATCGACCTGAAGGCGGGCGACGAGGTCGTCATCTTCTCGGACAACCACCCGAGCAACAACCAGGCCTGGCTGCAGAAGGGGAAGCGCTTCGGCTTCACGGTCACGGTCGTCGAGCAGAAGAACCCGCACCCGGGCGCCGACTACTACCTCGATGCCTTCACTCGCGCGCTGACCGCCCGTGTGAAGGTGCTCGCCTTCACGCATCTCACCAACACCGTCGGTGACGTCTTCCCGGCGAAGGCGCTCTGTGCGATGGCGCGCGAGCGCGGCGTGCTCACACTCGTGGACGGCGCGCAGACATTCGGCCTGATGAACGTCGACCTTCGCGACATGGATCCGGACTTCTACTCCGGCAGCGCTCACAAATGGCCGTGTGGCGCGCGCGAGTGCGGCGTGCTGTTCATCAACGCGCGCGTGCACGACCGGATCTGGCCAGCATCGTACAGCGCCTATCCAGGCGCCGTCGGCATCTCGCGCCGGATGGAAGCCTTCGGGCAGCGTGACGAAGCGACGATGATCGCCTTTGCCGAGGCGCTGGCCTTTCAGGAGCGGATCGGCCGGCAGGCGATCCAGCAGCGGTCGGTGGCGCTGGCCGACCAGTTCGTCGACGGCATCCGCACGCTTCCCGGGTTCAAGCTCTTCACCTCGTCCGACGCCGCCCGGCGCGGTCCCGTGGTCACGTTCGAACCGGGCACGCTCGACCGGAGCAAGCTCGTCGCCGCCCTCTACGATCAACACCGGATCGCGGTGGCGACCGGCGGCGGCGCGGGACGGGCGGGGGTTCGAGTCTCGCCGCACATCTACAACACCACTGACGAGATCGACCGTCTGGTCAGGGCGCTGGCGGGCTACGCGCGGAAGGGGTTGTAGCGCAGGCCTTCAGGCCTGCCGCGAGGACCGGGGTTGTAGCGCAGGCCTTCAGACCTGCCGCGAGGACGGGTTGTAGCGCAGGCCTTCAGGCCTGCCGCGGTCCGCTTGACAGCGGCCGACCCGGCGCGCATGATCCCCATAGATATCTATGGGACGGCCCAAGAAGGACCAGCTGCAGGGGACCATCGACCTGCTCGTCCTGCGCACCCTCTCCACCGGCGGCACGCTCCACGGGTGGGCGATCTCCGAGCGCATCGAGCAGATCTCGCGCGAGGTGCTCCGCATCGAGGAAGGCTCGCTCTATCCGGCGCTGCACCGGATGGAGGAGACGGGATGGATCACCTCCTCGTGGGGGCAGTCCGACAACAACCGCCGGGCGCGCTACTACACCATCACCGCCGCCGGACGCCGGCAGCTGGCCGAGGCCGAGGAAGCCTGGACCCGGCTGGTGGGAGCCGTGACCCGGGTCCTGAAGCTGGCCTGAGATGTCCGCCCTCAACCGGTTCCGGAATCTGTTCCGCTCGAAGGCGCTCCAGCGCGACCTCGACGACGAAATCCAGTTCCACATCGACCGGCGGCTCGCGCGGAATCTGCGAGCGGGGATGAGCCCGGAGCAGGCGCGCACGGATGCGCGCCGGCGGTTCGGGAACGTCACCAGACTGAGCGAGGAAATGCGCGAGGCGCGCGTGATGACCTGGCTCGAATCGCTCGCCCGGGACCTGCAGTACGGCATCCGGTCGCTGCGGCGCGAGCGCCTTGCGACCGCCGCGGTGATGGTGATGCTGGCGCTCGGCATCGGGGGCAATGCCGCGATCTTCACGCTCTTCAACGCCGTCTGGCTGCAGCCGCTGCCGTATCGTGATCCGGGGCGGATCGTGACCCTGCAGGACGCGTTTCCGAAGGCCGGCGTCCGCGAGACCTCTCCGACGGTGCCGGAGTTCCTGGATGTGCGCGGCTGGAACCGCTCCTTCGAGGAGATGGCGTTTCTCGATCACCGCGACCTGCAGATCACCGGCGGGCCCGAGCCCGAGCGCGCGTTCGGCGTGCGCGTCACCGCCTCCTTCTTTCCGTTGCTTGGCGTCGAGCCCGCACTCGGCCGCGTGTTCGCCTCCGACGACAACCGGCCCGGCAACGAACGGGTCGTGATCCTGTCGGACGGGTTCTGGCGGCGCGCCATGGCCGCCGATCCCGCGATCGTCGGGCGCACGCTCCGCGTCGATGGCCGACCCTATCAGGTCGTGGGTGTTCTGCCGGCGGGTTTCTCCTTCGATCATCCCGGCATCGGCATTCGAGAGCCGGCCGACGTCTACGTGCCGTTTCTCATGAACGACTACTACACGCTGCGCAGCGGCGAACACTCGCACCTGCGGCGGGTGCTGGCGCTCGCGCGGTTGAAGCCTGGCGTCGAGCTTCCCGATGCGAACGCGGAGCTCCGCCTGCTGGCCCAGCGGCTCGCGACCGACCACCCGGACCTGTATCGGAGCCGCCCCTCCGGCGAGGACATGGGTTTCACGATGAACGCCAGGCCGCTGCAGGACACGCTGTCGGGTGAAAGCAGCACCGTGCTCCTGCTCCTCCTCGGCGCGGTCGGTATCGTTCTGCTGATCGCCTGTGCCAACACGGCGCAGTTCCTGCTCGCGCGCTCGCTCCAGCGCCAGGACGAAGTCGTCATCCGGGTGGCCCTCGGCGCCACACGCCGCCGTCTCGTGCAGCAGTTTCTGGCCGAAGCGCTCACTCTGGCGGCCGCCGGCGGGGCGCTGGGGTTCTGGAGCTCGCAGATCTTCGTCGACCTGCTCGTCGCGCGCATCCCAGCCCGCAGCCCGCTGCTCGACAGCGCCGGGGTCGACATGACGGTCGTGGCCTTCACGCTGGGCGCCACGGTCCTGACCGCGATCCTCTGCGGCGTGCTGCCAGCGTTCACAGCCTTCGGGGCCGCCGGCCGTCGGCTCCTGTGGCGTGCCCCTCGCAGCCGACACCGCTCCCGCTCGGTGCTCGTCGCCGTCGAGGTCGCCCTCTCGATCGTCCTGCTGGCGAGCGCCGCGGTGCTGCTGCGCGGCCTGCACGCGATCGGCAGCGCGCCGCGCGGTTTTTCGCCCGACGACGTGACTGTGATGCAGCTGCGGCTCACGCAGGTCCGCCCCGACCTGCGGGGGAGGCCAAGCGCGCAGTATCAGGAATACCTCGCGCGGATCGCGGAGATTCCGGGAGTGGATGCCGCGGCGGTGATGAGCGGGCAACCGGTGCCTCTCACGGACGCCTCCTTCGTGATCGGCCCCCATGCCGGGGATGCCGGCACGCTCGCGCGGCGAACAGCGCGTCAGATCGTCAGCCCGGACTTCTTCCGGGCGTTGCGCATTCCCCTGGTCGAAGGGCGGACGTTCACGGTCGCCGACATGCCGGATCGGCCTGCAGTCGCCATCGTCAACGCGGAGCTCGCGCGGCGGCTGTGGCCCAACGAATCGGCCATCGGCAAGCAGCTGCGAGTCCCGCGACCGGCGACGATCGTGGGGGTGGTCGGCAGCACGCGTATGCGGGGAACCTCCGTGGAGATGCCGCCGCAGATCTACGTGCCGTCGCTGCAGCACTGGGAGCCGAACGCCAGCCTCGCGGTCCGGAGCGCGGCCGGCACCGCCCCGCCGATCGAGGCGATCAAGCAGGCCGTGCGCTCGGTCGCACCGGACCAGGCGATCTTCAACATCCGCAGCCTGAATCAGGCTCTGTCGGTCTCGCAGGCCGAGCCTCGCTTCCGGACGCTGCTGCTCGGGGCCTTTGCGGCGCTCGCATTGATCCTGTCGGCGACCGGGGTCTACAGCCTGGTGTCGTATTTGGTGTCGGGACGGACGCGCGAGCTCGCGATCCGGATAGCGATCGGCGCGCAGCGGTCGGACGTGTTCTGGCTGGTCACCGGCCAGACCCTCGTATGGACGGCTGCCGGAGTGGCGGCCGGGCTTGCCGCAGCCGTAATCCTCAACCGTCTGCTCGGCAGCAGCCTGACCAGCGTGGCGCATCTGGATGGCGCCACCCTGCTGTCGGTCAGTGCGCTCTACCTTCTGATGGCGCTGACGGCGGCCGGGCTCCCGGCCCGCCGCACCTTCCGGCTCGATCCCGTGCGCGCGCTCAAAGCCGAGTAGCCGTCCGCCCGCCGAATTTCGTCAGGGTACAATCAGGATTCGCAGAGGACGATGCACATGCGAAGGCGGGCAGCGTTCGGCGGGGCAGTTCTCGCGGGTTTCTGCGGCATGGTGATCGCATGGACGGCCTCCCAGGCTCCTCCGGTACGTTCCGTCGATGAGAACGTGCTTCGTGAATATACGGGCGTCTATCGCTGGGAGCCGGACGCCTTCGTGTACCTGCAGCTGTGGCATGAGTTCAGCGGATTCGGCAAGCCGGGTCAACTCGTAGCATTCGATGAATCCGGGCAGGTCCGGACGCTGTATCCATCGGACCGCGATCGATTCGTCGCCGGACCCGGTGCCGCGATTTCGACCTCCATCGAGTCACGGATCGAATTCCAGCGAGACGGTTCCGGCCGGATCACGTCGCTGACCTGGGCGCGCGCGGGTGCGCCTCTGCGGACCGCGCAACGCGCCGAAATCGAGAGGCATGAAGAGGTCCGATTCTCGAGCGGCGAAGTACAGCTGGCGGGCACGCTCATCACGCCGTCAACGGGTGGGAAGCATCCCGCGATCGTCCTGGTCCATGGGTCTGGACCAGAGGATCGCGAGTTCGTCATGCCCTTTGCGCGCTTCCTGGTGCGCCGGGGCGTGGCGCTCCTCGGGTACGACAAGCGGGGCGTGGGGGGATCAACCGGCGACTGGCAGGCCGCGTCGTTCGACGACCTGGCCCGAGATGTCGTAGCGGCCTTCGAGTACCTGAAGACGCGCAGCGATATCGACCCCGCACAGATCGGAATGGTGGGCGTGAGCCAGGCCGGCTGGATCATGCCACTCGCGGCTGTCCGTGCGAAAGACCTCGCATTCCTGATCAGCGTCTCCGGCGGCGGCGTCACACCGGCGGAGACGACCATCGACCAGGCGCGGCACGAGATGACCGTAGCCGGCATGAAGGCGGAGACGATCGAGCAGATCGTTCAGGTGATGAAGCTGCAGTACGAGTTCGCTCGAACAGGGGAGGGCTGGGACGGCTATGCAGCCGCCCGTCAAAAACTCGCGGCCCGGATCGGGCGGCCGCCGGATAGTTTCCCGGAAACGCCGGACCATCCCTCCTGGCACGCCATTCGGCGGTTGTACTTTCACGATCCGGCTCCAACGCTGCGTCAGCTCCGGCTTCCAGTGCTGGCCCTGTTCGCGGAGCTGGATGGCAACATCGTCGCTGAAAAGAACAAAGCCGCGTGGGAGGCAGCGCTGAAGGCCGGCGGCAATCGCGATTACACCCTGCTCACGCTCCCCGGCGCGACCCATCTGATGCTCGAGGCCAGCGCCCGAGGCCCGCTCGACAACGCGTCATCACAGCGATTCGTACCGGCGTACTTTTCGACCATCCGGGAGTGGCTCGCCCGACGCCTGTCATAACATTGAAGGCTGCATGCAATTCATCTACACCATGAAGGGGCTGGGCAAGATCCATCCCCCCGACCGGGTCGTGCTCAGGGACATCTGGCTGTCGTTTCTCCCTGGCGCCAAGATCGGCGTGCTCGGGCTCAACGGCGCCGGCAAGAGCACCCTCCTTCGCATCATGGCCGGCCAGGACCACGACTTCGTCGGGGAAGCATTCCCGGCCGAAGGCATCAGCGTCGGGTTTCTTGAACAGGAACCGAAGCTCGATCCCGCCAAGACCGTTCTCGGGAACGTCGAGGAAGGGGTTGCCGAGATCAGAGGTCTCCTGAACCGCTACGACGAGATCAACGCCAAGTTCGGTGAGGAACTGTCGCCCGAGCAGATGGACAAGGTGCTCGAGGAGCAGGGCAGGGTGCAGGACCGGATCGAGGCCGCCCAGGGCTGGGACCTCGATTCCCGCGTGGAGCTCGCGATGGACGCGCTGCGGCTGGCTCCGCCCGACGCCGACGTCCGCACGCTGTCGGGCGGCGAGCGCCGCCGGGTGGCGCTGTGCCGGCTGCTTCTCCGATCCCCGGATCTGCTGCTGCTCGACGAGCCCACCAACCACCTCGACGCCGAATCGGTCGCGTGGCTGGAGCGGTTTCTCAAGGACTACCCGGGCACGGTCGTCGCCGTCACCCACGACCGGTACTTTCTCGACAACGTCGCCGGCTGGATCCTCGAGCTCGATCGCGGCCACGGCATCCCGTGGGAAGGCAACTACTCGTCCTGGCTGGAACAGAAGCAGAGCCGGCTCGCGCTCGAAGAAAAGGCCGAGTCGAAGCGCCAGCGGACGCTCCAGCGGGAGCTCGACTGGATCCGCATGTCCCCGCGCGCCCGCCAGGCCAAGGGGAAGGCGCGTCTCAACGCGTACGAACAGCTGCTCAGCGAAGATACGGCACAGAAGGTCGAGCAGGTCGAGATCTATATTCCACCCGGCCCGCGGCTCGGCGACATCGTCATCGAGGCCCGCGGGCTGCGCAAAGGCTACGGCGACCTCCTGCTGATGGACGACGTGAACTTCACGCTGCCGCGGGCGGGGATCGTCGGCGTGATCGGCCCCAACGGGGCGGGCAAGACGACGCTGTTCCGGATGATCACCGGGCAGGAACGGCCCGACGGCGGCACGCTGCGGCTGGGGGAGACCGTGCAGGTCGGTTACGTCGATCAGTCGCGCGACGCGCTCGATGCCGACAAGTCGGTGTGGGAGGAGATCACCGGAGGGGCCGACGAAGTGGAGCTCGGCAAGCGCGCGGTCGCGTCGCGGGCCTATTGCGCCTGGTTCAACTTCAAGGGACGCGATCAGCAGCGCAAGGTCGGCGCGCTGTCGGGCGGCGAGCGGAACCGCCTGCACCTGGCCAAGCTCCTCAAGGGAGGCGCGAACCTGCTGCTCCTCGACGAGCCGACCAATGACCTGGACGTCGATACGCTGCGCGCGCTCGAAGAGGCGCTGCTCAACTTCGCCGGCTGTGCAGTCGTCATCAGCCACGACCGCTGGTTCCTCGACCGGATCGCGACCCACATGCTCGCCTTCGAGGGCGACAGCAGGGTGCTCTGGTTCGCAGGCAACTACGAAGATTACGAGGCGGACCGCAAGCGACGCCTCGGCGCCGACGCCGACCAGCCGCACCGCATCAAGTATCGGAAGCTGACACGGTGAGCGCCTGCGGCCCGAGCGAGCGGCCGGAGGGAAGCGCCGTTTGCGGCGCCCGCGAGCGAGAGCGCGTGGGGGTGGGGCCCCGCGCGCACCAATTAATGCTGAATGCCGAATGCTGAAAAGGGTGAAGGGAGAAGCTTGAAGGGCGTCACGCTGAAGGGCGTCCTGCTGATTCTCGCCCTTATCGCCGCCGGCTGCGGGGATCGTGGAGCGCCGGGGTCGCGGTTCCTCTCGATTGCCACCGGGGGCACGGGCGGCGTGTATTACCCCTATGGCGGCGGGCTCGCGAAGGTCCTCAACGAGAATCTGCCGGGCATCCGGGCGACGGCTGAAGTGACCTCGGCATCGGTCGACAACCTGAAGCTGATTCGTGACGGCAAGGCGGACATCGCCTTCGCGCTGGCCGACACGGTCGCGGACGCGGTGAACGGTCGCGGCGCCTTCTCCGGGTCGCCGGTGCCTGCCGCGAGCATCGCCGTCCTCTACTCGAATTACACCCACCTCGTGACCCAGGCGTCGAGCGGGATCGCACAGGTTGCAGACCTGCGCGGCAAAACGGTCTCGACCGGCTCGCCCGGGAGCGGCACGGAAGTCATCGCGTTCCGCATTCTGCGAGCGGCCGGCCTGGATCCCGACGCGGATCTGACCCGCCAGGGGCTCGGCGCCTCGGAGTCGGCCGGCGCGCTGAAGGACGGCAAGGTGGACGCGTTCTTCTGGAGCGGAGGCCTCCCGACGGCCGCCGTCCAGGACCTGGCGCACTCGCAAGGCATGACCATCCGCATGATCCCCACCGGCGACCTCGTGGCGGCACTGCGGCGCGACCACGGCTCGCTGTATTTCCCGCTGGAGGTGCCGGCGGCCGCCTATCGCGGCGTGACCGCTCCGGTGTCGGTCGTCGGCGTGGCCAACGTGCTCGTCGTCAACCGCTCCATGCCCGAGCCGCTGGCCTACGACATCACGCGCGTGCTGTTCGAGAAGCAGGCGGAACTGGCGGCCATTCATCCCGAAGCGCGCAAGCTGTCGATCGCGACCGCACTCGAGGGCTCGCCCGCCGACTTCCATCCCGGTGCCCTGAGGTATTTCCGGGAGCGGGGCGTGCGGTAGTCGTTACGTCCGCCCTCTCGTCCGTGTTCTCCTGTACCATTCAGCCCGGATGACGCTTGCCACCGCCGACGAGGCGCCGACCCGGCGGCTGGACGGCGCCGCCGGACGCCTCGCCGCCACTCTCGCGGTCGCTCTCTCGCTCTACGCGCTCTACTGGGTCCTGTTCGTCGTCCAGCCGCAGGTCTACCGGGTCAGCTTTCTCCTCGTGTCGCTCGTTCTCTGCTTTCTGCTCTTTCCGAGAACGAGGGGTGACGAGGCGCGGGTCGCGCTCACCGACTGGGCGTTGATCGCGGCGTCGATTGCGGCGCTCGCCTGGCCGCTCGTCGACTTTCAGGCGTTCATCTATCGCGCGGCCGATCCGCGCGGTATCGACGTCGCGCTCGGAGCAGCGACCGTGCTGCTGGTGCTCGAAGCAACCCGCCGCACGGTTGGCTGGATTCTTCCGGTGACCGCCGGGCTGTTTCTGGCGTACGCATGGCTCGGGCCCGAGCTCGACGCCATCGGTCTGTCGGACTTTGCGCATCGAGGTTACCCGCCCGCCAGACTGATCGGCACGCTCTACATGACGCTCGAAGGCATCTTCGGCGTGCCGCTCGACGTCGCCGCCACCTACATCATTCTGTTCACGATCTACGGCGCGGTGCTCGAGCGATCGGGCGCCGGGCAGTTCTTCATCGACTGGGCCATGGCGGCGATGGGCCGGTCGCGCTCCGGCGCGGCGCCGGGGCGCAGCGTCACTCTGGCGGGATTTCTCCTCGGCACAGTCTCGGGCAGCGGCGTCGCGACGACCGTGATGCTGGGCTCGGTATCGTGGCCGCTCCTGCGCCGCGCCGGGTTCACGCCGGAAACCGGGGGGGCGATCCTGTCGGCGGCCGGTATCGGCGCGCTGCTCTCGCCGCCGACGCTGGGCGCGGCGGCATTTCTCATCGCCGAGTTCCTGCGCATCTCGTACCTGCAGGTGCTCGTCATGGCGACGATCCCGACGCTGCTGTACTACCTCTCGATCTTTCTCATGATCGAGGCGGATTCCCGGCGCGCGGGGACGGTGGCGGTCACCGTCGAAACCCCCGGCGTCTGGGCGCTGACGAAACGCTCCGGGTATCACTTCACGTCGCTGGCCGCGATCGCGGTGCTGATGGTCGCCGGGCTGTCGGCGTTCCGGGCAGTGGTCTGGGCGGCGGCGCTCGCCGGGGCGCTCAGCTTCATCCGGCGCGAGACCGCGCTGACCCCGATCCGCCTCCTCGCCGCCCTGCGTGCGGGAGCGACCGGCGTGCTCGGTGTGATCGCCACCACCGCCACGGCCGGGATCATCGTGGGTGTGGTGACGCTGACCGGCCTCGGCCTCAAGATCGCCGGCCTCATCGTCGGCCTCGCCGGCGGTCACCTGTTTCTCACGGTGCTGTACTCGGCGGTCGCGGTCTGGATGCTCGGCCTCGCCGTGCCGGTCACCGCCTCGTACATCATCGCGGCCGTGATGGTGGCGCCCGCGCTCGTGCAGAGCGGGGTGCCGCTCGCCGCGGCGCACATGTTCATCTTCTACTACGCCGTCCTGTCGGAGGTGAGCCCGCCGACCGCGTTGTCGCCGTTCGCGGCCGCCGCGCTCACCGGCGGCAACCCGTTCAAGACGATGATGCTGACGTGGAAGTACACGCTGCCGGCGTTTCTCGTGCCGTTCGCGTTCACCCTGACGCCGGAGGGAGCCGGCCTGCTGCTGCAGGCGGGGGGGATGATCGTGCTGTGGACGGCGGTCACGGCGGCGATCGGGATCGCGGCCTTCGCGGCGGCCTTCGGCGGGTGGATCGTCGCGCCGGCGAACCTTGCGGAACGTGTGGTGATGGGCGCGGCCGGCGCGTTATTGTTTTTCGCAGATCTGCACATGGATCTGGCCGGCCTGGGCCTCGGCATCGTGGTGCTGGTCTTGCACCGGTGGAGGCATACCCAGCTTGATGCCCGCGCAATGCGCGGTTAATTGACGCCGGCGCGGCCGCCGGAACGTTCAGGACTGTCGAAAAGTGGCACAACTGCCGAA
The DNA here is from genome assembly GCA_035250005.1 of Vicinamibacterales bacterium. Lineage (GTDB taxonomy): Bacteria > Acidobacteriota > Vicinamibacteria > Vicinamibacterales > 2-12-FULL-66-21 > JACDCA01. Next base: position 1,938 of record DATFFM010000132.1, on the reverse strand, counting down.
AATTGTCCATGACATGGGCACAACTCGTCCGCTGCCGGATCAGCGTGGCTTCACCCTGATCGACATGCTGTTCGTGATCGCGCTGGTCGGCCTGCTGTCCACGCTCGCACTGCCGGGGATGATGCGCGCGCGCGGGGCGGCGCAGTCTTCGTCGGCGCTCGGCACCATGCGCGCGATCAACAGCGGCCAACTGAGTTACGCGATCACGTGTGGTCTCGGCTTCTACGCGCCGGACCTGCCGACGCTCGGCGTCAGGCCGCCGGCCTCGACCGATGGATTCCTGCCGGACGGTCTCACCGGAAGCGCCACCATCATCCGACACGGCTACACGTTCACGGTCGCCGGCACGCCGCTGGTCGGCGCCCCCGCGACGTGCAACGGTCTCGGCCCCAACCAGGCCGCCCCGGGTTACACGACGGTCGCCAATCCGATCGATACGGCCGCCACCACGCGGTTCTTCGGCACGAACTCCGACGGGATCATCTACGAGCACGACGCAACCATGGACGGAATCATGCCCGAGACCGGTTTGCCGCTGGTCGGGTCGCCCATCAGGTGAACGCTGAAGGCTGAAGGGTTCCCACTCTTCCTTTCGACCGTAACCCCCCTGCCGCTTCCCGCGTGTTATCGTTACGCGGTTGTACCCGCCACGGAGGAGAGGATGATCCATAGACGTTCCCGTCTGGGAGTTGCGTTCGCCGCTGCGCTGTTGCTGGCGGCCGATGCGGCCGCACAGGCGATTACCAGCCCCAAGCAGCATTTCGGCTTCAACATCGGCGACGACTATCAGCTCGCCACCTACGACCAGTTCCAGGCTTACTGGCAGAAGCTGGACAAAGAATCGACCCGCATGCAGGTAGTCGAGATCGGCAAGACCGAAGAGGGGCGGCCGCACCTGGCGGCGATCGTCACGGCCCCGGAGAACTTCGCAAAGCTGGACCGCTACAAGCAGATCTCGCAGCAGCTCCACCGCGCGCGCGGGATCACCGAGCAGCAGGCGCGTGCCCTCGCCAAGGAGGGCAAGGCCGTGGTCTGGTTCGATGGTGGTCTGCACGCGACCGAGGTGGTGGGCGCCCATCAGCTGATCGAAACGGTGTACACGCTCGTGAGCCGGACGGACGAAGAGACCGCCCGGATTCTGCGCGACGTGATCGTGATCGCCGTGCATGCGAATCCGGACGGCATGCAGATGGTCTCGAAGTGTTACATGCAGAACCCCGACCCCGCGCAGCGCCGCACCTGCAGCCCGCGGCTCTACGAGAAGTACGCGGGGCACGACAACAATCGCGACTTCTACATGTCGAACACGAAAGAATCCCAGAACATGAACAAGACGATGTACTGGGAGTGGCTGCCGCAGATCATGTACAACCATCACCAGAGCGGCCCGGCCGGCACGGTGATCTTCTCGCCTCCGTTCCGCGATCCGTTCAACTACAACTTCGACCCGATGATCGTCACCGGGCTCGACATGGTCGGCGCCGCCATGCACCATCGCTTCCTCCAGGAAGGCAAGCCGGGATTCACGATGCGCTCCGGCGCGTCGTATTCGACCTGGTGGAACGGCGGTCTCCGCACCACCGCCTATTTCCAGAACATCATCGGCCTGCTGACCGAGATCATCGGCAACCCGACGCCGGGCCAGATACCGGCGACGATGAATACGATCCAGCCGCGCGGGGATCTGCCGGCGCCGATCGCGCCGCAGGAATGGAAGTTTCGGCAGTCGATCGACTACTCGGTTACGGCCAACTACGCCGTGTTCGATCTGGCCTCGCGCTACAAGGATCAGTTCCTCTACAACATCTACAAGATGGGATCGAACCAGATCGAGCGGGGCTCGCGCGATCACTGGACCATCTCCAATGAAGACATGGAGCGCCTGCGTTCCACGATCGCGGCAGCCGCGCCGGCAGCAGCCCGCGGCGGACGCGGGCA
>DATFFM010000131.1:0-60137 GCA_035250005.1 Vicinamibacterales bacterium | reverse complement strand
ACCTGCACGTGCACAGCACCGCACCCTGCACCCTGCACCCTGCACGTGCACCCTTCTCTATTCATGATCTCCTCCCTTTACGCGGCTGTCGCAAGGCGCAGACGGGAGTGGTACGCGGCGCGGCCTGATGCGCGGCGCCGGCTGCGGCATCCGGTCATCAGCGTCGGCAATATCGCCGCCGGGGGGCGCGGCAAGACGCCTTTCACCGCAACCCTCGCCCGGACACTGATGGAGCTCGGCGAGCGGCCGGCCATTCTCAGCCGCGGTTACGCGCGAACGCGTCCTGAAGACGGCGCCGTCGTGGTTCGCGACGCCAGGGAGATCCGGGCCGATCTCGCACGGGCCGGGGACGAGCCTTTCATGCTGGCCCGCCAGCTGCCCGGCGCCATCGTCATCTCGTCCTCCGACCGATTCGTCGCCGGCCGCCTGGCCGAACATCATCTCGGCGCCACGGTCCATCTGCTCGACGACGGCTTTCAGCATTTTCAGCTCGATCGCGACATCGACATCGTGCTCGTCGCCGCCGCCGATCTGGACGGCGTCTCGACCTTTCCCCGTGGACGGCTGCGGGAACCGCCGGATGTGCTCGTCGCGGCAGACGCGATCATTGCGATCGACGATGTGCCGCTGCGCCAGGGCCAGGCGCCGGTTTTTCGTGCGCGGCGGGGGACCGGACCGGCGGTGTTCGAGAGTCCTTCCGGCGCGGCGGAATCCCGGGACGTGCTCGCGCTTGCCGGGATCGCGGAGCCCCGCCGCTTTTTCGAGGCTCTTCCGGCCGGCGGCTGGAACGTCGTGGCCACGAAGGTCTTTCCGGACCATTACGCCTTTTCGGCACGGGATATCGTGGAGATTTTTGCCGCCGCGCGCCGGGCGGGCGCCGGCGCCATCCTGACGACCGAAAAGGACTATGTCCGGCTGCTGCCGCACCGTCCGTTCCCGGTGCGGGTCGGGTGGGTGCCCCTTACAATGGAGCCTGAGCCGGCGGCGGAGTTCCGCCAGTGGCTCGTCTCGTCCATGGCATCCACCCGCGACATCGTCCTTGCCTGAAGACCGCCCTTCATTCCGCTATCGCGTGGAACATGCCGCCGTCGGGGCGGTCATCGGGATCGTCCGGCTGCTGCCGATGACCGCGGTGCTGGCGACCGGGTCGCTCCTCGGCCGGGCCTTCCACACGTTCGATGCGGGGCACCGCCGGCTGGCCGTCGAGAATCTGCAGCACGCGTTCCCGCGACGGTCGCGCGCGGAGTGCCGGCACATCGCGCGCCGGATGTTCGAGCACTTCGGCCGTCTGCTGATGGTGCTCCTGAAGTTCAGCACGATGACGCCGAAGCAGATGTTGTCGTGCGTGGAGTTCGACGGCGAGGAGCGTGTGCGGGCCGCCCATGCGCAGGGCCGCGGTGTGCTGCTGTTCACCGGTCACTTCGGCTTCTGGGAGATCAACGCGCTCGTGCACGCGCTGGTGCTCGAGCCGATGTCGGTTCTGGCGCGGCCGCTCGACAATCCGCTGCTGCACGAGCTGCTGGAACGCGTCCGACGTTCGACCGGGAACAGCGTCATCTACCGGCAGGGCGCGATCCGGCGCGTGCTTCGCGCCCTGGCGGCGAATCAGGCGGTTGCCGTGCTCATCGATCAGCACATGTTGAGCGCCGATGCCGTTTATGTGGACTTCTTCAACCGTCCGGCGGCGACGACCTCCGCGCTGGCCGCGCTCGCGCTGAAGACCGGTGCGCCGGTCGTGCCCGTCTTCGCCCTGCCGCTCCCCGGCGGCCGGTTCCGGATGGTCTACGAACACCCGGTGGAGCCTCCCGCCTTGGAGAGCGAGGACGCGATCCACGAGCTGACCCAGCGCTGCACCGACGTGCTCGAGATGTACGTGCGACGGTACCCGGATCTGTGGCTCTGGATGCACCGCCGGTGGCGCGGCGTGCCGGCCGCCGATACCGTCGGCCCGATGTTCCCGGCCGGCCGGGTGGAGGCGGACGCGGATGACCAGGGCTGACGCGTCCCCGGCGCGTCTCGTGGTCCGGATGCCGAACTGGCTGGGGGACGCGGTGATGGCGCTGCCGGCGCTCGCCGCCGTGCGGGCCGCCCTGCCCGACACATGGCTCGCTCTCGCGGCGCTCCCGTCGATTGCGCCGGCCTTCAAGGAACACACCGGCGCGCGCCCGCAGCAGATCCTCGTGCTCGACCAGCCCGATGATGTCGGCCGGCTGCGCGAGGGGACCTTCGATGCCGCGCTGCTGCTGACGAACTCGTTTCGCACGGCATGGACCGCCAGGCGCAGCGGCATTGCCGAACGCTGGGGATACGCCGCCGGGGGGCGTGGACCGCTGCTGACGCGGGCGATCGGCCGCCCGCGCGGCGAGCGGCATCAATCGGAGTACTACCTGGAGCTGGTGCGCGGGCTTGGGATGGCCGCACCGGCCGCTTCGCCGGGCGTCGGCAATGAGGCAACGCCGGCGGATCGCATCAGGCTGACCGACGCGACCCGCGAGCGCGCGCGCCGTCTGCTGGCCGACGCCGGCATCGCGGCCGGTTCGACGATCGTGGGGTTCGCGCCGGGCGCGGCGTACGGTCACGCCAAACGCTGGCCCCCGGATCGGGTCGCGCAGGTCGTCACCCGCGTGACTCGCGAACGCGGCGCGCGGTGCGTTCTCGTCGGGGTCAGCGGCGACCGTGAGGCGGGGCGTGCGATAGAATCCACCGTGCCTCCGGACGTGCACGTCGTGAACCTGATCGGTCGCACGGACCTGCGGCTGCTGATGGGCGTGCTCGAGGCGTGCCGGGTGTTCGTGTCGAACGACTCGGGCGCGATGCACCTGGCGGCGGCTGTCGGCGTGCCGGTGACGGCCATCTTCGGACCGACGAACGAGCGCGCGACCGCGCCGATCGGCGACCACGACGTGATCCTGCACCAGGTGTTCTGCCGGCCGTGCATGCTGCGCGAATGCCCGATCGATCACCGCTGCATGAAGCGCATCGGGGTAGACGAAGTGAGCAGCGCGGTGATGCGCCGGATAGACCGATACGCATGAGAGACCGAGCGAGACACACGCCGATCGAGCCCGGGCGGCTCCTGGAGCTGGTCGATGGCTTCGATGGCCGCCGCGTCGCCGTCTTCGGCGACCTTCTCGTCGACGAGTTCATCTACGGCGAGATCGGGCGCGTCTCGCGCGAGGCCCCGGTCCTGATCCTCAATTATGAATCGACCGAGATCGTCGCCGGGGGCGCCGGCAACGCCGCCAGCAACGTCGCGGCGCTCGGAGGCCGGCCGGTGCTCATCGGGCTCGCCGGGCGCGACGAAGCCGGCCGCCAGCTGCTGTCGGTGCTCCGGAGGATGAACCTGACCGGCGTCGCCCGGCCGGCCGGCTACCGCACGCCGACGAAGTCGAGGATCCTCGCCGGCGGGATCCATTCGGCCAGGCAGCAGGTGGTCCGGATCGATCGCGCGTCGCCCTCGCCTTCAGCCGCGAGTCACCAGGCGTCGGTGGAATCGAAGCTGCTGCGAGCCGCCGGCCGCTGCGAGGCGATGCTCGTCTCCGACTATGGCACCGGTCTCGTGTCGCCGCCGCTCGTCGCGCGGGCCCGAAAGGTGATGGCCCGCGGTGCGCCGCTGCTCGTCGATTCGCGCTACTCGCTCCTCCGGTTTCGCGGCATGACGACCTGCACGCCGAACGAGTCTGAAGTGGAACAGCTCTTCGGCGTGAAGATCGGCGAGAACCTCCGCGTGCTGGAGCGGGCGGGGCGCGAGCTGCTCGAGCGAACCCGCGCCAGGGCGGTGCTCGTGACGCGCGGCAGCCGCGGGATGGCGCTCTTCGAGCCCCAGACGCCGACCGTGCACATCCCGATCAGCGGGTCCGATCAGATCGCCGACGTGACCGGCGCCGGCGACACGGTCATCGCCACGATGACGCTCGCGCTTGCGGCCGGCGCCACGTTCGAAGAGGCCGCGCACCTGGCCAACTACGCCGGCGGCATCGTGGTGACGAAGCGCGGCACCGCGACGGTCTCGGCCGACGAGCTGCGCACAGCCATCCTGACCGACCTTGATTGACAAGATCCTCACCCGCGAACAGCTCGCCGCCGCGGTCGCGGCTGACCGGCGAGCGGGCCGCACGATCGCGTTCGCGAACGGCATCTTCGATCTGCTGCACGTGGGTCACGTCCGGTACCTGAGGGCCGCGGCTGCGGAAGCGGACCGGCTGGTCGTTGCCGTCAACGACGATCGGACCGCGGGAGCCAAGGGGCCCGGACGCCCGATCCTGCCGGCAACGGAACGCGCGGAGCTCGTCGCCGCGGTGCGGGGCGTCGGCTACGTCACGATCTTCGGCGAGCCGACGGTGGCCGCGCTGTTGACGCTGCTGAAGCCTGACGTCCATTGCAAAGGGACGGACTACACCGCCGAGACCGTGCCGGAACGCGACGTGGTTCGCGCGTATGGCGGGCGGATCGCGATCGTCGGCGATCCCAAGGACCACTCGACGCGCGACCTGCTGGCCAGGATCCGCGGATGAACATCCTGATCGTCCGGCTCGGGGCGCTCGGTGACATCGTGCACGCGATCCCCGCGGCGGCCGCGCTGCGGGCGGCCTTTCCCACCGCACGGATCGACTGGCTCGTCGACGCCCGGCACCGCGAGATCCTCGATCTGGTCCCGGCGATCGACCGCACCGTGGTGCTCGAGAAGGCGAACGCCGCCGGCTGGATTGCGGCCACGCGGCAGCTGCGCGCCGGGCGCTACGATGTCGCGCTCGACTTCCAGGGGCTGATGAAGTCAGCCGTGCTTGCCCGCGCTTCCGGGGCGAAGCGGGTGCTCGGCTTTTCGATCTGGCACCTGCGCGAGAAGTCGGCGCGCCCGTTCTATTCGGAGTCGCTCGATCCGTCCGGCTCACCCGCACATGTGATCCACAAGAATCTCCGTCTGATCGAAGCGTTGGGCGTCCAGGATCCGGGCATCGAGTTTCCGTTCCGGCGCGTCGATTCGCCAGCCAGGGACGCCGTCCTCGCCGAAGCGTCGGGCTCGTCGTTCGCGATCCTCAACCCCGGCGCCGCCTGGCCGAACAAGCGCTGGTACACGGACCGATTCGGGGAGCTCGCGTCGTTTCTGAAGGACGTGCGCGGCCTCGTGCCGTTCGTGATCTGGGGGCCGGGGGAGGAACCGCTGGCCCAGGCGGTCATCGACCGCTCGGGCGGCGCGGCGCGACTCGCGCCGGCCACACGGCTGGCCGATCTGGTCGAGATCTGCCGCAGCGCAGCGTTGATGGTCTCGGGCGACACCGGGCCGCTGCACATTGCCGCCGCCGTCGGCACGCCGGTGGTCTCGATCTTCGGACCCACGGATCCGGCACGCAACGGGCCCTGGTCCACCGACGACATCATCGTGTCCCGCTTCGCATCCTGTGGATGCCACTACGACCGGCGCTGCCGGCAGGCTGAGTGGTGCCTCTCGACGCTGCCGGTCGTCGAAGTGACGGCGGCTGTGCAGCAGCGACTGGGGAAGAAACGTTGAACGCTGAACGCTGAATGCTGAACGCTGAATGCTGAAGAAGCTCGCGCGGGTTCGGGTGCCGCTTGGATTCGTGCTTGGCGCGCTGGTGCTCGGGCTTGCGGATCCGACGCGGCGGACGCTGGCGGTTGGAGCGGCGATCGCGCTCGCGGGTGAGCTCCTCCGCATCTGGGCCGCGGGGCACCTCGAGAAAGGGCGCGAGGTCACCGCGTCGGGTCCGTACGCCTGGACCCGCCATCCGCTCTATCTCGGATCCACGATCATCGGAGTCGGGCTGGCGATCGGCGGCGGCACGATCCTGGTGGCGGCGATCGTGCTCGGGTATCTCGCGATCACGCTGACCGCGGCGATTCGCACCGAAGAAGCGCATCTGACCGACAAGTTCGGGGCGGCGTACCCGGACTACCGCGCGGGCCGGACCAGCGTGAAGCGCTGCTTCAGCCTGGAGCGAGTGATCCGAAACCGCGAATACCGGGCAGCTCTCGGTGTCCTCCTCGTGCTCGCACTGTTGTTCTGGAAGGCCTCTTCGGCCACGTAGAATGGAGCAGGGGCGGTTAGCTCAGTTGGTAGAGCACCGGCTTTACACGCCGGCTGTCACAGGTTCGAGTCCTGTACCGCCCAGCCTTCGCTCGCTTCGCGAGCGTCGGCTGGCAAGCCCGATCAACTCGCGTCGCGAGCTTTGGCCAGGGAGGCTGGCTTTCGCGGCATCCCCGGTTGCGCCGTCAGCGAGCGAACCGATATAATCTCTTTTTCGTCACGAGCCGACCGGCGCAGGCAGGAGGACGTGCGAAACCAGGGGGTCGTAGTTCAGTTGGTTAGAACGCCGGCCTGTCACGCCGGAGGCCGCGGGTTCGAGTCCCGTCGACCCCGCCAACTATCTTGGTAAACAGAGCCTTCAATGTTCAGTTGGCTCCCGCGTCCCCGGCCCACGATGGCCGGTGGCCGCGGCATGCGGTAAGTCGACCTCGCGCGTCGAACGCTGAACAGCCCGCCCCTCGACCGTTACAAAACGAAAGCATCATCTCAAAGTGAAACGATAAGCTGCCTAGGAGCGGCTGATTTCCCAGCAATCAGGTCGGTCCGCAAGTTGCTCTATCAGAATCCAAGCGCGCCAGGCGCTCGCGGTTCGGACTCCGCGGCCATCGCACGCGCCCATTTGTCATGTCGCCCTGCTTCACCTTTCCGCCCGGCGCCCTCCTCCACCGCGGCGGTGTCGGCGGCGCGAATCGCCACCAACGGCGCCGCTGGCGCTCGGTGGGGTTCGCGCCGATGCGTCCAGGTACCGACACTGCCCGTCCAGCCCGCCCGGCTGCACATCGGCTCTCCAGCGCGCTGATCTAAATCGGACAGGGCGGCCACTGGCAGTCCTGCCGAGTGGCGACGAATCACCGCACATTTGATCGCGAGAAGAGATTCGCACGGGCGAAGCTCATCTCCATTTGCCGTAGGAGTCAGAACGTGAACGCTTCATTGAAAACACTTGACCGGCGAGAGGCAGAACCAGCCGCACAGTCTGCGTTGGCGGACGCGCAGGCGCAGTTCGATCGCGTCGCCCACCGCCTCGGCCTCGACCCCGCCGCCAGGCAGCTGCTGCGTGCGCCAATGCGTGAGCACCGCGTGCTGGTTCCCATTCGCATGGACGACGGGACGACGAACGTGTTCGAGAGTATTCGTGTGCAGCACAACAACGCATGCGGGCCATTCAAAGGCGGGATTCGCTTCCACCCTTCGGCGACCGCACACGAGGTGCGCGCGTTGGCCATGTTGATGACGTGGAAGTGCGCGGTCATGAACCTTCCGCTGGGCGGTGCCAAAGGCGCGATCGCCTGCGACCCGCGAGTGCTCAGCGCCGGTGAGCAGGAGCGGTTGTGCAGGGGCTGGGTCAGGCAGATGGCCGGGAATCTCGGACCGGCCCTCGATGTGCCCGCGCCCGACATGATGACCTCCGGTCAGCACATGCTCTGGATGCTCGACGAGTTCGAGGCGATTCATGGGGTGAAGCTGCCGGGCTTCATCACCGGCAAGCCTGTCGGGATGGGCGGCTCGCCTGGTCGAGCCGAGGCCACGGGGTACGGCGTCATCTCCGTGCTCCGGGAAGCGCTGGACCGGCTCGGTCTCGAGCCGAAGACGGTAACCGCCAGCATCCAGGGATTCGGCAATGTCGCGCAGCATGCCGCGCGTCGCTTCGTGCAGCATGGCGGCACCGTGACCGCCGTCTCGTCGTGGGATGCGCAGGACAGCACGGCATACACGTTCCGCAAGTCTTCCGGCATCGACCCGGACGCCTTGAGGCGACTGACGGATCGCTTCGGGACCATCGAGAAAGCCCGCGCAAAAGACGAGGGATACGAGGTCCTGCCAGGGTCGGCGTGGCTCGAGCAACCCGTCGACATCCTGGTTCCAGCGGCATTGGAGAACCAGATCACGAGCGCGAGCGCTCCGCGGATTCACGGTCAGGTGCGCATCGTGGTCGAGGCCGCAAACGGGCCCATGACAGCAGAGGCGAACCGCCTGCTGGAGGACCGCGGTGTCCACGTGATCCCCGACATCCTCGCGAACGCAGGGGGCGTCACCTGCAGTTACTTCGAACAGGTCCAAGGGAACTCGAACTACTACTGGACCGGTGAAGAAGTGCTTCACAAACTCGATTCGTGGATGAGGACCGCTTTCGCGGCCGTGCAGGAGCGCGCTGAAGGCGAGCAGGTGTCTCTCCGGGATGCGGCGTACCTGATTGCGGTCGATCGTGTCGCACGCGCGTGCCGCGAAAGGGGATGGGTCTGACATGAATCCGTACGTCGTGCTCGGAACCGGTGTCGGGACATCTGAAGCGGCTTCACTGTCGACTCGTATGGCGGCCTGGCACGATGCGATGGTCGCCCACGAGCGGGCGCTCCGTGCCCGGCGCAACGGCGTCGCGTGTGACGACGAGTGCCCGCATGCAGAGGCTCGCACACTGTGGGCCGAGGCGGTAGCGATCCATGGCGATCGAGCGCGGGAGTTGGGATTCCTGCGCTCGCGTGCGGAGGCGGCCGATGGCACGCGCGGGCATATACCGAGGAACAGGAGGAATCACGGTGAGGAAAAGAATGACGCTGACGAACGATGCGAGACTTTTCGGCATGGCCATCCTGACGGCAGGGGTCACCGCAACGGGGCTGGTCGGGTATTTCAGATGGCGCACCCAATTGCGGAGCCGGATCCTGGCTGACGCCCGGGATGACCGGCGGGCCGCGTGAGAGGAATCATGCTTCGCCCAACAACGGCTATCCCGTATCCAGACTTCCGTTTAGAAGAACCGCATTTTTGGAGCAGCCCCGTGGATCAACTCACCCGCATTCTGTGCGCCGTCGACTTCTCGCAGCCGGCACAGGGCGCCTTCAAGCAGGCTCTCGCTCTCAGCCGTGAGCGCAAAGCAGAACTGACGGTCGTGCACGCCGTTCCAAAGCACGAGTCATTCGGGCGGAACGCACTCAGGCGGATCGCCGCGATTGCTGCACTCCGTCAGGCGGCTGAGGACGCCGGCGTTCGTCTCAAGGTCAGCGAGCAACACGGTAATCCGGCTGGCGTCATTCTGCTGCACGCACGCGCGAGACGGCCGCACCTCCTCGTCATCGGCGCAGACCGGCGGACCGGCCTGGAGCGACTCCGCGTTGGCTCGGTAGCCGAAGCCGTCACTCTGCGCGCCCGATGCCCTGTTCTGATCGTGCCCGCGCAAATCGATGGCCCGATCGCTTCAGCATCGACCCCGTTCGGGAATGTCTTGTGCGCGGTTGACTTCAGCGCGGCATCCATGGCTGCGGTGAGGCATGCGCTATCGCTGGCGACGAAAAGCAAAGGCCGTATCACGCTCGTCCACGTCGTGGAAGGCATCTCTGGCACCGCTATCGCCCGGTTGACGTCGCACTTCCGAGTGCCCGAATACCGCGCCCTGCAGGCCCGGGACGCGTGGCGTCGACTGCAAGAGACGATTCCGCTTGAGGAGAGGACGTCAGGTCGTATTCATGTGCGGGTCGTGACCGGCGACCCCGCCGTGGAGATCGGTCGAATTGCGGACGATGTGAACGCGGACCTGATCGTGGTCGGTGTCACTTCCCGCAGCGCGATGGGGCGGCGAGTCTTTGGATCGACGGCCACGCGCGTCATCCGAACAGCAGGGCGTCCGGTGCTGGCGGTGCCCGAGACCATTCGACCCGCGGTCGGGTCGCCCTCGCAGGAGGAACACTCGTTCGTAGCAGCCGCCTGAACGACGTCCTCGCGTTCACGGTGCGCAGCCGTCGCGGAGGGCGAATGACAGTCGACGGGCAGTGTACTCCCGCAACGTCTCCGCCATTTCGTCCCGCGCGTCGCGAATCACGACTCAATCGGTTGTTCAGTCCGGGATCTCCTTGTCGTGCCTGAACGTTCCGTCCGGATCCGAGGCGGGAACGGTACTGGCGCCGGCACCGGCCTGACCAGGCCAGGGGTCCAGGAGGGTGGATCGCTCGCGGGAAAAGAATCGGCGAGCACGTCGTCAATCCAGTTGAATGGTTCGCGAGACGACTTCACCTGCCACCTCCCACGCTGGATGTGAGAGCAAACAGCGCTCCGGGGAATATGGCGGGAAATCTCAGGTGATTCGAAGCATGCGGCCCGAGAGGGCTCGAGCGCAGCCTGCAAAGTGCAATCATCATGTCATAGTGAAATGGGTCATCCCGGATCGTCCCGGCACTCCTCGCGACGGCCCGTCGCTCACCGGACTGGAACGGTAAAACGTATATGGCACGAAAGCTGACGACGCGTTCCGAACGGGCGGACGACGAACACCACCATCTCGCCGAGATGGTCGAGTTCCGACCCGACCAGGGCATCATCCGGTTGCATGAGCAGCGGGTCGTGCTTTTGAGCGCGGTGGCCCTGGGGCTGATGCGGAAAGAGCTCATCGACACCTTGGGCCTTGAAACAGCGAGACGGCTGTTCCTGCGATTCGGCTTCGCGGACGGGTATCACGATGCCGTGAGTCTTCGCGATCGTTCGAAGTGGTCGAACCCGCTCGAAGGGCTGCACGCAGGGATCGTGCTCCACCGGCTTGAAGGGATCGTGCGAGCCGAAATCATCGCTCTAGAACATGACGCTGCCGCCGGCCGTTTTCACGAGGACGTGATCTGGCACGACTCCTACGTGGCCGAACAGCACGTGCATCACTACGGAAAAACCAGCACGCCGGTCTGCTGGTCGCTGGTGGGATATGCCAGCGGCTACGCGAGCGCGTGTCTCGGGCAGGAGATTTACTTTCGCGAACGCGAATGCATCGCACAAGGCCTGACCCGATGCACGGTCGTCGGAAAGGACGCTGAAAGCTGGGGCGATGAGCTCGAGGCGCTCCGCGCCGATTTTCAGGGCGGGAACCTTGGCCGGGAGGTCGAGCGCCTTCGAGCGGTCGTTCACGAGCGTCTCCGCGAACTCGAGCGCCGCGAGCGACTCGTGGCCAAACGTGAGCGGGAACTGAACCTGCTGCGCGAGCGTGTCGCCCGTCATGCGGCGTCCAAACAGTTCATTGCCGGCAGCGCGGCCATGCAGGACGTGCTGGAGCTTGCGGCGCGCGTGGCCCCACTCGATACGACGGTCCTGGTCTACGGCGAGAGTGGTACCGGGAAAGAGTTCATCGTGCGGATGATTCACGACCAGAGCCCGCGGGCCTCGGGTCCGTTCGTGTCGATCAACTGTGCGGCCCTGACCGAAACACTCCTGGAATCCGAGCTCTTCGGGCACGTGCGAGGTGCGTTTACGGGAGCCGTCCGCGACAAAGCGGGCCTGTTCGAGGTGGCTGGCAACGGTACCCTGTTCCTCGACGAGATTGGCGAGGTCGCGCCGACGGTTCAGGCCAAGCTCCTGCGGGCCCTGCAGGAACGCGAGATTCGCCGCGTGGGGGCCGAGCGCACCATCGAGGTGAACGCCCGAGTGGTGGCTGCGACCAACCGCGACCTGAAAGCCGCTGTCGCGGCGGGCAGCTTCCGTGAAGACCTGTATTTCCGACTCGGGGCGTTCGTGATCACCGTTCCACCGCTGCGCGAGCGTCGCGAAGATATCCCGGCGCTCGTCAACGACTTCGTCCGCCGCGCGGCAACCCGCGTCAAAAAGGATGTCGAAACCGTTTCAGCCGAAGCGATGACGGCCCTGATGAACTACAGCTGGCCGGGTAATGTACGCGAACTCGAGCACGCGATCGAACGCGCCGTGATTGTCGCGCGCGGCAGCAGTATCAGAATCCGCGAATTGCCGCCGGAAGTCTCGCAGAAAAGCCGCCAGCGCGCGGTGGACGACACCCTGGATCTCCAGGCGCAGGAACGCGCCACGATCCAGCGCGCGCTCGATCGGTTTCGTGGCAACCGGCGTGAGGCGGCAGAGGCCCTGAAGATCAGCACCGTGACCCTCTGGCGCAAGATGAAGCAGTACGGCCTGGTCGCCTAGCGCCGGGCTCTCCACTTCAATCTGAATCGGAAGCCTTCGTTTCGAAATGGTGCGCGTCCGGACGTCCTCTCATTTCTCTCGACGGTCACTGGTGGCCTGCCGTTTGCCCTGCTGAACCCATGCGCATTGAGGTTATCGACAACGGCGGGCTGAGCACGGCACAGGCGCGGGCATACGCGGAATATCGATTGTTCGCGACGCTGGCCCGACATGCCCGCGTGATCCGAACCGTGAGGGTGATCCTCGAGCAGGTTGAACGGAAGGGCGCCGCCGATGGCGTGACCTGTGCCGTCGAGGTGGTCCTGGAGCCGTCCGGATGCGTGCGCGCACGTGCGAACGGGCGGCAGGCGCACGGCGCTATCGACGCAGCGGCCGAACGCATTGAAACCCTGATAAATCGGCGAGCGCCACAGGCCATCCAATCGTGATCCGTCGTTCGTCTTCAACGCTCCGATGGCGCCCGGTGCCTCACGACCTGCGCATAGTGGGTCTGATCGCCGGTGTACCACCCATCCACGCCGCGCTGACGCGCGAGCTCGCGAACCTTCTCGATAGCTTCCCGGTAACGCAACGCAAAGATCTGCGCCGGTGCTGGAACCACGCTGATCGCGTAGACGTCAGCACGCGCGGTGCGTTCCGAGACGACGACGTCGCCTGAGACCGGTCCGGATCGGCGACTGGGTCTCGATGACGCCCCGTGCGATGTGGCGTTCTCGAGGCGGGTGCTGCGGCCGTGCGCGCTCATCCTGGCAGTCCTTCCGTTCACCTGTGCGTGTCCCTGGATCAGAGGCAAGCCGCGAGCCAATGATTCAGCGTCGATTGATGCGGGAGGAGATTGGATCGGCGCTGACGGGCACCATTCACATTTGAATGCAAAGCCCTTCATTCTGAATGGTCGCGCGCGGCCCGCCGTTGCTGGCCGGAATCCAGGCTTCTACAGAAGCGTCGCAAATACGCCTTCAGCAGCGGGTCGGGCCGACTGCACCCGCCGGCCCGCCGCTTGCCTCTCCTGTGGAGGAGATGCAGCAGGGTCGCATGTCACGTCCCCGATCGCACCTTCTCTAATCGATGAACAGGCGCGGGGTTTTGTGAGATGGGGAAATCTGGCGGATACAACGATCTGGAGGAGCAACCAATGATGAGTACTCGATCCGTGACTGTCGCGAGGACGGCTGACGTCAAGTCGGGCGAACTCGCCATGTTCGAAGTGGAAGGTGTGCGCATCGCGATCGCCAACGCCAACGGGCGGTTCTTCGCGATTGACGACACCTGCACGCACGAGCAGTGCTCGCTCGCAGGCGAAGGCACGCTGGAGGGCACCGTCGTGACGTGCGGATGTCACGGTGCCCAGTTCGACGTGACGACGGGCGCGGTGCTGGCGCCACCGGCCTTCGAGCCCGTCAAGTCCTATCCAGTGCGTATCGATCAGGGGAACGTCGTGGTCGAGGTCTGAAATGCCCCCGCCCCTCGTCATTGTCGGCGCGAGCCTCGCCGGAGGAACGGCGGCAGCCACCCTCCGGCAAGGGGGCTTTGACGGCGACGTGATCCTCATCGGAGCCGAGCCGCAGCCGCCATACGAGCGGCCGCCTCTATCCAAACAGTACCTGCGCGGCGAGGTGCCATTCGAGAAGGCGCTGGTCCGTCCCGCCACGTTTTACGAACAGAACCGGGTCGAGACGCGCTTCGGCGTTCGCGCGACGCGCGTCGACCCGGTCGAGCGAGTCGTCGAGCTCGACACCGGCAGACCGGTGCCCTACGGCAAGCTCCTGATCGCCACCGGCGTGCGCAATCGTCGGCCGCCGATTCCCGGTCTCGGCCTGCCTGGCGTCTTTGATCTGCGCATGGTACGGGACGCTGACGCCCTTCGCAGCGAGATTGCGGCGGGCCGGAAGGCGGTGGTGATCGGCATGGGATTCATCGGATGCGAAGTGGCCGCCTCACTGCGTCAGAAAAACGTCGACGTCGTCGCCATCGATCCATCGCCGACGCCGTTGTTTCGCGTTCTCGGTCAGAAGGTCGGCCAGGTCATGACCGCGATTCACCACGACCACGGCGTCGAGACGGTGTTCGAGGACGTGGTGACGCGGTTCGAGGGAGCAGGGCGTGTCGAACGGGTCATCACCAAACGCGGTCGTCGCCTCGACTGCGATTTCGCGGTCGTCGGCGTTGGGGTTGAGCCCGTCGTCGACGTTGTCGCCGGCAGCGGTGTCGACACCGACAACGGGATCCTCGTGGACGAATATTGCCGCACGACGGTCGAAGGGATCTATGCCGCAGGCGACGTCGCCAATCACTACCACCCGGTCTTTGGAAAGCGGATGCGGGTCGAGCACTGGCAGAACGCCATGCAGCAGGGCGCGGCAGCCGCCCGCAACCTGCTGGGGACCGGCCAGCCGTACGACGCTGTCCACTGGTTCTGGTCCGATCAGTACGACGTCAACCTGCAGTATGCCGGCTTCCATCAGGCCTGGGATCAGGTCGTCATGCGCGGTAGCCTCGATGCGCGCAACTTCATCGCCTTTTATCTCAATCACGGCCGGCTGGATGCCGTTGTCGCGCTGAATCGCGGCAAGGACGTGCGCCGTGTCATGCCATTAATCAAAGCTCGCGGCATCGTGGATCCCGTTCGGCTCGAGGACGAACGCGTGGACCTGCGCAGCCTCGTACCCGTCCCGGGAGGTCAGACATGAGCCATTCCCCTACAGAAGCGATTCCGACGCGGTCACCGCGTGAGACAGCTCAGACCGGCGCCGGGAATCGAATCAGAGCCCTGCAGGGATTCGGGCAGTCGGTGTGGCTGGATTACCTTCGGCGCAGCCTGTTCACGAGCGGCGAGTTCAAGCGGCTGATCACTGAAGACGGCCTGCGCGGCGCCACATCGAACCCTTCGATTTTCGAAAAGGCGATCGCCGGCAGCACGGATTACCTCAGGGCTCTCCAGGACATCGAACGCCGTGCCGATGCCGAGCCGATGGCGCTCTACGAGGCGCTCGCGATTCGCGACATTCGCGCCGCCGCCGACCTGCTTCGCCCGGTGTACGCCGGCACAGTACGCGCGGACGGGTACGTGAGCCTGGAGGTCTCGCCGTATCTCGCGCACGACACCGAACGCACCATCGCCGACGCGCGGCGACTCTGGAAGGCGGTTGATCGCGCTAACGTCATGATCAAGGTGCCGGCTTCCAGAGAAGGCCTGCCCGCGATCCGCCAGCTGACCAGCGAGGGGATCAACGTCAACATCACTCTGCTGTTCGGCATCGAGCGCTACGAAGAGGTGGCGCGCGCGTACCTCGACGGCCTGTCCGAATTCGTTCGCAACGGCGGCGACCCGGCACACGTGAGCAGCGTCGCCAGCTTCTTCGTGAGCCGCATCGACACGATGGTCGACGGCCTGATTACCGCGCGACTGGGCGCTCCGATCGATGCCAACGCACGCACTGCGCTGAACGGCTTGCTCGGGAACGTGGCGATCGCCAACGCGAAGCTCGCCTATCAACGCTATCTGGCGTTCTGCCGCACGAACGAGTGGCGGCGGCTGGCCGCCATGGGAGCGCATCCACAGCGATTGTTGTGGGCGAGTACCAGCACCAAGAATCCGCGCTACCGCGACGTGCGATACGTCGAAGAACTGATCGGCCCGGAGACCGTGAACACGATTACGCCTGCGACGCTCGACGCCTTCCGCGATCATGGGCGCCTTCGGAGCAGCCTCGACGACCACGTCGATGACGCGCGAGCGACGATCGAAGCGCTGGGGCTCGCGGGCATCTCTCTGACTGAGGTGACCGACAAACTGCTGGAAGATGGCGTCACCCAATTCTGCGCGGCCTTCGACACGCTGCTGGCCGCCGTCGACCGGGGCCGCCGAAGCGAGATCACTTCGATGCTCGATCGGCAGTGCTACACGCTGCCGGCGGATCTGGCGGCCAAGGTCTCGAACCCCGGGGACAACACCTGATCACGATTCAGTTGTGCCTCGAGGTCAGGTCCGATAGCGCCAAGGCGTCCGGGATGAAGTCGACGATCAGATTGGCGTGCACATCCCACAAGATCAAGTCTCGATCGATGAACCGGTACTCGAGCCCCTCTGGCAGAGCGGGGAACAACTTGAGCATCTCCGGCGGCATCGTCGTCAGTGCGCCGCCCTCCGGGTACGAGTCGTTGACGCCGGGGCGGGCCATGGGCGGCGCATCCGGCTCAGTGATCATCGCTATGAAGACGTTCGGAGGCATGTGGTGAAGCGAAACACGAATCCAATCGCGAAACCTGTCGGCGATGCGTGTGAAGAAGATGTCGCCCTGCCTGGCGCTGTGCCGTGCAGACAGAAGCGCGCCATGGTGCGCCTGGGCCACTCGAAGAATTGTGGCCGGGTCCGCCGCCACGGGCATTGGAGGCAGGGCAGCATCAAGACGTCGTCGCACAGCGTCGTACTCGGTGAGGCGATGCCGGAATTCGGCGATGACCTCTGCGTCCCAGCGAGATTCCACGCGAAGGAACACATCCTGCGTCTCCTCGCCGCTTTGAATCGAAGCGTGTGCGGGAAGGGCCTGACCAGTGAGTACGAGCGCTGAAATGAACGCTCCGGCAATCCATCGGTTGATACAGGTGCTGCAGGTCATAAAACCTCTCTTTCGAGGCCGGCAAGTGCCGTAACAGCTCGGACGCTCGCCACCATTGCCTGAAGGAGCAAGTTGCAGGCCGCTGCCTGACAAACCGACGACCGTCCACAACCGGTCGAATCGATTTCAGACTGAAATGGAAACATTTCAGTACGTATCAAGGCTCGCTTGAGTGTTCGTACGGCGGCCTCCACCTGCGGCGCATTCCTTGCGTTACACACAAAGCGGCGTCGCTTAAACCAACCCGGCCACTACGACGCGGAGGAAACATCGTGTTCAAGGTTGCCATCAATGGATTGGGCCGCATCGGCAGAGCGACGCTGAAAATCGTCATGGAATCGCCGGAGCTCGAGCTGGTCGCTGTGAACGAGTTGGCGTCCCCGGATCAGATTGTCTATCTGCTCAGGCACGACAGCGTGTACGGCCGTTACGACAAAGCCGTGACGGCTGCTGACGGGAGGCTTCTCATCGACGATCATGCACTGGCGCTCAGCAGCGAATCGGATCCTGGACGGCTGCCGTGGAATTGCTTGCACGTCGACCTTGTGTTCGAGTGCACGGGAGCGTTCACGCGTCGACAGGACCTGGTCAAGCACGTTGCGGCCGGGGCGAGGTTCGTCATCCTGTCGGCACCGGCCATTGACGATGACGTCGACACAATCGTCCACGGTGTGAACACACCGCAGGCAGGAACCGCGCTCATTTCATGTGCGAGCTGCACGACCAACTGCATCACCCCGGTGATCGAGATTCTCGACCGCCGTCTCGGCATCCGCAAGGCCACGATGACGACGCTTCACGCCTATACAGCCAGCCAACGCATCGTCGACGGCCCGCACGAACATTTCCGAAGGGGACGCGCTGGCGCGACGAACTTCGTGCCGACGTCGACCGGTGCCGCGGCGGCGACGACCAAGGCGCTGTCACAGTTCCGGGGCCGATTCGACGGGGTAGCCGTTCGCGGGCCGGTCCCAGTTGGATCGCTCGCGGACATTGTCGTGCTCACGGCGCGGCCGACAACCGTCGCGGAGATCAACGGTCTGTTTGCCGAGGAAGCTGACACCGATCGGTACCGCGGTGTCGTCGGCGTAACCGAAGATCCCTTCGTTTCGTCCGACATCATCAGAGACTCTCGCGCCTCTGTCGTCGACCTTGGCCTGACGCAGGTGGTCGACGGCGATCTGGTGAAGGTGATGAGCTGGTATGACAACGAGTGGGGCTATTCGAATCAACTGGTTCGAGAAGCACAACGGATCGCGAGTGCGGCGGGTGTGTGATGCTCAAACTGAAACGTGCCTACGATCCCGCCTCCGCCACCGACGGCCGACGCTTCCTCGTCGAGCGGCTATGGCCCCGCGGCCTCTCGAAAGCGAAGTTGCACCTCGACGCGTGGCTCAAGGAGGTCGGACCAAGCACTCAGCTCCGAAAGTGGTTCAGTCACGACCCTGAAAAGTGGCGGCAGTTTCGCACTCGCTATTTTCGAGAGCTCGACTCCCAGCCGGAGTCGTGGCAGCCGATCGTGTCGGCAGCCAGGCGCGGCACGGTGACGCTCGTCTACAGCTCCCATGATGACGAGCACAACAACGCCGTCGCGCTGCAGGAATACCTGCAGGCCAAAGGACGGAGACGCGCCACCCCCACGCAAGCCGCCGCAGCGCGTCGCCCGAGACGAGCGTCTCGATAAGCAGGTGACACATCACGCAGCGCCTGCGTTGATCATCCGGCCGATTCCGCCGTTCCGTCTCGATCTCACGGTATGGGCGCTGCGACGCCGCTCGCGGGACGCGATCGATCGGTGGGACAGGTCCACCTGTCGGCGTGTCATCGTTGTGGAACGACGGCCGACGGAACTCGCCGTGCATCAGGATCGCTCGGCGACAACCCCGCGTCTGATCGTGACGACGAGACCGTCGCTGCGCACACCTGCCGAACGACCGCGGGTTCGGTCGCTCCTCAGTGGACTGCTCGGTCTCCGTGTCGATCTGCGCGAGTGGTATCGAATGGCCGAACGGACTGGCGGCTCCGCTGCTCGACGGGTTATCACAGGCGAGCGAGGTAATCGAGTGAACGACCAGCGATCGGAAGACCCGCGGGGACGCATGCATCGGATCAACCGGCTCATGCCCGACGACGATGCGCGGGCGTTCCTTCGCACGAAGAAAGTGGCACACGCGGCAACTGTTGATGCGGCGGGATGGCCATACGTGGTGCCGCTGATTTACATCTACGAAGGCGGCGATCAACTATACGTGCACACCGGGAATCATGCCGGGCACTTCCAGCGGAATATCGAGTCGCGTCCCCGAGTGTGTATCGAAGTCGCCGACATCGGGCCGGTGCACCAAGGCCATCCGTTCGCCTGCAATTCAGCGCTCGCGTATACGAGCGTGATCGCGTTTGGCACGGTGCGGATCGTGAACGATCGAAGTCGCAAGGCGTGGTTCTTCGACCGGGTGCTGGAGAAATATGGTCAGTCCGATTGGACGTTCGAGCCCGGCTATCCGCACTTGGATCGCATCGTCCTGTACGAGCAGGAGATCGAGGTGATGACGGGCAAGCACAGCGAAGGCCTGTATCACTGACTGTAGCGCTCGGGTCAAGAGGCTCGCATTGTCGTCGCTGACCCAGGCATCGGCATCGACCCTCTCCTCGCGTTGTTTGAGTGGAGCTTCGCGGCGACGATGTGTTTCGTCGGGATTTGACACCCCGTTAAGGCTCCAGCATCCTAGAAGGGTGTTGAGCTTCAGCCGGCGGCTCTCGGCTGTATCCCTGGCCCTCGCGCTTGTTGTAGGCCAGGCCGGCGTCTGCGCAGGCTGGATGCCGACCGCTGAAGCACGGATGGCTTGCTGCTCCGACGAGGGGCCGTGTCCGATGCACAACTCGGACTTCGAACGCGGCGGCTCGAAACGCATCGTCAGCCAGGCCGAAGCGGACAGTTGCTGCGCCTTGTCTGAGCGCGACGATTCCGCGCCTTCACCATCCCAACTCGCGTTCTCCGTCACGCTCGCGATCGTGCTCGGTCCCGGTGGTGTGTTGATTCCCGAACCGGAAGCTCCCGCCGACACCGGGTGCACATCCCTGCCCGTACCGGACGCTCGCGTACCCAAGCACCTCCTTCTTTCCGTCTTCCTCGTTTAGACCCAAGACAGTCGTCGTGTGTCTGCTCGGCCTCGCATGGCCCGGCGCTGAAGGACGTTCGTGCGCACGCGCGCACTCCTGACGAGTGTCTCGCTCATGATCAATCGACTTATCGACGTCGCACTTCGTAATCGGTTCATCGTCATCGCGGTGTACCTCGCGCTTGCCGGCTGGGGATGGTGGGCAATCACCGCCACTCCGATCGACGCCATCCCCGATCTGTCCGACAACCAGGTGATTGTGTTCACGGAGTGGCCAGGGCACGGCCCGCAGGAAGTCGAGGACCAGGTCACCTACCCGCTCACCACAAACCTGCAGGGGCTTGCGGGGGTCCGCGTCGTCCGGTCCCAGTCCGCCTTCGGGTTCTCGATGGCCTACGTGGTCTTCGAGGACGACGTGGACCTCTACTTCGCACGGACTCGCGTGCTGGAACGAATGAGTCTGGTCGCGAAGAGCCTGCCGGCAGACGTGACCCCGACGCTCGGGCCAGATGCGACCGGCGTCGGTCACGTGTTCTGGTACACCGTCGAGAGTCCCACCCATTCGCTCCGCGAGCTGCGCACCCTCCAGGACTGGTTCGTTCGGTACCAGCTGAATGCCGTTCCGGGCGTCGCCGAGGTCGCATCGGTCGGCGGGCATGTCCAGCAGTACCAGGTTGACGTGGATCCGAATCGTCTGCGGACCTACAACCTGCCGCTGAGCGCGGTGGTCGCGGCCGTTCGGGACAGCAACCTCAATGTCGGGGGGAATGTCCTCGAATCCAACGGCGCGTGGCTGATCGTTCGCGGCGTCGGGCTGATCGAGTCCGTTGAGGATGTGAAGCAGATCGTCGTCGGCGCTTCGAACGGCGTGCCGGTGTATGTGGCGCAGGTTGCCGAAGTGCAGATCGGCAACGCATTCCGTGTGGCGTCGCTCGTCAAGGGGACCAACGAGGCGGTCGGCGGCGTGGTGGTGGCGCGGACCGGTGTCAACACGAAGGACGTGATTGATGCTGTGAAGGCACGCATCGCACAGATTGCGCCTGGACTGCCGCAGGGCGTCACCATCGTGCCGTTCTACGACCGCTCGGATCTCATCGCGCAGGCGGTCGACACGCTGCGCACGGCGCTCCTCGAGGAGATCTTGCTGGTAACGCTGGCGCATGTCGTGTTCCTGATGCACTTCCGCTCGATTCTGATCGTCACGATCCCATTGCCCCTGGCTGTGCTCTTGTCCTTCCTGGGCATGTACTACGCCGACATTTCGTCCAACATCATGAGCCTCGCCGGCATCGCAATCGCGATCGGCGTCCTCGTCGATGCGGGCATTGTGGTGACCGAGAACGCGTTCCGCTACGTCGAGCAGCGGGGTGTGGACCCTCGCGATCGCCACCGGGTCTGGGAGACCGTCCGCGACTCGACCCGGCTGGTTGGGCGCCCGGTCTTCTTCTCGATGGCGATCATTCTGCTCGCCTTCATTCCGGTGTTCGCGTTGACCGGCCAGGAAGGCAAGCTGTTTCATCCCCTCGCGTTCACGAAGACCTTTGCAGTCCTCGCCGCGACGGTGATCTCGGTGACGCTCGTCCCCGTCCTCTGCACGCTCCTGCTTGGCGGGAAGTTCCACGCCGAGGAGGCCAACCCCGTCATGCGCGCACTGCGCAGGGTTTACCAACCGGTCCTACGAAGTGCGCTGGCACACCGCGTCCTCACGGTCACGGTCGCCGCAGTCCTTTTTCTCGGCGCGTTGTTCGTCGCTCGCGGCATCGGCAGCGAGTTCATGCCGGCATTGAACGAAGGCGACCTGATGTTCATGCCGATTGCGGATCCCAGCATCTCCCTGGAAGAGAACACCCAGATTGCCGCGCGCCAGAACGCCGCGTTGATGAAGTTTCCGGAGGTCGCTTACGTCGTTGCCAAGGTCGCTCGGGCAGATACCTCGACCGATCCTGCGCCGCTGAACATGACGGAAACGATCGTCCATTTGAAACCGAAGGATCAATGGCGCCCCGGGATGACGCTCGAACGCCTGCGCGCGGAGATGGGCCGAACCGTGCAGCTGCCTGGAGTCTCGAACATCTGGACGATGCCGATCATGAATCGCATCGACATGTTGACGACGGGCATTCGCTCGGAAGTGGGCGTGAAGGTCTTCGGGACGGATCTCGCGACGCTCGAGGAACTGGCGCGGAAAGTGGCCGAGTCCGTCGGTCGCGTGCCAGGCGCCAGCAACGTGTACCCCGAACAGATCACCAGCGGCCAGTACCTCAACATCACAGTCGATCGTCGCGCCGCAGCGCGTTACGGCGTCGGCGTCGGAGACATCCAGCAAGTGATCGAGACGGCCGTGGGCGAGACGACGCTCACGATGACGATTGAGGGACGCGAACGGTTCCCGGTGCGGGTACGGTATGCGCCTGAGTACCGCACGGATGCGCAGGCACTGGGACGCGTGCTCGTCGCATCACCGACCGGCTCCCAGATTCCACTCGCCCAACTCGCCACGATCGAGCACGCGCGCGGACCTGCGATGATCTCGTCCGAGAACGGGCTGCTGCTCGCCACCGTGCTGCTCAACGTGCAGGGCCGCGACGTCGGCGGGTTCGTTGAGGAAGCGCGCACCACGGTGGCCAGGGAGGTGTCGCTCCCGACCGGCTACTACCTGGGCTGGAGCGGGCGGTGGGAGAACCAGGAACGCGCACGCGCCCAGCTGCAGATCGTGGTCCCGCTCGTCCTGCTCGTGATCTTTGTCCTCCTGTACTTCACCTATCACTCGGCACTCGAAGCGGCCCATGTGCTGCTCGCGGTCCCGTTCGCGCTGACTGGCGGCGTCTACCTGCTGTGGCTGCTTGGCTACAACTTCTCCGTCGCGGTGTGGGTGGGCTTCATTGCGCTGTTCGGCACGGCCGTGCAAACCGGCGTCGTGATGGTGATCTACCTGGAGGAGGCGGTCGAGCGAAAGCGCCGTGAGCTCGGCGGCACGTTGACGAGAGCGGCGTTGAGGGATGCCGTGATGGAAGGTGCGCTGCTGCGTCTGCGCCCGAAAGTGATGACCGTTTCCACGGTGATCGCGGGCCTCCTGCCGATCATGTGGAGTACACGTGCCGGCGCGGAAGTGATGAAACCGCTCGCGACTCCCGTGCTGGGCGGCATGGTGTCTTCGCTCCTGCACGTGCTCATCGTGACGCCGGTGATCTTCTGCTGGCTACGCGAGCGGCAACTCGGCTTGCAGCATGACCCCATGCCGGGGCCGGAACGGATTCGTGTGAGCCGGCGCGGCGTCATGCTCGCAGCGGGCATCGTCGCCGTGGTGCCGATCGCTGCGTTGCTCGTCTGGAGACTGTCCGCTCCCGCCAACGACCCAGGCACTGAGGGAAGCACAGCGGGCGTGATTCAGGCCGTGCGCGCGGGCGAGATCGATGTCGTACTGCTGGCGTCAACAGGCACGCTCCGCCAGGGGCGCAACGCGTTCACGATCGAGTTCCGACGGACCGGGACGACGACTCTCGTCGATGTCGGCACAGTGAGAGCGAGCGCGAACATGGCGATGCCGGGCATGGCGATGTCCGGAGGACTCCAGGTGGCACCCACCGGCGTGCCCGGCCGGTATTCCGCCACCGCGGAGTTTGGCATGGCTGGCGCCTGGCAGATGGCGATTGAGTGGGACGGTCCGGCCGGCACCGGTTCGGTCAACTTCGAAGGAGGCGTGCAATGACCACGCGAATCGTGCTGAGCGTCCTCATGGTCGCGCTGGTGATCCCTATCAGCGCGCAAGCCCAAACGCCCGGTGATACCCGGAGTGCGGAACGATATGTCGATCCGGTCAACGGTCTCTCGCTCGAGCAGGCGATCGCTCGCGCATTGGAGCAGGAGCCGTCCCTCCGAGCCGCGCGGAGCGAGATCGATGTTGCGCGCGGGATGCGGCTGCAGGGATCACTCCGGCCCAATCCGAATCTGTCGTTCGAACGTCGCGAAGAGCCCGGCGGCACGGACAACGTGACCACGGTGGGTGTGGAATGGCCGCTCGATCTGTTCAGGAGGAGAGGACGCGTGGCCGTCGCTGACCGCGAGGTCGCGGCCGTTGAGTTGGCGGTCGCGGACCGCGAGCGGCTGCTCGCGGCCGAGGTGCGCATGCGCTATGGCGACGTCCTTGCGACAGTGCGAGATCTGGCCATCTTCGACGAGCTCGTGGCGGCGACGCGACGCCAGTACCAACTGCTTCGGTCCCGAGTCGAAGAAGGGGCGACGCCGCCGCTCGAGCGCGACCTGTTGGACGTCGCGCTGCGGTGCCTGGAATCCGATCGCCTGTTGCTGGCCGGGCGGACGGAGGCCGCATTGTTCGAGTTGAAGCGCGTTCTGGGGTCGAGGGCCGATGCGACCGTGACCGTGCGTGACACGCTGGAGCAGCTGGTGCGTCGCGAGTCGACTGCCGCACCGCGGGTCGCGGACACCGCCGCAGTGCTCGACCAGCGAGCGGACGTGCGCGTGGCGGCGGCACGGGTCGATGTGGCCAGAGCGAGGATCGATCGCGTGCAGGCGGAAGGCCGTTTCGACGTCAGTCTCTTCGCCAATTACATGCGGATGGATGCCGGCTTCCCGCAGCGCGGCTTCACAGCAGATGGTGGTCTCGAGCGCGTTCGCGGGTTGTTTCATTACGTGTCCGCGGGCGCGATGATCAGTGTTCCGGTGCTGAATCGGAATCAGGGCGAGATCGCCGCAGCCAGGGCCGAGCGCGACGGTGCGGCAGCCGCCCATGAGGCCGCCCGACTTGCGGCTGAGACCGAGCTCGCGGCCGCCCGTGCGCGCGACGGGCACGCGCGCCAGGCGGTGAGCGTCTATGCCGGAGGTGCGCAGACGCTCGCGCGCCAGAACCTGACAGTCGTCGGGCAGAGCTACGAGCTGGGGCGCGTCACGGTCTTCGACGTGCTTGCGGAACAACGGCGCTATCTCGAAGTAGAGCGTGCCTACACGGACGCATTGCTCGCTGCATACGAAGCGCGGACGGCGCTCGAGCGAGCGCTTGGAGGTGTGCGATGACCGGCGAATCGCGCGTAACAATGCACAAGGGCGCGGCAGCGCTCATCGGTCTCGCACTGCTCTTGGCTGGAGCCGGCGCGTCGTACCTGCTGATGCGAAGCACCGCCGGTAGCGGCGGGCAGATGGGCACCGTGCCAACTGACGCCGCGAGCGGCCCACCAGCCCAGAGCGCCCAACCACCAACTGCGCCAACGGCGCCGAGCACCGGATCGCTGCCCGACGTGGTCGTATCGCTCACCACCGAGGCGATCGAACGGGCCGGAATCGTGGTTGCGCCGGTAGCGACCGGTACGTCTGCCGGTGAAATTCGTCTTCCGGGCATTGTCGAGCCGAACGCGTACCGGCAGGTTGCCGTCACTCCCCTGGTCTCGGGCCGGGTGACTCGTGTGTCAGCGGAGCTCGGAGCCAGTGTGCGCCGTGGGCAGACGCTCGCCCGGATCTACAGTCCGGAGCTGGCGGAGGCGCAGACGAAGTACGTATCTGCCAGGGCGATGCTCGACGCCCACGACCGGGAATTGCGGCGCACCCGGAAGCTGGTCGAAATCGGTGCGGCCAGCCGACAGGAGCTGGAGCGCATTCATGCCGAGCACGCGGCCCAGACGGCCGCTGTGCAGAGCGCGCGATCGCAGCTCGAGTTGCTTGGCGTGGCTGTCTCCACGGTTGACGCATTGGGGTCCGGCAGCGAGGTGAATGCAACGACCAGGGTGCCAGCTCCCCTTGATGGCATCGTCACGGAGCGCACGGCAAACGTCGGGCTCAACGTCGACCCCGCCACCAGGTTGTTCACGCTCGTTGACCTCTCAACGGTCTGGATCGTCGCGGATGTGTACGAGAAGGATTTCTCTCGAGTCCGCGTCGGGAGTGACACGATCATCACCACCGCTGCGTATCCGGGGCTTTCGTTGCGCGGTCGCGTCAGCTACAGCGATCCACAGATGAACCCGGAGACACGGACCGCCAAGGTACGCGTCGAGATGCCAAATCCGCGCGGCGAGTTGCGGCTCGGGATGTATGCCGACGTGGTGGTGGCGGGAGCGCCAGGTGTCTCAGTGCCAGTAATCCCACGCAGTGCAGTCCAGAACGTTGGCGACCGCACCGTGGTCTACCTGGTGAACCCGAAGCAGCCCGGCAAGTTCACCGAGCGCGAGGTGCGCCTCGGCCAGTCCTCCGGAGAACAAGTGGAGGTCGCGTCAGGCGTTCAGCCCGGCGATATCGTCGTAACCCAAGGTAGCTTCTTCGTCCGGGCGGAGCGCGACCGCCTCGGTCTGCGCCCTGCCACGCCCACCGGGACGGGACGCAACGACAACGTTCAGACTGCGAAGGTGATGGTCACCGAGCAGGGATTCGAGCCGTCGAAGGTCGCCTTGCGCGCCGGTACCCCGGCACGCCTCACGTTTCTGCGGACGACAGATAAGACCTGCGGGACCGAGGTCGTTTTTCCGTCCTTGAACATCAAGCGAGCGTTGCCGCTCAATCAGTCCGTTCAGATCGAATACACCCCGGCGACAACCGGCGAGATCGCGTTCGCCTGTGGCATGAACATGCTGAAGGGAGTTGTCGTGGTCGAGTGATCAGCCTGCTTTGTCACGTCAACGATCCACCCTTGTTGCGCTGACCCCATCAGGAGTCCGGGGACTCTGTGGTGGCAACGGGCGTCACCGCAGACTGGTCGCGTT
The DNA here is from genome assembly GCA_035250005.1 of Vicinamibacterales bacterium. Taxonomy (GTDB): domain Bacteria; phylum Acidobacteriota; class Vicinamibacteria; order Vicinamibacterales; family 2-12-FULL-66-21; genus JACDCA01. Next base: position 33,739 of record DATFFM010000131.1, on the reverse strand, counting down.
CGCCGGTGCGAATGCGATAGATCCGTTCCACCGGCACCACGAAGATCTTGCCGTCACCCACTTCACCCGTGCGGGCCGATGACAGGATGGCGGCGATCGTCGGCTCGACGAAGTGATTCGACACGCCGATCTCGAGCCGGATCTTCTCCGACAGTTCCATCTTGACCGTCGTTCCCCTGTAGGTTTCGACATGCTCGATTTCACCGCCATGCCCCTGGACGTGGCTGATGGTGAGCCCTCGCACATCGGCCTGGAACAGTGCCTCGAGGACAGCCGTGAGCCGCTCAGGGCGAACGATCGCCACCACCATTTTCATCGGCGTTCTCCTCTGGTGAGACCCGTCGCTTATCGTGCCGCGTGCGCGCTCGGGCCACGGCCTGCGGGCAGCACGAGGACTGCCCCTTCGCCCCGGGCGTAGGCTTCTTCCCCGTGCTGAGTCACGTCGAGACCGATCCCTTCCTCGGCTACTGCGACGCGGATGGGCGCAATCATGCCCAGGCTGAACAGGATGGCTGCGGTGCCCGCGGCGGCAAACGCGATGACGACGACGACCGCGACCGCCTGAATCATCAACTGGGAGGGATTCCCGAACAGCAGTCCATCCACCGGGCTGCCCCATGAGCGCTGCGCCAGGACGCCGGTCAGCAGGGCGCCAACGATGCCGCCCAGCCCGTGCGCCGCGACGACGTCGAGTGAATCGTCGAGCCTGGTGCGCGCGCGCCAGAGCACCCCGAAGTAACTCGGGATCGCGGCAAGCGCCCCGATGGCGATGCCGGACACCGGCGCGACGAATCCGGCCGCAGGCGTGATCGCCACCAGCCCGACCACGATGGCGGTTGCGAGGCCCACGGCCGTGGCTTTGCCCATGCGGACGACGTCGAGCACGATCCAGACGGTCAGGGCCGCTGCGGGGGCGAACATCGTATTGACGAACGCCAGCACCGCCTGCCCGTTCGCGGCGAGCGCGCTGCCTCCGTTGAACCCGAACCAGCCGAACCACAACAGCCCGCTCCCGAGCACCGTGAACGGAACCGAGTGCGGCAGGAGGGCCTGCCGGGCGTAATCCTTGCGCGCTCCCAGCATCACCGCCGCGACGACGGCGGCCGTCCCCGCGCTGATGTGCACGACGGTGCCGCCGGCAAAGTCCAGTGCTCCGAGAGTACTGAGCCACCCTCCGCCCCAAACCCAGTGCGCCACCGGCGCGTAGACCAGCAGGCTCCAGAGCGTGATGAAGAGCAGGTACGGCACGAACCGGACCCGCTCCACGATCGCGCCCGAGATGAGCGCCGCGGTGACGATCGCAAAGGTCCCCTGGTATGCCATGAAAAGCAGGTGCGGCACGGAGCCCTTCGCCTCCAGACCGACCCCCCGCAGCACTACATGGTCGAACCCGCCGATGCCGGGCGTGCCTGCCCCGAACGCCAGGGAGTACCCGAGAAGCGGCCATGCCAGTCCGACCACCCCGAGAGAGCCGACGCTCATCATCAACGTATTGAGCGAACTCTTGCTGCGCACCAGGCCGGCATAGAAGAACCCGAGCGCGGGCGTCATCAGCAGCACGAGCGCCGTGGAAATCAGCATCCAACCGATGTCACTGCCTGCCAACTGGCCCCCTGATCCTGCGGCGTACGCCAGGCGTCTGCATCCGCCTCACCCTGGACTCGCCCGCGCCGCTGCTGTCACCGGGGAGGTCGAGGAATGACGCGTGCCGTTGAGTGTAGCGCTCCCTCGCGCCGCCAGGTCAGGCGAAGTGGGGGCGCGCATCTATCGGCGCCGGGCCGGAGGTTCCCGCGTGAGAGACCAGCGCCCGGCGGCGCGCAAACGGCAATTATTGGAATTGCTTATTGAAATACAATAATTATCAATTGGATTTATGCAGGCGTTTGGCGCAGTATCCCTGCATGCCGCTCGATCTCGGGTCGTCGCGTTCCTTCGCCCGGCGAATTAGCACGCGCACGCGGAGACCCTCGGCAGGATGACGCAGCGCACCAGACAGTTCCACCTGAGGCCGTCATCCAGCACCGGATGGCGGCCTTTTCATTTTTTGCGGATCGGGAGGGAGCGAGGTTAGCGTGACTGACCAACGCGCGCGGCGAGGCAAGTGGCAGAGCGGGGCCCTGACGGACGGCCCGAGCCGCGCTCCCGCGCGGGCCATGCTCCGCGCTGCCGGGTTCAGCCGCGAGGACCTGGCCCGGCCCCTCATCGGGGTTGCGAATACCTGGATTGAAATCGGCCCCTGCAACCTTCACCTGCGGGAGCTCGCCGTCTCGGTGAAGGCGGGCATTCGGCACGCGGGCGGAACCCCCATGGAGTTCAACACCGTCTCGATCTCGGATGGCATCACGATGGGTTCGCCGGGCATGCGTGCGTCGCTCGTGAGCCGGGAAGTGATCGCCGATTCGATCGAGCTCGTCGCGCTCGGCAACCAGTTCGACGCCCTGGTCGTGCTCGTCGGCTGCGACAAGACCATTCCCGCGGCGGCCATGGCGCTCGCCCGGCTCGACATTCCGGGGCTCATCCTCTATGGCGGCTCGATCGCACCCGGCCAGGTCGCGGCGCGGAACGTGACGATCCAGGACGTGTTCGAGGCGGTCGGAGGCCACGCGGCCGGCCGCGTGTCGGACGCCGATCTCTGCGAGCTCGAAGACCAGGCATGTCCCGGCGCCGGCGCCTGTGGTGGACAGTTCACCGCGAACACCATGGCGACGGCCTGCGAGTTCCTCGGGCTGGCACCGATGGGCAGCGGCGACGTTCCCGCCATGAATCAGGACAAGGCCGGCGTCGCCGAGCGGGCCGGCGCCCTCGTGATGGACGTCCTGCGCCAGAACCGCCGGCCCTCCTCGATCGTCACCCGCGCGTCTCTCGAGAATGCGATTGCGTCGGTCGCCGCGACCGGCGGGTCCACCAACGCCGTCCTGCACCTGATGGCGATTGCCCGCGAGGCGGGCGTCCCTCTCACGCTGGACGATTTCGATCGCATCAGCACGAGGGTCCCGCTGCTCGCCGACCTCAAGCCGGGCGGCAGGTTCGTGGCTACCGATCTCCACGCCGCCGGCGGCACACGGCTGATCGCCCGCCGTCTGCTCGAAGCGGGGGCCCTCAACCGGGGGGCCCTCACGGTCACCGGACGTTCGGTGGAGCAGGAAGCCGAGCTCGGCGTCGAAACGCCTGGTCAGCAGGTGGTGCGACCGCTCGCCAATCCCGTCACACCGACCGGCGGCCTCGTGGTCCTGCGAGGGAACCTCGCGCCCGACGGCGGCATCGTCAAGGCCACCGGGCACGACCGGGCGGTGCACCGCGGACCCGCGCGCGTGTTCGACAGCGAAGAAGACGCGTTTGCCGCCGTCCAGCGCGCACGCATTGTCGCCGGCGACGTCGTCGTCATCCGGTACGAAGGGCCGCGCGGCGGACCGGGAATGCGCGAGATGCTCGGCGTGACGGCCGCGATCGTGGGCGCGGGGCTCGGCGAGTCCGTGGCGCTCGTCACCGACGGGCGATTCTCCGGCGCCACACGGGGCCTCATGGCCGGCCACGTATCTCCGGAAGCTGCGGCGGGAGGCCCGCTTGCGGTTGTCCGGGACGGGGACATCATCACCCTGGATCTGCCCGCGCGAGAGCTCCGCATCGACGTTGGAGATGCCGAGATGGCCGCGCGACTCGCGGCCTGGACAAAACCCGAGTCCGGCCACACGAGCGGCGTGATGGGCAAGTATGCGCGCCTCGTGTCGTCGGCGGCCGATGGCGCCGTAACGGCCGCGGCCGCTGACCGCCACAAGGGACTGGACAGGCCATGACAATGACAGGCGCGCAGATTCTCTGGGAGTCGCTGGTGCGCGAGGGCGTTACCGACGTCTTTGGGTACCCGGGTGGCGCGATCCTTCCGGCCTACGATGCGCTGCTCGAGTTCCCGATTCGCCACACGCTCGTACGGCACGAGCAGGGTGCGACCCACATGGCGGACGGATATGCGCGGGCGAGCGGGCGTGTCGGTGTCGCGATTGCCACATCAGGACCCGGCGCCACGAACATGGTCACGGGCCTCGCGACGGCCATGATGGACTCGTCACCGATTGTCTGCATCACCGGACAGGTCGGCAGCCGCCTGATCGGCAGCGACGCGTTCCAGGAGATCGACATCACCGGGATCACACTGCCCGTGACGAAGCACAACTACCTCGTCACGCGCCCGGACGACGTGGCGAGTACCGTGCGCGAGGCATTCCTCATCGCGAGGTCCGGCCGGCCCGGCCCCGTGCTCATCGACATCACCAAGGACGCGCAGCAGGGCTCGTGCGAGTTTGACTGGGAAGGCGCGGGGCCGTCGCTCCCGGGGTGGCGCCACGCCCCCACCATCGCCGAGGACCTCGTCGCCGCCGCCGCCGCACTCGTGAACGGTGCCGAACGCCCGGTGATCCTGGCCGGACACGGGGTGCTCATCTCCGGGGCCATGCAGGAACTGCGCACGCTCGCCGAACGCGCGGACATACCGGTCGCCGTCACGCTGCTCGGCATCGGCGGGTTCCCGGCGTCGCATCCGCTCAACCTCGGGATGATGGGCATGCACGGCGAAGCGTGGGTAAACCTCGCCATCCAGGAAGCGGACCTCCTCGTCGCCTGCGGCATGCGCTTCGACGATCGCGTCACCGGCAACCTGCGGACGTATGCGCCGCACGCTCGCAAAATCCACATGGACATCGATCCGTCGGAGATCAACAAGAACGTGGCCGTGGACGTCGCGCTGGTCGGTGACCTCCAGGGCACGCTCGAACAGCTGCTGCCCGCGATCAGGCGCAACGATCGGCGTCCCTGGAACGCCCGCATCGCTGCGAACAAGGGTGACGCCGCCGTTCGCGACATTCAGTTCCTGCCCGACGACGGGCACCTGTATGCCGCACATGTCATCAACGATCTCTGGCGGGCGACGCATGAGAGTGACACCGTCATCGTCACCGATGTGGGCCAGCACCAGATGTGGGAGGCGCAGTACTACCACCACGACGCCCCGCGCTCGCTGATCACGTCCGGCGGCCTCGGCACCATGGGATTCGCGGTCCCGGCAGCCATTGGCGCCAAGCGGGCGCGACCCGAAGCGGAGGTCTGGGCCATCGTCGGCGACGGGGGCTTCCAGATGACCATGTGCGAGCTGGCGACGGCGGTCCAGGACGACGTCCAGATCAAAGTGGCCATCATCAACAACGGGTTTCTCGGGATGGTCCGTCAGTGGCAGGAGTTCTTCTACGAGCGGCGTTACGCGGCCACACCGCTGTCGGGTCCCGACTTCGTGAAGCTTGCGGAAGCCTTCGGCATCCTGGGCCTGGGTGCCGCCTGCCGATCCGACGTGCAGGAGGTGATCGCGACCGCGAGGCGCCACCGCGGACCTGTGGTCGTGGACTTCAGGGTCGAGCAGGAAGATACCGTCTATCCGATGGTGCCGGCGGGAGCCGATCTGCACGCGATGATCCGCCGGCCCAACCCGATCGTCGAAACCGCCGATGACTAACGGAGACGCCACATGACCACCATGCACACACTCGCCATTTACGTCGAGGATCGGCCCGGCGTCCTCAACCGGGTCGCGTCGCTCTTTCGGCGGCGCGGGTTCAACATTCACTCGCTTGCCGTTGGTCACAGCGAGACAGCCGGCGTGTCGCGGATGACGACGGTCGTGCACACAGATGCGGGAGGCGCGCTGCGGCTCCGCGCGCACCTGAACAAGCTGGTGCACGTCGTGCGTGTGGAGGACATCACCCATCGATCCTCGATCGTGCGGGACCTCGCGCTCATCAAGGTGACGGCGGATCACGCGACCCGATCGTCGCTGATGCAGCTCGCGCAGGTGTTCGATGCGCGGGTCGTGGACGTGGCGGCGGACTCGCTCGTCCTGGAGATGACGGCGTCCGCGTCGCGGATCGATGCCTTACTGGAGGTCCTGCGGCCGTACGGCCTGGTCGAAATGGCGCGCACGGGCCGCATCGCCATGACGCGGGGCCCGGCCGCAGAGCTCTCGATCCCGAGCGCGGGGTTCGAGCGCGAAGCCGAGGCCGGTGTCTCGTACTCCGTCTGACACGGAGGCAGCGGCAAACTGTATCGGAGGATGAATGGCCAAGATGTATTACGACCGGGATGCGGACCTTTCACACGTTCGCGGCCTCAGGGTGGCGGTGCTCGGATATGGCTCACAGGGGCATGCGCATGCCCTCAACCTGCGGGACAGCCAGGTGGATGTCTGCGTGGGACTGCCCGCCGCGAGCGCGTCGCGCGTCAGGGCGCAGGCGGAGGGTCTGACGGTGCTCGAACCCGCGGCCGCGTGCGCGCGTGCCGCGCTCATCATGGTGCTCGTGCCCGACACCGTGCAGGCGTCCCTGTATGAAGACGCCATCAGGCCGCATCTGACCGCAGGCAAGACGCTCATGTTCGCCCACGGATTCAACGTTCGGTTCGGCACGCTCGATTTGCCTCCGGATGTCGATGTCTCGATGGTCGCGCCCAAGTCCCCGGGCCACCGCGTCCGGGAGCTGTTCCAGGAAGGGGCCGGAACCCCGGCGCTGGTCGCCGTGCAGCAGGACGCCAGCGGACGTGCGCGCGCAATCGCGCTGTCCTATGCGAAGGCGATCGGCGTGACCCGCGCCGGCGTCCTGGAAACGACCTTCGCGGAAGAGACCGAAACCGACCTGTTCGGGGAACAGGCAGTTCTCTGCGGCGGCGTTACGGCGCTCGTCAAGGCCGGCTTCGAGACGCTCGTAGAAGGCGGCTACCAGCCCGAAGTCGCCTACTTCGAATGCCTGCACGAACTGAAGCTCATCGTGGACTTGATGTACCAGGGTGGTCTCAGTTACATGCGCTACTCGGTCAGCGACACCGCCGAGCATGGCGACTACACCGGCGGACCGCGACTGGTCACGGATGAAACGCGGAAAGAGATGCGGCGCATGCTCGGGGAGATCCAGGACGGCACGTACGCACGGCGTTGGATCGCCGAGGACCAGAAGGGGCGCCCGTGGTTCAACGAAACCAGGGCCCAGGAGCAACAGCACCAGATCGAAGAGGTCGGTGCGCGTCTGCGCGCGATGATGCCGTTCCTGCGCCCGGCCGGCGCACCGCAACCGGCTGACCTTTCGCAGGACTGCTCGGGGGGCCAATGGCAGCGCTTACCTGGATGAATGGCCGGCTCGTGCCGGAAGCCGAAGCGGTGGTGCCGTTCCTGACGGCCGGCCTGCACTATGGCATGGGCGTATTCGAGGGCATCCGCTGTTACGAGACATCGGATGGCCCGGCGGTCTTCCGCCTGCGCGACCACATGCGGCGGCTGATGGCGTCCGCACGAACCCTGGGGTGGCGCGAACTGCCGTACAGCGAAGAGGTGCTCACGGCGGCCGTTCACGAGACCATTGTGGCCAACGGCCTGCGCGCGTGCTATATCCGGCCGCTGATCTACCTGGCCCAGGGAGGCATGGACCTGTCGATCGACTCGGGGCGAGCGCACGTGGGCATCGCGGCGTGGGCCTGGAAGGACTATTACGGCGAAAAGACGCTCGACAGCGGCATTCGAGTGAACGTGTCGTCGTACACACGGCATCACCCCAACATCATGCCCACGCGCGCCAAGGTGTCGGGCAATTACGTGAACTCGTTCCTCGCGCGGACGGAATCCGCGCGCCTCGGGTTCGACGATGCGGTGTTGCTGGACCCCGAGGGGTACGTCGCGGAATGCACGGGTGAAAACCTGTTCGTGGTGAGCCGCGGACGGCTGCTCACGCCTCCGGTGGCCGGGATCCTCGAAGGCATCACACGGGACACGGTGCTCACACTCGCGCGCGATGAGGGCCTGGACGTCGCTGAAGAACGAATCGTCCGCGACCGGCTCTACGATGCCGACGAAGTGTTCCTGTGCGGGACGGCTGCCGAGGTCATCGGCGTGCGTGAAGTGGACTTCCGCTCCGTGGGCTCCGGCATTGTGGGACCGATTACGCGGGCGATGCAGCACGCCTTCCGGCGGGCCGTGCGCGGCGAACATCCGCGATCAGCGGAGTGGCTCGAACCGGTGAACGCACCCGGCCCTGTCGGCGGTCTGCGGATATGAGCTGACGAGAGCAGCATGTTTAGCCGCCTGCTCAGAACGTTCGGCGGCCCCAGTTCGGTCTAAGAGGCTATGTGGTCCCGCTCCGTCGTTGGCGGTCTGTTTAATTATCAACTGGGCATCGAACGCGGCGGAGTCTTCGGCGAGATCGAGGCAATGCTGAGCGACCCGGCCGACTCGCTCAACGGCTTCTGCAGCGTGATAATCCGGTACATCCCTCCGAACGCGGCAGGCTCATCGTGCTCGATCGACAGTCCGGTGCCGGCAATCAACGGACCGAACCGTCGATTCATGTCGGAGAACAGCGGCTTCGCCACGACGTTCAGCATGCGGCGGCGCGCCGAGACACGCTCGTCGTCGCGGAGGAATTTATCGAAGACGGAGATGCGGCCTCCCTTTTTCAGCACGCGAGCTGCCTCCCCCAATCCACGCTCGGGCTGGGGCATCACCGCGAGAATCAGATGCATGAGCACCGCGTCGAACGACTCGTCCGCGAAGGCCAGTTGCCGCGCATCCATCGTCCGCACGTCCACGGGTCTGCCGGTCTGTGCCGCACGACGTTCCAGCCGCGCCAGCATCGCGGGTGTGACGTCCACTGCGGTCAGCTCGATGCCCGGCGGCAGGAACTCCAGGTCCAGGCCGGTTCCCGCGCCGGCGATCAGAACCCGATGCCCCGGACGCAGGCGGAGGTTTTCGATCGACCGGCGCCGGCCCGGGCCGAATCCAACGGCGGCGACCATCGCATCGTAAAACGGGGCCCACAACGTGTAGCGCAGGCGATTCCACATAGGTTCATGGAGTGTGACACGCGCGGCGGGCGTGAATCAGATCTGGCGAGTTCTCGTCAGGTTCGGGCAAGGGGCCGCCTACGCCAGAAATTGCTAGCGCTTTGGTGATGGGCTCGGAGCTTGCGCGCTCCCGAGCATTACAAAACGAAAGCTTCACCTCAAAGTGAAACGCCAATCCGCCACCAACGGCTGATATGCCTCGCAGTATCGCCGGCTCGCACGTTGCTCTGGACATGTCCCAACACAGTGCCGAGGGAGGGAAATGATGACCAACACCTCACTCGACGTGCAGCCACAGGCCAACAGGATTCACGACCTGACGCGGCGCGTGCGAGCGGAGTATGGCGAGATGCCGGGCCTCAGCGTGACCATGCCTCAAGCGCAGCGGCTGTGGGGTATCGATCGGCCGACGTGTGCCCTGGTGTTCAAGACTCTCGTCAACCAGGGAGTGCTGAGGCGAACGGTGCAGGGCAGGTACGTTCGCGCCTGAGTCCGAAAGGAAGAAGATGCACATCGTCAATGCGGCGATTCTGGAACAATGGAATGGGCTGACCGATGAGCAAGTGGTCGCACTCGTGCTCACCGGCCAGACGGCCCTGTTCGAAGTTCTGATGCGGCGCCACAACGAGCGCCTCTACCGCACGGCCCGTGCAATCACCCTTGGCGAACAGGACGCTGAAGACGCGATGCTGCAGGGGTACCTGAATGCGTACGGACGTCTCCGGGAGTTCAACGGCAAGGGTCGATTCGTCACGTGGCTCACGCGGATTGTGATTCTCGAATCGCTCGAGCGAGTTGGTCGGCCGGCCGCTCGATGACGCTGTTGAACCCGTGGACCGGGGCTTCCGTCTGCACCTCCGCCAATCGTGCGAGTGTGAATGCCGCCAGTGACATGACCACGTCGCGAACGGCGACATCGTAGAAACCCGCTGCCACCAGGTTTGCCGCAACCCCAAGCAGCCACGCGCTCGCGACATATGCACCGATCCTGGTCCAGCCCGCCAGGATGGCGATGCCGACGGCGACCTCGATGACGCCCACGATGCCCATCACCGTGGGGGTAGACACTGGCAAGAGCTGGGTGGCGACGGGACTGATGTACGAGCCCCAGTCTGTCAGCAGATTGAAGAATTTGTCGATACCGGCCAGCGTAGCGGTCAGGCCGATGCCGAATCGCAGCGCGACCCACGGCGTGTTCAGTCGATTGTCCATTGAAGCTGCCTCCTGCCGATTGGAGGCTGGCCGCAAGCGGAGGTGACAATCCGTTCCCTGTCACCTTTCGTGGCCGTGGGGACTCTTTATAGCGGGTGATGATCATGCCAACCGGAATGAGCCCTGCGGTTGTGTTCGAGGGCGCCGAACAGTCGGATGAAGACATCATTCGGCAGGTTCTCGAGGGAAACACCGCCATGTTCGAGCTGTTGATGCGCCGCTATAACGAGCGCGTGTATCGCGCGGCGCGGGCCATCGTGCGTGACGAGCAGGAGGCGGAAGACGTCATGCAGCAGGCCTACGTCAACGCCTTCACCCACCTTCGCCAGTTCAACGGCGCCGCGCGGTTCTCAACCTGGTTGACCAAGATCGCGATCAACGAATCCTTGGCTCGGCTGCGTCGCCGGAAGCGGTATGAGCCCTTCGACGACGAACGCTCGAATGTGGAGCCCTTCATGTCCCGCAATGTCCCGGAGAACCCGGAACGACAGGCCTTCGCCGGGGAGCTGCGCAGCCTCCTGGAGTGGGCCATCGATACGCTGCCGGACGGCATGCGTGAAGTCTTCGTCCTCAGGGAAGTCGAGGGGCTGAGCACGTCAGAGGTGGCGGAGGCTCTCGACGTGTCCGACGATGTCGTCAAAACCCGCTTGTCGCGTGGCCGTGCGGCCCTGCGACGCGTGCTGCTGGACCGCACCGGCGCGACCGCTCCGGACGCCTTCCGGTTCTACCGTCCCCGCTGCGACCGGGTGGTGGCGCAGGTCCTGGCGAAGATTGCCGGTCAGAGCGGGTGACGCGATCTGCCCTTCGACGTCGCGCGGCGTGCTGATGCTCGGCCGAACTCGCGACGTCAACCGGCCAGTCGGTCTGGGCTCGACTGTGCCGCGGATCGTGATCATGAACACGGTTCAGAAGTGAGTTGATATGAGTAAACACTCCTCGCACAAGCTGCCAATCACAATGCGGGCTGCGGCGTTCAGGCTTCGCCGACTGCTGGACGAGCTCGGCATGCTGATGGGTTCCTTCCCCCGTCTTCGAGATGCGTTCGATCCGGACGAACTGCCGCTCGAGTTCATCCTGAAGAGAGACTCTCAAACCGAACCGGTCGGCAGACGGCTGAAGCCGATACCTGCGTTGGTAAAGGCAACGAGCCGAAGAATGCCGGCGCATGGCGTCGAACATCGCAATCGACAAAGGAAGGGGATCGCCGGTGAATGAGAAAGCCTGAAGTCTCGGATCGGTGGCGGTTGTCCCGCGACACTGAAGGAAAACAGCTCGGGCAGAACGTTCTGAGGCTCCAGCTCCGTCTAAGAAGCTATGCGGTCCCGCTCCGTCGTTGCCGGTCTGTTGAGCTTCTTCGCGTCGCTGACACTGTGGCTGAGTAGCGCGTCTGCGCAGGAAGCGGCGCGTCCTGCCCTCCGCGCCGTTCAGGTTTCCACGCCTCCCGCAATCGACGGCGTCCTCGATGACTCAGCCTGGAGCGGTCCGGCACAGCCGACGGGCCCCTGGCTGTCGTACAACCCGCTGCACGGGAGCAGCATTCCACAGCAAACGCGCGTGTGGGTCGGCTACGACTCGAGGTACCTCTACTTCGCCTTCCAATGTGACGATCCGGACCCGTCGCGCATCAAGACGTCGATCACGCGGCGCGACAACATCTGGAACGACGACTGGGTTGGCATCAGCCTCGATGCGCTCGGGACCGGCCAGTCTTCCTACCACCTGCTCGTGAACCCGAGCGGCATCCAGCTCGACATGATCAACACCGCCTCGGGCAACGAGGACGAGTCCCCCGACTACATCTGGGACAGCGCGGGACGGCTCAACGACCGGGGCTACGCGGTCGAGATCCGCCTGCCGCTGGCGTCGATTCGATTCCAGGGTGGCGACAACGTGCGGATGGGCGTGCTCTTCTGGCGCCGGGTCAGCCGGGCCGGCGTCTCGGTGGCCTGGCCGGCGCTCGAACCTGGTCGCTGGGTATTCGAGAAGCACGCGTCGCTCACGTTCGACCGGTTGGAGTCGATCCTCACGCGCGAGCTGATCCCCAGCGCGACGTTCGCTACCAATCAGGAACGGGCCACCCCGGGGAGGTGGGGTTCAGCGGATGGCCGCGGCGACCTCGGTTTGAGCGCGAAGGTGGGGCTGACGCCGACGATCACTCTCGACGCGACCGTCAATCCGGATTTCAGCCAGGTGGAGAGCGACGCGTTCCAGATTGAAATCAACCAGAGATATCCCGTGTTCTTCTCCGAGAAGCGTCCATTCTTCATGGAGGGGGCGGGGTTGTTCACGCTCGCGGGCAGCGCCATGGACAGCAGCATGATCGCCGCCGTTCACACGCGCAAGATCGTCAATCCTGGCGTCGGCATCAAGCTGACCGGCAGCGCGGGCCGCGTCCAGTTCGGGACGTTGACCGCCCTGGACGATGTGCCGGCGGGGATCGGCGGCTCGCTCGATGCCGAAGACCGCCTGTTCAATGTGGGCCGCGTTCAGTTCAGCCCGGGCGCAGGCAATTACGTCGGCGCGATCGTGACCGACATGGAATCCGATGAAGGATTCAACCGGGTCGCGGGCGGCGACCTCTCCTGGCGGGTCAGCGCGAATCAGCGCGTGACCGGGATGGTCCTCTATTCGAATTCCCGTGCCGCCGGCGCCGCCGCCACTGACGGCGTGGCCGGATCGGCGAGCTGGGGATACAGCACACGCCGGCAGAACATTCAGGCCTTTTTCGAGCACTACGATCGTGCTTTCCGGATGGATACGGCCTTCTACAATCGCGTCGGGATCACAAGCGGCTGGGGTTACACCGACTGGAATTTCTATCCAGGCTCGGGCCGGTACGCCTGGATTCGGCGAATCACGCCCTTCATATTTTCGCAGCTCACCGAAGATCGAATTGCGGGAGGCTCAGAACGCGTGACCGTCCCCGGAATCCGCATGAACTTTACCCGGCAGGGTTTTTTCCGTGTCGACAAGATAGTTGGACATGAAACCTGGCAGGGAGAGCGTTATCCACTCAGCCGCCCACGGATCCAGGGAGACGTGCAGCTGTTCCGCTGGATTCGTCTGAGCGGAAACGTCAACTGGGGCCCGGCCACTTTCTATGACGAGGTCAGTCCCTTTGCAGGCTGGTCACGGGCGATGTCGATGGATGTTTCGTGGCAGCCTACGCCCCGAATGAGCCAGTCGATCGGGTTCCGCCGCGTCGACTTCCGCCGGGCCGATACCCGTGAACGGGTATACGAGCTCGACCTCCTGAATACGAGAACGACCTTTCAATTCACCAAGCAGTTTTTTCTGCGTGCAATCGCCCAGTACGACAGCCTGCGCGCTCGCGTACTCACCGACTTCCTGGCATCCTACGAGCTTCGCCCGGGCACGGTGGGTTATGCCGGCTACGGATCGCTGTTCGAGCGCCGGGACTTTGCCGGCGACCAGTGGATCTCCGGTGCCGGCGAATATCTCACGACCCGCCGAGGCTTCTTCATGAAAGCGTCGTATTTGTACCGTTTCTGATCGACCGCAGGATGGCCCGTCGATGGCGTCGTCGCGCCTGAGCGGTGATATCTGAAATCCCACGCGCCCTCCCGATAGCGCGATTGTGCGGACTCCTGCGCAGCAGGGCTATCCGTTTCTTGCCTTCGAAACTCGCCATCAGAGTACGCGCGAGTGCCCGGCCGCCTCCGTTATATGCTGTAGACGAGCGACAAAACATGCTGGGGAGGCTGTTCCGCCGCGCCCGTACGCTGGCCCGCCGCGATCGCGTGGACGACGAGATCCGCCGCGAGCTGGAGTTCCACATCGCGATGGAAACTGCGGAGCGGGAGCGGCGTGGACTGCCACCGACGGATGCCCGCCGTTCCACCTTGCGCGATTTCGGCGGCGTCGCCGCGATCCGCGAGGCGGTGCGCGACGCGCGAGGCATGACCTTCTGGGATTCGGCGTCGCAGGACGTCCGGTTTGCGATGCGAACGCTTGGCCGCTGGCGCGGCTTCACCGTGGGGACCGTGGCGACGCTTGCGCTCGGCATCGGCGCCAATACCGCGATCTTCACCATCGTCAACGACGTTCTGCTGCAGCCACTCCCATACCGGGCAGGGAAGGAGCTCGTTCGCTTGAGGCAGTCGTCGATCAAGGGGCCGGGAGAAGTCGGCATCTCCATTTCGGAGGTCCGGGACTACCGCGCCGCGATGCGGTCACTCGACGAGGTCGTGGAGTACCACAGCATGAGCTTCGTGCTGCTCAATCACGGCGAGCCCGATCGCGTGCGCACTGGTGTCGTTTCGGCAGAGTTCTTCGAGGCGTTCGGCGTTCGACCGGCGCAGGGGCGGGGCTTCACGGCAGCAGACGAGGCGCCCGGGGCGCCGGCCGTGCTGGTCCTCAGCCACGAGTACTGGACGCAGAGGTTCGGGGCCGATCCGTCGGTGGTCGGACGTGTCGTGCAGATGAACGACCGGCCGCACACAGTGGTCGGCGTCCTTCCGCGCATCCCGCAGTATCCGCGCGAGAACGATGTCTACATGCCCACGTCGGCCTGCCCGTTCAGAGCCGCCGGCGAGCGGCAGGCCGGCCACGATCGACGAGCGTTTGCCGCGCTCCAGGTGTTCGGCCGGCTGCGACCGGGAGTCACGGTCGAAGGCGCGGATCACGAAGCGGCGATGCTGGCCAGACGATTCGCCGACGCGGATCCCGAAGCCTACAAGCCTTCGGTCACGGGCTTCCACGCGGGCGTCGTCGCGCTCGAGGATGAAATGATCCTGAGCGCCAGGCCCATCCTGCTCGGGCTGCTGGGCACGACCGCGCTCGTGCTGTTGATCGCCTGTGCCAATGTGGCCAATCTGTCGCTGTCGCGTATGGCCCGCCGCGACCGGGAGATGGCGGTGCGCCTCGCCCTCGGCGCCGGGCGCGCGCGGCTGGCGCGGCAGCTGCTCACCGAAAGCTCGATCCTGGCGTGCGCCGGCGGCAGCCTCGGCCTTCTGGTCGCCTGGGCCTCGCTCGACCTGCTCGCCGCCTTCGCCGCGCGCTTCACGCCGCGGGTCATCGATCCTGCGCTCGATGGCGGCGTGCTCGTCTTCACACTGGTGCTGACGCTCATAGCCGGACTGCTGTTCGGGATCGTGCCGGCGCTTTCGGCAAAGCCGACCGTCACGACCGCGCTGATGGAAGGGAGCGCGCAGTCCGGTGACGGTGTCCAGGCGGGCCGCATCCGCTCGGCGCTCGTGATTACCCAAGTGGCGGTCTGCTTCGCGCTCCTGGTGGGGGCGGGACTGCTCCTAGAGAACGTGCGGCGGCTCGCTTCGGTTGATTTGGGCTACCGCGCCGACCGCGTGCTGACGGCCGAGGTCTACGGCAACTGGTCGCAGCAGACGTCGGACGAGGATCTACGGCGGTTCTATGCCGCCTTGCTCGATCGGTTGAGAGCGATACCGGGGATCATCTCCGCCGCCATCACCAACGGGGTGCCGCTGACCGAGCTGGTACCGGGCGAGCGCCCGGTCCGGATTGACGGCCACGTAAGAGCCGAGCCGACGCAGTTTCCGCTCGCCGACCAGAGCGTCGCCAGCGACGGGTATTTCGAGACGCTGGGGATTCCACTCGTCGCTGGACGCCTCTTCACCCCGGCCGACCACCAGGGGGCGCCGTCCGTTGCGGTGATCAACCAGTCGATGGCCCGGTTGTGGGGCCGGCAGGACCCGCTCGGCACACGCTTTCAGCCCGTCGGGTCCGACCAGTGGATCACCGTCATCGGCGTGGTCGCCGACGTGCGGCAGTATTCGATGGAGCGTGCGGGGCTGGCGCAGTACTACACTCCGTTTCTGCAGACGCCCGGGATTGCGGGGCGCATCCTTCTTCGAACCGACGGTGAACCGTTGTCGTTCGCCGCCGCCCTGAAGGCCGCCGTCTATTCCGTCCATCCCGACGTGCCGGTCGAAGCGATTCAGACCCTCGAGTCGCTCCGCGTCGGCCGGCTGGCCGCGCCGGGCTTGAACGCCGCGCTGCTGGCTGTCTTTGCCGGCGTCGCACTCCTGATCACGCTCGCCGGGATCGCTGCGGTCGTCGGCACGACCGTCACCCGGCGGACGCGCGAATTCGGTGTCCGGATGGCCCTCGGCGCGAGCCGCTCCTCGCTGATGACGATGGTGCTGCGGCAGGGGATGATGCTCACCGTGGCCGGTCTGCTGGGAGGAGTGGCTGGCGCGGCCGCACTCAATCGCGTCGTCGCGGCGAACCTGTACGAGACGACACCGACGGATCCGGCCGTCTACGCGATCGTGGCGGCGCTGTTCATGGCGTGCGCCGCCGTGGCCTGCCTCGGGCCCGCGCGCCGGGCCACAGGGATCGATCCGTTGAGTACCTTAAAAGGTGACTAGTCGCATCAGCAGTCCGAGATTTGAAGCCGCCGTGCCGCGAATGCGCCGGCGATTCCGGTACACGGCGTCGCGGGCCGCCGGGTTCTTCTTCCAGTTCCGGCGGCCCCGATCCGGTTCAGAGATGTAGCTGCGGATGCCGACGGCTTCGAGGTCGACGAGCGACTGATTGGTCCGAAGAAATCAGGGAAATATCCGTGGGCATCCGCGGTAGGCTGCTGTGCATGGGCAAGCGGAAGAAGTTAATCGCCGGCGCAGCCACGCTCGCCACGGTCGCGTTCGCGAGCGTGGCGGCCCTCCAGGCGAGGGCCGTCGGGCGGAAGGCGAGCGGCGTTCGAGCGGGGATGTCGTTTGCTGAAGTGTCCCGGCAGCTCGATGGCTGGGCGATGATCAATGCGCATCCGCTGGGAAGGGGCACGCAGAATCGCCCGAAGCCCGGACCGGAGTATTTTGGGTACTCGGGTGAGGTCTACGTGCTTACGCCGGTGGAGCCGGACGGCCGCGAGACTGATCGGCGAAAGATAGCGCGGGCAGAGTTTGAGCAGCGCTTGGAGAAGCTGCTCAGGGATGGCGAACCGTGGACCGTGTACTTCAACTTCCGGATGATCGGCCGCGACACCGGAGTGCTGGTGCGGTTTGATGGGAGGCAAAGTAGTCAGTAGCCGCTAGCCGGTTGGAACTGCGGAGGCTCGGAGAAGAGTAGGGCTTAGGGACTAGCAGCCGGTGGCGACGCCGGCGTTTCACCACGGGCTGCTGGCCCCGGGGCGTGAAGGGCACTGCGCCACAGGGGGGAACACAGAAGAAACACCGTACTGAAGGTGCCAGCTGACGGTGTTTCTTGGGTGTTTCCGACCCGACGTTGAAGGGGAGTAGCTCGTTCAGGCTTGTGAGAGCACGCGGCCGACCGCACCCACGAGCGCGCTCCAGGTCTTCTCTGCGGAGGCGAGCTGTTTTCGGCCGGCCCGGGTCAGGCTGTAATACTTCGCCGGCCGGTTCGATTCTGCGGCGGTTCCCCACTCCGCCCGGATCCAGCCCTCTTCCTCGAGGCGGTGGAGCGCCGGGTACAGCGAGCCTTGCGGGACCTGGAGCACATCGCCGGTGACCTGCTGGATGCGGTGCGCCACCGCCCAGCCGTGCATCGGCTCGAGCGCCAGCGTTTTGAGGATGAGCAGATCCAGCGTCCCCTGCAGCGTATCGATCTTCCGCCCCACATCATCTCCTGTAGCTTCTCGACACGTCAGCGTAGTCGGACGAACCGGGACTGTCAATCGTCACCGCGCCCGTCCCTTGACACCCGGGTGATTATGTAGACAATCGACACTACTGGAGGCCGCTGACATGGATGCCCTGCTCAAGGATCTCGTGTTCGGGACGCGCGCCCTGCTGCGCAGCCGCTGGTACACCGCCGTCGTCGTGCTGACCCTCGGTCTCGGGATCGGCGCGAACACCGCCATCTTCAGCGTGATCACCGGCGTGCTCCTGCGGCCGCTGCCATACCAGGAGAGCGACCGGCTCGTGCTGCTGCGGCAGTCGGCGCCGCTCGCCGGCACCGCCAACATCGGGGTCTCGATCAAGGAGTACTTCACCTACCGTGAGCAGGCCCGCGACGTCGGCAGTCTCGTCGAGTACCACCAAATGAGCTTCGACCTGCTCAAGCGCGGCGATCCCGACCGCGTCAGCACCGGCGTCGTGTCGCACAACTTCTTCGACGTTCTCGGAGTGCAGCCGATCCACGGCCGGACCTTTTCCGCCGCCGACGACAAGCCGGGCGCGGAGGCGGTGCTGGTGCTCGGGCACTCGTACTGGCGTTCGAGGTTCGGAGCGGACCCTGGCATCGTCGGTCAGGCCTTCGAGATGAACGGCCGGCCTCACACGGTCATCGGGGTCCTGCCGAACGTGCCGATGTTCCCGCAGGAGAATGACGTCTACATGCCGGTGCTCGTCTGCCCGTTTCGTGCCGGCGCGGAACGCAACATCGGACAGAACCCCAGGATCTTCGCGGCGTTGACGGTGTTCGGGCGGCTCAGGGACGGCGTCCTGCGCGACCAGGCCTCCCGTGAAGTCGGCACCATCGGCAGCCGTCTGGCCGCCACCGATACCCAAGCGTATCGGCCCGATCGCGGGTTTGCCGCCGCGCTCGTCGACGTCCGCGATCAGATGACGCAGAACGCACGGCCGATGCTGATGTTCCTGCTCGGCACGACCGGCCTCGTGCTGCTGCTGGCATGCGCCAACGTCGCGAACCTCACCCTGGCGCGACTGCTGCGGCGTGACCGCGAAATCGCCGTCCGCACCGCGCTCGGCGCCGGCCGCGCCCGGATCTTCCGGCAGCTCCTCACCGAAAGCCTGCTGCTCGCCGGCGCCGGTGGCGCGGCCGGGGTCCTGTTCGCCATTCTCACGCTGGGCATGCTCACGCGGTTCATTGGTCGGTTTACGCAGCGGACCCAGGAAATTGCCATCGATCCCTGGGTCCTCGGCTTCACGCTGTTGCTGTCGCTCATCGCCGGCGTGCTGTTCGGCGTGATCCCGGCGCTTACTGCGCCGGCCGATCCGAATCAACGGCTGCGCCAGGGCGGCAAGGGAACGAGCATCGGAGCGCCGCGCGCGCGGCTCCAGAGCGTGCTCGTCGTCACTCAGGTGGCGGTGTCGGTCGTGCTGCTCAGCGCGGCCGGGCTCCTGCTGGCGAGCTTCGTGCGGTTGCAGCGCGTGGAGCCCGGCTTCCGGACCGAGGGCGTCGTCTCGGCGGAGACGTTCGGCAACTTCCGGCGCTATCCCGACATCCAGACCCTGTTGAACTTCTATCTCCCCGTCCTGGATCGCCTGCCCAACCAGGCAGGGATCGTCTCGGCCGCCATTACCAATGCCGTCCCCCTCAGCACGATCGCACCGATTGCCGCGCCGTTCCGGATCGAGGGGCGCGACACCGGAGATACCGGACGCGGTCCGACGTCCGACGTCCGCGTCGTCAGCGAACGGTACTTCGACACGCTCGGCATCCCGCTCCTGCAAGGACGGGTCTTTCAACCCTCCGACGACGCCGACGCCCCGCTGGTGGTGGTGATCAACCGTTCGATGGCGCGGTATTGGGACGGCCGCGATCCCATCGGCGCGCGCGTGTCCTACGATGGCGGCCAGAACTGGGCCACGGTCGTCGGCGTCGTCGGCGACGTCCGTCTCTTCGGTCTGGACCAGGATGCGACGGCGCAGGTCTACACGACGCTGCGGCAGCAGCGCAACCCGGTCGCTGGGCGGGTGCTCGTCCGAACCCAGGGGAGCACGCGCGACGCCGCCGCAGCCATTCGCTCGGTCGTCGGCGCGATCGATCCCAACATGCCGATCGAAAACGTCCAGACGCTCGAGGAACTGCGCGACCAGGATCTGGCGACGCCGCGCCTGACCGCCACGCTGATCAGCGTCTTCGCCGCCCTGGCGTTCGTCGTTACGCTGACCGGCATCACCGGGGTGATTGCGACGTCGGTCTCTCATCGCACCCAGGAGTTCGGTGTCCGGATGGCGCTCGGGGCGCAGCGCTCCCAGGTGCTGAGGATGATCCTGCGGCAGGGGCTCACCCTCGTGGTCGGCGGGCTCGCGCTCGGTATCGCCGGCAGCATTCTCGCCGGTCGCGCGCTGACGGCGTATCTCTATCGGACGTCGCCCGCGGACCCGGCCGCACTGGCATTCGTCGCCGTCGCGTTCCTGATCGCGGGCGGTCTCGCGTG
The DNA here is from genome assembly GCA_035250005.1 of Vicinamibacterales bacterium. Taxonomy (GTDB): domain Bacteria; phylum Acidobacteriota; class Vicinamibacteria; order Vicinamibacterales; family 2-12-FULL-66-21; genus JACDCA01. The sequence continues at coordinate 13,578 of DATFFM010000131.1, read as the reverse complement.
CCTGGGGCCCGCCTGGCGCGCGACGACCGTGGATCCGTTGATCGCCCTGCGCGCGGACTGACCGTAGGGTGGGTCCGTCCGTGTCAGCACTTTCCACCGGATCCACGACGGCCGCCCGACGCTCGGGGAGATAGCCGGCAATGAGCGTCACCACGCCAAACGATTACCCAGGCAGTTCGGCGTCGGGGCCGGTGCCTCGGCGGGTGCCGCAAGGCCCGTGTCGGTGGCAGAATGGGACGAGAGCCCCTGGTGCCCGACATCGACGACCTCGAACTGGACCGTGCCGCGCCCGGCTCGCGACTGCCGCCGCGGCGGCCGCCCTGGCTGCCCGTGTTTGCGGTGGTTGCCATGGTGCTCGCAGCCGTGGCGGCCTGGTACTACTGGCCACGCAGCGGGGCGACGCCGGCGTCCGTCCCCCGTGCCGAGAGCGACGCGGCTGTTCCGCCGCGGGCCCGGCTGCCGGCCGTGCCAGGGGACGACATCATCCTGCCGCCGCTCGACGAGATGGATGCCCTGGTCCGCGAGCTGGTCTCGAAGCTGTCGTCGCATCCGCGCACGGCCGCCTGGCTGACCAGCGATCATCTGATCCGCGACTTCGTCGCCGTGGCGGTCAACATTGCGGAGGGGAACACCCCGACACCGCATCTGAGACAGGTGCCGCCTGACGGCAAGTTCCGGATCCGGCAGCAAGGCACCCTCGTCTACATCGATCCGAGCAGCTACCAACGGTACGACGGGCACGCCGGTGCGGTCGCGGCGCTGGATGCACGCGGCGCGGCGCGGCTGTACGCCACGCTGAAGCCACGCATCGAGGAGGCGTATCTGGAGCTGGGGGCGCCCCACGGAACGTTCGACCGGACGCTGGAGAAAGCGATCGTCCAGCTGCTCGACACGCCGATCGTGGAGGGTGAGGTGCCCCTGCAGTCCTCATCGGTCGCGTACTCGTTCGCCAATCCAGCGCTCGAGTCGCTGTCGCATGCCCAGCGGCAATTCCTGCGCATGGGGCCAGCCAACATGCGGCTCGTACAGGCGAAGCTGCGCGAGATCGCGGGCCATCTGGGGATCCCTGCGGAATCGCTTCCGCGCGCACGGGTCGTGCGGGCGCGGAGCTGAGGGCGCTACCTGCGGCGAAGGAGGGCCTGCCGGCCTAATCGGTCTTCAAGGGGCTGCACCCGATGATCTCGAAGAATCGCTCCACCAGGTAGGCATCGTGCTGGCGCCCCTGTTCCCGGCGCAGTTCGTCCATGATCTCGGCATGGGTGCGCCCGGCCGCGTAGATCCGTCGGGCCATCGCATCGTATGCGTCGGCGATCGCGATGATGCGCGCCAAAAAGGGGATGTCTTCGCCCGACAGCCCGTCCGGATAACCGCGCCCGTCGCAACGCTCGTGATGGTGCCGCACGGCCCTGGCGATGGTCCCGCCGTCGTCGATGTCGGCCGCGAGCATGATGCGCTCGCTCCTGACCGGGTGGCTCTTCATGATGACCCAGTCGTCCTCGGTCAGGGGCATCGGCTTCTTGAGGATGCTGTCGGGGATGCCGATTTTGCCGACATCGTGAAAACCGGCCGCGATCCGCAGGTGTCCCAGCTCGCGTTCCGAGAGACCACAGTGAACGCCGAGCTCCAGCGCCAGGCCGGCCACGCGGTCACAGTGCTGATGCGTCGAGGGATCCCGCTCCTCGAGCGCAACCGACACGGCCGCGGCCTTCGCGAAAATGCCGCGGTAAGGGTCCTGCTGCATGACAGGTCGTGCCTGTCTCTCGGCCAACATATGTGCCGGTCTTATCGGACGGACAGGCCGCGGACTTGCGTACCCAGCCCGAAAAGGGGACCCCAGCCGCCCCGGCCCCGCCCGTCGGAAGGCCGGATTGGCCTGTGGGTGGCCGGGGGGGCGACGTCGGCGTCACGCCCCTTATAGCCCCCGGAACGTGCACTCGCCGGTGTAGTCAAAGGTGGGATTGCCCTCGGTGTTCAATCCGGTCCCGACCACGTCGAGCCTGCATCTGGCTTTCGGACCGGCAATGTGATTGAGAAGGTGCACTTCGCCGGTCTCTTCCCCCGTCGCCAGGTTCACCTGGAAGCGGAACTGGTCGTCGTGGAGCAGGACCGGAGCCGACCCGGCGATCGTGCCCGAAAACACCTGATCTCCCGTATTCACCAGCGTGCCGTTGACGAAGTCGAAGACCGACGTGACGTGATACAGAACCCGTCCTCTCAAATCACCGTCGAGTTCGACGATTTCCGTGCTCTGCTGGATCAATCCCGTCGGCGTCGGCGTTTTCGAGTGAACGATGGCGTTGTTGAGATCGTCGTAGCCGCTGCCGGCGACCTGCAACGTGGTGACGGCAGGGGCGTTTGCTGCCGTGGGCGAGTCGCGGACCGGACGCGCATGACCGGCACCGATGAACAGCGGGATGAGCACGATCGTCGCGAGAGCGTGAAGGGCGCGGAACGACATGATGGAAGCCTCCTGAAGGTCAGTGGAGCCGGCCGGTTCGACCGGGCATGTCGAAGCTACGCTGCTCATCGGGGCACGCCAAGGCCACAAAGACGGCCGTGCGGCCGATGGCCCGCTTTGGCCCACTGCGCGCCGGCACGGCCATCCCCGGGGCGCGGGACTAGAATGGGGCCGCGTGTCAACCTCGCCAGCCGACCGGCTCGATTCGTGGAAGGAGATAGCCTCATACCTGAATCGCGGCGTCCGCACGGTGCGCCGCTGGGAACGCGAGGAGGGTCTGCCGGTGCACCGCCATGTACATCGCGTCCTGGGCAGCGTCTATGCGTACAAGTCCGAGATCGAATCGTGGCAGGGTGCCCGGCGTCGCCCCGTGGCACCGGCTGCGACCGCCGGCCGCAGCGTTCCCGCCTCCGTCCGGACCAAGTCCATCGCCGTGCTGCCATTCACGAACCTGAGCACGGATCCGGAAAACGAGTACTTTGCCGACGGCCTCACCGACGAAGTGATGGCCGATCTTTCGAAGATCGGATCGCTTCGCGTCATCTCACGCACATCGGCCTCGAGGTTCAAGCGGACGACCAAGGATGTGACGACCATCGCGCGGGAGCTGGGCGTGGAGTACATCCTCGAAGGCAGCGTGCGCCGGGCCGGAGACCGGCTACGGATCACCGCACAGCTGATCGACACCGCCACTGACGCCCACCTCTGGGCCGACAACTACGACGGTTCGGTCGCGGACGTCTTTGCGATCCAGGAACGCCTTGCCCGGGTCATCGTCGAAGCCCTCGAGCTCCGGCTGACCGCAGCCGAAGACCGCCGCCTGGCCGATCGTCCCCTCCTGAACGTGCACGCGTATGAGTGCTACCTGCGGGCGCGGCACGAAGCCTGGCGCTGGAGGAAGGACGCCATCGATCACGCCATCCAGCTCCTGCACAACGGGCTCGCGATCGTGGGCGACAACGTCGGACTGTACGCGGCGCTGGGGCACGCGTATCTTCAGTATCGCGAGGCCGGCATCGATTTCAGCGGCCGTCCGCTCGACGAAGCGGAGGGCTTCGCGGCAAAGGTCTTCGCGCTCGAACCGGCGTCCACGGCGGGATTGCGGCTGCGCGGATGGATTCACTACGGCCGCGGGCGGATTCAGGAGGCGGTTGACGACTTGAAAGCGGCGCTCGACATCGAGCCCAATAACGCCGACACGCTCCTTCTGCTGGCCAACTGTTACCTGATATCGGGCCGGCTACCGGCCGCGCGGCCGCTGATCGAGCGGCTCCTCGTGGTCGACCCGCTCACACCGCTGACCCGCTGCATGCCAGCCTTCGCCGATGTCATGGAGGGAAAATTCGCCACGGCAGTAGAGCCGTACCGCCAGATGTGCGAGATGGATCCGGGCAACCCGATGGCGAGGCTGTTCTATGTCTGGATCCTGGTGCTCAACCGCCGCGAAGATTCGGTCGCCTCGGTGCTGGACGCCTTCCCGGCGGAGGTGCGTGACACGGTCCCCGCGCAGCTCGCGTTTTTCATGGCGCACGCACTGGCGGGGAACGCCGCAGAGGCGCACGCGACTGTGACGGAACAGATCGACGCGGTCGCGACCGCTACAGACGTGTTTCCCCGTTTCGTGGCGCAGGGTTATGCGCTGGCTGGCATGCCCACGCACGCACTGCACTGGCTCGCGATTGCGATCGATCGGGGCTTCATCAACTATCCGTTTCTCGCCGAGCACGATCCGTTCTTCGCCAGCCTGCGCGGCGAGCCGGCGTTTGAGGCGTTGCTGGAGACCGTACGGGATCGGTGGAAGAAGTTCGAGACGTGAGCGATCGCCAGGATGCCCTGCGCCGGGCTCACCCGCGAGCGGCGCGGCGGCCGGTCATCCGCTCGATGCGGATGCGATAGACCACGGGGCTGGGATGCTCTTCGGCGCCGACGACCTTGGCCGCCGCCGGCTGCCACCACGTCGGGCGCTGCCGGAACAGCTCGAGCGCCGCCTGGTGCCGATCGCCTCCCTGCGTCGAATCCCCAACTTCTTCGTAGCGCCCGAAGATCACGATCGTCGTCCAGTTGAACTGATCCGTGATCTCGTCCAGCTCGAGGCAGACCTTTGGATTGGCGCGCATCCACGTGATCTTTCGGCCGACGGTGGAGAAGGCGTACAGGCACTCCTCCTCACGGTTGAAGTAGACATTGACCGGCACGACGTAGGGCTGATCGTGCCGGGCGCAGGCGAGCCTGGCCAGCGTCACCCGGCCGAGGACGTCCTGACATTGCGAAATCGTAAGTTCGTGAATGAGCATGGATGACCTTCGAGGACAGTCGAAGCGCCGCGACCGCTACTGCTCGGTCTTCCACTGCATTGCGGAACGAATCCGTGTGCGGCCGCTGGGGTGATCGAAGAAGATGGCTTCCTCGAGTGGCCCTGGCTCCAGCTTTCGATAGTCGGCCAGGAGGAGCGCCGCTTCCGCGAAGCCGTCGGGCTGGCGGGCGGCATTGAGCCCGAACATGTCGGCCTCGAGCTCGTTCGTTCTGATGATCGTGTTCAGCACCGGCGTCAACAGGAAGAGATAGGCGCCGAGAATCAGCGCGATCAGCGGTAACCCGGCGGGGTCGGCAATGCCGTCGATCCCCCATCGCCCGCGATAGCGTTCCGCCAGGCGCCGATAGACCCGGCTGGTCAGGGCGAACCCGGCGGCCAGAATCATCGCGAAGTACGCGAGCATCTCGTACACATGATTGAGCACGTAATGACCGAGCTCGTGGCCCATGACCGCTTTCACGGCCGCCGGCGATGCCCGTTTCAGAAGATTGTCGTTCAGCGTGATCCGTTCCGTGCCGAACATCCCGCTGACGTTTGCGCTGATCCTGGTCGTCTGCCGTGAAGCGTCCATCTCCCAGACCTCGGTGGCGGCCAGGCCGTTCGCGTGCGCCATGCTGAGGATCGGCTCGCGGATGGCCGCGTTCTGCAGCGGCCGGTAGGTGTTGAAGACAGGCGCGAGATATACCGGTCCGATCATCGAGGTGAACGCGAGGAATGCCATCGTCACCGCGGCGCCCCAGATCCACCAGCTGCGGCCCGTGCGCTGCAGAACGCCATACAGCCCCAGAACGAGTACGGCCCCCAGCACGAGCTCGAGACCCAGGCCCTTCAGCTGATCGCCGAGCCATTCTCCGAACGTCTGCGTCGCGAGGCCGTACTGATGTTCGCGCCAGAAGCCGGCATAGATCGTCAGAGGGAACCCGAGCACCGACGTGAACACGAGGAACGCTACCCAGTAGATGGCCGGCTGCAGCCATCTGACGCCGGTGATTCGGGCTGCGGCGTCGCGGAACCGGCGCGAGAGGCCGGTGTGCAGCAGCACGATCAGCACGAGCGACGACCAGACGAACTGCCACAGACTCAACCAGTAGCCCCCCTCGAAGTAGGCATCCGACCGCGCTCTTGCGTCGGCCGGAACCGTCGCGAGATAGGCATCGGTCGCCGCTTCGACGCCGACCACCGCAGGGTCGGGAGCCGACGGGCGATCCTGCGCGAGCAGAGGTGCTGAGGCGTTCAGAAGCAGAAATACGGCGAGGCCGAGCAGCTGACGCTTCAAGCCGACACCTTCGGACCGGGCGCCACGGACCGGATCGTGGACCAGTAGAGCGCGACCATCCAGAGCAGCTGCAGCGGCGTTCGTACCAGCAACGGTGTGGGATCGGACCCGCCGAGCTTCACGTCCGCCACCGCCGCATGGATGTTGGCCGGGAACATGCCCGCCAGCAGGGCGATGAGACCCCACCCGGCGGTTGTGCGCCAGCGCGACGTGAGGAGGCCGGCCGCGCCGGCGATCTCGAGCACTCCGGTGAGGTAGATGACCCGCAGCGCACCGGTCAGCGGCGGTGGAATCATGGCCGCCATGTCGTGCTTCAGCGGCGAGAAATGCGCGGCGCCGGTGAAGAGGAACAGCACCGCCATCCCGATGCGCACGGCATCCCGCCACGGAACGAAGCACCGCGCCACGGCCGTCGCCAGGACCTGCACGATCAGCACTGCCACCGGAGCGCATTATAGGCCGCGCGCTGGCCCCATTCCTCTTGAACAAATGCGAGCGCCGGTATAGCTTCCCGCCATCGTGGAGTATCGCGAGTTCCCGCCGAAGCCGGTTCTGGCTCCTTTCGTGGAGCGGCTCTGGACGCTGACCGGCCATGCCGCGGAGCTCGATGGTGCGTCGCAGCCGATTCTGCCCGACGGCCGGCCGGAGCTGGTGATGCACTTCGGCGATGCTTTCGAGCGCATCGAGCCCGGACGCACCAGCTCACGGCAGGCCCGCCTGCTCTTCGCCGGGCAGCTCACCGAGCAGCTCACCTTGCGACCGACCGGCGCGGTAGCCGTCCTCGGCGTCCGCTTCCACGCCTTCGGCGCGTCCGCGGTGCTTCCGGCCCCGCAACACTGCCTGGCGGGGCTGACCGCGGCTGTCGACGACCTGTCGGCGCCGCTCGCGCGCGAACTGGGCCGCGTAGCCGGGCAGACGGACGATGTGGCGTGCGCCGTCGCCCTGGTCGAGCGCGCACTCGAGCGCTGTCTTCGAGCCGAACGGGTTGACGCGCGCGTACGCCTGGCGACAAAAGCCATCCTCGACGCGCAGGGCGCCGTATCGATCGACGGGCTCGCCGAACAGGTGTCGATGAGCCGCCGGCATCTTGAACGCCGCTTTCTCGACGCGGTCGGGATCTCGCCCAAGCGCCTGGCCCGGATCACGCGGTTCCAGAGAGCGCTCCGCGTGCTCGAGGCATCCGATCCCCGGCGGCGCGGCACGGTCACCGCGGCCGCCTGCGGATATGCCGACCAGTCGCATTTCATCCGCGAGTTCCGGCAGCTCGCCGGCTGCTCGCCAGCCGAGCATCTACTCACCCAGGGGGAGCTGACCGGGTTCTTCGTCACCGGAATCCGCCACTCGTCACAACGGCGGTAGCGCGGGCGGCGCCCGTGCTAATTTGACTGCATGATGAATCTATTTACCCTCTCCCTCGTGTCCCTGGTTCTGGTCACGGCCGGCGCCGGTGTGGCCCAGACGAAGGATCCCGAGGCCGCTGCCGTCCGCACGACGATCGAGGACCACTATTTCAGGGCTCAGGCGACCGGCGACGGCAGTCACCTGAAAGGCACCTTCATCGAGGAAGGACGCATGATGTGGATCGCCGACGGCCAGCTGCGGACACGGACGAGCGGAGACTACATCGCCGGCTTCCAGGGCCGGCCACCGGCCGACGAAGCGAAACGCCGGCGCCGGGTCGTGATGGTGGATGTCGCGGGAGATGCCGCCGTGGCGAAGGTGGAGCTCGACTTCCCCGACACGAAGATCACCGACTACTTCTCGCTCCTGAAGATCGGGGAGGACTGGAAGATCGTCCACAAGTGGTTCCACCGTCAACCGAGAAAGTAGGGGTGCGAAGCGCGAGCTCTGAAAGACGTCAGTTGCCGAGCCGTGCGATCTGCCGCCGCAGCAGCCGGCGTTCCGGCTCGCTGCACGGCAGCGTCAACGCCGCTTCCAGGGTGCGGCGGGCGGCTTCGCCGTCACCGCTGGCCGCGAGCAGCCGCCCCTTGACGACTGGCAGGAGGTAGTAGCCGGCCAGCGCCGGGGCGTTCTCCAGTGTGGCCAGATCCTGCAGCGCGTGGTCCAGGCCTTTCACCTTCCAGACCGCGACCACGCGGTTGAGAGCGACGAGCGGCGACGGGTTCAGCGCGAGCAGGTCGTCATACAGGCTGAGGATTACGTCCCAGCGCGTTTCGTGCGCGCTCGCCGCGCCTGCGTGGGTGGCCGCGATGGCGGCCTGGGCGTGATATGGCGTCATCGCCCGGCCGTGTGCGCTCCTTTCGAGATGAGTGAAGCCGAGTGCGATCAGCCGCGGGTCCCAGAGGCTGCGGTCCTGGTCCTCGAGCAGCACAATTTCTCCGGCGTCATCGACCCGCGACGGGAGCCGCGCCGACTGAAAGGCGATCAGCGCCAGCAGCGCGTGGGCCGCGGGTGCGGCGGTGACAGCGCTGCCGGCGACCAGGCGCGCCAGCCTGAGCGCTTCGACGCAGAGGTCCAGCCGCACGAGATCGTCCCCCTCGCGCGCGGCGTATCCCTCGTTGAACAGCAGGTAGACGACTTCGAGCACGGAGTCGATCCGCTCGGCGAGCGCCACTCCGCCGGGCAGCTCGAACGGCACGTCGAGCTCGCGCAGCCGGCGCTTCGCCCTCACGAGGCGCTGGGCGATGACGGCGTCATTGGTCAGAAACGCCCGTGCGATCTCCTGAACGCTGAAGCCGCCGGCGGTCTTCAGGCTGAGCGCCACCCGCGCGTCGCGTGGGAGCGCTGGATGACAGCACAGGAAAATCATCCTCAGCTCGTCGTCCTGGATCAGATCGCCAGCGGCGACGCTGCCAAGGGCGAGGATCTCGGCGGATCGGGTCAGCTCGGCAGCGATGGCTGTCGCGTGATGGCGGAAGGATCTGTGGCGCCGGACGGCGTCGATCGCCCCGTTGCGAGCAACCTGGAACAGCCATCCGGCGGGGTTGGCGGGAACACCGGCGTACGGCCACTGCTGCAGCGCTTTGACCAACGCATCCTGCACCACCTCTTCGGCGAGGTCGAGGTGCGCGGGACCGAACACGCGGGTGAGCCAGGCGAGCATCTGCCCCGCGCGCTCGCGGAACAGATGGTCCACCAGGCCGTGGGCGTCAGTCACGGGCCCATGGTATCGACTTCCCGGACTTCGATCGTTCCTCCGTATTCGAAGTGAGGGCAGTCACGCGCGAGGGTCAGGGCCTTCTCATAGCTGTCGGCTGCCACGATGTAATAGCCGCCGAGCACTTCCTTCGTCTCGCTGTAGGGTCCGTCGGTGATGCGCACCTGCCCATTTCTGCCGCGCATGACTTTGCCGGGTTCGTCGGCGAGCTTCTCGCCTCCTTCCAGAACCCCCGCGCTGCGCAATCTATCGCCCCACGCAACGTATTTCTGAATGACCTGCTGCATCTGTTCGGGGCTCAGGCCGGTGTAGGCGTCGGGCGCGTCGTGGAGTAGCAGAACGAATCTGGGCATCTTTATCTCCCCGCCAAAGGTTCAGTGGTCGACGTTGAGCGGCGCATTGATTACTTCACTCGCGTAAAAGATTCGACCTCCGTCGTCGTCTTCACGCCCCTGTCGAAGAACTCCCACTCGGTGACGAAATTGTCGCCGTCGATCACGCGGTACTTGGCGCGGCGCATGTGGCCGGCATCCGGGGTGGTGAGGTTCGTCGCGCGGAGGAACTCGAACTGCAGTTCTCTCGCGGCGGCGTCGAACCGATCGGCCCGGAGGGTCGGCTGGTTTCTGGCGATGCAGTAATGCGTGAGCAGGAGGTCCTGCCCGTCCAGATGATAGGCGCTCATCATCCGGCCGCCGCCGGGCAAGGCGGGGTTCGCGTAGTGTTCGACCAGTACCGTCCCGTTTGCGGACAGTTCGAATCGCACCGTCGATTGACGGCCGGTAGTGGCGGGTGCCATCCATGAACCTTCGAGCGTCTTAAGGAGAGCGAAGGCCGCCGGAGCGTCTGGTTTCGGGGGTCCCGCTGACGGTCCCGGGGGAGCGAGAATGGCCAGGCAGGCCGCAAATGCCAGTGTTTGCAACGGTTTGTGAATCATTCTTGCGCCTCCTCCGGGGGACACTCAGCCCAGGTTCCGTACAAAAGACGAACCACCCGCGCCAGAATCGACAGGGGAGAGGGTGGGGAGAGAGGCTGGGGTCAGATCTCGATTTTTCGGTTTTTCAGGTCATTTCAGCGTGAAAAACCGAAAAATCGAGATCTGACCCCACCCTCTCCCCACACCCTCCCACGGCGCGCATCTTGCGATAGATGAATCAAATGACGTTTGCTGCTCCGGTCGTAAGTCGTCTTCGGTCCGCACTTTCGGGACGTCCGCGCGTGCTCGGCGGGCTGATCTCAGCGGTCGCGGTCGCACTGTTCCTCACCGCGGGATATGTCGCGTGGTTCAGCTACGACCTCACCGCCGGTCTGCCGGACTCCAAAGCGGTCGGCGGCCTTGGAGACATGGCGCAGTCGACGACCATCTACGACGCGAAGGATCAGCCGGTCTTCACCATTTTCAAGGAACAGCGGATCGAGGTCCCGCTCGACCGGATGTCGCCCAATTTCATCAAGGCCGTCCTTTCCGTTGAGGATCAGCGCTTCTACGAGCACAGCGGGGTGGACGCGATTCGCGTCGCGGCGGCGGTCATCCGTAACGTCCAGGAAGGCCGCCGGGCAGAAGGCGGCAGCACCATCACGCAGCAGCTCGCCCGCCAGAGCTTTCTGAGCCGTGACAAGACCTATCGCCGCAAGCTGAAAGAAGTCATCCTCGCCGCGCATATCGAAACGCTCTACACCAAGAAGGAGATCCTCGAGCTCTACCTGAACAAGGTGTATTTCGGGGACGGACTGTATGGGGTTGAGGCAGCGTCCCGCGGCTACTTCGGCAAGCCGGCATCCGAGCTGTCCGTCGCCGAAGCGGCGCTGCTCGCCGGGCTGATTCAGTCGCCATCCAGCTATGCGCCGACCGTCAATCTCGAACGCGCGGTCGCCCGCCGGAACGTCGTGCTCACCGCGATGGGCTCCGCCGGCGCGATCGACGCCGACACGCTGGAAAAGGCCAGACGTCAGCCGGTCAAGCTGAAGAACGCTCTCGAGATCCGTGAGACCTACGGTCTCTATTTCAAGGAGCAGGTCCGAAAGGAGCTTGTCGACCGTTTCGGCTGGCAGCGCGTCTACCAGGGGGGCCTGAAGGTCTACACCACGATGGACTCCGACCTCCAGCAGGCGGCCGAGGCGCTGGTGGAACGAGGTCTGGTCGACATCGAATCGCGCAGCGCCTTCAAGTACCCGGCCCGGAAGGAACAGGAACCGCCGAAGGAAGGGCAGGCGCCGGCCTACCTTCAGGGCGCGCTCGTATCGATCGATCCGACGACGGGGCACGTGCTCGCCCTGGTCGGCGGACGCGATTTCAACGAAAGCCGCTTCAACCGCGCCACCCAGGCCAAGCGGCAGTCGGGCTCCGCGTTCAAACCGTTCGTCTTCGCCGCGGCCCTGGAGTCGGGGTTCAGCCCGGCGACGGTGATCACACGCCTCAACGACCCGATCCAGACGCTGCAGGGGGGGTGGGTCCCTGAGGACGAGCACTCAACCGCAAGCTCGATGACGCTGCGCACGGCGCTGCGCACCTCGAGCAACCGGGCGGCCGTGCAGCTGCTCAACTCCGTCGGGATCGAGAATGCCGTCGGCTATGCCGAGAAGCTCAACATGGGCACGCCTCCGAGCGTGCCGTCCATGGCGCTCGGCACGAGCGACGTCACGCTGCTCGCCATGACCTCCGCCTACGGCGCCTTCGCGGCCGAAGGCACCCTGCGCCAGCCGACGATGATCCGCAGGGTCGAAGAGAGCGAGGGAGGCATCCTCTATCAAGCCGAGGAGAAGGCCGTTCAGGCGGTGAGCCACGGCACCGCCTACCTGATGTCCAGCATGCTGGCCGACGTCGTGAACTACGGGACCGGCTATCGGGCGCGGCAGGCGGGATTCACCCTGCCGGCGGCCGGCAAAACCGGCACCACCAACGACTACGTGGACGCGTGGTTCGTCGGCTTCACGCCCCGAATCGTCACCGGCGTCTGGGTCGGGTTCGACCAGCCGCAGACGATCATCTCCAACGGTTACGGCGGCGAGCTCGCCGTGCCGATCTGGGCCGGCTTCATGAAGACCGCGACCAAGGGGCACAAGAGCGAGTGGTTCGATCGCCCCTCCGACGTCATCGCCATGAACATCTGCCGAGTGTCGGGCCGGCTGCCGAACGGCGGTTGCGACAGCGTCCAGGTCGTGTCCAGCGACGGCTACGTCGAGTCGCGTTCGATGATCTATACCGAGTACTTCGTGAGGGGTACGCACCCGACCGGCGTTTGCCCGATTCACTCGACGCGGTCGCTGCTCGATCGGCTGGCCGGCGTCTTCGGCGCCGGAGACGAGCCGCGGCCGGTTTCCGCCGAGGACCTCGGCCTGCCGGCCCCGGCGCCGACGCGTACGAGCGGCACAGCGACCGGTGCCCCGATCCCGACTCCGGCACCCCCCGACGCGCGTCCGCCGGCAGCAGCGCCAGCACCTCCCAAGGCACAAGAGCCGAAGAAGAAGCGCGGCTTCTGGTCGCGCCTCTTCGGCAAGGACGACGACAAGAAGGAGCCGAAAAAGCCTGGCGGAAAGTCTGAACGCTGAACGCTGAAAGTTCAGCGTTCAGCCTTCAGCGTTGCTTCCTGATAGTATCGACTCGCGAATGCCCTTTCGCGATATCGCCGGACACGATCAGCTCAAACCTCTCATCGCGCGTGCCGCGGTCCGTGGCACGCTGCCGCCGAGCCTCATCTTTGCCGGTCCATCCGGAGTCGGCAAGCGGATGGCCGCGATTGCGCTCGCCGAGCTCGTCAACTGTCTGGCTGCCTCCACCGGAGAAGGAATCGCCGAGGACGCCTGCGGCGTCTGCGCGTCGTGCCGCCGCATCGCCCGGCGCGTTCACGCCGACGTGCTGATCGTCGAGCCCGGGGAGACCGGCTCCATCCGGATCGATCAGATTCGCGAGGTGATCGACCGCGCCGCCTACCGCCCGTTCGAAGGGCGTCGCCGCGTAGTGGTCATCGACCAGGCGGAGCAGATCATTCCCTCGGCGCAGGACGCCCTGCTGAAAACGTTGGAGGAGCCGCCTAACGGCACGACCTTCGTGCTGGTGAGCGCAGCCCCGGAGACGCTGCTCCCCACGATCCGCTCGCGGTGCCAGCGCCTCCGTTTCGGACGGCTGTCGCCGGCCGACGTCGCCGCCGTACTGATCCGCGCGCACGGCTACTCGGAGACGCAAGCGCACGCCGCCGCAGCCTTCTCGGACGGCAGTATCGGCCGGGCGCTCGAGGGCGGGTCCGACGAGTACATCGAGGCGCGCAGCGCCGCACTGCAGCTGCTCGAGACCGTTGCCGGCCAGCCGCCTCCCGCGCGCCGGATGATGGCCGCCGGCGGGCTGCCGGGGGCCGGCCGCAGCAAGGCCGATCGCGACGCCCTGGCGCAGAGCCTGCGGGCGCTGGCCACGATCCTGC
>DATFFM010000130.1:0-3451 GCA_035250005.1 Vicinamibacterales bacterium | reverse complement strand
ATGCGCTCAAGGAGGGTTCATGATTTCTCGCGTGGCACTCGGCGCGCTGATGCTCGCGGCCGGCGGTTATTCAGGAGCGATGACGCAGTCCCGGCCGGCATCGGACGCGCTACTGGGCCGGTGGGATCTCGTCGTGCAGCGCGCCGGACGGACGGCGCCGTCCTGGCTCGAGGTCGAGCGGTCCGGCACGGCGACCCTGGTCGGCCAGTTCGTGGGATCCGGCGGCAGCGCGCGGCCGATCGCGAAGATCGAATTCAGCGACGGCACGTTTCGCTTCGCCGTTGCGCCGCAGTGGGAGCGCAATCCCAACGACCTCACGTTCGAGGGTCGGCTCGAGGGCGATCGCATCACGGGGTCGATGACGATGGGAGACGGCCAGACGCTTCAGTGGTCGGGGACGCGGGCACCAGCGCTGCGGCGGGCCGGCCGGCCGGAATGGGGCGACAAGATCGAGCTCTTCAACGGCCGGTCACTCGACGGCTGGCACCCGGTCGGGGGGGAGAGCCACTGGAGCGCGGCATCCGGGATCCTGCAGAACGCCCGCGGAGGCGCCAACCTCGCCACCGATCAGACGTTCGAGGATTTCAAGCTGCACCTGGAGTTCCGCGTGCGCAAAGGCGCGAACAGCGGCGTGTACCTGCGGGGTCGCTACGAACTGCAAATCGACGACAGCGCGGGTCTCGACCCGTCGTCGCATCACCTCGGCGGGGTCTACGGCTTCATCGCGCCGAGCGAGAACGCCGCCCGGCCGTCCGGGGAGTGGCAGTCGATCGACGTCTCGCTCGTCGGGCGGATGCTGAACTACGAGCTGAACGGCACCACGGTTATCTGCAACCGCGAGATTCCGGGGATTACCGGCGGCGCGCTCGATAGCGCCGAAGCGGATCCCGGGCCGCTGCTGCTCCAAGGCGATCACGGTCCGATTGAGTTTCGCAACATCGCGATCATCCCCGCAAAGAACGCACATTCCAGGTGACACGGGGCGCGTCAGCTCCGGATGCGGTCTGCGATGCTTCACGTTCGTATGGATCGGTATACTGCGCGCATGACGATCTCGACCGTTCGCCGCCGCCCCATCCGAAAGGCCCTTGCCGCCGTCGTTCTGGCAGCTATCGTGGCACCGCCGGCAGGCGTCCCTGCACAGCGTGATGCAGAACAACAACACTGGATCCAACTATTCAACGGACGCAACCTCGACGGCTGGACGATCAAGTTCGCGAAGCATGACCTCGGCGACAACTTCAACGACACGGTGCGCGTCGAGTCTGGCCTGCTGAGAGTCGGCTACGAGAAGTGGCAGGGGTTCAACGACGAATTCGGCCACATCTTCTACAAGGAGCCGTTCTCGTACTATCGCCTTGCCGCCGAGTACCGGTTCGCCGGCAAGCAGGTGCCGGGCGGTCCTGGCTGGGCGGTTCGCAACAACGGCCTGATGCTGCACTGTCAGAAGCCGAGCACGATGTTGAAGGACCAGGACTTTCCGATCTCCATCGAGGTCCAGCTGCTCGGGGGGCTCGGCGACGGCCGGCCGCGGACGACCGCCAACCTCTGCACGCCAGGATCGAACGTCGTCATGAACGGCCGGCTGGAAACACGCCACTGTATCAACTCCACATCGAGCACGTACGAGGGAGACCAGTGGGTGCGCGTGGAAGTGGAAGTGCACGGTGACGAACGGATCCGGCACATCATCGACGGCCGCACCGTCCTCGAGTACACCAAGCCGCAGATCGGCGGCGGCAATGTGGCGCCCGTCGATCCCGCCGTCAAGATCGACGGCACGCCGATGACGTCCGGCTATATCGCGATTCAGGCGGAGACGGCGCCGACCGACTTTCGCAAGATCGAGCTCCTCAATCTCGAGGGGTGCATGGATCCGAAGGCGTCGAACTACAAGACGTATTTCGTCAAGGCGAACAACGGCCTGTGTAAGTACTGACAGCCGCCGAGATCCTTGCTCCGGCGCGAGCCCTGAAAAGGGCTATGCGAGGATCATGACCTCCGCGGGGCCGAGCACCCCGACCTCCACGAACACCCGTCCGTCCTGGCCGAGGCTCTGCACCGTCAATACCCTCCCGCCTCCTTCCGCGTTCGCCGCCGGGTCGCCGATCCGGCTGGTGTCGCACACCACGCCGAGCGTGGAGCCCGCGGGGTGCAGGCGCGGGTCCAGCTCGATGCGCGAGCCGCGGCCGGCAGCGCCGTTCGTGTTGACGGCGACCAGCACGTCCACGTCGTTGAGGATGCGCGACCAGGCGAGCAGTTCGCCGGGGCCGCGAAAGTGGAAGTCGTCGCCGCCGATCGACGTGGCCCGCCGGTACTGCCGGCCGCGGCGCAGGGGACGCAGCGCCTTTCGCGTGGCGATCAGCGCCTTGATGCGCACGAACGCCGGGTGTGCCTGGTCGAACACGTGCGCTCCTGCGGTGCCGAACGCGCCGAAACCCGGCAGGGCCGCGTCCTGCGCTCCCTGCACGCCGGCAAAGCCTGGCGCGCGCGGGTGTTCGGGACCGAACATCGTCTCCCGCAGCAGGACGTCCACGCGACCGAATGCGGCGACGTCGCGCTCGTTGTCCTTCACCGTGCCGAGCCACGCGCGCTCGCTGGCTTCCGGCCCACTGCGGAGGCCTTGCTCGGTGCCATAGTAGATGCACGGAATGCCGAGGCCGCAGAGCTGCAGCGCCGTTGGCACCGTGACCTGGTGGTCGACCGGCGCGTCGGCGCTGAAGCGCACCTTCGGGCCGAAGACGTGATCGTGGTCGTCCAGCACTGACACGTGCCGGGAGCCCCAGTCGCGATGGGAGCCCATACGCTCGTCCCAGAACCTGAAGCCCGCGAAAAAGTCCGCCGGATCGCGAAGCCCCTGCCCGACGCCGGTGATCGCCATCCGCATCTCGCCGATGTCGAGGGCGGCGTCGAGGTTGCGGGCGAAGATGGTCAAATGAAACTCCTGCGCGTCGTCGCCGCCGGCGACCTCTCCGAGCAGCAGGAAGTTGCTCTTGCCGATGAACTCGGCGAACTCCTTTACGGCGCCGCAGAAGTTGCGTCCCTCCTCGCCGCCGACGTGCTTCAGCGTATCGATGCGCAGCCCGTCACAGTCGGTGAGGGCGATCCAGTACTGATAGATGAAGATCAGCCGCCCGAGGGTGTCGGAACGTTCGACGGCGAGATCGCGGAGCACCTCGAAATCGGTCCGTTTGTGTTCCGCCCTGGGATCGCGGATGTCGCCGGCGCCAAGGCCGCCGGTGCCCGCCCGGGTGTAGTTTTCGATGAACTGCAAGTCCTGAGGCCACACGTAATCGTCGTGGCCGAGCGGCTGCTGCGGGTTGGTGATGGCGCTGCCCAGGCCATTCTTGGGGAACAGGCTCCGGTATTGGCCGGTGGTGTACTTCGGCCGGAACGCATCGCCGGTCTCGGCGGCGTCGTAGAGCCAGTTGGAACCCGTGTGATTGAAAAT
>DATFFM010000129.1:0-4048 GCA_035250005.1 Vicinamibacterales bacterium | reverse complement strand
AAGCGGATCAAGTCAACGTGCCCCCGAGGAGAAACAAGACAGGAGGCTGCGGAATGCTGAATCGACTCTTCAGAGCTTTCATCATCACATTCGGATTGATCGGACCTGCTATGGCACAAGAGCGCATTCTGATTTCCTCCGACTGGGGCAACGCCACTGCCGAGCTGGTCGACAACGAAGCGACCCGATCGCTGATCCAGATGTTGCCGCTGACGATCGAAATGCGCGACCACCTCCGTCAGGAAAAGACCGGCAATCTGCCTTCGCCCTTGCCGGCGGTCGAGCGGCAACTCGATTTCTCGACCGGCACACTGGGACTCTGGAGTTCCGATCACTTCGTGATCTACTACCGCGATGGCCGCGTGCCTCAGCCCGGGATTATCTTACTCGGCCGAGTGACCGACGACGTCTCGATTTTCGATCGGCCCGGTCCGGTCACCGTCCGCGTTGAAGGCATCAAATGAGACTTTCCCACCGGGGAACCCGCCAAGGGCCTCGCAAGCTCGTAGGGCGGGTTGAGAGATGATCGCAGCATGAAGCGACGATTCCGATGAACCCGATCTATGACTTCAAAGGCCAGGTGGCCCTGGTCACGGGCGCTGCGAAAGGCATGGGGCTGGCGACGGCGCGCATGTTCGCCGAGAGCGGCGCCTCCGTCGTGCTGGCCGATCTAGACGGCGACCTCGCCGCAAAGGAGGCCGAGCGGATCGTCGGCGAGGGCGGCACCGCGATCGGCATCGCCTGCGACGTTGCGGACGAGGCGCAAGTGGCCGCGATGGTCGACCGCGCGGTCGCAGAGTACGGCCGGCTCGACATGGCGTTCAACAATGCCGGCATCCAGGTGCCGCCGTCCGATGCCGCCGACGAGCCGATCGAGAATTTCGAGCGCGTGACTGCAGTTAACCAGCGGGGGGTCTGGGCCTGCATGAAGCATGAGCTGCGCGTTATGCGCGATCAAGGGCGTGGCGCGATCGTCAACTGTTCGTCTTTGGGCGGTCTCGTCGGCCTCCCGCAACGCGCAGCCTATCACGGCACCAAGCACGCCGTGCTCGGCATGACCAAAAGCGCTGGCGTCGAATATGCGCCGCGCGGCATCCGCATCAACGCGGTCTGCCCTGGCACGATCGACACGCCGATGGTTGCCGACATGCTCGAAGGTCAGGCCGACGCGATGGCCGAGATCATGAAGCAGCAGTCGATCGGCCGCCTCGGCCGGGCCGAAGAGGTCGCCGCCGCCGTGCTGTGGCTGTGCAGCCCGGCGGCGAGCTTCGTGATCGGCGTCGGCCTGCCGGTCGACGGCGGCTTCACGGCGCACTGAGAACTACACCGACGGATATGCCGATCTCAGACTTTGTGCGCGCATTCAGCCTCGCCGACCTTGCAGGAGGCGCCATGATCACGCGCAGACGCATGCTCGTCGCCGGTGGCGGCCTCGCCGCGCTGGCGGCAGCCGGACAGGCGCTGGCAACGACTGTGCCAACGACACGAAGGATGCTAACGATGGAGATCACCCGAAACGGCTCGCAGCCGTCCGGCAAGGGACCGGCAGACTGGTTCACCGGCGCGGTGCGGGTCGACCCGCTCTTCCAGGCGCCTGATCCGGCACGTGCCCGCGGCGCCAGCGTCACCTTCGAGCCTGGCGCGCGCACGGCATGGCACACACATCCCCTCGGCCAGATTCTGATCGTCACGTCCGGCTTCGGCTGGGTGCAGGCCTGGGGCGGCCCGGTCGAGGAAATCCGCCCGGGCGATGTGGTCTGGTTTCCGCCGGATGAGAAGCATTGGCATGGCGCAACCCCCACGACGGCAATGACGCACATCGCCATTCAGGAGGCGCTGGACGGCAAGGTCGTCAACTGGATGGAACAGGTCAGCGACGAGCAATACCGACGGGCCTGATGACCTGCTGATCGACGGGCCGGGTGAAGGTACCATCTATTGCAGTCGCGCCACTCGTGGCACGACATGCCAGGAGGTCCGCAATTATACCTGCGGAGGAGCCTCTGGTGACCCTTGACGAGACGGTTCTGGAGGCCCGCGAGCGCGAGATCAGCGATTTTCTCGTCCGCTTCGGGCTGGATGAGGACGATCTCGGGGCGCTGCTGGAGGGCGTGACCGCTCGGCTGCGTCAGGCCGGGTTCGGCCTGCGGAGAATGCTGATTGGCAGCGACTACCTGCACCCCGTGATCGGCGGCATCAGCTACCGATGGCGCCCGGAAACGGGTGTGGAAGAATCGGTGTGGGAGCGGACCTTCGACATCGACAACAGCGATTCCTGGCTTCGAAGCCCGCTCTTCGCTCTCATCGAGAGCAAGGCCGGCGAGCTGCGTCGGCGCCTGGACCAGGGGTACAGGCGGGGAGAGTTTCCCCTCCTCGACGAGCTTCAGGACGAGGGCTGCACCGACTACATCGCCTTCGCGTCGAGCTTCGGGAAGCGGGCACGGCTGGGCGAGATGGAGGGGGTCTTCTGCTCGTTTCAGACCGACCGCCAGGGAGGCTTCACGGACGGCGAAGTCGAGTTCCTGCGCCGCCTCATGCCGCCACTGGCTTTGACCTACAAGGCGATCATCACGGTCAGGACCGCCCGGGCGTTGATGACGACCTATCTTGGCAAGGACCCGGGCGAGCGCGTGATCGCCGGCTCGATCGACCGCGGGCGCGCGGTGAGCGTCCCGGCCGTGCTCTGGTACAGCGACCTTCAGGGCTTCACGAAGATCGCCGATGCCGTAGATGGCCCCGTCCTTCTGGCTCTCTTGAACGACTATGCGGAAGCCGTCGTGGCCGCCGTCCAGCAGCACGAGGGCGAGGTGCTCAAGTTTATGGGCGACGGCGTTTTCGCCATGTTTCCGCGCGACGGCGGCGGTACCGAAACCCTGTGCCGGCGCGCACTCGAGGCCGCGGTATCGCTGCGCGCCGCCGTCGACGCGCTGAACGAGCGCCGGTCGCAAGCGGGGCTGCCGACCTGCGAGTTCTACGTGGCCCTGCATTACGGCGAGGTGCTCTACGGGAATATAGGCAGCCCCGCCCGCCTGGATTTCACGGTCGTGGGGCCGGCCGTGAATGAAACCGCGCGCATTGAGGCGATGTGCCGGTCCCTCGATCAATGGCTCGTCGTCTCATCTGCATTTGCTGAAGCGGCGGGCCCGGCCCGCCACCGGCTAATCTCGCTCGGTCGCTATGCACTACGCGGGGTCCGCCGCCCACAAGAGCTTTTCACCATCGATCCTGAAGCCTGAGCGTAGCCGGCGGCTGAGACCGGGCGGCAGCACCTCGATCAGGTCCAAGGTATTGCCCAGCTCCGCGTGCTGCTTCGCGCTGATCTTGGCGAGCCTGTCGCGCTCGGACGTGCGGCCCGGGGCGGTCCCGGAGGCTCGCGCTCAGTCGAGCACGTGCGAGAGGAGCCCGTCGGCGAGCTTCGGCTCGAACCATGTCGACTTGGGCGGCATCAGCTTGCCGGCATCGGCAACGGCCATCAGCTGCTCCATGCGCGTCGGGTGCAGCGCGAACGCGATCGCAGCGCGCCCGTCGCGCACGCGCTGCTCGAGGCCCATGACGCCGCGCACACCGCCGACGAAGTCGATCCGCTTGTCGGTGCGCGGGTCGCCGATGCCCAAGATCGGCGCGAGCAGGTGCTCTTGGAGCAGGCTCACGTCGAGGCTCGCGACCGGGTCGGCGCGCGGCACGAGCTCGGGCCGAATCCGCAAGCAGTACCAGCGATCGGCGACGAACATCCCGAACGTCTCCGGCTCCGCGGGCTGCACGGCCGCCGCGCTCGGCTCGACCCCGAAGCTCGCGCCGACCTTCGCGAGGAGCGCGTCCGGCGAAAGCCCGCTCAAGTCGGCGACCACGCGGTTGTAGGCGAGGATCCGCATCTCGTCGTGCGGAAACGCGACCGCAAGAGAGAGTTCGTGGCTCGCGAGCGGCGCACCGGCGGCGCGCCGCTGCAGCGCGACACGCGCCGCGGCCGCGGAGCGATGATGGCCGTCCGCGATGTACAAAGTGTCGAGCGCGTCCAGTGCCGCGCCCAGCGCCTCGATCTTCGCTCGCG